>NZ_JBHSAO010000006.1:0-423909 GCF_042650085.1 Oceanobacillus longus | reverse complement strand
AATAAACAGTCGCCAAATAAAAATCAATATTTGTAATATCTTGTTTAGTTTCTAGTGCATATTGTTGGATAAATTCTTCCCTTGTATAAAAGCCTGGATTTGCAGTAATAGAATATAAACTATCTTTTAATAATGGAGAATCATCGTGTTGAGTCCAGTATGCTAGTGCATTTGCAAGATCAAATAAAGGGTCTCCTATAGTTACCATTTCCCAATCAAGTATAGCTTTAATTTCCTTTAAATCAGGAGATAATACAATGTTATTAAGTTTATAATCATTGTGAACGATGGATACATTTGTTGATTGTGGGGTATTCTCAGTTAACCACTGTTTTACTTCATCATAGTAAGGAACATGATGTGTTTTCGCTTTTTCATGGCGTTTAATCCAGCCATAGACTTGACGTTCCAAAAAACCTTCAGGGTGGCCGAGATTTTCCAGTCCGATTTTTTTATAGTCAAGTTGATGAAGCTTAACGAGTGCCTGAACAGCTTCCTTGGAAATATGTTTAAGTAGCTCGTCAGTAACTGTAATGTTACTTGGAAACTCTTTATCAAGTACCGTTCCTTCTTTATATTCCATAACGTAAAATGGTACACCAAGTATACTTTCATCATCACAAAATAAATAAGCTTCAGGAACGATAGGAAAATGCTTATAGATTTTACTTAGAAAATTATATTCTCTTTCCATGTCATGTGCCTTTGGTGGTAATGGGCCATTAGGAGGTCGCCTAAGTACTGCTTTCCAATCCTCATATTTAATCAAATATGTGTAATTAGCCATCCCAGCAGAAAATTGCTGTACTGCTAATTCGGTATGTTCAGGAAGTTCTAAGTGCATCACTAAGTATTCCGTTAGTTTTGTTCTGTTGAAATCTTGTCCATCTCTTACAGCTATAATTTCTTTATTTTCATTCAAATATTCTTCACTCCTATTTTTCTATATTATTTATCTTTGTGGTAAGATGAACATTCTATTTTCCTAATAAAGTTCCCCCATCAATTGCTAATGTTCTACCAGTAATATAAGAAGACTTTTCAGAAGCTAAAAATAATATCGTCTCTGCAACCTCTTCTGGTTGACCAATTCTTCTCAAGGCGTTTGCAGTAGAAAGCGCTTCCCATTTTTGGGATTCTTTCCAATCTTTCACTATTGGTGTATCAATAATACTTGGAGCTACTGCATTTACTCGAATTCCATGTTTTCCGTATTCTAAGGCAGTAGTTTTTGTTATTGCAATGACGCCACTTTTAGCTGCGCTATAAGCGCTCAGGAACTTTTGTCCTTTGATTCCAGCGATACTAGATACATTTACAATCGTGCCGCCACCATTTTTAATCATTTCTGGTAACGCGTATTTCATACCAAGATATACACCATTTAAACAGACATCAATAATTTTATACCAGGTACTTTCATCTGTTTTGTGTAGGAGCGTTTCTGCATTGGAAATTCCTGCATTGTTTATTAATGAATCAACACTACCCAACGTATCAACAGTGTGTTGGATCATATTTTTAATATCCTCTACTTTCGTAACGTCAACTTTTAATACTTCTGCAATTCCATTGTTTTGTTTTATGATTTTTGCCGTCTCGTTTGCTGATTCCTCGTTCATATCCGTTACCATTATCTTGGCGCCTTCTTTTGCGAGTCTAATGGCAGTAGTTTTACCAATGCCACTTCCTCCACCTGTCATAATCACTGATTTTTTTTTCATTTCTATTCTCTCCTCCTCATATTTTCAATACAATTGCTAATTTGTATAGTCAATTGGATGACATTCTAGCCAAAGTGAAATTTGTATCATGAATATCTTATAATTAATTGAATTAATTGTAAAGTTAATTATGTATATTATGAATTTTATAATTATGAATTCATTGAATGATGGAAACAAACAAATTGATAACATCTTAATTTATATGTAATTTTAACTAATCTATTAAAGTGATTTTTAAATAATATAAAAAGTCAGAAAATAATCTTGACATCTTCTACTTATGATAGTAATATTCATACTAATAATTCATAAAATAAACTATTATTTAAATTTTGTGTTTCAATTTTCGGAATTAGTATTGGGATACTGTCTAAGATTACTCTCAGGAAAGGATTTAGAAAAGAAAGAATAGATTAATGATTTTACTTTATTAGATTTGAACATAAAGGAGGATGTAAAAATGTATGAAACACTTAAAACAAATTTAGAAGAAGGTATTATGATAATAACACTTAATCGACCAGAAAGATTAAATGCATTAAATATGCCAATGATTGATGAATTGTTAGATGCTTTAAACAAAGCTGATGAAAATGATGATGTGAGAGTCATTATTATCACTGGAGAAGGTAGAGCGTTTTGTGCAGGTGCTGATTTAGATAAAGACGGGGATATCTTTAAATCAGATTTACCAATGGAAGATACTAGAGATGGTGGCGGTTTAGTTACTTTACGAATTTACGATTTAAATAAACCAATCATTGGAGCAATCAATGGTCCAGCAGTAGGATTTGGTGCAACTTTAACACTTCCAATGGATATACGGATTATCTCTGAAGATGCAAAAATGGGATTTGTTTTTGCACGCAGAGGGATAACACTAGAATCTTGCGGTGGTTGGTTTCTACCAAGGTTAGTAGGTATAGAACAAGCTATGGAATGGGTTTCCACAGGTCGTGTGTTTTCTGCAAAAGAAGCATTTGAAGGTGGTTTAGCAAGTCGTATTGTACCAGCTGATAAATTACTTGATACAGCAAAAGAGTTAGCAAGAGAAATTGTGGGTAACACTTCTCAAATATCAGTAGCATTGAATAGACAACTAATGTGGAAGATGCTTGGAGCAGATCATCCTATGGAAGCTCATAAAATAGAGTCGAAATATATTTATTGGACAGGGAGAAATGCAGATGTTGCAGAAGGTGTTAATGCGTTTCTTGAAAAGCGTAACCCAGAATTCAATATGAAAGTGAGTACAGATTTACCAGAATTTTATCCTTGGTGGAAGGAACGTACATTTAAGTAGTTTTTAATTTAATGGAAGCGTTTTCTAAGATGGACTAAATAATTAACTATAAAATTAATAGGAGGGTATTTATATGGATTTTTCATTTACTGAAAAAGAGGAATCTTTTCGCGATGAACTAAGACAATGGTTAGAAGCGAATTTGCCAGAAGGATGGTTAGAAGGGAAGAGGGAAATCCCTGAAGGCATAGAAGAACAAAGAAAGTTCTTTAAAGGTTGGCAAAAAAAATTGTTTGAAGGAAATTGGAGTGGCATTTCATGGCCTAGGGAATACGGTGGTAGAGGAGCTAGTTTGATAGAAGAGGTTATTTATGAACAAGAAATGGCTAGAGTAAAAGCGCCGCCGCAAATTAATGCTATTGGTGTCGCTATGGTTGGTCCTACATTATTACAGATTGGTACAAAAGAGCAAAAAGAAAGATATGTACATAAAATCTTAAATGGTGAAGAAATTTGGTGTCAAGGATATTCAGAACCGAATTCAGGGTCTGATTTAGCATCTCTGCAAACGACAGCAGTTAAAAAAGGCGATAAATGGGTAATCAATGGTCAAAAGATTTGGACCAGTGTTGCTCACTTGGCAGATAGGTGTTTTGTTCTAGCTCGTACGAAAAACACTGGAAAAAAGCACGAAGGAATCACAGCTTTTCTAATCGATATGGAACAAGAAGGTGTTGAGTTAAAAGGTATTCGATCAATTGATGATAGAAAAGATTTTAACGAAGTTTTCTTAAATGATGCTATTGCTTATGAAGCCGATGTTGTTGGAGAAGTGAATGACGGATGGAGAGTTTCATTAATATTATTAAGTCATGAACGAACTGGAGTTGCAAGACAAATTTTTCAATTGCAAAAAACGTTTGATGAAGTTGTGGAGCTTGCTAACACAATGGAAAGGGGTGGGGTTCGATTAATTGAAAATCCTATTATTCGACAAAAGATTGCGAAGCTAAAGGCAAAATCAAGAGGACTCCTATTAAACTATTATCGTAATTTAACAAATACGATTAAAAGAGGTTATCCGGGTCCTGAAGGATCAATGGAGAAATTAGGAGCAAGTGAATTAGGTCAAGAGATTTATGACTTTGCTTTGTCACTCCATGGTTCGGCCAGTACGCTTTGGAAGAATGATGCATTAGTTTCTGGAGAATGGCAGCGACATTATTTACGTTCACGTGCATATACGATTGAAGGTGGCACATCAGATATACAAAGAAATATAGTGGCAGAAAGAGTCCTTGGATTGCCTAAGGATATTAAGTATTAAGTAATCTAGCTCGTGCTTATATAAAAAATAAAGGGTGATAACATGCAATTTCTTAATCTTCATTCAGGTTTGTCCGTTTCAGCGAAAAACAAACCGCATGAAACTGCAATAACTTTTGAAAATGAGAAGTTAACATACTTAGAATTGTATAACAGGGTGAAATCAATTGGTCATTCTTTAATGGCAAAGGGGATTGGCAAAGGAGATCACGTTGTTTTATACATGCGAAACAGATTGGAAACGGCAGAGATATATTTTGCTGTTTCTATGATAGGGGCAGTATCTGTACCAATAAACTATATGGTAAAAGGTAATGATTTAACTGCTTTAATAAATAAATCAGATGCAAAACTTGCTTTTATAGAGACAGATTCATTACAAGACTACAATACAGTTCTAGATAGTTTAGATTCGTTAGATGCAAGCAAAACGGTTTTGCTCAGTGACGAGGAAGTAGCCACCGAATTTGTCAGCTATCAGTTTTTTAACGTTGGCAAATTTGATGAAATTAATATAGAAGTTGGACAAGACGATTTAGCATGTCTTATGTATTCTTCAGGAACTACTGCTTTACCAAAAGGTATCATGTTAACACAAGGTGCCATGTTAATGAGAGTATTAAAAATCCCATTTGAGTGGAGTGTCAATTATAAAAGTGTCTTTTTAATTACTGTTCCTCTTTATCACAGTATAGGTTGTAACATATTATATATACTTTCGGTATTAGGAATACGGATAGCCGTAACACGAGAATTTGGCCCTGAAAAAACTTTACAAGTTATACAAGACGAAAAAGTAACACATTCCGTTTTCGTACCTACACAATATATTTTAATGTTACAGCAACCGAATCTGAAGCAGTATGATTTATCTTCTTTAGTACGATTGATTTCTGGAGGTGCACCAATTACAGAGCCAACAAAAGCTTCCATTATAAAAGAGTTCAACTGCAAGTTTAGTGAATTTTTCGGTAGTTCTGAGACCGGTGCTTATATATCTTTGCGACCAGATTCAGTCCTGAGTAAATCTACTTCTATTGGACAACAGGCAGAGGATGCTCAAGTGAGGTTATTAGATGAAAACGGGAACGATGTTGGTGTGAATGAGGGTGGAGAGTTCGCAATCAAGAGTAGCACTCTATTTAAGGGTTATTATAATCAGCCAGAAGAGACGGAAAAATCCTTTATCGAAGGTGGTTGGTTCCTAACAGGTGATATGGGGAGAGTCGACGAAGACGGGTACTATTATTTACTCGATAGGAAAAAAGATATGATTATCAGTGGAGGAGTAAATATATACTCTAAGGATATAGAAGAAATTCTATTTAAACATCAAGCAGTTCTTGAAGCGGCTGTAATTGGTATTCAAGATGAAGTATGGGGCGAAAGTGTAAAAGCTTATGTTGTCTTAAAAGGTGAAACGGAGATAACAGAAGAAGAACTGATGGATTATTGTAATAATCAGTTGTCAAAATACCAAAGAATAAAAGAACTAGAATTTGTGGCGGAATTTCCACGAAACCCATCAGGAAAAATTCTTAAAAGACAATTACGTCCTGTTAATTAAATGCTTTATCTAGGACAAGGAATAACATCTTCTGTTTATAATAGATACTTTTACAAAAGGTGGGATAGTTGTGAGCCGGTTTATTTCAGAGATTAAGGTCGACGAAGAAGATCTTGATATATTTAATCATGTCAATAACCTTGTCTTTATAAAGTATTTAGAGCGAGCAAGGTTTGATTGGTATAACAAACATGATTTTCAAATAGAAACATTGATAAATAAAGGATTGGGCTTTGTACTTCGCAATATAGAAGTTTCATTTATTGGTGAGGGAAGATTGGGTGATGTTTTAACAATTGAAACATCACCGTATAAACGTGGGAATACTAGTTTCACAATGAAACAAAACATATCCAATCAAAGCGGAATCCTTATAACGGAAGCTCAAACAACTAGTGTGATGATTGATATGAATAGGAGAAGACCAATCCCTTTAATAGAGGAAATAGGTAAGCACTTTGGTTAATTGCATACTAAAACTATAAAAAAACAGGAGGTCAATAATGGATAGAAAAGTTGTTGTAATAACTGGTGGTGGAAGTGGTTTAGGTAAAGGAATGGCCGAGAAATATGTAAATGAAGGATGGAATGTAGTCATTTCAGGTAGAACAGTTGAAAAACTTGAAAATGCGAAGAAGGAAATTGAAACATTTGATAATCAAGTACTGACATATGGTATGGATGTTAGAGAGCCAGAGCTTGTAAAAAATATGGTTGATGCAACAATTGAAAAGTTTGGACGTATTGACTTACTAATTAATAATGCTGCGGGTAATTTTATTGTTGATTCTGAAGACCTTAGTCCAAATGGATGGAAGTCGGTCGTTGAAATTGTATTAAATGGCACATGGTTTTGTTCTCAAGCAGTTGCTAAACAATGGATTAAGGATGGCACCAAAGGATCGATTTTAAATATTGTTGCACCATGGCCAGGTGGAGTCCCAGGCGTTGTTCATTCGACATCAGCGAAGGCAGGGGTATTGGCAATGAGTAAGACATTGGCCGTAGAATGGGGAAAGAAATATGGAATTCGTGTAAATTGTATTGCTCCAGGTGGGATTGATGATACAGAAGGAGTAAAAAGATTGATGCCAACAGAGGAATCTTACAAGCAAGCTGTCAAGAATGTTCCATTAGGAAGATTTGCAAAGTTGGAAGAAGTGGCAGGTATTGCGTATTTCTTATCTTCTCCACAAGCTGAATATATTAATGGCGAGTGTATTAATATTGATGCGGGAGAGCATTTAGCACAAGTTGACTTTTTGAGTCATTTAAGTAAAGGTGCTTCGGTTAATTAATTTAAGTAATCATTTTAAATAAAAACATAAAAATAGAGGTGGGTCATGAAAAAACATAATAGAATTATAACAATAATAATGGGTATCGCATTTATGTTGTTATTAGTTGCATGTGGAAATAATGAAACTTCATCTTCAGAAGGAGAAGTAAATGCTGAAGAAAATGATGAACAAGTTTATAAATTGACGATGAACTCTCAGTTAACACCTGCTGTGGAAGGAACACCAACGCATCTTGGGACGGTTGGTTTTATAGAACGTGTAAATGAAAGAACCGATGGTAGAGTAGAAATTGAAGTGTTTTATAATAATCAATTAGCTGGTCAATCTGAATCATTGGATGCATTGGCAAGAGGAACAATTGATTTTCAAGTTACTTCTCCAGTTTCTTGGGCTGATAGAATTCCAGAAGGTGACGGAGGAAATTTACCGTTCGCTTTTCAAGGTGAAGAGTTTGTACAACATCTTTTACGTGAGACTGAATTTGGATCACTATATCATGAAGCGTTAGAAGATTATGGTGTAAAACCATTGCATTATTTTCATACAGCATCTGCTGGCTATTTGACTACTAAACCTATTGCGAGTGCAGATGATTTTTCAGGTGTGGTGCTTAGTGGTCCATCTCCTAAAGTATCAGATTATTATTCTTCCTTAGGAGCCGGGGTTGCCTCTGTTTCTTTTGCAGATTATTATGAAGCTCTACTAAGAGGGACGATTGATGGGATTACTTTCCCATATTATTCACTTGAAACATATGGATTACATGAAGTTGTTGATTATATAACTGTTCCAGGAGAAGTAGACCCTGCCCTTTCTATGATGGTAGTTAGTCTTGAAGCTTGGAATAAATTACCTGCAGATTTACAGGGAATTGTTTACGACGTAGCAATGGAAATTGAGCAAGAAACAATGGAGCTGTCAAAAGAGTTCACAAAAAGTGGTATTGAGTTCGCAAGAGAAAATGGTATTGAAGTTATTGAGATGACGGAAGAAGCTTATAATGAATTAAGACAAAAAGGTAAAGAAACATATTGGGAAGATTTTGCCCAACAAAACGAACGAACAGCTAAAATGGTAGATGCACTGGTAGGAGCAATAGAAGAGTATGAGGAATCTAGTGGCAGATCATATGATGATTATTTAGAAATCTATAGATGATATTAGTAAATGAGAGCAAAACATTTAATAATTAATCACTTCAATTGGTTAATTGAAGGACAATAAAACATGTTTTTCTCAGTTAGATAAATTAAATGGGGTTTTGAAAATGTAAAGAAAACAGGAATTAGCATCCAAAAGTATTTGATTTTATTAACGTTGTTTGTTAATTATCCCTCTAATGAGAGGGATAGAGCTATCGACAGTGCCCAAGATGCAATATGTAAATTCACTTTGTAAATGAATAGAATCATCAAGGAGAGTTCATAATTTAAAATGTATATTTGGGAAACTGAAGTTGGGATTTATAAATGAATTAAATAAATGAGAATGGGGTTGTCAGATGAGTAGTAAATTCACGAAAATTATATCAACAACCATGAGTATTTTAATTCTTTGTATATTAGTTGCTTGTAGTGAAGAAGCTCCAGCTGAAGATAGTGAAGCTAGTGAAGGAACTGAAAATGAAGTTTATAAGCTAACAATGAACTCTCAAAATGCCCCAGCGGTTGAGGGCACCCCTTCACATCATGGGACAGTTGAATTTGTAGAGAGAGTAGAAGAAAGAACCGATGGGCGAGTTGAAATTGAAGTCTATTTTAATAATCAGTTAGCAGGTCAATCAGAATCACTGGAAGCGTTAACTCGTGGAACCATCGACTTTCAAGTGATTTCTCCAGTAGCTTGGGCAGATCGAATTCCTGAAGGCGATTGGGGGAACCTTCCTTATGCTTTCCAAGGTGAAGAATATTTGCATCATTTAGTTCATGAGACAAAATTTGGTGAATTGTATACAGAGGCTTTTGAGGATTATGGTGTAAAGCCACTCCACTTTTATCATAGTTCTGCTGCAGGATATTTAACAACTAAACCTATAGCAAAACCCGATGATTTTTCTGGAGTAGTGCTTAGTGCTCCGTCCCCAAATATATCAGACTTTTATTCATCAATGGGAGCAGGTATAGCATCGGTATCTTTTGCGGATTATTATGAATCATTACTAAGAGGAACAATCGATGGGGTTACTTTTCCATATTATTCACTCGAGACTTATAACTTATCTGAGGTGGTTGATTATATCACAGTACCAGGTGAAGTAGATCCAGCTCTTGCTAGTGTTGTAGTTAGTTCTAGCACATGGGATAAGTTACCGAGTGATATACAAGAGATTATTTTAGAAGTTTCGATGGAAATAGAGCAAGAAACTATGGAAATATCAAAAGAATACACAAAAAGTGGTGTACAGTTTGCTAGAGATAATGGTATTGAAGTAATTGAAATGTCAAAAGAAGATTATAATGAATTAAGAGAAATTAGTAGGGAGACTTATTGGTCGAAATTTGCAGAGAAAAATGAGAGAACAAAAGAAATGGTGGATATATTAATAGACACAATAGAAGATATTGAAAAGTCAGATCTACAACCTTACGAAAAATATTTGGAAAATTACAAATAAAAATGAACTAAATTTATTAGGTAAGAACAGATTTTGATTAATGTACAACGAAATAGACTTTTAAGTATATACAGGAAATTAAACATAAAACTTGAGGTGAGCATTATGGAAAGATTAATTAAAATGACTCTTACAATTATGGCCATATCATTTCTATTTATAATAGTTGCTTGTTCGGATGATACTTCAACAACTTCAGAAGGTGAAGATACTGTAGAAGCCGTAGAAGGTAAAGAAGAAGTTTATAAACTAAAATTGAACTCAATTAATTCACCGCATGCGGATTTAGAGTCACCAGCTGCAGTTGCTACTATTGGATTTGCTGAAAGAGTTGAAGAGCGAACGGATGGTAGAGTGGAAATTGAAATCTTTTATAACAATCAGTTAGCGGGGCAATCAGAAGCATTAGACGCCTTAGCGCGTGGAACCATTGATTTGCAAGTATTTTCCCATGCTGCATGGGCTGATAAGATTCCGGAAAGTGATTGGGGTTCTTTACCATATGCTTTTCAAGGTGAAGAGTCATTAAGTCATTTACTAAATGAAACAGAATTTGGGGATTTGTATGCAGAAGCTTTAGGTGAATATGGAGTAAAGCCGTTACACATTTATTATAGTTCTGCAGCGGGTTATATGTCGAATACTCCAATTGCTAAAAAAGATGATTTTTCTGGAACTGTACTCAGTGGACCTTCTCCGAATATAGCTGATTATTATTCTTCTTTAGGAGCCGGAATAGCATCAGTTTCATTTGTTGAATATTATGAATCATTATTAAGAGGAACGATTGATGGAATCACTTTCCCATATTACACACTTGATGTGCACAATCTTCATGAAGTTGTTGATTATGTGACTATCCCTGGTGAAGTAGATCCAGCAATTTCTGGAATAGCAGTTAGTCAGAGCACTTGGGATGATTTACCTAGTGATATTCAAGAAATCATTTTAGAGGTGTCGAAAGAAGTCGAAGCAGAAACACTTGGAATATCAAAACAATATACACAAAGCGGTATTCAATTTGCAGAAGAAAATGGTGTTGAGGTAGTTGAGATGAACGAAGAAGATTACAATGAATTAAGAGAAATAAGCAAAGAAACATATTGGAAGAATTTTGGAAAACAAAATGATCGTACAAAGCAAATGGTAGATATTTTGTTAAAGACAATAGAGGAATTAGATGAGTCTGGAGAATTTTCTTATGAGGAATATGTAGATAGCTATAGGTAATAATTCTGATTAACAAGCAATATATTAATAGAACTAAAAATATTCTGGATACGGAGTGTAAGTTAATGAAATATGAACAAATCCTAAAAGACTTTTCGTGGGATAAAGTTAAGAAACACTACAGTGGCAATCCGGATGAAGTATTTAATATGGCACATGAGGCTTGTGATCGTTGGGCTAAAGACCCTGATCGTATAGCTATATATTGGGAAGATGAAAAAGGTAATGAGGAAGTATGGACCTATTCAAAGCTAAAAGAAAAATCAGATCAGATGGCAAATGCGTTACGCTCATTGGGTATTAAAAAAGGTGATAGAGTTGCAGGATTACTAGCAAAAGATATGGATTTAGTTATTACTATTCTAGCAACATGGAAAATAGGAGCAATTTATGTTCCTCTATTCACAGCGTTCGGACCTGATGCACTAGCACATCGAACATCTGACAGTGGCATAAGTTTGTTGTTAACTAATAGTGAACAAACAAAAAAATTAGAGGAATTAGAATTTGACTTTCAAATATTGTTAGTTGATGAGAAAATTGATGGAAAAACATTTTGGGAGTTTGTTGATTCTCAATCAACAAACTTCGAAATTGAGAAGATAATAGGATTGGAACCGAGTGTCATTCAGTATACCTCTGGATCAACAGGTTTACCAAAAGGTTCAATAGCAGCCCATAAAGGCCTGTATTATCTATATCCGTACTTGAGGTATGCACTTGATATCGATGAAAGTGACGTATTCTTTGGAGCAGCAGATTTGGGTTGGTCAAATGGACTGTTAGCATGTACATTTGGACCACTTAGTTTAGGACAAAAGACAGTTGTTTATAAAGGCCCTTTTATACCTAAACAAATTTTCTATATTCTTGAAAAGTATAAGGTGACAAACTTTAGTTATATTCCAACTGCTTATCGTTTAATGATGGCAGAGGGACCCGAGCTATTGAAAGAATATGATATTAACACCAAAAAATTTAGTAGTGCTGGAGAACCTTTGGATGCTGAAGTTGTGCGGTATTTTGAAAAGAATTTTGGTAGAGCTATCTATGACCATTATGGTGCAACGGAAATAGGTATGATGTTAAATAACTACAATATAACTGATATGAAAGTGAAGCCAGGTTCAATGGGATTACCTTTACCAGGATTTAAAGTAGGTCTTATTAATGAAAAAGGTGAAGAAGTAAAGCAAGGAGAAGTAGGACAAATTGCATTAGCAATTGATGATAACTTTGAATTTATGGGTTATTGGAATAATGAAAAGAAAGCACAGGAGAAAGTGTTTGGTAATTGGATATTATCTGGTGATTTAGCATTGCAAGATGAAGATGGTTATTTTTGGTTCCAAGGAAGAGCGGATGACGTGATTACAAGCTCGGGTTATCGTATAGGGCCGACAGAAGTAGAGGCAACTCTAATGGACCACCCTGCTGTTTTAGAAGCTGCAGTAGTTGGAAAGGCAGATAAAGTAAAAGGAGAAATTGTGAAAGCATTTATTGTATTACAGAAGTCATTCGATTCTACAGAAGAATTATCAAAGGAATTGAGTGAATTTGTTAAGAGTAAGCTATCAAAACATCAATATCCAAGAGAAATTGAGTTCATTGAGGAATTTCCTAAAACACAAAGTGGGAAAACTCAGCGTTTTCTATTAAAACAAAGAGCAAATAGCAGAAATTGATTAATAAACCTTTTTGATATCCGATTTAATTCACTTTTATTGGTTTGAAAATTACACTACAGGAGGGGATTTTGTTGAGTAAATCGCAATTCCAAATGAGCGAGAATGTTAGGGAACTCAGAAGTAAAGTCAGGAACTTTATTGAGAAAGAAGTCATACCTGTTGAAAACGTAATCGTAGAGGGTGGAGAAGAAGGAACTAGGGTACTTAAAGAAGTACAAAAACTAGCAAAAAAAGAAGGCATTTGGGCCCTAGGTTTACCTAAAGATGTTGGTGGCGGTGGTTTACCATTCATGGATTACGTGTATGTTAATGAAATTGTCGGTCGTTCAGAAGCGGCGATGGTGGCACTAGGCACCCACACTGCGCAAGATGGGACGATGTTAAACCTCTATGGTACAGAAGAGCAAAAGAAAAAATGGTTGTATCCGTTGGTCGATGGGGAAATTAATCCATCTGTTGGTTTGACAGAGCCTAATATAGCTGGTTCGGATCCAACGTTAATTGAATCGACAGCGGTTCTTGACGGGGACGAATGGGTAATCAATGCTCATAAATGGTTTACAACAGGTGCTAATAAGGCTGCATTTACAACGATGTTTTGTGTGACAGAACCAGATGAGGAACAACGTCATAAAAGATCCTCAATGATTGTTGTGCCTACAGATACCCCTGGTTATGAGATTGTTCGAGTAGTACCAACAATGGGTCACGCTGGTGGAAATCATTGTGAAATTCGACTGACAAACGTGAGAGTACCAAAAGAAAATATATTAGGTAACCGTGGTGAAGGATTTCTTATTGCTCAAAAACGACTAGGACCAGGAAGAATCTATCACTCTATGAGATGGTTAGGACAAGCACAAAGAGCTTTCGATCTTATGTGCGAAAGAGCGCTTAATCGCTATGCACACGGATCGCTATTGTCTGATAAACAAATGATTCAGAAATTTATTGCAGATTCAGCTACGGAAATTCAAGCAGCTCGCTTGATGACGTTTGAGGCTGCTATAAAAATTGATGAAGGTAGTGAGGCACGGGTTGATATTGCAATGATTAAAGTATATGGAGCAGAAGTTCTTCATAATGTAGTAGATCGAGCGATTCAAGTGCATGGAGCTTTAGGTGTAACAGCGGACACACCTTTAGAGAAAATGTATCGTGAAGCACGTTATGCGAGAATTTATGACGGTCCAGATGAAGTTCATACTGCTTCTATTGCAAAAAGAATTTTGCGTAGCTATAAAAATGGGGAATTCTGGGATCCAGCTAATTTTTAAATGAAAATATATGCCACTTTTTCAAGAAAAGTGGCATATTGAGTTTTAATTCAAAGTGAGGAGAGTTTATCATTGGAAAGTAATGCTGTTTTATTGGATATAAAAGATAATATCGCGACGATTACTTTAAATCAGCCTGAAAAGATGAATGTTTTGTCCATCGAGATTATAGAAGGGTTAACGGATGTTTTAGACCAAGTGAAAAGTGAAGCGGCTGTAAGAGCCGTTATATTAACCGGTAAAGGAAAAGCGTTTAATGCAGGTGGAGATATTAAAAGCTTCCCAAATATTTCAAATGCTGGTGTTGGAAGGGACTTCATGACAAGTTCTATTCAATACTATAAAGATTTAGCATCCCTTGAAAAACCAACAATCGCTGCAGTGAATGGTTTTGCAGTTGGTGCTGGTTTGAGTTTAGCAATATCATGTGATTTTGTAATTGCTTCTGAAAACGCAACATTTAATATGGGATTTAATAAAATGGGGCTCGTTCCTGACTTAGGAG
The DNA here is from genome assembly GCF_042650085.1 of Oceanobacillus longus. Lineage (NCBI taxonomy): Bacteria > Bacillati > Bacillota > Bacilli > Caryophanales > Bacillaceae > Oceanobacillus > Oceanobacillus longus. The sequence goes on along the minus strand of NZ_JBHSAO010000006.1, from coordinate 409,431 downwards.
GATTATATTATTTACCGAGATTAGTTGGCTTACAGCGGGCTAAAGAATTAGTATTCTCTGGGCGAAATATTACTGCTAATGAGGCAAAGCAATATGGTATTTGTTTAGAAGTAACAAACAAAGAAGAACTAATGAATAGAGCATGGGAATTTGCCTCAAATATTAGAGATAATACTGGCTATTCAGTTGGATTAACAAAAACAATGCTTAATCAGTCGTTTGAATCATCTCTAGAAGATATCCTTTTTATGGAATCGATGGCTCAAGCAATTTCGTTTACAACAGATGACCATGAAGAAAGTGTGAAAGCTTTTTTTGAAAAAAGAAAACCACGTTTTAAGGGCGTATAAAGGGCTTTGAATGTGTATTGTAGTTATTATTTTTTCTTTTTATTCGTATTTGACTTGACATTCAAAAAATGAATATTTAGAATAATAGTAACTACTAAGAATATAACATAAGGAAGTGGATGTAAATTGTCACTACGCCAAAAGAAAGCAGAAAAGAAAAAAGAAGAAATCATTCAATCTGCATTAAGTATTATTTCTGAAAAAGGATACCATGCAACAACAATGGAAGACATTGCAGCAAAGTTATTAATGACAAAAGGTTCCGTATACTATTATTTCAAAGATAAGCAAGATTTATTATTTGAAAGTCAAAAAATGTTATTGGAACAGAGTATCGCAAATATAGAAAAAGTAGTATTTGAAGATTTACCTCCTGTAGAAAAATTAGACGCAACAATGATTATTCATATGGAGTATTTAATTTCGGAGCGGACAGGATTTACTATGGGTGCAAGACCTGAACAACTATTTGCTGAGGAACAATTAAATGATATTTTAGAGTTAAGAGAGAAGTATAGTAAATATTTTGATGATTTAATCAAGCAAGGAATAGAAGATGGCGAATTTATGGAGATAGACATAAGGCTTGTGAGAAATATCATTTTAGGCGCCATGAACTATATGATTGATTGGTATTCACCAAAAGGTAGCAAAAGCAAGAGTGAATTAGCTGAGGCTATTTCTAATTATCTGTTGAGAATCCTTATTAAGGATCCAAAATAAATATTGCACAATAGAAAAGGGGAATGAAGATGGAGTTAAATCAAGTTTCAGCGGTAATTACAGGAGGCGCTTCTGGTTTAGGGGAAGCTACATTGAGAAACATCGTATCTAACGGTGGAAAGGCAGCTATTCTAGATTTACAAGAGGAGCTGGGAAACAAGTTAGTCGAGGAATTGGGAGAAAATGTTATTTTTATTAAAACAGATGTAACAAATGAAGAAAGTGTGCAAGCTGCAATGGAAACGGCAGTAAATAAATTTGGTAGTATTAACACTCTAGTAAACTGTGCTGGGATCGGTGCTGCAGAAAAAACATATAGTGGTAAAAGAGGCCCTCATGATTTGAGTAGTTTTAATAAAGTAATTCAAGTAAATCTAATTGGAACATTTAATGCAATTCGTCTTGCAGCAGAAAAGATGAGTGAAAATGAGCCGAATGACAAAGGAGAAAGAGGCGTCATTATCAATACCGCTTCTGTTGCAGCTTTTGATGGACAAATTGGCCAAGTTGCTTATAGTGCTTCTAAAGGCGGCATTGTTGGTATGACATTACCAATTGCTAGAGATTTATCATCTCTCGGTATTCGAGTACTTACGATTGCACCAGGGCTATTTGAAACACCATTATTTGCTACAGCTTCAGATAAAGTTCGAGAAGCTTTAGGGGCAATGGTTCCTTTCCCGCCTAGATTAGGCTATCCAGAGGAGTTTGGGCAGTTAGCGCAAAGCATTATCGAAAACCCAATGTTAAATGGAGAAACAATTCGTCTAGATGGCGCAATTCGTATGCAGCCTAAATAAGAATTTAATCTGTTTATACTTTAGAATTAGCACGGGGTAATTTTTCTGAAAATTTTTAATCACGTTAATTTAAAGACTAATTAGAAGGTGCTATTAAATTGAAATTTGACGAATTTACAATTGGAGATATCTACAAGACGAATGAAGTCATTACAGATAAAAATGATATGATGGAATACGCCGAAAAGTATGACCCACAATATTTTCATCTAGATGAAGAAGCTGCAAAAGAAAGTCCATTCGGATCATTGATAGCTTCTGGTTTTTATTCGATGAATGCAGTATGGGCAAACTTTATTCGGATGGATGTACTAGGTAGGGATTGTTTAGGAGGTCTTGGAATTGATGAAATAAAGTGGAAGGTTCCAGTAAGACCTAATGACACCTTGGTTGGTGAATATACTATTACAGATAAGAGATTACTTTCAGATAAACAAAGAGGGATTGTAAGCCTAGGAGTTAGTATTAAAAATCAAGAAAAACAAGAAGTGCTTACAGTGAAAACAAAGATTTTACTAGCTGTTTAAAAGTTTTGTAAGGGGTTTCAAAAAAATAATGAGAGAAGGTAATGAATATGCGTGAAGCAGTTATTGTTGAAATGGTAAGAACACCAGTAGGAAAAAGAAATGGGGCTTTAAGTGGAGTCCGTGCAGAAGATTTGGCAGCAAAGCCATTATCTGAAGTAGTTAAGAGAGCTGGAATAGATGCTAGTTTAGTAGAAGATGTCATTATGGGGTGCGTTTCTCAAGTGGGAGAGCAGTCGATTGATATCGCTAGAGTAGCAGCATTACAAGCTGGATATCCAATTGAAGTACCAGGGACAACGATTGATAGACAGTGTGGATCAAGTCAACAAGCAGTTCACTTTGCTGCACAAGCGATTATTAGTGGCGACATGGATGTTGTTGTTGCAGCAGGTATTGAAAATATGTCTCGTCAGCCAATGGGTTCAAATAGAGGAGACGTTCAATTTAGTGAAGAACTAACATCGAAATATGAAATGATTAATCAAGGACTATCTGCTGACCGAATTGCAGATCAGTGGGGTTTTTCTCGTGAAGAAATGGATCAATTCTCATATGAAAGTCACCAAAAAGCGATCAAAGCTCGAAATGAAGGTCGTTTCGAAAAAGAAATTATGCCAATAGAAGTTACGTTGCCTGATGGTACGAAGACAGTTCTAAAAGAAGACGAGGGACCAAGAGAAAACACAAACGTTGAAAAATTAGCTACTTTAAAACCTGCATTTAAAGAAGATGGAAATATTACTGCAGGTAACTCTAGTCAAATTAGCGATGGTGCAAATGCAATTCTTTTAATGTCACGTGAGAAAGCGGAAGAACTTGGATTAAAACCAAGATTTAAAGTTCACACTCGTTCAGTCGTTGGTTCTGATCCAACATTAATGCTTACAGGTCCGATTCCCGCAACAGAGAAAGCATTAGAAAAATCAGGATTATCGATTGATGATATTGATATTTTTGAAGTAAATGAAGCATTCGCATCTGTTCCAATGGCTTGGTTAAAAGATACTGGTGCAGATCCTAAGAAATTAAATCCTAATGGGGGTGCTATTGCTTTGGGTCACCCACTAGGTGCAAGTGGTGGTCGTCTAATGATTACGATGATGAGTGAACTGGATAGAACAGGCGGTCGTTACGGCTTGCAAACAATGTGTGAAGGTCACGGAATGGCCAATGCAACGATTATTGAAAGATTAGATTGATTTATTTATTCTGTGTGAAAGGAGTGATTCATAATGCCACTTACTTCTACTCGGGTTTTGGACTTATCTCGATTATTTCCAGGCCCATTTAGTACGATGCAGCTCGCAGATTTTGGAGCAGAAGTGATTAAAATTGAAGAACCAACTATTGGAGATTATGCAAGAGCAGAAGAAACAAAAATAGATGAAGATAGCGCCTTTTTTCACTCTTTGAATCGTAACAAAAAAAGTGTCTGCTTAGACTTAAAATCAGCGGAGGGTAAGGAAAACTTTCTTAAGCTTGTTGAAGGAGCAGATGTTTTAGTAGAGTCCTTCCGTCCGGGAGTTATGAAGCGATTAGGACTTGATTATGAAACATTAAAAGAAATTAATCCGCGTCTTGTTTATTGTGCGATAACCGGTTATGGGCAAACGGGTCCATATGTTGATTATCCAGGGCATGACGTAAATTATACTAGTTATGCAGGTTTACTGAATTTGATGGGTGAGCACGGTGGTCGACCTGTAATTCCTGCAACGCAAATAGCTGATGTTGGTGGCGGTGCGTTACCTGCAACAATCGGAATTTTACTTGCGTTACTGGGTAGAACAAATACAGGTAAAGGGCAAATGGTAGATATTTCTATGATGGATAACGTCATTAGTTGGATGCAAACAACTTTACCGGATTTCCTTGTTACGAATGAACAACCAGAAAGAGGAGATATGGTTTTAAGTGGCAAGCTAGCTTGTTACGAGGTCTACCAAGCAAAAGATGAAAAGTGGCTTTCGGTTGGTGCACTCGAACCAAAATTTTGGAATGATTTCTGCCAAGCAATCGGTAGAGAAGATTTTATACCCGATGTATTAGCTCCTAGAGATGTTCAAGATAAAATGAAAAAAGAAATACAAGAGATTATTGGGCAGAAAACACAAGCTGAATGGATGGAAACATTCTCACACGTTGACACTTGTGTAGCGCCAGTAAATTCTTTTGAAGACATGGTTAATGATCCACAAGTGCAGGCGAGAGATATGATTAAAAATGTTCATCATGATGAACATGGCACAATGAAACAAATAGGGATACCAATAAAGTTATCCGAGACTCCTGGTGAAATAAGACACCAAGCTCCTAAACTGGGAGAACATACAGATGAAATTCTCAGTGAAATAGGTATATCGAAATAATATAAATGGGGTTTACATATATCGATAATAAAGATGTAAACCCTATCATTTATTAATGAAGTAATTAAGAGAGGGAGATAAACATGGTTGAATTATTATCCGTAAGTAAAAATAATGGAGTGGCAACGGTTGTCATTGAAAATCCACCAATGAATGTGTTAAGTCAACAAGTAACAAAGGAACTTGATACCGTTTTCAAACAATTAAAAGATGACGATGAAGTAATTTCTATTATTCTAACAGGCGATGGAGATAAAGCTTTTATGGCAGGTGCGGATATAAAAGAATTCCCCGATAGAGATCCATCTAAAGAGCCAGAAGTTGATACACATAAAGTTTTTAATATGATAGAAAATTTACCTAAACCAACGATTGCTGTTCTAAACGGTTTTGCTCTTGGTGGTGGATTAGAGCTGGCACTTACATGTGATATAAGAATAGCAGAGGATCATGCACAAGTTGGATTACCTGAAGTTAATTTAGGGTTACTTCCAGGGGCTGGTGGAACACAACGTTTACCAAGACTAGTTGGGGCTTCTAAAGCAAAAGAGATGATGTTTACAGGTTCACCAGTAGATGCAAATGAAGCGCAGAGATTAGGGATTGTTAATAAAGTAGTTGCAAAAGGTGAAGGAATGGAAGCAGCAGAAAAGTTAGCTGGTAAATTGTCTAGACAATCACTTCAATCTCTAAGCCGTATTAAACAATTAGTAAACGTCGGAAGTGAACAGCCGATAGAAGCAGGCTTAGAAATGGAAAAAGAATTATTTAATACGCTATTTGTAACTGACGATGCGAAAGAGGGAGTAAGTGCCTTTATAGAAAAAAGAAAACCTGTTTTTACACATAAGTAAAATAAAAGGTGGAGGAGAATGAACTATGCGTAAAGAAGCAATCGAAAGAATTAAGAATGCAGTAGATTTACCAGTTATTGTTGCACCAATGTTTTTGATTAATAGCCCACAAATGGTTATAAACTCATGTGCTTCAGGGGTAATTGGAACTTTTCCAGTTCTTAATGCACGAACAGATGAAATATTAGAAGATTGGATGATTGAAATAACTTCAGAATTAGATAAATTGGCAATAGAAAACCCTGGTAAAAAGATTGCACCGTGGGGAGTTAACTTCATCGTTCATCGCTCGAACAAACGATATGTTGAGGATTTGGAATTAATAAAAAAGTATCAGCCTCCAGTAGTAATTACTTCTTTAGGTGATCCAGGACCAGTTGTTGAAATTGTTCGGGAATATGGAGGAATTGTATTCTCTGACGTAATTGATGTTAAATTTGCTAAAAAAGCAATTGAAAAAGGTGCAGATGGTCTCGTTCTTGTTGCAAATGGAGCTGGTGGTCATGCTGGAACATATAACCCAATTTCATTTGTTCATGAAGTAAGAGAGTTTTTTGATGGACCAATTGCTTTATCTGGTGGGATGTCTATGGGTGAAGATATTTTAATTTCAGAAATTATGGGAGCGGATTATGCTTATATGGGTACTCGATTTATCCCAACAGAAGAAAGTATGGCACAAGATGAATACAAAGAAATGGTTTTAGAATCATCAATAGAAGATATTATTTATACAGATGCATTTAGTGGTATTAATGCGAATTACCTTATCCCAAGTATTACAAAAGAAGGTTTGGATCCGGCAAACTTGAAAAAGAAAGATGAAATTGATTTCTCAGGCTTGAGAAATGAGGAAGTAAAGGCTTGGAAACATATTTGGGGTGCTGGGCAAGGTACGGCTCCAATTAATAAAATTCAAACTGTAACAGAAGTTGTAGAAGAGTTAAAGCGAGATTATAATAATGCAATTCAACAGGTTTCGGAAAAGGCTTTGAAAACAGTACAAAAATAAATGAGGTGAACTTAAATGACGGAAGTTTTGAAAGTGGATAAAAAAGGGAAAATTGCTTATCTTGCAATGAATAGACCAGATAAGCTCAATTCATTATCGGGAGATTTGGTTTCTTCTTTGATTTCCGCACTTAAAGATGCAGATCGAGATGATGATATTAAAACTGTTATTTTATCAGGAGAAGGAAAAGCATTCTGTGCAGGGGGGGACATTGATTCGATGAGCCCTGGAGCTGGTCCGAAAGAAATGATGGATTCGATGCAAGAGACAGCTGCTTTAACAAAGACAATATTAGACATGAATAAATTTGTAGTTACTGCAGTTCACGGTTTTGCTGCAGGAGCTGGCTTTAGCTTAGCGTTAGCATCAGATTTTGTTGTAGCTGATAAAAACACCAAATTCATTTCTAGTTTTCGGAATATTGGTTTAACTCCAGATTTAGGTTTAATCAAATTACTATCTGATAATGTTCCAGCCCAAGTCGCAAAGGAGTGGATTGCTTCAGGAAAAAGAATTACAGCTGACGAAATGCTTGAAAAAGGAATTGTAAATAAAGTGTCAGAAGGTGGAAATGTTGTAGACAATGCAACTGAATTTGCACAATTTATCGTTGAAGGACCACCAACTTCTAATCGATTTGTAAAGTATTTAGTAAACCATGCGAGTGAATTCACGCATGATTCAAGTATCATGCAGGAAAATATGGCACAGTCATTAATGTTCCAAACAGAAGATGCAAAAGAAGGAATTCAAGCATTTGTAGAGAAGCGCTCTCCTAATTTCACTGGAAAGTAAAGGGATAAATTGAGAAAGGAGGATGTATCTTGCAAAAAGATCTCGCTGATCTAAAAATAAATTGGGATAAAATGGAAGACTATATTCGGAGTAATATAGATGGAATACCTGATAATGAAATGGAAATCAGCCAATTTACAGAAGGTTACTCAAACTTAACGTATATGATAAAAATGGGAGAATGGGAAGCAGTTTTAAGAAGGCCCCCATTTGGATACACCCCTCCAAAAGCGCACGATATGGAAAGAGAGTATCGGATTTTAGAGAAAATTCATCCTGTATTTCCTTTGGCTCCGAAACCTTATATTTATTGTGAAGATCCTGCAATTACGGATAAACATTTCTATGTCATGGAAAAGCGGAATGGGGTTGTCATTGATGAAGATATTCCGAGTGAATTTGCAAAAACAGCCAAAACCGGTGAACAAATCTCTGAAGCGGTAATAAAAACACTTATTGAATTGCAACGTGTTGATGTTGAAAAAAACAACCTGAGTGATATTGGAAAACCCGAAGGCTATTTAACACGACAAGTCCATGGTTGGATTAAACGTTATGAACAATCTAATACTGGTGACGAAGTAAAGAATATCGAGGAACTGCAAAAATGGTTAATTAATCATATTCCTACGAATGATGAAATTACAGTTGTCCATAATGACTTTAAATTAAATAATATGATGTTTGACAGAAATGATCCAGGAAAAGTAGTTGGGATTTTTGATTGGGAATTAGCTACTATTGGAGATCCACTTACTGATTTAGGTTCAACTCTATCCTATTGGGTAGAAAATAATGATCCGGATTTGGGCCTCAAATCGGTTGTGGATTATGAAGGTTTTTACAGTAGAAGAGAGTTTCTTGAAAAGTACACACAATTATCTGGTAGGGATGTTTCAGATATTAACTATTATCTTGCTTTTGGTTATTATAAATTAGCTGGTATCTTGCAACAGCTCTATCATCGATGGAAAATTGGTGAAATGAAAGATGAACGATTCTCGACGTTAAATAGTGGAATTTTGAATTTAATTGAGATGGCCAATGACGCACGGAATAATAGGTTGCTATAGACTCTTTCCTATAGCAATCTATTTCTAAAATCGGAGCAAAGGGTGCTGAATATGATTACTTTGCAAACACATGATTTAAAAAGTGTATTAATGAATTATATCAGTAAAAATATATTGAAACAGGAAGATACAAAGCTCATTGAATTTTTTCAGCCCACTGGTGGATGGTCAGATGAAGCTTATGTACTCACACTAAGCTGGGACAATCAGGGTATGAAAGAAGATCAAGGTTTTGTTGTAAGAAAAGCAAAAAGTGGTGGATTAATGTCCGCTGAGAAAGATTTATTCCCTCAGTTTGCTATTTTAGATAAATTAAATAGGCATTCTAATTTACCTGTTCCTAAAGTATATGTCTTTGAAAAAGACAAATCTATTTTAGGAAATGAATTTTTTGTTATGGAGAAGATTGAAGGAACGAGCTATGTTCCATGGTCAAGAGAAGGTAGAGCTTTTTTTGAAAAGGCAGCTAAAGGGGAAATACCAGCACAATTTGCGAAGTATTTAGCAGGTTTACACAACTTAGATGTACACTCGTTAGAACTTGACCAATCGATGTTGAAAGCAAATGTGAAAAATTATCTTGATTCTAAAATTCAAGAGTTAGAAAAAATCTATAAAAACTATAAATTTGTAGACGATCCAATTGTAACAGATGCTATCGAATGGTTAAAAGTGAATAAACCTAATCCCGTTCCACTTTCTATCATACATAATGACTATCGTACAGGAAATCTTATGTATAAAGATGATGAGATCACGGGAATTCTTGATTGGGAAGCAGCTGAGGTCGGCGACCCAAGAATGGATATAGCATATGTTTGTGCGAAAGCTAACCGCATGGATTCTCCTTTACTCTCTTATCTTATAGAGAAAAACAAATTCTTTACTATCTATCAAGGAGAAACGGACTCAGAATTCTCCGAGGAAGAGATATTTTATTTTGAAGTGTATCATCAATTAAAATTTTTAATGATTTCATTGTCTGCTGCTCATGCATTTATGAGAGAGGGTTCATCCGACTTACGCATGGCAAGACAAGGTTTTCGCTTAACACTGATGAAAAATATGTTAGCCGAACTTCTCGGTTATTGAGGTGATATCGATGTTTGATAAATCTTATACGATAAAATTAGTTAACAAGGTGCTAAAAGAGGACATCATCCCGTCATTAGATTCTGGTGTTGCTAAAGAGCAGGCTATTGCAATGGTTTCTGTTTTAAAGAATGTGGATTTAAATTCAGAGCAAAACCTCAAGCCCTATATAGAAGTAAATGGTTTACTAGATGATGAGTTAACTAAATTACTAGCTTCAATTAGTGTCAAATTTTCTACTGACGTTATATCTCAAATAGAAAACCACAAAATTGAACTACAGAAAATTAAAAAGATGAATGACGAGATGAATAAATGGGAAGGGCTTAATAGTCTTTTAAGTAACCTTCTCAAATCATTATACCAAGAACCAAAGAGTACCCAATCTATAGAAGAATGCAGAATGATCATGAGAAAACAATTAGATATTGAAATACAATTAGTTGGATAATCGGTCATTATTGAATAGTTAGGGGGATTATCATGCAGGGGTGGCTAGTGAAGGAATTGGGAGATCCAAGTGAGGCGTTGTCTTTAGAAAAGGATTTAGATACACCCAAAATCGGTGATAATGAAGTCCTTATAAAAGTAGAAGCGATTGCACTTAATTTCTTTGATATTTTATTATGTCAAGGAAAATATCAGCAGAAACCTCCGCTACCTTTTACAATCGGCTCTGAATTGTCGGGGACGGTTATAGAAGCAGCGGAAGAAAGTAAATATAAGGTAGGCCAGAGAGTGCTCGCTCAACCAAATTTACCAAACGGTGGATTAGTGGAATACATTTCAATAAAGGAGAACAAAGTTTTTCCAATTCCTGATTCCATGTCCTGGGAAGAAGCGGCTTCCATGTTCGTAACGTATCATACATCCTATTATGCACTTCACAATAGAGCAAACTTGAAATCAGGTGAAGTATTACTTGTTCACGCTGGTGCAGGTGGAGTTGGGTCTTCTGCCATTCAACTAGGAAAAGCAGCTGGAGCTTTTGTCATTGCAACAGCAGGTGGTGCAGACAAAGTGAAAGTGTGTAAGGAGTTAGGCGCTGATATAGTAATTGATTATCTAAATGAAGACTTTGTCAAAATTGTTAAAGATGCTACAAATGGAAAAGGAGCAGATGTCATCTATGATCCCGTAGGAGGAGAAGTATTTGACCGCTCCAGAAAATGTATCGCGTTTGACGGACGCATTCTAGTTATTGGCTTTGCAAGTGGAACGATTCCAGAAGTAGCAATTAACCATATTTTGATAAAAGGATATTCTGTTGTCGGGGTACATTGGGGATATTTCATGCAGTTAACTGATCAAGCGACGATAAATAAAGAGCACGATGCTTTAATGAAACTTTATAATGAAGGAAAGATTAAACCGTTAATTTATAAAACATTTCAATTTGACCAAGTGAAAGAAGCGTTGGAACTTTTAGGTAATAGACAATCATGGGGAAAACTAGTAGTAAGTAATACAAATCCGAACCATTAATCACTAGAGAAAATTGGATTTTATTTAATAGTATATTACATGAGCAGCTTATTTAATGGAGGTTCCTAATGATTAATCACCATCAAATAGAAGTATATGTGCGTTTTAGTGAAACTGACGCATTAGGGCATGTAAACAATGTTAGTTATTTAATTTACTTTGAAGAAGCTCGAACGAAATTTTTCGATGAAGCCTGTGGAGACAAAGAACTTGCGAATAATTTTATTTTGGCAGCGGTTACATGTGATTATTTATCTCAAGCTTATGCAGCCCAAACTTTAAAAATAGAAACGAGTGTTAGTAGATTAGGTACTAAAAGCTTTACGGTTGACCATCTATTAACTGATAAAGAGACAGGTAGAAAAATTGCTAAAGGAACAGCGGTTTTAGTAGCTTTTGATTATATAAATCAAGAAACTACTATAATACCTCATGAAGTTAGAAGTCGTCTGGAGAGCAGGTTAATTACCAGTTAAATAGAATGGAAACTGATTTAAAGCATCTAAACATTTATTAGGGAAGTGACCCATTTTGTTAAAAGATTATGGATTGAAAATGATTACGTTGGATCTTCCATTTCGACTTAACCATGTTAATTGCTTTATTGCTGAAGGAGAACATGGTTTGAAAATAATTGACGCTGGAATTCATAACAAAGAAACGGTCAAAAGATGGGAAGTAGAATTGGAAGGGAAAGAAGTTACAGATATCTTAGTAACACATTATCATCCCGACCATTTTGGTTATGCAGGTGGTTTGCAAGAAAAATATAATGCTAACGTATCTATGACCGAAATTGATGCTAAAAATGGTCTGGCATCTTGGGAGGATGAATTTTTAAATACATTAACAAAAAATTACGAGTTGGTAGGAATCCCATCAAGTATATCTAATAAAATGAAAGGAAATACAGAGGACTTTACTACTCAAGTAACCCCTTACCCAGAAATTAATCACTATTTTCAAGAAGGGGAAAAAATTCAATTAGGGAAATACGAATATGAAGTTATATTTACACCTGGTCATTCTGATGGCATGGTGACATTTTATAACGAAGAGAAGAACACATTGCTCTCTACAGATCATATTTTACCAAAAATCACGCCAAACATATCCTATTGGTTCCATGGAGACCCTAATCCACTTGATTCATATTTAAAATCACTGGACAAAATTGAGAAGCTAAATGTTGATTTTGTTATACCGTCACACGGAAAGCCATTTTACGGAGCGAATGAGCGAATAGCTGAAATGAAGAGGCATCACGAGGAAAGATTAATTACTACATTGGAAGTTATCCATAACGGGAGTACAGTATTTCAAGCAAATGAAAAACTGTTTAATAGGAAGTTGAACGTTCATGAAACGAGATTTGCTATTGGAGAAACGCTTGCTCATTTGGAATTACTTAGAATAAATGGGGAATGTGAGCGAGAACTTAGAAATAATCAATACTGGTATTATATTTAAAAATAGGAGGGGAATAGAATGGATATCGGTTTATCTCTTTCAAGAAACGCACGACGTATTCCAGAAAAAACAGCCATAATTTTTGGCGAAGAAACTTACTCGTATAAACAATTTAATAATAAGGTTAATAAACTTGCTCATGGGTTGTTGGAACAAGGCGTGGAAAAAGGTGACAAGATTGCCTTTATGATGAAGAACTCTGCTGAATTCATGATTGTATATTACGCTATCATGAAGGTGGGAGCGATTGCTGTACCTGTCAACTTCCGTCTTACAATGAATGAAGTTTCTTACATTCTAGATAACTGTGATGCGAGTGTTGTGTTCTTTGATGGAGATTATGCCTCTTTGATTCAAGAAGCAACTGCAGAGAATGAAAAGATTAACTTGAAAGTAGCGGTAGATGGTAACGTGCTAAATGGGCAACTAGCATATGAGGAAATATTAACAGGTATTATTGAAAATCCTGATATTGTCGTTGATGAATCGGATGATGCAGAAATTTTATACACATCTGGCACAACTGGTTATCCTAAAGGCGCACTCTTTGATCATCATCGTGTGCTTCATGTCGTATTTAATACCGCAATGAACATGAAGATAAACCCAGGTGATAATCTCTTACATGTTGCACCAATGTTTCATTCGGCACAGCTAAATTTGTTTGTGGTGTCGGGTACTTATTTAGGATGTACTCAAGTCATTCATCAAAATTTTGAGCCAGCTAAAGTACTTGAAGCTATTGAGAAACACAAAATAAGTATTTTCTTTTCTGTTCCAACAATGTACAACTTTTTACTTCAAGTTCCTAATAAGGAAGAATTTGATCTTTCTTCTGTAACAAGATGCGGATATGGTGCGGCACCTATGCCTATTGCTGTATTAGAAAAAACAATAGAGTTGTTTGGGACAGAACAATTTTATAATATGTGTGGACAAACAGAAGGTGGTCCTGGTGCGGGTATTTTCTTACTACCGGAGGAACATAAGGAGAAGATGGGTGCGGGCGGTAAGGCATCGCTAAATACCGAAGTCAGAGTAGTGGATGACCACGGAAAAGATGTAGTACCAGGTCAGGTAGGAGAATTCATTATTCAAAGTGAAATGGTAATGAAGATGTACTATAACGATCCAGAAGAAACAGCAAATACTTTAAGAGATGGATGGTTATATACAGGCGACTTAGCAACCATTGATGAAGATGGGTATATTACTTTAGTTGATCGGAAAAAGGATATGATTATTTCTGGTGGAGAAAATGTATACTCTACCGAAGTGGAACAAGTATTATATAAATATCCAAAATTACTAGAATGTGCAGTGATTGGTCTACCAGACGAAACATGGGGAGAGAAGGTAGTAGCCGTCATTGTGCTGAAGAAAGGTGAAACAGTGGATCATGAAGATTTAAAAGCGTATTGTAAAAAGAATCTTGCAGGTTATAAGGTACCGGTTGAATTTATTGAAGAAGAGGAAATACCTCGTAATGCTTCGGGTAAAGTATTGAAATATAGAATGCGTGAAGCAATAACTGCTGGTGAAAATAATGATTCTTGAAATTAAAAATTGCAATTCATTTAAAGTTGTGTTATGAATGTTCCTAATATTCATAAGTTAAATTATTTTTCAAAAGAGCAGAAAAGGGGGAATTCAATTGCAAATAATTGTAAGCGGTTTAATATTCGGGTGTATCTATGCATTAGTTGCATTAGGATTAGTTTTAATTTACAAGACAACAGCGGTTGTTAATTTCGCACAGGGTGAAATGGCAATGTTTACAACATTTATTAGTTATGTTTTATTAACAAGTTATGGTATTTCTTATATCCCAGCGATTATATTATCCTTGGTATTTGCTGTGCTATTTGGTTTAGCGGTATATCTTGGATTGATGAAACGTGTACAAAATGCCCCGCATCTAAATCAAGTTGTATTAACTTTAGGTTTGTTTATGGTTGTTAATGGTGTCGCTGGATTAATTTGGGGCTATCAGCAAAAACCTTATCCAACAGCCATCGAGGGAAGACCATTTCAAATAGGGAATGTCTTTATTTCAGCGAATGAGATTTTTATCGTTATTCTCACCGTGATTTTAATGTTAGTATTCTTTCTTGTATTTCGCTATACAAAAATTGGTCTGGCGATGCGCGCTGCGTCACAAGATCCGATGGCATCAGAGTTGATGGGTATTAAAGTTACAACAGTTTTTATGGGAACATGGATTTTAGGAACTGTTCTAGGTGGAGTAGCAGGGATTATGACAGCACCGCTTACATTTTTAAGTCCCAATATGATGTCTGAAGTTTTAATGCTAGCTTTTGCTGGTGCTGTGTTAGGCGGATTTGTGAGTCTCCCAGGCGCTGTTTTTGGCGGATTCTTGGTAGGGGTTTTTGAAAATTTAATTAGTTATTACATCTCCCCTGAAATGAAAATTGTATTTGTATTCTTATTAATCATTGTAGTGCTTTATGCTCGACCTCAAGGATTATTTGGTGGAAGGAAACTAATGAAAAAGGTGTGATGGAAATTGAAAAGTATACTAGCGAATAGACGTTTATGGTTAATCTTGTTAGTTGGATTTATGTTAGTTTACCCATTTATATTTGGGCAATCAGGATATTACATCACAATCTTTGTGATGGTTTCTATCTATATCATTTCAGCAATGTCACTAAACCTATTAGCTGGTAACGGTGGACAAATGTCAGTAGGACAAGCTGGATTTTTGACAATTGGTGGGTATACGGTAGCAATTTTATCTACTACAGTCGGTCTTCCTTTATTAGTCGTTCTCCCTCTGGCAGGAATTGTAACAGGGCTAATTGGTTTAATCATCGGCTTGCCTGCAGTACGGTTAAAGGGACACTTTTTGGCTGTTGCCACACTTGGATTTGGTCTTTCCATTCCACAAATTGCCTTAAATTGGGATTCGTTGACCGGTGGATATTCCGGAATGGCAGTAAGCCGGCCAGAGTGGTTATCAGGTAATCTAGAATTATTTTATGTTGTCATCTTGATTGTAATTGTGGTTATTTGGGCTATTCATAATATATTGAAAAGTAGTTTAGGAAGAGCATTTATGGCAATTCGTGAAAGTGAAGTTGCAGCGCAGTCAACTGGGATAAACTTAGCATTCTATAAAACGGTTATGTTTATGATCAGTGCATTCTTTACCGGTATTGCTGGGGGTATATATGGATATTGGTTTGGTTATGTAAGTCCAAATGATTTTACCATCGCGACTTCATTCTTACTATTAGCCATGGTTGTTGTTGGAGGCTTAGCTTCTATACCTGGTGCAATAATTGGTGCTATACTCTTTACTATTTTACCTGAATTCACAAGGTCATTTGTAGGGTTAAATAATATTATTATTGGTTTGGCAGTAATACTGGTAATTTTATTCTTACCAAGGGGATTAGTGTCTATTACTGAACTATTTAAGAAAAAGTCTCAAGTGAAAAAGGAAGAAACTGAAATCATTAAAGAGGTGGTGTAGGATGTTAAAATTTGAAGACGTCACGGTACAATTTGCGGGTCTGACAGCAGTAAATAAACTTTCATTTGAAGTTGAACAAGGGAAAATATACTCCATTATTGGACCGAATGGTGCTGGTAAAACAACGGTTTTTAATTGTATAAGTCGTTTTTATACCCCAGTATCTGGATCTATCACATTTAACGGCGAAGATTTATTGAAGCGAAAACCACATCAAGTCATTGAAAAAGGTATAGCAAGAAGCTTTCAAAACGTAGAACTATTTGCAGAAATGACAGTAATGGATAATCTGTTAACTGGATTGCATCCACAGATGAAAAAGAACATCCTGTCTATTGCTTTGAATTTACCATCAGTAAGGCGAGATGAAAAAAAAGCGGTAGAAAAGGCAAAAGAAGTGATGAAAATGCTAGATATTGAGCACTTGGCAGAAGAAAAAGTATCAAATCTAGCATTTGGTAATCAAAAGATGGTTGATATAGGTCGTGCGATAATGGCTGAACCTAAACTAATTTTACTTGACGAACCAGTAGCTGGGATGAATTCTAGTGAGACAGAAAAGATTAGTGAATTAATCTTAAAATTGAAAGAAGAATTGAATTATACTGTTCTATTAATTGAGCATGATATGTCACTTATTATGAAAATATCTGATTATGTTACAGTTATGAACTTTGGACAAAAAATAGCAAGTGGAGTACCAAAAGAAGTACAAAATAATCCGGTTGTAATCGAGGCTTATTTAGGAGTGGAGGAGGAAGAAAATGCTCAGCTTGTCTGATGTACATGTTAATTATGGGCATGTAAGTGCCCTCAAAGGAATTAGTTTGAAGGTAGAAGCCGGGCAAATCGTTTCGCTTTTAGGTGCAAATGGAGCAGGTAAATCAACTACTTTAAAGATGATTTCAAGAATGGTTAAATCAAAAAAAGGATCTTATGAAATGGAAGGCAAATCAATGATTAAGGAGCTACCTAGTAGTATTGTGAAGCAGGGAATCATTCATTGTCCAGAGAACAGAAGGGTATTTCCTTTGTTTTCCGTTGAAGAAAACCTGATTATAGGTGCCTATAATAATCGAAGTAAATTAGTGAAAGAGGAAATGGAAAATGTCTTTCGATACTTCCCTCTTTTAAAAGATCGTCTAAAGCAAAAGGCTGGAACTTTAAGTGGAGGGGAGCAGCAAATGCTTGCCATTGGTAGAGCGCTAATGGGGAAACCGAAAGTACTACTTTTAGATGAGCCTTCTCTAGGTTTAGCACCAAAAATAGTAAAAGAAATATTCTCTATTATAAAAGATATAAATAAAGATGGCACTTCTATACTAATTGTTGAACAGAATGCATATAAGGCGATTGGAATATCCGATTACTCTTACGTTCTTGAGAATGGAAGTATTGCACTTCAAGGTACACCTGAGGAGTTGAAAAATAATGACGAGGTACGTCGATTATATCTAGGTGGTTAATAAATATGAGGCCAGCTGTGGATAGAAAAGAGTATTAAAAATATATTAATATCAAGGATGGGTACATTGAAAAAAATAAGTTTATTAATTTTTGTGAGTTTATTAGTTTTTTTGTTGGTAGCATGCAATGAATCAACAAATGATGATCAACTAGATGTTGCAAATGAGGATAAACTTTATGTCACCCGGGGAGTCACTGACGATAAAATTCTAATTGGTAATATATCTCCCCATACTGGCCCGATTGCGGCTAGTGGAACAGCAAGACATGGTACCGAAGCATATTTTAATTATATAAATGAAAACGGTGGTGTTCATGGTCGTGAATTAGAATTAATTAGTTATGACGATCAATATATTCCATCTGAAACTGTTAAAGTTGCGCCTAGATTAATAGAGGAAGACGAGGTTTTTCTACTGCTGTCTAATCAAGGAACAGCCAATAATTTTGCTGTCAAAGATTATTATGAAGAAAATAAGGTAGTAAGTTTCCTTATAAATACTGGTGCACCTGCCTTTACAGCTACTAATAACCCTTATTGGTTAGGTACTGGTCTAACTGTTTATAATATCGAGGCAGAAATATTACTAGATTATGCAATTAATGAAATGGGAGCAAAGAAGATAGCAGTTGTTTACCAAAATGATGATTTTGGTAATGTAGGTTTTGATGCTGTCAAAGAAGCTATAGGAAACTATGAGGAAGCAGAAATTGTAACTGAAGTTCCTTATGTAGTAGGAAATGAAGATTTTAGTTCACAGGCTGTAAGGATTCAGGATTCTAATCCAGATGCTGTACTTTCTTTTTCTCTATCTGGTCCAACTGCTAGTCTTAAAAAGTCGATGTATGATTTAGGAGTAGATGTACCATTTCTAGTAACTGGATTAGGTGGAAACGATACAAATCAATTTGAACTAGCTGGTGCAGAAGCATGGGAAGGTACAATTAGTTCGACGCCTTACTTTAATCCAACATCAGCACCTGACGATCCGCAAATGAAAGTTTATGCAGATCAGTTAGCAAAGGACTTTCCAGATTTACCGATAGATGGTTTTGCTCAATCTGGCTGGGCTTCAGCTCAAGTTATGGTAGAAGCATTAGATAGAGCAGGGGACGATCTGACAATGGAAAAGTTTGTTGAGGCTGTTTATACTTTAGAGGATTGGGAAGATTCGATGTACGCTTCTGTTTCATTTAGTGATGAAAATCACTATGGTTTAACCTCTGTATATATTTCCGAGGCAAATGATGGAAAAATCGAACCAATAACGGACAAAATCACTTATGATCCTGAAACAGGAGAAATAACGTATGAATAGAAATAAAAAATAAACTTTAGATTTCAAACTATTAATAGGGGGATTTATATGAAAAAGTATTACCTACTAACGATTAGTATACTACTTGTATTAATTTTAGCTGCATGTGGTGAAGAAGATGCAGAGACAGGAACCAGTGATAATGTAGAAGAAAGTGATTTATATGTAACACGTGGGGTAACCGATGATAAAATACTAATTGGTAATTTATCTCCACATACTGGTCCTGTTGCCATTAATGGATATGGAAGACACGGTATTGAAGCATACTTTAATTATATAAATGAAAATGGTGGAATACACGGTAGGGAACTAGAACTAATTACGTACGATGACCAATATCAACCGTCAGAAACAGTTAAATTGGCACCTCGTTTAGTAGAAGAAGACGAAGTATTTTTAGTAACACAAAACCAAGGTACAGCAAATAGTATGGCTGCGAAGGATTATTATGAAAGTAATAAAGTAGTAAACTTTCTAGTAAATACGGGTGCTCCTGCATTTACTACAGAGAATAATCCATATTGGTTAGGGTCAGGTCTAGTTGCATACAATATTGAAGCAGAAATTTTATTAGACTATGCAATTAATGAGTTAGGAGCAAGTAATATTGCAGTTGTTTACCAAAATGATGATTTTGGTAATGTTGGGTATGAAGCAGTTAAGGAAGCTATAGGAGATTATGATAATGCGGAACTTGTAGCAGAAGTTTCTTATGTTTCTGGAAATGAAGAATTTAGTTCACAAGTTGCTAAATTGAGTGAAGCTGGTCCTGATGCTGTACTATCGTTTTCTTTAGCAAGTGCTACAGCACAATTGAAAAGAACAATGTACGATATGGGGGTTAATGTTCCATTTCTTGTAACCGGTATTGCTGGAGGGGATACGAACCAATTTGAATTAGCAGGAGCGGAAGCATGGGAAGGGACTATTAGTTCAACTCCATTCTTGAACCCATCATCTGCGCCGGATGATGAGCATATCCAAACATATGCTACACAAATGGAAAAGGATTTCCCAAGTATTCCAGTTGAAGGGTTTGCTCAATATGGGTGGGCTGCTGCACAGGTACTAGTAGAAGCCATCGATCGTGCCGGTGAGGATTTAACAATGGATAGCTTTGTTGAAGCAGTATATTCTTTAGACCAGTGGGAAGATTCAATGTATGCATCTGTTTCATTTAGTCCAGAAAACCATTATGGATTAACCTCTTTGTATATTACTGAGGCATCTAATGGAGAAATTCATCCGGTTACAGATGAAATACATTACGATCCTGCTACAGGTGAAATTACGTACCAATAAGAAGTAATAGGAAGGGGTTCTTCCCCTCCCTATTAAACAAAAACATGAAATTATACATAGTAACATTAATTTCATAGCTTTAAAGTAGAAAAGGATGATTTATATGCGATTAAAAAATAAAGTAGCGATTATCACAGGTGGCGGTGGTGGTATAGGTAGAGCCACAGCATTACGATTTGCAGAAGAAGATGCATTAATAATTAATTGATTTAGACGAAGCAACTACTATTCAAACAGTAAAAGAAGTGAATGAAAAAGGCTGAAAGGCAGCTTATAGGATTGCAAACATGACCAAACCTGAAGAAGTAAAAGAAATGTTGGATCAAACAATAAAGAAATTTAGTAAAGTTGATATTTTATTTAATAATGGGGTGATGATGCATGAGAATAAAATACCTGACGTGTCTTTAGAGGAGTGGAATAGGGTAGTAGATATTAACTTAACCGGTGTATTTCATGGGTTAAAATATGTCATTCCGAAAATGAATTCTGGAAGTTCTATTATAAATACAGCTAGTATTGCTGGAATGTACATTCTATATTGACTATATAATTCTGATAGTTTAAAATAAAATGCATAATGTAAGCGATTACATAATATCGAAGGGGGAATATTCAATGATGGACACACAATTAACTTTAGATTCGATGATTAAGCGGACAGAACAGTATTTTCCAAAAAAAGAAGTCATTTCACGAACACATTCAGGTGTACAAAAATTTACGTATAGCGAGATTGTAGGAAGAATGAAGCGCTTAGGAAGTGCACTAGAATCCTTAGGGGTAAATAAAGGAGACCGTGTTGGTACATTTGCATGGAACCATCATCGTCATTTAGAAGCATATTTTGCTATACCAAGTGTTGGAGCTGTTTTGCATACAATTAATATTAGATTATCGAAAGAGCATTTGATATATATAATTAATCATGCGGAAGACAAAGTATTGTTCATTGATGAAGATTTACTTCCTCTAATTGAAAGTATTAAAGATGATCTTGAAACTGTACAAGCATTTGTCGTAATGACAGATAATGAAACATTACCACAATCCTCATTATCACCACTTTATTCCTACGAAGAACTACTAAAAAATGCTGAAAGTAGTTATGAATTTACTACAGAGATTGATGAGAATGACCCAGCAGGATTATGTTATACATCTGGAACAACAGGAAAACCAAAAGGTGTTCTTTATACACATCGTGGAATTTATTTGCATAGCATGGCACTTGCCTTTAAAGATACAGTTGGTTTATCAGAATCAGATGTTATTTTACCAGTCGTACCAATGTTTCATGCAAATGCCTGGGGAATGCCATTTGTATCTACATGGCTCGGAACAACTCAAGTTTTCCCAGGACCAGGTATGACACCGAAATTAATTGCCGAGATGATTGATGAATATAAAGTTACATTCTCAGCGGGTGTTCCAACGATTTGGTTAGGTTTATTACAAGAATTAGAAAAAGGAAAATATGATACAAGTAATGTTCGTGCATTGCTTTGTGGTGGATCTGCTGCACCAAAAGGAATGATTCAAGCATTTGAATCAAAATTCGGTATTTCTTTTTTACACGGTTATGGAATGACAGAAACGTCTCCACTTGTGACAGTGACTCGAATAAAGAGTACGATGGAAAATCTTTCAGATGATGATAGATTAGAAGTACTTTCGAAACAAGGATTAGTTGTTCCAGGTATTGAGATCAAAGCGATTAATGAAAATGGCGAGATTAAACCAGACGGTGTAGATATGGGTGAATTACTTATCCGTGGGCCGTGGATTGCTGATTCTTATTATAAAGATGATCGAAATACAGAGGCCTTTCAAGATGGCTGGCTGCACACGGGGGATGTTGTTACCCTCGATGAAGAAGGTATTGTTAAGATTGTAGACCGCACGAAAGATTTGATTAAGAGTGGTGGAGAATGGATCTCGTCTGTCGATTTAGAAAATGCACTGATGGCACATGAATCTGTGTTTGAAGCTTGCGTTGTTGCTGTCCCAGATGTCAAATGGCAAGAACGGCCGATAGCGTGTATTGTGTTAAAAGAAGGGCCGGAGCACCAGATTTCGAAAGAGGATGTTTTGGAATTCTTGAAACCGCAGTTTGCTAAATGGTGGTTACCAGATGAGGTTCTATTTATAGATGAAATTCCAAAAACTTCAGTTGGTAAATTTCTAAAATCAAAACTTCGGGAAGATGTTGAGAAGGAATTAGCTTTATAATTAGTGTTGTATTTGTAAAGGAATTAGAAGATTAGTGTGAAAAGGGAATATTCTGTTACATTGTAGTGAGTTATCAATAAAAATATTAGCTACATGTGATTGTTAGCTTTTAAATTATAGTAACAATCACATGTAGCTTATTTGTAAATATTATTAAGTTAAATGTAAATGCATATGTATATGACTAAATTTCTGAATATTCACTATTAATGAAAAATCGAGTAAATCATAAAAAGGAGTAAAAAAGAATATAAATAAGTAAATACTATTAGAACTTCATGGATAGTAACGTCTTAAGAAAGTGGTTTTTGAAAGAAATAAATTATTGAGGGGAGAATTAAATGACACATGTACAAGAATATGATGCTGTTGTAATAGGAGCTGGGTTTGCTGGTATTTACATGACTCATTTATTAAGTGAAGGAGGTTACTCCGTTCGTACGTACGAGGCAGGTGAAAGTGTTGGAGGTACTTGGTATTGGAACCGATACCCAGGAGCACGTTGCGATACTCCAAGCGAGTTCTATTCGTATACTTTTTCGGAAGAGCTTTATAAAGGTTGGACATGGAGCTCTTTTTATCCAAAACAAGAAGAAATAATGGATTATTTAAATTATGCTGTAAATAAGCTTAATATTCGCGAAAATATACACTTTAATACCGCAATGAAATCTGCAGATTATAACGAAGAAAATAAAAGATGGGAAATTCATTTTACAGATGGCCTTAAGGTACAGGCAAAATATTTCATTCCAGCAATTGGCGGTTTAAATGCGATTCACACAGAACCCCATCGGCCAAAAATAAAAGGTTTGGAAAATTTTAAAGGGGTCTATCAACATACAAGTCGCTGGTCACCTGAAGAGGTAAATCTTAAAGGCAAGCGTGTTGGGGTTATTGGTACTGGTTCAACTGGTGTTCAAACGATAATAGAAGCGGCGAAAGAAGCAGAGCACGTAACTGTTTTTCAACGTACACCACAATATGTTTTACCGGTAAAAAATCCAAAATTAAATTCGGAACAAATGAAGGAAATGCACGATAATTTCCACAGTTTAGATCGAAGAGTACTGGCTCATCCTACTGGCATGCCTTCCTTCCCGGTATTAAGGAATTATTCGGCACTTGAGAATACGCCGAAAGAGCGACAACAATTTTATGAGCAACTCTATGAAGAGGCAAATGGATTTCAAATGATATTTGCATATAATGATTTGATGCTAAATGAAGAATCAAATGAAACCTTAGCAGAATTTCTAAGATCTAAGATTAAAGAAACTGTAAAGGATCCTGAAACGGCTAATGAATTACTTCCTACTTATCTAGTAGCGGCGAAGCGACCTATCGTAGCTAAGGGTTATTTTGAAACATTCAATCAAAATAATGTAAGCCTAGTCAATTTGAGGAAAACACCTTTCGTAGATGCTACAGAGAAAGGATTACGAACTACAGAAACGGAGCATGAACTAGATATTATAATATTCGCTAGTGGTTTCGATGTAGGAATGGGACCGATTAGAGATTCGAATATTCGTGGAAGAGGTGGAGTTTTACTGCATAAAAAATGGGAAGAAGGAGCGAATATTAAGACATACCTCGGAGCATGTCACAACGAGTTTCCTAATTTTTTACCGATTGGTGGTACGCATTATCCTCTTGGTGTAAATGTTATCGGACCTACTCAAGTTATGGGCAAATGGATTTATGATTTAATAAATCACTTTGACAAGCACGGTATTGAAGAAATTGAACCTACCTTAGAAGCAGAAGAAACTTGGACCAATCATGTGAATGAGATAGGAGAAATGTCATTTTACTCCACAGTTGATAGTTGGTTTAATGGGGGGAATATTGAAGGGAAGCCGCGCAGAATTTTAGGTTATGCTGGAGACTTTTTAATGTATCAAGAACAAATAGAAAAATCTTTAGATTATAAAGCATTTATTCATTCACCAAAATTAACCCATGCAATCAACGAAAAATAATAATATGTATAAAAATTACAAGTTATATTTATAATTAAGGGAGGCACATAGTAATGAATAAACAGAGACTTGATAAATTATTAGAAAAGGCTGTGTCAGAATCTGAGGTACCTGGTGTAGTGGCAGCTGTGGCGAATAAAGAAGGTGTCATTTATGAAGGAGTTTTTGGCAATCGTAGTATAGACAGTAATGAAAGTATGACGTCAGAAAGTGTGTTTTGGATTGCCTCAATGACAAAAGCAATTACTTCAGTTGCGGCAATGCAGTTAGTAGAGCAAGGAAAATTGAATTTAGACCAACCATTAAACAAGGTTCTCCCAAAACTAAATGAGATTAAAGTAATGGAAGGTACGGATGACGCTGGTCAACCAATCCTTAGAGAGCCAAACAAGCCGATTACATTAAGAGGCTTATTAACACACACAGCAGGCTTTACCAATATTTTTAGTAATGAGAATACTGCTAAATATGCACAAGCTAAAGGGTTAGATATGAGGAACGGCCAAAATGAGTCTATAATGACCCCATTAGCATTTGATCCCGGGGAGAAATGGGAATACGGTATTAACACAGATTGGGTTGGGAAAACTATTGAAGCTGTTTCTGGTCAAAACTTGCGTGATTATTTTAAAGCGAATATATTTACTCCTTTAAGTATGAAGGACACAGAATTTGTTATTCAACCAGAAATGCGCTCGCGGCTGGTTGGCATGCACGCTCGTGGTGAAGAAGGAAAACTTATAGAGATTCCATTTGAAATGCCGCAAGAACCTGAGTTTTATATGGGAGCGGGAGGTCTATATTCAACAGCAATTGACTACATGAAATTCTTACAAATGATATTTCATGGCGGAACATTTAACGGTAAAAGGATTCTTGAATCAGAAACAGTTAAAGAAATGTGTGAAAATCAAATTGGTGATTTGAATGTATTACCATTGACTAGTATAGATCCGACCCTTGGAAATGAGTATGAGGCCTTCCCTGGAATGGTTAAAAAATGGGGTCTAGGTTTCCTTATTACAACAGAAGATGCTCCATCAGGAAGGAAATCTGGCAGCTTATCATGGGCTGGTTTGGCTAACACATTTTTTTGGATTGATCCGGATAGTGAAATAATGGGAGTTATTATGACACAAGTTTTACCGTTTGCTGATCAGAAAATATTGAATCTCTCAGAGGAATTTGAAACAGAGGTTTATGAGCAAATTACAGAAAAAATAAAAAGGTAATTAATATCTTGCTTTTTTGTAGCTAATGATGGAGTATCTAGATAAAAAATGAGGTTAAAATCACATATTCTGTGCCTTGACTGTCGAGAAACCTTCGACAGTTTTTTACCATGCAATTATTTAAACTATCGTTTAAAAACATCCTAAATATTTAAACATTTTCCTTTACTATTGGACGGTAAGTTTGGTAAAGTATAAATATAAAGTATTATTTGAATTAATAGAATTTTCATGTTAAAAAAACAATTATGGAATACAAGGATAGGAGGATGAAGTGTTTGAGTATTTATCTTATTCGTCATGGGGAATCCGAACATAATATAGATCTCGCAATCATGGAGCATATTCATGATTCGGAACATCATTTAACCGAGTTAGGAGAGAAGCAAGCAGAGGCCACTGCTGATTTTTTAAAAAATTTAGTGACGAGGGATACTGTTATATACAGCTCACCTTATAAACGAACGATGCAAACAGCAGAAGCAATCCAAAGTAAACTACCAGAAAATGTTCCTATTTATGAGAATCCGCTAATACGGGAATGGGAACTAGGAAACTTATTAAACATTAGTAACCGAACACCGCAACTAAAAAAAGAATATAAGTCTGCTGGACATTTTTACTATCGCTATCCAAATGGGGAATCGATGGCAGATGTCTATCTTCGTGCAACAATTTTTTCGAGTACGTTTCTTCAACGAATCAGAGATCAAAAACGCTATGAAGATGTACTCATAGTTACGCATTCTGCTTTTATGCAAGCATTTCTCACCTTTATGATGCAGTGGCCGATAGATAATAATGCCAAACATCAACCATTTGACAATGCTAGTGTTATTGCTATTGATGAAATTAACGGGGATTACAAATATGAGAAAATTTATGCACCAAAGATTCGTATTACGAACTGAATAAACTATTCGAAGTAAATAATTCATATTTTTAGAACTACTTATATAAATTAATTATTCCAAAGGGGGAAGTTTTTTATGGTAAAAGATGTTATTCGTCAAGTAAGTGTAGTTGGTTCAGGTGCAATGGGGTCACAAATTGCGATGGTGTCTGCTTTAGCAGGATTTGAAGTCTATTTACAAGATATCAGTGAGGAAAGTTTAAAAAAGGCAGAAGAATCTTTGCGCGGTCATTTGAATCGGAGGGTTGAAAAAGGAAAATTATCTGAAGAACAAGTAGAAGTGGCATTTTCACGATTACATTTTGTGACATCTCTTGAGATAGCGGTAAAATCGACAGACTTTGTCATTGAGGCTATTGTCGAAAAATTAGAGGCAAAAAGAAAATTATTTAGTGAAGTAGATCAATTAGCACCTGCAAATGCAATTATAGCAACAAACAGTTCAACCATTGTAAGTTCAAAAATTGCTTATGCAACAAATCGTCCAGATAAAGTATGTAATTTGCATTTCTTTAATCCAGTATTGGTTATGGAATTAGTAGAAGTTGTAAAAGGACCACATACTTCAGACGAAACAGCTAATCTTGCTTTCAATTTCGTAAAGGAAATCAAGAAGGTACCAATTTTACTTAAAAAGGAAATCTCAGGATTCGTTGCAAATAGATTACTAGGAAAACTGACAGACGAAGCTATTTATCTATTTGAAAATGATATAGCGTCTTTTGAGGAAATTGATATTGCTGCTACGAAAGCACTTAATCATCCGATAGGACCCTTTGCATTAATGGATTTAACTGGTATTGATGTAAATTATTATATCAATCAGCTACAATACGAGGAATCGGGTGATGAAAAAGATAAACCATCCAAAATACTTAAAGAGAAATATGAAAAAGGGGAATATGGTAGAAAAACTGGAAAGGGATTTTATGAATATAACTAGCAATTTATTATTGATAACGAAGACACTTAAAAATTACAATATAAAATCATATCCAGAAAATTGATTTGACATTCAAAATAATCAGTAGAAGTGATAGTAGTAATTATAAAATACACAGACTGAGGTAAAATGAAATCGTTTTCAATGAAAAATACAGTCTATTAGAATTTTAAAAAAATAGGGAGTGAATGTAAATGGAAAGAAAAATACTAACCGAAGAGCATGAAATCTTTAGAAAGTCCGTAAGAAAGTTTTTAGAAAAAGAAGCTATACCTAATTTGGAGAAGTGGGAAAGTGAAAAGCAAGTACCTCAGTCATTCTGGAGAAAAGCTGCTGAACAGGGCTTTGTTG
Source organism: Oceanobacillus longus (assembly GCF_042650085.1). Classification (NCBI taxonomy): domain Bacteria; kingdom Bacillati; phylum Bacillota; class Bacilli; order Caryophanales; family Bacillaceae; genus Oceanobacillus; species Oceanobacillus longus. Next base: position 381,635 of record NZ_JBHSAO010000006.1, on the reverse strand, counting down.
CTCCTGCAGTAGATGAAAAATACGGTGGTTTAGGTGCTGATTTTGGTTACGCTGTTGTAATCGCAGAGGAATTTGAAAAAGTAGCAAGTGGAATAGGTGGTATTGGGCTTCATAATGATATCGTTATCCCGTATATAGAATCATTCGGTTCAGATGAGCAAAAGGAGCGTTGGTTAACGAAAGCTACCACAGGAGAAATGATTAGTGCAATTGCGATGACAGAGCCAGGGACAGGTTCGGATTTAGCGGCAGTAAAAACTACTGCTGTTAAAGACGGGGATAGCTATATCATAAACGGAGAAAAGACGTTTATTACGAATGGATATTCCGCAAATTTAGTTATTGTTGTATGTAAAACAGATACAAATGCAAATCCTCCTCATAAAGGGATGAGTTTACTTATAGTAGAGGAAGGAGCAGTTGGATTTAAGAAAGGGAAAAAACTGAATAAAGTAGGGCAACATTCAAATGACACGAGTGAACTCATATTTGAAGATGTGCGTGTCCCTAAGGAAAATTTACTTGGAGAAGAAGGAAAGGGATTCTATTATTTAATGGAGAAGTTACAGCAAGAACGCTTAATGTGTTCGGTTCAGAGTTTAGCTTCTGTACAACGAATGATTGATATAACCATGGATTACGTGAGCGAGCGTAAAATATTTGGACAAAGTTTGAGCAAGTTCCAAAACACGCAATTTAAGTTAGCAGAAATGCAAACACAAGCTACAATTGGAAGAACATTTGTTGATCGTCTAGTTGCTGAACATGTGGAAGGAAATAACGTCGTAAATGAAGTATCTATGGCGAAATGGTGGACTACTGACCTAGCACAAAACGTAGCCGTTGAATGTATGCAGCTTCACGGAGGATACGGCTACATGGAAGAATATGAGATAGCTAGAAGATACCGTGATGTTGGTGTCAATTCAATCTATGCTGGTGCGAATGAGGTTATGAAAGTAATTATTGCGAAAAAAATGGGTTTGTAGACATCTGCGAATAAATGTTTTCCAAAGGTATCCGGAATTATGTTGTTTGTTTTTAATTAATTCAGGGGCCTTTCTTTTATTAGAATTGATTGTAAATTTTATATTATAAATTTTCGTAAAAAACTATACAATAATTCGAACCGTTTAAACTAATAATAATCAATCTTTCGCCTTATATGTAAGTGCTCACATTAAATTAACATTTCATTTTTCTAATACTATTATGAAGTTTTATTCCTACTAAGCATTCACATGATGAAAGCGAATATTAATTTAATTTTTAAATAATTATTTATTTTAAAGGAGAGATAATGATGAGATACGAGGAATTGATTCAAAACTTCTCATGGGAAGAAACGAGAAAGCACTATGAAGGAAATCCTGATGGAGAGTTTAACATGGCAATTGAGATTTGCGACAAGTGGGCTGATGATCCAAAGAGGATTGCTATTCATTGGGAAGACGAATCTGGAAATGAAGAAGTATGGACATATAAAGAATTAAAAGAAAAGACCAATCAGATGGCAAATGCATTGAATGCATGGGGTGTAAAAAAAGGAGATCGTGTAGCAGGACTATTAGGAAAAGATATGGAACTTATTATTACGATCATTGCTACAATGAAAGTAGGGGGTACTTATGTTCCATTATTCACCGCTTTTGGTCCAGATGCAATAATGCATCGTACATCGGATTCAGGGGTAAGTTTGCTCTTAACAAATAAAGAACAGAAAAGTAAATTAGATGAACTTAATACTTCTTTTGATACGTTCTTAATTGATGATCTAACAAAAGATGGACAGACATTTTGGGAGTTTGTCGACTCTTTTTCAAATGAATATGAAGTAGAAAAAATACACGGTGACGATCCAGCCATTATTCAATATACATCTGGAACAACAGGATTGCCTAAAGGGGCTATCGTAAAGCATAAAGGTGTGTATAGTCTTTTTCCTTATTTCAGATATGGTTTACATGTGGAAGAAGACGATGTCTTTTTTGGTGGTGCTGATTTAGGTTGGGCTTATGGACTTGTTGCTTGTACAATTGGACCACTTAGTTTAGGTGCGGAAGTCGTTCTTTATCATGGTCCATTTAACCCGGAAAAAGTATTTCAACTTTTAGAAAAATATCAGGTAACGAGTTTCGCTTATGCCCCAACTGCTTATCGTATGATGATGGCAACTGGAATAGATAGAATAAAGCAGTATAATTTGAAGGTAAGAAAATTTAGTAGTGCTGGTGAACCTCTAGATGGGGAAGTAGTAAAATTCTTTAAAGAACATTTTGGGCGAGAAATATACGACCATTATGGTGCAACAGAGACAGGTATGATTGTTAATAATTATAATATTTTGGATATGGAGATTAAACCTGGTTCTATGGGATTGCCAATACCTGGATATACGATCGAATTAATAGATAACCAGGGGATCCCTGTTAAAAAAGGAGAGACTGGTCAAATAGCGTTGGATACATCGGACGGGAAAACAGCTTTTGGAGGTTATTGGGAGAACCCTAAAAAGCTACAAGAAAAAATGATAAATAACTGGTTCTTAACTGGTGATCTTGCAAAACAGGACGAAGATGGTTATTTCTGGTTTCAGGGACGTGCCGATGATGTCATTTCAAGTGCAGGTTATCGAATTGGACCGACTGAAGTAGAAGCTACGCTGAACGAACATGCTGCAGTGCTTGAGTCAGCTGTTGTCGGGAAACCAGATAAGGCAAAAGGCGAAATTGTAAAAGCTTTCGTATTGTTAAATGAAAATTACGAACCAACGGAAGAATTAGAAGAGGAGCTAAGTCTATATGTTAGAAATAAACTTTCCAAGCACCAATATCCAAGAGAAATTGAGTTTGTAGAAGAGTTTCCAAAAACGCAAAGTGGAAAGACACAACGCTTTTTGTTGAAAAAAAGAGAGCAAGAGCAGCTTAGGTAATTTTGAACGAAGTAATCTAAATAGTAGTTTTATTTCAACACACATACCTCGGGAAATCGATATGGGAATACTACGTTGTTGTATATCAAAGGAGGCGGAACATTCTATTTTGCGAAGAATACATTATGATGCAGAATCTGGTGAAATCAGTTATGAATAAAGGCTAATAAAGAAAGAAGAACAGATAAATCAAATATCTGTTCTTCTTTTTTATGGAGGGAACTGTATGATAGTTATTGGTTTTAAAATGGTAACAAATTATACTTTAAAAAATATTATTTATATTAATATAGATAGGATTAACAAAGAATATAGACTTTATATTTAAAAAGTTCAAAATAATCTTGACAATTGTTTTCAGATTATTTAAACTTAGAGTATAATTTATTTATTAATTATTATGTAAGTGCTTACATATATTTTTACAGCATAGATCGTTAAATTAATTTACTTTTATCTGAGTAGGAGTGATTTATTATTTAAAAATCTGGGATAATATTTCAAGTTTGTAATTATTAATCTTGTGAGGAGAGGTAAATGATGAAATATGAGGAGCTTATTGAAAATTTTTCATGGACTGAAACCAGAAGGCAGGTTGTAGGAGATCCAGATGGTGTATTTAATTTAGCGATAGAGATATGTGATAAGTGGGCTGATGACCCGAATAGGATTGCTGTATATTGGGAAGATGAAGCAGGAAAAGAAGAGGTATGGACATATAAAAAATTAAAAGAAAAAACGAATCAGATGGCAAATGCATTAAAGTCAATGGGAATTAAAAAAGGAGATCGTGTAGCTGGGTTATTAGGAAAAGATATGGAACTAGTAGTTACTATCATTGCTACTTTAAAAATAGGGGCTGTTTATGTTCCTTTATTTACTGCCTTTGGTCCAGATGCACTAATGTACCGCTTAGGAGATGTAAAGGCAAATCTACTTGTGACAAATAAAGAACAGGTAAGAAAACTTGATGATCAAAATTATTCATTTGAAATTCTATTAGTAGATGGCTTAACTTCAAATGGAGAGTCATTTTGGGAATTTGTAGAATCGTTTTCGATCGATTATGAAGTTGAAAATACATTAGCGATTGAACCAGCAATTATTCAATATACATCTGGTACAACTGGATTACCTAAAGGAGCAATTACCAAACAACAATCTGGGTATAGTCTTTATCCTTATTACAAATTTGCTATGCATATAGAAGAAGACGATGTATTTTTTGGCGGCGCTGATTTGGGTTGGTCTTATGGCTTGGGACCTTGCACACTCGCTCCACTTAGTCTTGGTGCTAAAACAGTGATTTATAAAGGACCGTTTGAACCAGAAAGAGTATTTCAGGTTTTGGATAAATACCAGGTAACTAATTTCGCTTATGCACCAACTGCTTATCGTATGATGATGGCAACTGGAATTGAAACAATGAGAAAATATAATATAAAAGTGAAGAAATTTAATAGTGCAGGTGAACCATTAGACGGGGAAGTAGTTAGATTTTTTGAAGAACATTTTGGACGTGCAATATATGACCATTATGGTGCAACAGAGATAGGTATGATCGTCAATAATTATAATATATTGGACATGGAAATTAAGCCAGGCTCTATGGGATTACCGATACCAGGTTTTAATGTTGCTTTACTAGATGAAGAAGGTAATAACGTTCAAAAAGGTGAAGTAGGTCAAATTGCACTGGATACATCAGATGGTTTGACACACTTTGCTGGTTATTGGAATAACACTGAAAAATTACAAGAAAAAATGTTAGGTAATTGGTTTTTGTCTGGTGACCTTGCCAAACAGGATGAAGATGGGTACTTTTGGTTCCAGGGGCGTGCTGATGATGTAATTACAAGTGCAGGCTATCGAATTGGACCGACAGAAGTGGAAGCTAGTCTGAACGAACATCCTGCAGTACTCGAAGCAGCGGTAGTCGGAAAACCAGATGAGTTAAAGGGTGAAATTGTGAAAGCATTTGTTGTTTTAAATGAAACTCATACACCATCGGATGAGCTAAAAGAAGAGCTGAGTTTATTTGTAAAACATAACCTTTCCAAACACCAATATCCGAGGGAAATTGAGTTTTTAGAGGCGTTTCCTAAAACACAAAGTGGAAAGACACAACGTTATTTGTTGAAGAAAAGAGAGTATGAGAAACAACAGTAATTCAGATAGTGAATTTAATTTAAGACCAATTAACTTACAAAAAAGGGGAAACGTAAAAATGAATATTATTAGTAGATTTAGTATAATCACATTCGTTATCATAGCATTGTCTGTACTAGCTGCTTGTGGAGAAGAGGAATCTGTGAATAGTAGTGTCGACTCTAGCTCTGCGAATTCAGAATACGCGCAAGGTGTGACAGATAATGAAATTATTGTTGGGCATTCTGCTGCGCAAACGGGGCCAGTTGCTGTTTACGATAATGTAAGAAAAGGAATGCAGGCTTATTTTAATTATGTCAATGAAAATGGTGGTATTAATGGAAGAGAAGTAAAAATAATTGCTTATGACGATGAATACCAACCAGCAAAAACCTTACAAAATATTCAAAGATTAGTAGATGAGGATAATGTATTTGCGCTACTTGGACCGATTGGAACAGCTAATATTAATGCTGCACAGTCCTTTATTGAAGAATCCGGTGTTCCAATTGTTGGTTTAGCTACGGGCGCAGATAAATTTGTAAATCCCCCAATCGAAAATATATTTGGTTTAACATTTAATTATAAATTAGAATCGAAAATACTAGTAGAATATATAGTTGAAGAAATTGGAGCTGAAAATATAGCACTTCTTTATCAGAATGATGACTTTGGAATGGATAATTTAAATTTTGCTAAAGAAGCATTAGAAAATTATGATGTTGAAATCGCTGCAGAAATTCCCTTTCTTGCATCTGACGTAGATTTTTCTAGTCACACACAAAAGATATTGGATGCTGATCCAGATACAATCCTTATGTTTTCGACGCCAGGTCCTGTTGCGCATCTAAAAAAAGAATTGTTTAACAGAAATATTGATATACCTTTTGTAACAACTAGTACGGGTGGCGGAGATGAACATCAATTTGAAGTTGCTGGAGAAGAAGTTTGGGAGGGAACTATCGTTTCTATTCCTGGTTCACCTGATAAAAGTGAAATTGCTGATTACGATTTATATGTTGAGCGTATGTTAATGGATTACTCAGAATCTGAACTTGGTGGTCTTGCTGAACAAGGTTGGAGTACTGCTAAGATTTTTGAAGAAGGTATAAAACGATCTGGAGATGATTTGTCATGGGAGAACTTTATTGCGCAGATGAATACATTTGAAAACTGGGAAGAAACATTCTTTCCTTCTATAACATATACTCCAGAACATCGATATGGGAACACAACGCTACACATTGTTGAAGCGAAAGATGGACAACTTTCTGAATTGCAAAAAATGCATTATGATATAGAAACAGGTGAGATTATTTACGAATAAAGGTTAATAGTAAATATGCTTTAATTCAACCTTAAGATAATATAGATTATTTAATTCAAATAGAGAATACTTTATTTATAAGTTTCAAACACCTAATTTTTACTGAATATTAGGGAAATAGCCGAGTGAATTAGTACTAATACAAAGAATTATCACAGTGTAATAGGACGCACATCTTCCATTTTCATGAATTAAGTGTAATTTAAAATTATAAATGGAGATTAACGGTAGAGACAATCTGAGTTATTTAACTAACAATCAATGGGGATAAGCGGAATAGAGCTTAAAAATAGCATGGTAATTGAGAAATAACAAATATAAAAACCACATGAAATCAAGTAAATTTGGTAAACATGGTTTTTAGACTTAGAGGATGATATTACCTTTTGAATCTCATTCAAAAAATATCAGTGCAATATTGATATTGTATACAGTGTTATAGTTGTTGTCATAACCACAATATATGATGATTTTAGGTATGAAACAGTTTATAATGTTATTAATATAAAGAATTAACTTATCAATATAAGTAATATCTTTTCTTTAAACGTTTGGCTAATTTAAATAAATTTTAAGCAAGTGAGCATTTTGCACAAGTAGACTTTTTAACACATATTGAAAAGTAGAGTTAACCATTCTTTTTAATAACTTAATTCCGAATATTTATATTAATAAAACAAGGAGATGACGATATTGAATTTAATTACAAAAGAATATTCGATGACGATTAATGGAGAATTAGTTTTTACAAAAGAAACGATACCTGTTATTAATCCGGCAAATGAGGAAATTGTTGCCCAAGCCCCAAAGGCAATGAAGGGTGACTTAGATTACGCAGTCAAAGCAGCTAGAAAAGCATTTATTGGATGGTCGAATCTGCCAATAGAGGAAAGAGCTAATTTATTAGAACAGTTCGCAGATGCATTATTAAATCATAAAGAGGAATTAGCAAATATTTTCACTTTGGAAATGGGAAGACCTTTAGATGGGGTGTTTGGATCAAAAGAAGAAATATCTGCAGCAGCTACATGGTTTAAAGAGGTAGCACAGTTACGGTTAACACGGGAAATAATTGAAGAAAATGAGGAACATTATGTTGAAAAATCATATACTCCAGTCGGCGTTACTGGACTAATCATTCCATGGAATTTCCCAGTATTGTTAGCCACGTGGAAAATTTCACAAGCATTATTGGTAGGAAATACAATAATTGTAAAACCATCACCATACACACCGTTAACTACATTAAAGCTGGGTGAAATAGCCAATTCAATTTTCCCGAAAGGAGTATTCAATGTTGTTAATGGTCAAAATGAACTTGGGCAATGGATGACTGAACATCCTGATATTGACAAGATCAGTTTTACGGGTTCTACGGAAACAGGTAAGAAGGTACTGCAAAGTTCAGCTGGTAATTTAAAACGTGTAACACTTGAGTTAGGAGGTAATGATCCAGCTATAATTTTAGAAGATGCAAATCCAAAAGTGGTAGCTGAGCAACTATTCTGGGGAGCCTTTTTAAATAATGGTCAGGTATGCATTGCTGCTAAGAGAATCTATGTTCATGAAAACGTCTATGATGAATTTCTTTCTGAATTTGTGCAGTATGCGAAGAATATTACGGTTGGAGACGGAATGGATCCAAATACAATGATAGGACCGCTTCAAAATAAAATGCAGTATGAGAAGGTAAAAGATCTAATAGAAAACACAAAACAAACAGGCGCAAATATTGTCCTTGGTGGTGTTATTGAAGATAATCCTGGATATTTCATTCCGATAACGATAGTAGATAATCCCCCAGAAAGTTCAAGAGTTGTAACTGAAGAAGCTTTTGGTCCAATTGTACCTGTAATAAAATACAAGGACTATGAGGAAGTGATTTTAAAAGCGAATAACACCATACATGGACTGGGTGCATCGGTTTGGGGTGAAGATACTGAACTTTTAAATATGATTGCAGAGCGTTTAGAAGCTGGTACAGTTTGGATTAATGAAATTCAAGTGAATCATCCTAATTATCCCTTTGGTGGAATTAAACAGTCGGGTCTAGGTGTAGAGAGTGGGATTGAAGGTCTGAAAGAGTTTACAAATAGAAAAGTAACTATGGTGAAAAAGAAATAAAAAAATAGAATCGCTTGCAAAAAAAGCATGAATTTGAATATAAACTATACAATTTATTGACTACGGTAATATTAGATGGAAATTTTAAATTTATAAAAAGACCAAAGGAAATAGTGAGGACCAAAATTAATTTTTTTGGCTTACTACTTCCTTGGTTATGATTACGTTTATAAAAATTGGAAAGATAAGGGTTCATTCTAGCATTAACGTTTGGATTCGCTTCAGCGCTTCAATGAAAATGAATACCATTAGAGATATAGACATTGCGAGGTCAAAGTTTTGCTTTCTTGAAGTCACCTGTTATGCCATCTAAATTATCCAATGATTGATACTAGAGGTTTCATAATATGGGTAATCAGGTTGTTTACTTTTTTAGAAAGAAAGTCTATTAACATTTTGAAAATTAAATTATATGAGGAATAGGTGATGCAGCGCCTAAAAATGATATACCTAGATTAATTAACTTCTATAAAAAAGAGGGGTTTCAATTTAATATATTAGAGAAATATTATAAGCTTGATGAAATTAATCAGGCGTTTGAGTATTCTAAAAGTGGACAAACTATCAAACCAGTTATTGTTATGGATGAAACCTATACTTTTTAGTGGTTTTAGCTTTTAAGACGAAAGTGTATAAAACAATTCTCGATGATAGTTGAATAATATAACTAATAAAAATAATAGTGGGAAGTAATATGAACGTAACAGCTGCAATTGTAAATGGGGTAAATGAAGATTACAAGTTAGAAAAAATAAGACTTGATGAACTACGTGTAGATGAAGTTATTGTGAGAATAGTTGCATCTAGTATTTGTCGTTGAGATGAGTCAGCACGTACTCTACATAGAGGTAAAGAATTTCCTGCAGTATTGGGACATGAAGGAGCAGGGGTCATCGAAAAGTTGGGAGTGCTGTCAAAAATCTAGAGGCAGGAGATAAGGTTGTACTTGGTCACAACTACTGTAGATCTTGCGATAGCTGTCGTACAGGACATCCCGATTAACTATCTTGTATTATAGAAAATCCATTATATTATCATTTGTATTTAAATGTATTCGTGATGGAAATTTATATAAAAATAATAAATGTGGAGGGATTTTTGTGAAAGCGATTGTTCTAAAAGATAAGGTTAAGCCAGGGGGAGAAATGGCACCTTTGTATTATGAAGAGGTGGAAACTCCAAAGCCGGGTAATGGGGAAGTTTTAATTCGTTTGCGTAATGCTGCTTTAAATAGAAGAGATGTCTTTATTCGATATGGCACCTACCCAGGAATTCAGGTACCTTCTATTCCGGGTGCGGATGGTGCTGGAGTTATTGAGGAATTAGGAGAAGGTGTAGAAGGGTTAGAAGTAGGAAATGAAGTTGTCATAAACTCTTCTATGAACTGGGGAGATAATCCAGATTATCCATCACGAGAACATTCGGTATTAGGCGTTCCGATTGATGGTACGTATGCACAATTTATTAAAGTTCCTGCAAAAAATGTATTTGCAAAACCAAAGCATCTTACCTTTGAGGAAGCAGCAGCTATTCCACTTGGAGGCTTAACTGCTTACCGTGCAGTTGTGACAAAAGGACAGGTGAAAGAAGGCGACACGGTGGTTATTCCTGGAATTGGTGGAGGTGTAGCTACCATTGTACTTCAAATTGCTGTTGCAAGAGGAGCAAATGTATATGTTACATCAAGTAGTGATCAAAAAATAGAAAAGGCTATTGAACTGGGAGCTAAAGGTGGCGTTAATTATCGCTCCAATAATTGGGTAAAAGAATTGAAGGAATTATCTGGTGGTGCGGATGTCTCAATCGATAGTATCGGTGGAGATACATTTAACGACTTAATTAGTCTAGCAAAACCAGCAAGTAAAATTGTGAGTTTTGGTTCGACCTTAGGACCTGTGGATAACGTTCTTATGCCTCGAATCTTCTTTAAACAAATGCATATTTTAGGGTCGACGATGGGTACACCGGATGAATTTAAAAGTATGTTAGCTCTTTATGAAGAAAAGCAAATCAAACCTGTGATAGAAAAAGTTTATTCACTAGAGGAAATCGAAGAAGCACATCATCAAATGGATAAAGGGGATTCCTTTGGGAAGATTGTTATAGCTATTTCCTAGTAATTGGAGAAACTATGCTTTCGTCTATTATTGTTAATAAAAAAGTTGAGGTGCGCATTCTTACATGCTCCTCAGCTTTTAAATTTACTCATATCTGGATAATTAGTTACTTCCCAACCATCATCAATGACTAGGATTGTACCATTGATATAGCTTGCATCATCTGTTAGCAAAAACAAAGATGGAGCAGCAATTTCATTTGAACGAGCAGGTCGCTCCATTGGTATTTTTTCATAAATACATCTTTTATATCAGGTCTTTTATTAAATTTTTACATACTTGAATAAGCGATTGAAGAAAAAGAGTATTTCAATCTCGCATCCATTAGTACCGGTGTTACAGCTTCAGATAAAGTATTCCAACCTTTTCGAAAAAAATAATCCAAGAAGAAATCAATCAAGATATATTTCAAGTAACGGAACCGGTATCGCGAAGGTTTCCATATTAGAGATAAATTGGGTGCATCAATGGTATAGTCTTAAAGGCAGCTTATAAAAAATATAATTAATTGAAATATATGAGGGGTTATGTGATGAAATTAGTGAAGTGAAATTGTAAGCGTTTAATAGATGCTGCTTATTGGAGGTAAATAAAATCATTTGAGGAGGGAAGAACAAATAGGAAATATAATTTTCAGACAAAACACTTCATCATGTACCTAGAAAATGTAGAAAACATACACAATTCATAAACATGGAGGGATTAGATCAATGAAACCATCATATTTAACAAATGAACATGAACTTTTTAGAAAGTCTTTACGAGACATGCTGAATAAAGAAGCATATCCTTATGTCGACGAGTGGGAGGCGGCACGTGGAATCCCAAGAGATATCTGGACAAAGCTTGGAGAAAATGGCTTCCTCCTTCCTTGGGTAAAAGAGCAATATGGTGGTCTCGGACTTGATTTTTCTTATTCAACCGTACTCATTGAAGAGTTAGAAAGAGTGGGTGCAGGTTTTGCGAGTGGGATTTGTCTCCATTCAGATATCGTAGCCCCTTATATTCAAGATTATGGAACGGAAGAGCAGAAGCAAAAATGGCTTCCGAAAAGTGTGACGGGGGAATATATTTCAGCAGTAGCGATGACAGAGCCAGGAGCGGGTTCCGATTTAGCTGGTATTGGCACAACTGCGAAAAAGGAAGGCGGTCACTACATTTTGAACGGGGAAAAAACGTTTATTACAAACGGTGGAAATGCGGATTATGTCGTTGTCGTTTGTAAAACGGATTCAAAAGTCGAACCTGCTCATCGTGGCATCAGCCTACTAGTTGTTGAAGCTGGAACAGAAGGATTTACACAAGGAAAACAATTAACTAAAGTAGGAATGCATAGTGCAGATACAGCGGAACTTATTTTTGATAATGCGAAAGTACCAGCAGAAAACTTACTTGGCGAAGAAAATAAAGGGTTCTATTATTTAATGGAAAAACTGCAGCAAGAAAGATTAGTCGTTGCGCTTCAAGTACAAATTGATGCAGAAGAAATGCTAAAACTCACAACCGATTATGTAAAAGAAAGAAAGGCTTTCGGTCAGCGTATTGCCAATTTCCAAAATACCCAATATAAAATTGCAGAAATGGCAACAGAGGTTGATTTAGGGCGAGCGTATATCAATCAGCTCATCGAAAGACACATAGAGAAAGAAGAGATTGTCAAAGAAGTATCGATGGCAAAATGGTGGATTAGTGAGATGGCAAAGCGCGTTGCAGCAGAAGCAATGCAATTGCATGGTGGCTATGGCTATATGGAAGAATACGAGATTGCAAGACGCTATCGCGATATCCCAGTAACGAGTATTTATGCAGGGACGACAGAAGTAATGAAGAATATTATTGCGAAGAAGATTTTGGAATCCTAATAAAGTAGCGCTTCCTGAGGAAATTCAGAAGAGATTGCTACAAATAAAAATATAGCAGTCTCTTTTCATGTTACTTATTTTAGGGATTAGGTTTATCAACGGTTGAAAGACCATTAATATACTGCAATAGCAAACTATCCTCCCTCTAGAAGAAGAGCAAATCAAATCTGTGATAGAAAAAGTTTATCCACTAGAAGAAATCGAAGAAGCACATCATCAAATGGATAAAGGGGATTCCTATGGAAAGATTGTAATTACCATTCCTTAATGAATAAAACATCTACTACTTTGTAATTAAGTTTAACAAAAAACTTGGGGCGAGTCATAAAGAATGATCGCCTCCAGGTTTAATCTAGATTATTCTCTGAATTTACTCATGTCTGGATAACCAGTTACTTCCCAACCACCATCAACGACTAGGCTTGTACCATTGATATAGCTTGCATCATCTGTTAGCAAAAACAAAGAAGGAGCAGCAATTTCCTTTGAACGAGCAGGGCGCTCCATTGGTATTCTTTCCATAAATGCATCTTTTATATCTGGTCTTTTATTAAAGCTTTTCGTTAAAGGTGTATCTACTAATCCTGGGAGGATAGCATTCACACGAATATTATATCTTGTTAATTCTAATGCAGCATTTTTAGTAAGCATTTCTACAGCAGCTTTTCCTGAAGCATAGGCACCACCTGCATACATTGGTACATGCGCATTTAATGAAGAAATATTAATGATGACACCATGCTTTTGTTCTTTCATTTGTAGACCTTGGTGTTTTATTCCTAGGAAGACGCTATGGAAAACAAGGTCAATCGTAAATTTCCAATCTTCCTCAGATTGATCTAAAATGGTTCCTGCTTTACTACCACCAGCTACATTTAGCGCATAATCCAACTGACCAAAACGTTCCGTAGCTTCTGAAACTAATATTTTATGGTCCTTCTCTTTTGTTACATCTGCTTTTATACCAATAAATGACTGACCAAACTTCTCGCGTAACTCCTCTAGATTTTCTTCATTAATATCTCCACCAATAACTGTCCCACCTTCATTTATAAATCGTTCTGTAATGGAATAACCTATACCTGAAGCGGCACCAGTTACGATTGCAACCTTTTCTTTAAATTTGCCCATACTATTCTTTCCCCCCCTTATTTTTCTCCCTTACTAAAAGATACTATAGATAATTTAATTTTTCAAATAAATCTGTAAATAAGTCACATGTAAAGTCTTACATAATGTATTTAAAGTAAGAGAAAGAAAGCGGGACATTTAATTGATTCGAAATAATTAGATGTTAAAAGACAATTATTTAGTGAAATAGACAAATTAGCACCTGCAAATGCAATATTATTACAACAATTAGTTCGACCATTGTTAGCTCAAAAATAGCTGATGCGACAAATCGTCAAGAAAAAATATATAATTTACATTTCTTTAATTCAGTACTGGGAAGGGATTTTATGAGTACAGTTCATTATTCGTTATCGATAAAATACCAAGCAACTTGCTAATAGTGTGTTTTAATAAAAATGCGAGACTGAAATTCTTATTTATATAGGATTTCAGTCTTTTTAATAACGCTGAATTTGTTATAAAAATTGTACTGTATTTAGATATACATATCTATCATTTTTTAGAATAAAATTAAATATAAATTATAATTTTTATAACATTAACTTGACATTCAAAAAATGAATCAATAGAATTAATATTAAGAATTATAAATAACTTTAATTCATAAACTAAGATAAAATGATATCGTTTCCAGGATTAAAGTTGGGATTGAATGTATGCAACTTCATGGTGGTTTTGGATATATGGAAAAGTATGAGATTGCTAGAAGATACCGTGATGTTGGGGTAAATTCAATTTATGCAGGATCCAATGAAATTATGAAAGTAATTATTGCAAAAAAAATTAGGACTATAACAGAGATGGTTACAAAAGTATCTATACATTCAAAAGTAACCAATAGTGTATAAAAGGAGGATTATTCGGATGCACGTGTACGATTTGTTTAAATTAGATGGAAAAACAGCAATAGTAACTGGTGGTGGAAGAGGTCTTGGAGCACAAATAGCTGAAAGTTTTGCTGAGGCAGGTGCTAATGTGGTAGTTTGCTCTAGGAAATTAGACACATGTCAAGAAATGAGTGAAAAGTTAAAACAAATCGGTGTGGATTCCCTTGCATTCGCTTGTGATGTTACAAAACAGGAAGATGTCCAAAGGGTAGTTAAAGAAACATATAATCATTTTGGGAGAATAGATATTCTTGTTAATAATAGTGGTGCCTCTTGGGGTGCTCCCGTGCTAGAAATGCCATTAGAGGCTTGGAAAAAAGTAATGGATGTTAATGTAACTGGCGTTTTCCTTATGAGCCAAGAAGTAGGGAAAATAATGCTTAACCAAAAGCAAGGTAAAATTATTAATATAGCGTCTATTGCTGGATTAAAAGGAGCTGATCCAAGCTATTTAAACGCAATAGGCTACAATGCTAGTAAGGGAGCGGTAGTAAACTTTACTAGGGATTTAGCAGCAAAGTGGGGACAGTATAACATTAATGTAAATTCAATAGCGCCTGGCTTTTTCCCTACTAAAATGTCTAAAAGTGTTCTTGATCAAGCGGAAGGAAAAATATTAGAACTAACGCCATTAAATCGATTAGGAAACGATGCAGACTTAAAAGGCTCAGCATTGTTCCTCGCTTCTGATGCTTCTAATTATGTAACGGGAACAATTTTAGCAGTAGATGGTGGAATGCACGCAGTATAAATTTAATGATCCCCGAACGAATGTAATTCATTGACTCAGGGATTTTTTCAACAATGTTTATAGTATTTACAACCTTCATGAATTAGCATTTAGAATGACAATATTTAATTACTAATTCATCCACTATGTAAATGCCTTTAAACATATATATTTACAATCACATTTTACATGTACTAACAAAGATGAGGACGGTTATTTCTAATTCCAAGGCCGTGCAGATGATGTGATATCCGAATCAGAAGATAAAAATGATGGTGTGCAATCATTTAGGGCGAAGCGAGTACTAAATTGTAAAGGGAGATAGATGATGACACAATTAATAGGAATTGTTGGTTCTGGAATTATGGGGAATGGAATTGCCCAAGTTGCTGCGACAGCTGGGTATGAGGTAGTTATATATGATATTAATAACAAAAGTCTTAAAAATGCTGAAGAAACAGTAGATAGATATTTAACTAAAGATGTTCAAAAAGAACGATTATCTATTGAAGTGAAAAATGACATTGTAAATCGTATAACATATACAACAGAAATTAATCAATTAGCAAATGCATACTTTATTATTGAAGCGGTTACAGAAAAAATGGAAGTTAAAGAAAAACTTTTTAGTGAATTAGATAAAATTTGTAATCCAGATACGTATTTTGCTACAAATACTTCTGGTATAAGTATTACTGGTATAGCTGGGGCGATAGATCGCTTGGATAAATTTATTGGGATTCACTTTTTTAACCCAGTGCCAGTTATGGAATTAGTAGAAATTACAAAAGGTCACTGTACGTCAGATAATACGGTGGAAGCTGCGAAAAAATTAGTTGCGGATTTTAATAAGGATTCTATTTTTGTAGAAGATTCTCCACTTTTTGTAGTTAACCGTATTTTAGTACCGATGCTTAGTGAAGCTATATTTGTATTATCTGAAGGCATCGCTAGTAAGGAAGACATTGATAAAGGAATGTTACTCGGTGCAAAACATCCAATTGGTCCACTTCGTTTAGCAGATGTCATTGGATTAGATACACTATTACTTGTTCAAGAAACATTGTATTTCGAAACGATGGATTCTAAATACCGTCCTCCAAGCCTGTTAAGAAAAATGGTTCGTGCAGGGTTATTAGGAAGAAAAAGTGGGGAAGGATTTTATAAATACGGTTAACTGCAAATTGTATAAGTATGGAGGAATGTACAAGGAGTTAACCAAAGATAATCAAATTGATATGGAAATAATGAAGCGGTTCGTTCATGTGGAAAGATTACGAAAGTCATACACTGTGCATGAATTGTAATTGCAGAGAAGACCTAGGGAAGCAGAGGAATAAAAATGCTCTAAAGTTATACAGATTAACTTAATTGGAAAGTTTAATGTGATTCGATTGGCGTCCGCATCCAATAAAAAAAGCATCTGTCTTGATTTGAAGTCAGAATAAGGAAAGTATTATTTCTTACAGCTTGTTGAAACGGCAGATATTGTTGTAGAATCTTTCCGACCAGGAGTAATGGAACGGTTAGGAATCGGTCATTATGGCGCCAATGTTTCTAATATCAAACCCGAAAATGGTAATTAGTGCTTGTGAGGCTGGTATTATCGGTTCATTTCCAGCACTTAATGGAATGAAGAAAATCCAGTCGGTAGCTGAGATTACAAATGAACTTCTCGAACAGTACAGAAATGCTCATAAAAAGATAGTAAACAATTATAAAGAACCTGCAAATCTTAAATAATAATCAATGAGGTGTCAGTATGTCGGAAGTTGTAAACGTAAAAAAGGAAAATAATATCGCCTATATCTCCATGAATCGACCAGAGAAACGGAATGCGTTGTCAGTGGAAATGGCAAAAGACTTGCTGGACGCATTAAAAGATGCAGAAAGAGATGATGACGTAAAAGTTATTGTTCTTTCTGGAGAAGGAAAGGCTTTTTCTGCAGGCGGAGATTTGGAAACGTTGAACAGCTTAACCAATTCTGCAGAGATTTTGAAATATATGAAGCAGGCATTGGCTGTAATCCAGTCAATGCGGCAATTAGATAAATATGTAATTAGTGCGGTACATGGATTTGCAGCAGGTGCGGGTTTTAGTATTGCAATTGCGGCAGATTTTATCGTAGCAGATAAGAATGCTAAATTTATTAGTAGCTTTACGAATGTCGGTATTATTCCAGACCTAGGATTGTTAAAAGCATTATCCGAGAAACTTCCTTCAGCAATTGCCAAGGAATGGATTTCCTCCGCAAAGCCAGTTTCTGCGCAGGAGGCTTATGATAGGGGGATTGTAAATAGAGTAATAGATGGTGACCTACTAGATGGTGCATCAGAATTTGCCCAGTTTATTGTAGATGGGCCACCACTCGCAAATCAGTTTGTGAAGCAATTGGTTAACCACGCAGGTGAACTGACATACGACTCGAATGACATGCAGGAAACAGCAGTGCAAACGCTGCTTCTTCAATCGGAGGACAATAAAGAAGGAATTGCAGCATTCTTTGAAAAGCGAAAACCAGAATTCAAAGGTAGATAGTTTTAACATAAAGCAGTGAACATCGCGCGCCTCCCGCTCAAAGTTGCGCAATAAGCCAAGAAAGTTGAGCAATTCCCGGTCAAAGTTGTGCAATATGCAAAGAAAGTTGTGAGATTCCCGCTCAAAGTTGCGCAATAAGCCAAGAAAGTCGTGCAATCTCCGCCCGAAGTTGCTCAATAAGCAAAGAAAGTCGCGCAATCCCCAATTAAAGACATATGAAAGGAGGGGATCCAATGACCGAATTGAAAAAGGCATCATCAAATTCAGAAGAGATTCAGTTACTTAGAAAAAGTGTTCAGGAATTTTGTAGAAAAGAAGTAGTAGGTAATTATGCAGCCTGGGAAAAACAGGGGAATATTCCAAGAGAGTTGTGGGGAAGGCTTGGTGAACTGGGTTTTCTTTTGCCAGAAGTACCAGAGGAATATGGGGGACTTGGAACAACATTTCTCTATTCGACAACAATCATTGAGGAGTTTAGCAGGCAGGGGTTTAATTCCTTTGCTGCCAATCTTTCTGTTCACGATACGATCATTGCCCAATACCTACTTAACTATGGTACGGAAAGTCAAAAGAAATACTATCTCCCAAAGATGGCTACCGGTGAACTTGTAGGTGCCATTGCGATGACAGAACCAGCTGCTGGCAGTGACCTGCAAGGAATTAAAACAACTGCAATCTATGATAGCGAGAAATCTGCCTATCTATTAAATGGGTCAAAAACATTTATTACGAATGGTCAACACTGTGATTTTGTAGTAGTCGTTGCCAAAACAGATTTAGATGTCAAGCCCTCCCGAGGAACGACATTATTTATTGTAGATGTTCCAGTGAACGGCTTTGAACGAGGGAGTAACCTCGAAAAAATTGGTCTGCATTCGTGTGACACATCGGAGTTATTTTTTGAAGATGTACAAGTTAAAGAAACTGCTATCTTAGGAGAGAAAAATCAGGGATTTAAAATATTGATGAGTGAGTTACCTAGGGAAAGGCTGATCGTAGCAAACAGTGCAGTAGCTTCCATGGAAGGAGTTTTGCAAGAGACCGTCCACTATGTAAAGGACCGGGAACTTTTTGGCACCACATTGGATACCTTTCAAAATACGAGGTTTGTTCTAGCAGAGATGAAAACGAAAGTGCGGGTTCAGCGTTCTTTTGCAAATGAATGTACAGATCTGTTAATCCATGGAAAATTGGATACTGTAACGGCAAGCATGGCAAAATTGAGTTGTACCGAAATTCAGGGTGAAGTCATCGATCAATGCTTACAGTTTTTCGGAGGCTATGGCTATATGACGGAATATCCAGTGGCAAGAGCCTATGCAGATGCCAGAGTCCAGCGTATTTACGGTGGGACATCGGAAGTTATGAAACTAATAATTAGCAAAGATATGTTTTCCTAAACAATATAAAAGGAGCTGTTTACCATGTTTTCACCACTAACACCACTAGACTGGAAAAGGCGTGCAGTTAAATACTATCCGGAAAAAACGGCTGTTATAGACGAAAAAAAGGAATTTACCTATAAGGAATTTGGCAATCGTGCGGACAGGCTTTCTGCGGCTTTAACTGAAGCGGGTATACAGGAAGGCGATCATGTTGCAGTCATGCTCCCGAATACACACTATATGCTCGAATGTTTCTATGGCATTTGTCAGCTAGGGGCTGTCATGGTACCACTGAATTATCGACTAACAGCAAAGGATTTGGAATATATTATTAACCATAGCGATGCAAAGATGCTAATTGTCGATGAAGAATTTACAAAACCAATTGAAGAGATTCAGAGCCAGCTTTCTCTGGAAGAAATCATTATTGTTGCTGTAGAAGGCCAGGAGAGTTCATTAACAGGACCTGACTATGAAAACTTCTTAGCTGACGTCCCGGCAGATTATAAACTTCCTGAAGTAAAGATCGATGAAAATCAGCTTCTGACTCTTAACTATACGAGTGGGACGACATCCAATCCAAAGGGTGTCATGTTAACGCATCGAAGTAATTATCTAAATGCGGCTAATTTTATGCATCATATGCGTGTCGATCATGATGATGTTTATCTACATACATTACCAATGTTTCATGCCAATGGCTGGGGCGGGGTCTGGGCAATCACTGCAGCTGGAGCAACCCATGTGTGTTTGCGAAAGGTTGACCCACCTTTAATTCTGGATTTATTTGAGGAAAAGAAAATTACATTATTATGTGGTGCACCAACAGTTATTAATATGCTTGTAAATGAGCCAAAGGCAAAAGAAGTGACCATCACAACGAGTCCAAGAATGGCAACAGCCGGCTCACCACCTGCAGCAGCACTTATCGGGAAAGCGCAGGATATTCTTGGTCTGAACATGATTCATGTCTATGGTCTAACTGAAACGTCGCCATTCATTCTTTACAATGAGTGGAAAAAAGAATTCGATTCCAAAACTGCCGATGAGCAAGCAACAATTAAGGCGAGGCAGGGAATTGAACTTGCTTTCAACGGAGAGACAAAAGTTATCCATCAGGACGGGGAAGAAGTCAGGTGGGATGGCAACGAATTGGGTGAAATAATCACTCGAGGAAATGTCGTAATGGAAGGGTATTATAAAGATCCGGAAAAAACAAATGCTGCAATCAAAGATGGATGGTTTTATACAGGAGATCTTGCGGTAACCCATCCGGATGGGTTTATTGAAATTCGTGACCGTGCGAAAGATTTGATCATTTCTGGTGGAGAGAATATTTCCTCTACAGAAGTTGAAGGGGTATTGTACAAACACTCGGATATTCTGGAAGTTGCCGTTATTGCAATACCGGATGAGAAATGGGGAGAAGTGCCGCTTGCAATTATCGTTCTGCAATCTGATGCAAAGTTGACAGAAGAAGATGTAATCACCTACTGTCGTGCTCATATGGCACATTTTAAAGCTCCAAAAGCTGTAAAATTCGTGGAGGAACTACCTAAAACAGCGACAGGTAAATTGCAAAAATATCGCTTGCGAGAACTTTTCTGGGAAGGTTCCAGAAAAGTTAATTAAGTTTATTAGATAGAAGGTATGCTGCGACTTATTACAAGACCCAAGCAGCATATCTTTTTCAAAAAATAAGAGAATTGGAAGTGAATCCATTTTGCTGGAAGAATACGGAATTAAAGTAGTTACACTCGACCTCCCCTTCCGCCTAAATCACGTTAACTGTTTCATTGCTGAAGGAGAAAATGGCGTACAGGTTATCGATGCTGGTCTTCATAACGAGCCAACAGTCAAAAGGTGGGAAAAGGAACTCGCAGGAAAAACGGTAACAGATATTTTGATAACCCATTATCATCCAGACCATTTTGGCTATGCGGGTGCATTACAACAACGAACTGGCGCCCGGGTCTCTATGTCACAAATCGATGCCAAAGCTGGATTGGATGCCTGGCAGGAAAGTTTTTTAAATGACCTATCACTTAACTACAAACTTGCAGGGATTCATGACGATCGTGCGAATGATATGATTGTAAATACAAAAGAATTCGTTCCACTAGTCACACCCTATCCAGAAATAAATCATTATTTCGAGGAAGGAGAACTGCTGCCCATCGGCAAATATGAATACGAGGTAATCCATACCCCGGGTCACTCAGATGGCTTGGTGACCTTCTATAATAAAGAAAAAAACATACTGCTTTCAACTGATCATATTTTGCCAAGAATTACACCGAATATTTCTTACTGGTTCCATGGAGACCCGAATCCGCTTGGGAATTACTTGAAATCCCTGAATAAAATTAAACAGCTGGATGTTGATTTAGTTGTACCTTCACATGGGAAGCCGTTTTATGGGGGAAATGAGCGGATTGATGAAATAATAGTCCACCACGATGAACGCCTGGAGACATTGCTTGATGGAATCAAGGGTGGATGTACTGTATATGAAGCTTCAGAAAAACTGTTCCAGAAGAAGTTAACCATTCATGAAACAAGGTTTGCAATTGGAGAAACCCTTGCGCATTTGGAATATCTACGTGCGGAAGGTAAATGTGAACGGGAACTGGTTGAGGGGAACTATCAATATTCATGCTAAGCTTGTCCCCTGTATAACTAAGGTTGTACAGGGGTTTTTTAGTCTCCTGATTTATAATTACTTATTCCATCCGAAAATAGGTACTAATATTTTAATACAACAGCAAACTATTATATGATAAAAGGAGAAAAATAAATTGGAGGCTGCAAACTAATATGATCACACATCTACAAGATACCCTAACACTAAACAATGGTATAAAAATGCCAGGATTCGGACTTGGCGTCTATAAGGTTGAAAATGGTGAAACGGTTGTAAATTCTGTGAAAACAGCATTGAAACACGGATACAGAAGTATTGATACAGCTTCATTTTATGATAATGAAGAAGGTGTCGGACAGGGGATTAAAGAATCAGGTATTTCGAGAGAGGAGATTTTTATTACCTCTAAAGTTTGGAATGAGGAGCAAGGTTATGAAAGCACATTGGAGGCTTTTGATACAAGCTTGAAAAAATTAAACACGGATTATTTGGATCTGTATTTAATCCACTGGCCAGTTAAAGGTAAATATAAGGATACATGGAGGGCTATGGAAAAATTATACGCAGATGGGAAAGTTCGAGCTATAGGTGTCAGCAATTTTCATGTCCATCATTTACAGGATTTGATGAAGGACAGTGAAGTAAAACCTGTGATTGACCAGGTGGAATACCATCCGCATTTAACTCAAGCCGAGCTTCGGGAATTTTGTGAAAAGGAAAATATTCAATTGGAAGCATGGTCGCCATTGAAACGTGGGAAGTTACTGGACGATCCGACACTTACACAAATTGCAGAAGAGCACGGAAAGTCTACCGCTCAGGTTATTTTACGTTGGGATATCCAGAACAATGTCGTAACGATTCCAAAGTCAGTTACGCAAGAACGAATTATCGCAAATGCGGATGTTTTTAATTTTTCCCTGACCGAAAAGGATATGGGGAAAATTAATGCGCTCAACATCAATAGTCGTGCTGGGACGAATCCAGATAGTTTTGATCTTAAGTAATAACTTAAAATAGATACCTTCACTTAATCCGGGGATTTCACCCGGATTTTCTTATGGTTTTCAACTAATTCTACTAATAAACTACAGGTTTTAACTTTAGCATCTAAGGGCATAAAACTATAAAACTACCCAAGGATGTGAATGTAATGTTAGCTGTAACAAACCAGGGGAAAAACAAAGTAGAAGTAAAAGATGTTCAGGCACCAAAAATTGAAAAAGCTACGGATATGATTGTAAAAATTACGTCAACAGCGATATGTGGTTCTGATTTGCATTTGTATAGAAGTACCATCCCACTCAGCAAGGATTATGTGATTGGTCACGAGCCAATGGGAATTGTAGAGGAAGTCGGTCCTGAAGTGAAGCAAGTGAAAAAGGGTGATCGGGTTGTTATTCCTTTTAATGTAAGTTGCGGTGAATGCCATTTCTGTCAAAATCAGATGGAAAGCCAGTGTGACAACTCGAACCCACATAAGGATACCGGCGGATATTTCGGTTTTTCGGAAATGTTCGGAAACTATCCGGGTGGGCAGGCTGAATATTTGCGTGTACCATATGCTGATTTCACTTCATTTGTCGTACCTGAAAGCAGTGAACTTGATGATGAAAACCTGTTGTTCCTTTCTGATGTTGTTCCAACAGCCTATTGGAGTGTGGAAAACAGTGGAGTTAAACAAGGAGATACCGTTATTGTCCTTGGTTCAGGGCCAATTGGATTAATGACACAGAAGTTTGCCTGGCTAAAAGGGGCAAACCGAGTAATTGCAGTGGATCATAATGATTATCGTTTGGCACATGCGGAAAAAACAAATAAAGTGGAAACCTATAATTTCAAGGAATTCAAAGATATAGGTCAACACCTTCATGAGATTACAAAAGGTGGTGCCGAAGTAGTCATCGATTGTGTAGGGATGGACGGAGATGTCACGGTGAAAGAGCATCTGAAAACGTTGACGGGGCAGGTTGGTTCCATTGATCCAATCATTACGGCTGCCCATTCTATCAAGAAGTTCGGTACCATTCAATTAACGGGTATTTATGGTTCACCAGCAACGGCATATCCGTTGCATTCGATTTTCACACGAAATGTGACAGTAAAAGCGGGGCAGGCACCGGTTATCCATTACATGCCGGAATTATATCAGATGGTGGAAGATGGTGTGTTTAATCCTACTGACATTATCACACACAGAGAAAGCTTGAACAATGCGGCTCATGCCTATGATATATTCGATGGTCAGGAAGACAATTGTATAAAAGTGGTGTTAAAACCATAAGAATATCTAAACATAGAAAATGGAGCTCTTAAAAAAAGAGCGTCATTTTTCTATGTTTGATTCTTGTCTATTAGAATGAATATTATCATTTTCATAATATAGAAAAAGTAGCTGGCATATAATGTAACAGTTCATAAATATTTTTAATTTTGTATACAATTTTCTGTGCAGATGAAAGGGGGAATGTCAATTACTTAAATGTTATAAAAGAAATTAAATAAAAGGGGGGGATTGTTTTGAATGGTCATAAAATTGTCTGGACTGTAGCAGTGTTATCATTTTTAGTTCTTGTTTTTATCTTATTTTCAGAAGTAGCTAAGGATAATCAAACACCGGCAGTCACAGCACCAGATCCAGATACCGAAACAGAAGAGCAGGCAGAAAAAGAAGAAAAGGCAACCGAAGAGGAAGCAGAAGAACCTGAAGAAACCGAAGAGGAAGCCGAGGTTATCGTAGCAGACCCGGAAGCTGACGTGAAACAACATCGTGCATATGATGCGGCAGTCGCACCTGCTTTTACTTCAGAAGAATTGGCAGCGCTACCAACTGAAAATTGGCTGACGAATGGTGGGAATCTTGCTAATCAGCGCTATTCACCACTGGACCAAATTGATACATCGAATATTGGAGATTTAAAAGGGGAATGGGTTGCTAATTTAGGGTCGGGATTCGATTTTAAATATTCAGGTGAAGCATCACCAATTGTCTATGATGGTGTGATGTATGTGATAACAGGTGCAAATGATGTGTTGGCACTTGATGCTGTTACAGGCGAAACAATATGGGAATACAGACCACATATTACTGATAAACTAACGACTGTTTGCTGTGGCTGGACCAGTAGAGGTGTAGCTATCGGTGAAGGTATGGTATTTGTAGGATTGTTGGATGCTAGACTGGTAGCATTGGATCAAACGACAGGAGAAGTTGTTTGGGAGACTGTCGTAGATGAATGGGAAAAAGGATACACGATTACGAACGCACCTCTCTATTATAATGGCAAAGTATATACTGGTGTTTCGGGAGGCGAGTATGGGATTAGAGGACGTATTACAGCATATGATGCGGAAATCGGACGTGAATTATGGCGTTTTAACACCATCCCTGGTCCTGGAGAAAAAGGACATGACTCGTGGCCACAGGACAATAAGGCATGGCTATCGGGAGGCGCACCTGTTTGGCAGACTCCAGCTGTTGATCCTGAGTTAGGTTTAATGTATTTTTCTACAGGTAATACGGCTCCTGACCTTGATGGTAGTAATCGAGAGGGAGACAATCTCTATTCAGATTCTATTATTGCACTAGATCCAGAAACAGGGGAATATAAATGGCATTACCAGCAGGTTCATCATGACATTTGGGATCTGGACTCACCAAACCCCATCATCCTTTTTGATGTTGAAATGGATGGAGAAATGAGAAAAGGACTTGGTCAGGCAGGGAAAACAGGTTGGATCTATTTCCTTGATCGAACGAATGGAGAACCACTTGTTGGTATTGAAGAAACACCTGTACCCCAAGATGAGCGACAAAAAACATCATCAACCCAGCCTATTCCAAAAGGGGACTCATTTGTTCCACAAAATATAACTCCAGAGGATATCGAACGAGATATGTCCGATGATTTTGAAGGAGAATACGGTAGCATCTTTACTCCTTTCTGGGAAGAACCAATCACGTTAAAACCGTCTCCATTTGGGGGTGCCAACTGGCCACCGTCTGCATACAATCCGAATACAGAATATTTTTATGTATTAGGAACAGACTCCTATATGGCATATACACGGAGTGATGAGGAATTTGATCCGGATGCAATTGAAGAAGGGCATGCATGGGTGGGAAGTATTATGGCTCCTGTTACGGATGCGCCGGTTAGAGGAACGGTTACCGCGATGGATGTCAAAACAAATACCATTGCATGGCAGCAGGAATGGGATGCGATGGCATATAGTGGTGCCATGACAACAAATGGAAACCTCCTATTTGTTGGTCATAACGATGGCAGACTCATCGCTTATGATGCAACAACAGGTGAGCAAGTATGGGAATTTATGACGGATGCAGGGGTAAATGCACCGCCAATATCATATGAGATTGATGGGAAGCAATATATTACTGTTTTCGCTGCAGGAAATTCGTTGGCTGGCAGTAAACATGGAGACTCTGTTTGGACGTTTTCATTGGACGGAGAAATCGAATCTGTTGATGATGTTTCAACAGATGATTCAGAAGAAGAAACTACAGATAAAGAAGATGAAGATACAGGTGATGACACTGCTTCACTTGAAGGTCAAACTGCCGCAGGATTAGCAATTTACGCAAGTAATTGTCTGGCATGTCATGGTACAGAAGGAGTAAATGGTCATAATGGGCCGAACCTCCAAACAAGTAATGTCGCACCTGACAAGGAAGCTGTTATGGCAAGAATCAAAGAAGGTGGGCCTATGATGCCATCTTTTGAAGGAACATTAACTGAACAGGAGATAGATGATGTAGCAGCATACATCAGTGAAATTGTAGCAAAACTAGGGGATGATTAAAAAAAGATGGTGTAGGATGCAACTTCCTGTACCATCTTTTTTTGCGTTCAAAGTTTAAATTTACGTTGATATAGCTTACAATCTAAAATGAAATGATTATGTAAACGATGAGGAGTTTGGTGCATCATGAAACGGTTCATTGCGATAGCAATTTTAACTTTCATTTTATTTTTAAGCGGATGTATGAATCCGGCAGTCGTTTCAGTAGTTCAAGATGTTTACGAAGCAGCATTAGTTGAAAATGATGTCTTGGTTGAAACGTATTTTTCAGAAGACTATCTTGCTGACCATTCGTTAGAGAAATTATCAGCTGAAATGCGTGAAGATGTTCGAAACAGAGAAGGGATCAAGCTGATGAATATGAAAGAACATAAGGAAAGGCAATTAACCCCGGAAGTTGTAGAAATGTTAAACGAAGAATATGACAAGGATTGGAATTTTGTTACAGTCCAGACCAGCGACGATAGGATGATGATCTGGATCGTAGTAAGGGGCGAGCAGAGGTATTATATTATAGATGGTAAAAAGATGGATACGGAAACCTTTCTTGAAGATATTTTAAAATAACTGTTTTTATTTGAAAATCAGGGAATAGTAAGCATTAATAGATGGGCCTCTCAAGATAACAGAATACTTATAAATTATTCCCTGTAAACAATACGATTTGACACCAGTCCCGATGTGTTTTATTATTTACACCTGATACATTTTTACCACCTTTAAAACTGCAAAATAACGAATTTCACTTCGTACTATTTAAGTGACCACTATTCATTTCATGAAAAAAGTATATGTTTCTCACCAGAAAGACGACTATCCTTGGGTAAATAAAAAACAGAATATTCAATTAAAATAACCAATCTAAATACCTTTAGCGTCACCGGTAGGAAGTGTATTAGAAACGATAGAAGGAGAGCTATTATGACAATAAAAAAGAGTGTAACCCCAATAATCATTATTATCATTTTTCTTGGGCTTATTTTATTAGGGAATATGGCATTGAATTCAAGTGCAGAATCGGATCATTCAGACACCATCCATCTTCGTCTCGGACAGGTAAAAGCAGCTTCCCATGCAGTGTCACTGGGAATTGATAAATTTGCAGAATTAGTTGAAGAAAAATCCGATGGAGAAATTATGATTGAAACATTTCATGATGGTTTAATTGGAAACGATCGTGAAGTAATTGAAAGTGCGCAAATGGGAAGTATTGCGATGGCAAGTTCATCAACACCAAATATGACCAGCTTTACGAACTATTTTACTGCTTGGGATCTTCCATACATTTTTGAAACGAAGGAAGAGGTATATACTGCTATTGATGGAAAACCTGGTGAAATCGTGCGTGATCAAATGGAGAATAATGGTTTTAAAGTAATCTTCTTCCCTGATTATGGTTATCGGCAGATTGTAAATAATGTTCGGCCAGTAAAAGTTCCAGAGGATATGGCTGGATTAAAAATAAGAACAACGAATTCAAAAATAGAACAGGCTGATTTCGTTGAGTACGGTGCAAATCCAACTCCTGTAGCATGGTCTGAGGTATTTACTGCTCTTCAGCAAGGTACAGTGGAAGGGGAAGGAAACAGCTATTCCTTGCTTTGGGATTCCAAGCACCAGGAAGTATTGGATTATGCGACAGAAGTAAATTATAACTACAGTTCGGATATCGTTGTAATGAATTTGGAAAAATATGATGCGTTGTCT
This sequence comes from Oceanobacillus longus, assembly GCF_042650085.1. Lineage (NCBI taxonomy): Bacteria > Bacillati > Bacillota > Bacilli > Caryophanales > Bacillaceae > Oceanobacillus > Oceanobacillus longus. Next base: position 353,275 of record NZ_JBHSAO010000006.1, on the reverse strand, counting down.
GAGGAACATCAGCAAATCATTATGGAGGCAGGAGCAGAAGCAACAGAACGGCAGCGTGAGATAGCAAATAAAAATGATGATATAGCGAAACAGGAATTTATAGATTATGGCATCGAAGTATATGAGCCTACCGAAGAAGAAATGAAACAATGGAAACAGGCATCTGAACCGGTATGGGATCAGTTTGTAGTGGAAGGAATTGCAGAACCGGAATATGTTGAAATTATTTTAGAAACACTAGGAAAGACAAGAGAAGATATTTTTGAATAAGATCTTTGTAAATATAGATTTTAGGATTAGGGGATGAAAAAATGGCAGAAGATACGACAATTGGTGGAAACACCAACCACCAAAAACCTCCATCGGAAAATAGGAGTACGTTAAGACGGATCTGGGGATTTATTGATCACCGATTGGAAGAGATATTAGTAGTTGTTGGTTTTGCTATTTTTATCCTTTTAATCAATCTTCAGGTAATTAACCGTTATGTTTTAACCTTTATCGAAATTGGAAACATTACGACTTGGACCGAAGAAATTGCTAGATACATTTTTATATTCGTATCCTTTCTCGGAGCCAGTTTAGCCATTAAAAAACGGGAAAGTATACGGGTAAATATCGTAGTTGATCGTTTCCCGGAGCATGTTCGGAATGCAATTGATGCAGCAAATAGTGTATTTATGCTCTATTTCAGTTTTCTTATGGTTTCTTATGGATTTAACTTAATCAATTTTCAAATGGAAACGAATCAGGTAACTCCTGCATTAGGTATACCAATGGCTCTAGCTTATAGTGCCATTCCAATCGGTTTCCTGTTAATGGGTTTTCGTCTCATTCAAACTTTAATTGAAGATATGAAAGGAATGTCTGCGAAAGACGGATTACTGACCGCGGGTATATCGCTATTATTTATTTTACCAGCAGTACTATTTAGAGACGGCAGCATTACATTGCTATTATTTGGTTATTTTGTATTATTTATTATCTTTGGAATGCAGATTGCGTTTGCACTTGGGATTAGTACATTAGCAACTGTACTTGCCACGGATGCAATTCCAGTTGACTTTTTCCCACAAACAGCTTTTACGAGCATTGATAGTTTCCCAATTATGGCTGTACCATTTTTCATCGCAGCCGGAATTATTATGGGGAACAGTGGGATTATACAGAAATTATTAAATCTGTCAGATGAATTATTAGGATTTCTACCAGGTGGACTGGCACTGGTTGCTATTGTTACAAGTATGTTTTTCTCAGCAATTAGTGGGTCTGGTCCAGCAACGGTAGCAGCAATTGGTACACTGCTGATTCCAGCAATGATCAAACAGGGCTACAATCCAGGATTTTCTGCTGCTGTCGTTGCAGCGGCAGGTACGATTGGAATCATTATCCCACCAAGTAATCCTCTTGTTATTTACGGGGTTGTTGGTCAGCAGTCGATTACCGAGTTATTCATGGCAGGTATCGTTCCTGGAATTCTGACAGGACTTGGATTAATACTAGTTACTTTCTTTATCTCTAAGAAAAATGGATGGCGGGGCGACAAAGAATCATTTAGTCTGAAAGGCACATTAAAGGCGGCGTGGGATGCAAAGTTTGCCTTATTGGTACCAGTAATTATTTTAGGTGGAATTTATGGTGGTATTATGACACCTACAGAAGCGGCGGCTGTTGCTGCAGCTTACGGTTTAGTAATTGGTATGTTTGTTTATAAGGATCTTGATTTCAAAGGTGTTTATAAGAGCCTTGCATCAGCAGGTGTTACCTCAGCTGTTATTATCCTGCTGATTGTGATGGCAAATATATTCGGTCGCTTGATAACATTGGAACAAGTAGCAGAAACCGTTGCTAATTTTGTCCTATCCATTAGTGAAAATAAAATTGTTATCTTGTTACTATTGAATGTATTTTTGTTACTCGTGGGACTCGTACTGGAAGCTTTGGCAGCAATCGTTATTTTAACACCAATTCTACTGCCAATGGCGATGGAACTAGGAGTTGATCCTATTCATTTCGGGATTATTATGATTCTCAACTTGGCTATCGGATTGATTACACCACCAGTCGGCGTAAACCTTTTCGTATCAGCTGGTGTCACGAAGATGAAAATAGAAGAAGTTATTAGAGGGGTTATGCCTCTGTTAATTACGATGATTATTGTATTATTACTCGTAACCTATATTCCAGAAATAAGTATGTTTTTTGTGGAATTGACTCGATAATAGCTAAGGTTATAGAACATTCCCGGACGGATTGACATGTCCGGGAATTTCTTCTATCCGAGCATATTTTTGGATTTTCTTCAATTTCATGGGATAATGAAGAAATACCATAGGATTGGGGACATTTAAATGAAATGCAAAATTAATCGTAACGCAGCTAAAGTATTGAAAAATATGCTAACTACAGAAGAGGCAGAGGGGAAGATGGTTCGTGTACATATTTCCCACATGCATGGCGATCACGCACATTACGGTATCTCATTTGATACACCAACGGAACATGACGAGATTGTAAAAACGGACAAAGATGTAGATATTCTGTTGGATACACGTGAAGAATTTCTTGATGGAATCTGGATTCAATATTTCTTCGTAGAAAATGAAGGTTTTGTAATTACAAATCCATCCAAAGGGTCAGGACATCATTAAATTGGTAAAAGGAAATCGGTGCTGCTGCCGATTTCCTTTTTACGTGATGGAAAGTTACGAAAACTGTATTAAAGACTATTCTTCATCATCCAATAATTGATAGGCATTTTCAAATAAAATCATTTGACTATCAACTTCGCTATCATCAGGTTTGGCTTTTACATAGTGGTACGTACCATCGTTGGATTGCTCTCTTGATTTCATATTATCTTCTAATGAGAGTGTTAGAACTTCTTTAATACGATTTTTAACATGTTCTTCATAGATCGGGAACAAAAGCTCTACTCGCTTTTGCATATTTCTTGTCATCATATCCGCAGACGAAAGGAATATCCGTTCATCTCCGTCACTATTGAAATAAAAGATTCTACTGTGCTCCAAGAAGCGACCAACGATGCTTCTGACACGTATGTTTTCACTGACTCCTTCAATACCGGGCTTTAGGCAGCAGATGCCTCGTACGATTAAGTCAATTTTTACCCCCGCCTGGGAAGCCTCATAAAATTTCTTAATGAGATCTTTATCTGTCAAAGAGTTCATTTTAGCAATAATTCTTCCGTTTTCCTTCATTTTATGAAAACTGATTTCCTCATCCATATAGCGGATAAAGTCTTCCTCTATATCAAAAGGGGCCATGGATATATGGTTAAAATCAGGTTTTTCTGTAAATCCACTTAAATAGTTGAAGAAGTGGGTAGCATCAATACCGAATTTTCGCTTTGTCGTGATGATTCCCATATCCGTATATGAACTTGCGGTAGAGTCATTATAGTTTCCTGTTCCAAGATGGACAAAACGTTCTATTTTTTCAAGACGTTTTCTTACGATTAATGTAATTTTACTATGTGTTTTAAGAAAATTCATTCCGTAAATAACATGGCACCCAGCCTTTTCCAGTTCCTTTGCCCAATGCACATTTTGCTCCTCATCAAATCTTGCTTTTAATTCAACGAGTACAGTGACTTGCTTCCCATTCTCGGCTGCCTGTTTCAGTCCTTTGATTATAGGAGAATTCCCACTGACACGGTATAACGTCTGTTTAATCGCTAAAACGTCGGGATCCTCCGCTGCATCTTCAACAAGATCCACTACAGGTCCAAACGACTCATACGGGTGATGCAAAAATATATCCCGTTTTTCTGCAGCTTCAAATACTGTTTCATTTTGCCGGATATCCTGTGGAGGTTGCGGCATGCGTGTTTCATAGATCAAATGTTCGTTTTCGATTTGAACTTTCTTATAAAAGTCAAAAAGATAAGTTAGGTCAAGTGGACCATCAACCACATACATGTCTTTTTGATGAATTTCTAAGACATATAAAAGAAAACTGACAATCGTTTCATCGTATTTATCAGCCCGGACTTCTAGTCTTACGGCGGCTCCCCATTTCCGTTTCTTTAGTTCTTTTTCGATTTCCCTCAGAAGGTCCCTTGCCCCCTCTTCGTGAATGGTCATGTCGGCATTCCTCGTAATCCGAAACTCGGTGATAGAACGGACATGGTATCCTTTAAATAATTTATGAATATAGTGCGAAATAATATCTTCAAGTAAAATATATTTATTTGTTCCGGGTACTCTTGTATACCGATCAAGCAATGCAGGAAGCTGTACGATTGCATTTTTCGTTGTTTTATATTCTCTATCATATATGTCTTCCAGTTCGACTGCCATATTAATCGACTTGTTGGAAAGAATCGGGAAAGGATGATACGCATCTATGGCCATTGGTGTTAAGACAGGGAATATATGTTCATCAAAATACGCCTCCAGTTTTGCATTCTGTTGGGCGGTTAGACCTTCAGCTGTAATAACCGAAGTATTTTCGTCCGCTAGTTCGGAAAGTAGACGACGGTATATCGTATATTGATTTTCAACGAGTAAATGGTTTTCCTTAGAAATTTTATCCAATTGTTGCTTTGGTGTCAGACCTGCTTTATTCTCCGGCTTATTGAATCCAGCTTTTACCTGATCTTTCAGCCCAGCAACCCGCACCATAAAAAACTCGTCAAGATTGGATGAGAAAATGGCGATGAATTTTAATCGCTCTAATAGTGGATTTCTTGTATCAAAAGCTTCATCGAGAACTCTTTTATTAAACGCAAGCCAGCTGAGTTCACGATTGTTATAGTACAAAGGATTATCTAAATCGATTAAATTATTAGTAGTTACCACAATGATCACCCTTAATTAAGTATCTACCATAATTATATAGTAATTACTACTAAAAAAATGATAAGTTTTTCTAAAGTTTTCATAATCAAAGGATAGGATATGAACTTAATTATTCATTTTCACGATACAAAAATATTAAATCAATATTTTTCCCGAGATTTTTTTCCAAATGCTTTTTCTGTTTTTCGGACTGGTACTGTTCCGGTTTGTAATCTTTATTACAATAAATCGTTAACGTAATTACCTCATTTCCAATTTCCATATCGAAGTGATTAATTACCTTCCTTTTCGTTGCATCCAGACAATAAGTAAATTTCAGTAACGATCCAAGTAATTCTAATTTTTTTCGTTCTTTTTTCAAGAACCAGTGTTTGAAGGGATCGATAAATTGTTTGAAAACCGTTTTGTTTTTATAAGATGCAATTAGTGCCAATTTTAGACGATCAATGTGCATCAGTCCATCGATGGTTCGATTTGCAAGCAAATAGAATGTGTGCTGAGGACTAGATTCAGCATCAATGTATTCTCCAAGGTTGTACACATAACAGGATCGCTCCAAATGTATCCAATCTTCTTTTGTCAATGAACCGATTCCTTTGGACAAGAGTCCTTTAAAAAGTCTTTCGGTTAAATATTGAATATGCTGAATTTGATGAATATCCAGTTTGTATTCATAAATTAACTCTACAATGCTATCCTCCAACACGTTCGGATATAGATTTGTTTTCGTATTAGGTGATAAATACTCATAGAAAACACCGTCACGAAGTCCTTTTCTACTCAGTATAAAACCTTTAGCCTCAATGGTTTCGTACAGGCTAAGGAAAACGCAGGAAGCAGGTAGGATGGTATCAGCACGGTCTTTAGAAAGTCCTTCTACTTTTTCAAGTCCTACCTTATCCAATGATGCAAGGTAGGTTGTAATATGAGCGATATCGCTATCCACCATTTGGTATTGGTGAAGTCCTGCCAGAGGATAGGCTTTTCTGTTTTGGTCAATCTGGGCCAAGTTTCGTGCACTGCCTCCGATACCGATGAGGGGTACACCTTTAACCTGTAGCCAGTCGAGTCTACCGAACTGCTCTTGTAAAAATCCACGTAGTTTCATAATATTTTTTTCAGTTGAATCGTTATTTTGAAAGAAATCCTTTAAAGTTAATGCCCCAAAAGGAAAACTATGATAATGCTTTAGAATCCGATCCTTAAAATAAGTTACTTCTGTACTGCCACCGCCTATATCAATCGTGATCCCTTCCGTAATCGAAGTCGAATTGACGACAGATAAATAGCCGTAAAATGCTTCTTCTTTTTCGGACAGAATCCGCATCTCCCAACCAATTTCTTTTTGGACAATTTGTTTAATATCTTCATTATTACGTGCTTGGCGAATCGTAGCGGTAGCAATTACAGTGAAATTGTCCAATTCATATGTTTCTGTCACATTTTTAAAGCTTTTCAGTGTTGCAGTCAGTTTTGTAATTCCTTCGTCATTCAATATGCCTTTTTCATTAAGATAGTTTCGCAGACGAGCAACCGCTTTTACATTTTCTACTTCATGCAGTCGACCGGATTTTTCCTGAGAATATACAACTAATCGCATCGTATTGGAACCGATATCAATAATTGCGTAATAGCTCTTTATCATTATGATCACCAGTTTCTGTTTAGATTTATTAGAAGTATATCATAGCTATGGTAAAAGCTATGTGTGCACGGATTTATAGCAATCACATTAATTTGGGCTTTACATAAAATATTAGAAAACTAAGGCATTTGCTATTAGGTTGAGCGAGTGCCTTAGTTGCACTTATGCAGATAGGAAAGTTTTATGCTTTCCTATCTGCTAAAAAATAATTTAAAAGGAAGTGTCAATTTGTCCAACCAAAGTTATTATGTAAGCGGGAATACGGCTGAAGGCCTTCTTAATTACTTACCCTCAAATATAGAAAGCTTAAACCGAATTATCGTGTTAAAACATCCTTCAGAAACGATAAAAACAAAAGTAATCAAACAGGTTTTCGAAGGTTATACCTCGAAATATAAATTAGAAATCTTAAAAAGTTCATACGGTCTCAACTATTTGGATGGTGTTATCATTCGGGAAAAATCAGTAGCTATCCTTTCAGACAGAGTTGCCTTCAAAGAGCTAAACCATACGATGGATATTGATTTAAGTACCGTCATTGGGGAGCATCAGGGAACGACTGAAAATCATACGACAAACATGGAGAAATTTAATTCACTCGTGACACAGGCACATAAAAATTTTGCAATTGGTCTTAAAATTCATGATCAACTTGAAGCAATCTATATTAATGAAATGAACTTCAAGCGTGCAGACGAATTGACGAATGATTTGATAAAAGTACTATTACAAAATCAAAAGAAACAAAACAGACAAGCACATGTATACCACCGATTCTTCGGAACAAATACAGCAGATGGTATCGTCAATGAAGTTCCACATTTAATTGAAGACATTACGAATGTATATTTTATTAAAGGTCGTGCTGGAACTGGGAAATCAACGTTTATGAAAAAAATTTCAAAGACTTGTGAACAGCATGGTTTCGATGTGGAATTATATCATTGCAGCTTTGATCCAAATAGCCTGGATATGGTTCTCGTTCGTGAGCTTGATTTCTGTATTTTTGACAGTACAGATCCACATGAATTTTTCCCGAAACGAGAAGGGGAAATTATCATTGATTTGTATAAGGAGACGGTGACACCTGGAACAGACGAAAAGTTTGCAGAACAGATTCATTCTATTAATACGCACTACAAGTCATATATGAAAAAAGGTATTCACGACTTACAAAAAGCAGGAAAGTATTTTGAGGAGAATGAACAAAAATATATTCATACGGATCAAGAAATCGTTCGTGCATATGAATTAATGAAGGGATTTGTCTGAGAATATAAAACGTTGTTCACAGTCTAATGCATCGCAAAAACAGACAAAAAAACAGAAATTATTTCCCGGGTAATACTAACTATTTATCCATTTTATACGTCTTCCATATACAATAGCATGAAACTAGATGTCCGTGCATAGGATAAATAAACCGCTGCAATAGATGGAGGGAGTAATTATGAGTATATTAAACAAGGTGAGAAACTATAGGGAAGAAGAAAAGCGCCTGATGTGGGAAGGTACCTTTGCTGAATACTTGGAAATAGTTAAAGAACGGCCTGAAGTTGCTCAAACTGCTCATTCACGTGTATATAATATGATAAAAGATTCTGGTGTAGCGGAAAGAGATGGCCAAAAGATGTTCCAATTCTTTGGAGAAGGTATCTTCGGGTTGGAGACAGCAATTGAGCGATTGGTTGAGGAGTATTTTCATCCAGCAGCAAAAAGATTGGATGTCCGCAAGCGTATATTATTATTGATGGGACCTGTCAGCGGTGGTAAATCTACAATTGTAAGCATGTTGAAACGAGGTATGGAACAATATACGCGTACAGATAATGGAGCAGTCTATGCGATAAAAGGTTGTCCAATGCACGAAGATCCGCTTCATTTAATTCCCCAACATTTACGTGATGATTTTGCCGAAGAGTATGGGATACGTATCGAAGGAAGTCTTTCCCCATTGAATACAATGAGGCTGGAACAGGAGTATGGCGGTCGAATTGAAGATGTTAGAGTGGAAAGAATCTTTTTCTCAGAAGATAAGCGTGTTGGTATCGGAACATTTAGTCCTTCTGATCCGAAATCACAGGATATCGCCGATTTAACAGGTAGTATTGATTTTTCAACCATTGCAGAATATGGTTCGGAATCAGATCCAAGAGCCTATCGTTTTGATGGAGAACTCAATAAGGCGAATCGCGGGATGATGGAGTTTCAGGAAATTTTAAAAAGTGATGAGAAATTTCTCTGGCATTTATTATCACTTACACAGGAAGGAAATTTCAAGGCGGGAAGGTTTGCACTTATTTCTGCTGATGAACTAATCGTTGCACATACGAACGAATCCGAATATCGATCGTTTATTGCGAATAAGAAAAACGAAGCGCTTCATTCCCGTATGATTGTTATGCCAATACCTTATAATCTTCGGGTAAGTCAGGAAGAACGGATCTATGAGAAAATGATTAATGAAAGTGATATCGCAAATGTCCATGTGGCACCACATGCTTTACGAGCAGCTGCTATATTTTCGATTTTGACAAGATTGAAGGAATCCAAGAAACAAGGCATCGATCCCGTTAAGAAAATGCGACTGTATGACGGGGAAAGTGTGGAAGGTTTTAACCAAATCGATGCAGAGGAATTGAAAAAAGAATTCCAAGATGAAGGTATGGAAGGCATTGACCCCCGTTATGTCATTAACCGTATATCTTCTACGATTATTCGTAAGGAAGTACCGTCAATCAATGCGCTTGATGTATTACGCTCCTTAAAAGATGGATTGGGCCAGCATGCATCCATCTCCAAGGAAGATCTGGATAAATATATGAATTATATTGCCGTTGCTAGAAGGGAATATGATGAAATTGCGAAGAAGGAAGTTCAAAAAGCATTTGTCTATTCTTATGAAGAATCTGCTAAAACATTGATGGATAACTACCTTGATAATGTAGAGGCATATTGCAATAAGAACAAATTAAGAGACCCACTTACTGGTGAAGAAATGAATCCGGATGAAAAGCTAATGCGTTCCATTGAGGAGCAAATCGGAATCTCGGAAAATGCAAAAAAGGCATTTCGTGAGGAAATACTTATTCGTCTATCCGCCTACGCAAGGAAAGGGAAGCGCTTCGACTATAACTCGCATGAGCGCCTGCGGGAAGCAATTCAAAAGAAACTTTTTGCAGATCTAAAGGACGTTGTGAAGATTACGACATCTTCCAAGACGCCGGATGAATCACAATTGAAAAAAGTAAATGAAGTAATCGCTCGTTTAGTAGATGAACATGGATACAATTCTGTCTCTGCAAATGATCTGCTCCGCTACGTCGGCAGCTTACTAAATCGCTGATGAAAAAATCGGGACTAACGACCAAGTTAGTCCTTTTTTTTCATAGGAATCATCTTTTTTTGGAAATAACTTGTTTCCATGTGCATAGTATAAAGAAAAGTATAATTTGAGTTGTAAAGAAAGAAAATTTAAATAATAGGAGAGGATAGAAATGCAGGAAAAACAAGATAAAAATTTCGTTGTCTCCCAGGAAAACTGGTCTCTCCACAGAAAAGGTTATCAAGATCAGCAACGCCACACCGATAAAGTTAAGGATGCAATTAAAAATAATTTGCCCGACTTAATCAGTGAAGAAAATATTATTATGTCCAATGGACGCGATGTCATCAAAATTCCGATTCGTTCCTTGGATGAATATAAAATCCGTTATAATTATGAGAAATCAAAGCATGTTGGCCAAGGGAACGGTGATTCTGAAGTCGGGGACGTTATTGCACGTGATCCGAATGCTGGACCACAGGGGCAAGGTCAAAATGGATCTGGTAATGGGAAGAAGGCAGGGGATAAGCCGGGTAATGATTATTACGAATCAGAGGTTTCCATTGCTGAGATTGAAGAAGCGCTATTTAGTGAGTTGGAGTTACCGAACCTAAAAAGAAAAGAACCAGCCGAAATTACAACAGAGAAAGTTGAATTCAATGATGTACGTAAAAAAGGATTAATGGGCAACGTTGACAAAAAGAGAACCATTTTGACTGCACTGAAAAGAAATGCTCGCGATGGCAATGCAGCAATTACGCCTATCCATAATGATGATTTACGTTTTAAAACGTGGAATGAAGTAATTAAGCGGGAGTCAAAGGCAGTAGTTATTGCGATGATGGATACGAGTGCATCCATGGGGACATTCGAAAAGTATATGGCACGAAGCTTTTTCTTCTGGATGAATCGCTTTTTGCGCACCAAATACGAAACCGTCGAATTTGAATTTATTGCCCACCATACAGAGGCAAAAGTAGTAACAGAAGAAGCGTTTTTCTCCAAAGGGGAAAGTGGAGGGACGATATGTTCTTCTGCTTATATCAAAGCCTTGGAAGTGATTAATGATAAGTTTAGCCCAACACGCTATAATATATATCCTTTCCATTTTTCAGACGGAGAAAATATTTCATCCGATAACGCCAAGTGTATCGAATTGGTAAATGAAATTATGGATTATTCAAATATGTTTGGTTATGGAGAAGTTAATGGATACAATCGTTATTCGACATTGATGAATGCCTATAAAAAAATTGATGATCCAAAATTCCGCCACTATGTGTTAAAAGAAAAAGGCGATGTGTACCACGCAATGAAAAGTTTCTTTCATAAAGATAAAACGATGGTATAGGCTAGGTTCGTAATGTTTGTTGTATTTTAAACATCGCTGAGTTGAGATAAAGAACTAGGATAAGTAACTTCGGCTACCGCTCTGGGAAATACACTGCGCTTTCCACGGGCGGCTGGTGAGCCTCTTCATGCTAACGCATTTCAGTGTCTCACCGATGCCTCTCTTCCCGTTGGAGTCTCCGTGTATTTCCCAGAGCTGTTGTGGTCTACAATAGCGGAATGAATGACAGTATCAACTCTATTGATTAGGGATTGATTGATGTCCACTATTACGGCAGTTGATTGGAGCGGAGGACAGTTGACTCCTGCAGGAACAGCACGTGTCTGAAGACCCCGCAGCGGTGGGTTTTCCGCGAGGAGGCTGAAGCCGTGCCCGCGGAAAGCAACTGTCCGTAGCGGAAATCAACCGGCAGTTACTTTGTTATTTATAGATTTTGTGGTATAGAATAGCCATGTTATAAAAGCAAAAAATCCCCTTCGCAGGGATTTTTTGTTATTCCTCTTCAATTTTATATGCTGCACGCTCCGTACTGAGTGAAAATATGGTGCCATCAAAGTTGTATTTCGATGTATCATCCAATGGTATTTCATAAAGAGGAGCGGGGAGTGGTTCCATTTGATTTTGTTCATTTTCGATTTCCCCTTCACCACTTAATAGCAAGGAATGCTCCGGCACATAATCGTCAACTCTATGTGTGTTGTTGGAATAAGAGACTGAATTCAATTTCATTACGGTTTCATCTAAATCATTAAGTTCCTTTTTTGTAATTTTAATATTTTTTCCGGTCCAGGATTTAAGCTTTTCATTAAATTCTTCTATTGATAAAGATTGTTGTCCCATATGAATCCCTCCTTCTTTTAGATTACCCTGATTTTCCGCTTCATACACCTTATCCAATATTCTAGGACATTATTTCCTGTACCAATCATAAACTGTATAAAGCACTTCTGGAGGGATGAATGTGGAACAAACGAAAGAACTGAGTCGTGCAATAGACGAAATTACGGAAATCGCATCTGGATTCGGGTTGGATTTCTATCCGATGCGCTATGAAATCTGTCCGGCAGATATTATCTATACATTCGGGGCATATGGCATGCCAACACGATTTACGCATTGGAGCTTTGGTAAGCAATTTCATAAGATGAAACTGCAATATGATCTAGGACTTAGTCAAATCTATGAACTTGTCATAAACTCAGATCCTTGTTATGCATTTTTACTCGACACAAATAGCCTCATTCAAAATAAACTGATTATTGCTCATGTGCTGGCTCACTGTGATTTTTTCAAAAACAATGTCCGTTTCTCCAATACGAGAAGGGATATGGTGGAAAGCATGACTGCAACTGCTGAGCGCATTGCTGACTATGAGATGAAGTATGGAAAGGAAGAAGTGGAAAGTTTTTTGGATGCAATCCTTTCCATTCAAGAACATATTGACCCTTCCATTGTCCGTTCCAAATTGCCTGTTGATGCGAAGGATGAAGAGGAAGAAACAGTTCAGCCTAAAGCTAGAACAAAGTATGATGACTTATGGAGCTTGGATGATAAGCCTACAGACGAAAAGCCTACCACGAGGAAAAAAACGAAAAAACTGCCACCAAGGCCTGAGAAAGACATATTATTATTTATTGAAGAGTACAGTCGGGAATTGGAGGATTGGCAACGTGATATTTTAACGATGATGCGTGAGGAAATGCAATACTTTTGGCCGCAGTTGGAGACAAAAATTATGAATGAAGGCTGGGCTTCGTATTGGCATCAGCGGATATTGCGTGAAATGGATTTAAGTACAAATGATACAATCGAGTTTTCTAAGTTAAACGCTGGGGTAGTTCAACCATCAAAAACCTCGATTAATCCGTACTATTTAGGGTTAAAAATCTTTGAAGATATAGAGGAACGATACAATAATCCGACAGAAGAGATGCAACTGCTAGGTTATAAACCTAACTCTGGCAGGGAAAAGATTTTTGAAGTGCGGGAAATTGAATCAGATATTTCGTTCATACGGAATTATTTGACAAAGGAACTGGTTCAGAAAGAAGACATGTATTTGTTTGAGAAAAAGGGTAGGGATTACCGGATTTCAGAGAAGGATTATGAACAGGTCAGGGACCAGCTCATTTCAATGAGGGTAAATGGTGGTTTTCCATATATCGTCGTTGAAAATGGTGATTATTTGCGCAATGGAGAACTTTATCTTGTTCATGGCTATGAAGGGATTGAATTGGATATTCGTTATTTGGAGCATGTTTTACCTTATATCCATCAGCTCTGGGGAAGAACGGTTCATATGGAAACGACGATTGAGGATAGTGAGACGGTTTTCACTTATGATGGCAAGGACCTGTCGAAACGAAAGTTGTAAGCTAACTTGACCTGTTATAATAATTGAAAAGGAGCTTGGAAATCCAAGCTCCTTTTCATTCGACAAAATTCGGGAAGTGAAAATTCCAAAAGTGGAGGCGACCGTTTAGGAGCGAATAGACTGGACTGCACCGAAGGAGATAAAGGAAACACCATGAGTTTGCCAGCGAATGGATGTTGACTTTCACCACAAGGGTATAAGTGCGACTAAGCCTCATGCCTTAGGCATGAGGCAAGTCTTCTTTATCGTACGGAGGTGTCAGGAAGTCTGTAAGCTCCTGGGAGCCGGAACTAGCCGGAACTCGTATGGTCGATCACTATAAATAGGATTCGACAAAATTCGGGAAGTGACAGGCACTATTCAGTTATACTCGTTCTTTTGTGTCTTTATTGCGGAAATATTCATACAGGGATTTTAGAGAATTGGCGTCTAGCTCAATGTTATTTTCATAGGCATATTTGATTGCGTAACCAAGGGCCATTGTCATGCCGCCTGCAATACTTCCACCTGCAACGGACCCTGCGCCTGGTATAAATTTAACGACCTGGCGGAACAGCGTTTTACCTATATTGCCTGTAATGGTGGCAATCGCTAATTCCCTTGCTCTTTCCTTGGAAAGGGGCTTTTCATATAAAGCTGCCAATTTGACCATCAATCCAACTTGAATCCCTGTCAGTGGAACAAAGTCTGATCCTGGTATCGGTACAGCTCCTACAGCTGTTGCCGATCCGGTTGCTCCAATGATCCATTTATTGGCTATGGAAGACTTTTCCTTCACGAGCCTGGCAAATTGGATTTCTTTATGCTTTTTTTTAAGTATGTCCAAAATTTCGTTTCTCAGTTTATCAATATTTTCTCCAGTTCGGGATGAGATTGGAACGACTTTATAGTTGTTATTCGTATTTTGTTTAACATAACTGACAAGGCCAGGGATATCATCTGCAGCATCAATCTTATTTAAAACAAATAGGATATTTTTATTTTCTTTGGAAATAATCTCAAATGACTTTTTCTCTCCTTCTGATAATACGGTACCCGCCGCATTCAAGAAGAATAAAATGACATCCGCATTTTTATAAAACTTCATCGTTTCTTGGGAATTTCTATTATTAATATCATCGAGTCCCGGTGTGTCTGCGAAGATAATTTTATCCCGATAGATATAGCGATCAATTCCAGTTGTTTCTCCCGGTTTTGCTCCAACCATGGCAACCTCTTCACCGATGATTTGATTAATCGTGGAAGATTTACCTGTATTCACATCTCCAATCATGGCAAACAGGATTTCTTCATCCAATTGTGCATTGACTTTGTTTGTTTCCTGTTCGTATGCTTCTTCAAAATCTTGTTCATTGAATTCTGCCAAGACAAACACGCTCCTTGTTCTTTATATTACCAAATTTGCTATGTACTACACCAGTTTTATAGAAAAACAAAAGAAGAGCTGTGAATGAGATAGCTCCTTCACAGCTCCTTTAATATTGTTTTAATTGCTAGCGCTTGCGTCTGCTACTTTACTTTCGATAAAGCTTGCGTCAACTAAATTGCTAAGATCCGGTTTATCTTTTAAGAATTCAAGTTCAAAAGATGAGTCGGCAAATTCCTGTAAAACTTTACTGTCAACTTCATACGTGAAATTTATACGTTCCCATGCACGATCGATGACCGATGCAGAAAGACCTTGACCAGTTATTTCTTCTATTTTTTCGCTTGCTATGATTTTCGATTCTTCTGGGTTTTGCTCAATAAAATCGGTTGCTTGCTTATGTCCATCCACAATTTTTTGAACGAGTTCTGGATTGTTATCAATTAGATTCTGAGATGTAACGAAAACGGCAGCTGGTAAAGTTTCTCCATAAGCAACTTCAGGAGTATCGATAAGAACTTCTCCACTTCCTTCCTCTTCAATAACAGAAGCCCATGGTTCAGGAACGGTTGCTGCATCCACTTTTCCTGAAACGAACATGCTGTGATACGTTGCTGGCTCACCAGTTACATGCTTCATTTCTCCACCAGTACGATCGGAAGTAAGATTGTATTCCTCGTTCATCTGTGTCTCGAATTGCACATCATGTGTGCAACCAACTCTTGGTGAGATAAAGGTCTTCCCAGCTAAATCTTCCGGTGTTTCAATTCCAGAATCAGCTCGTGTCATAATGACTGTGCCACCAGTCGATCCTCCGGCAACTACATTAATCTCAGACCCACTCGTGTAATGATTCATTGCTGGTCCTGGACCAACAAGGCCACCTTCAATTTCTCCTGCTGCAAGTGCAGTCATAAAAGATGATCCATCAGGGAAATACTGATAGTTCACGGTTGTTCCGTCTGGAAAGTTTTGAGCGTATAAATCTTTCTCTTCTGCAACCATACCGGCGACGTGGTTAATGTTTGGGAAATATCCGATCGTAATCTCCTCAGGGATACTACCATCTGAAGAAGCTCCATCATTCGATCCTCCACATGCTGCAAGTAACAAAACGAAAGCAATAAACATGGTAAATAATAATGATTTTTTCATGGTTTCGCATCCTTTCCTCAATCTAATTTTTTCGACAAAATTCAACAAAATCCGGGGAGTGACAGGCACCTATAGTCCCCAGCGTTTCATAACGGTTTTTTCCAGTTTTGAGAATACTAGATTATCGACAATAGCTCCTATAACGCCGATAATGATAATAATTGCAATCACTTGGTCCATTCGTGCATAATCCTGTGCATAGCTTAACGTATATCCGAGACCGGGTCCGTTACTGAGTAATTCCCCAGCCATTAATGCCCGCCAACTGAAGGCCCATGCAAGGCGAAGACCTGACATGAAATAAGGAATACTTGCAGGTATTTCCACCCTGAAAAATAATCCGAATCCTTTCACACCCATCGTTCTTGCAGCGCGTACGAAATGTGGTGGAACATTGTGAATTGCTGATCTAACATTCAACGCCATGACAAATGTTCCGCCTAAAACAATTACCGATACGACAGCAAGTTCTGAAAAACCAAAAATCATGATTGCGAGTGGTACCCATACAATACTTGGAATACTTTGTAAGGCAATTAAATACATTCCTGCTGTTTCATCTGCCTGCTTGGATTTCCCGAGAATAACTCCGATTAATGTACCAATCAGAATTGCGAGCGAAAGACCGCTAAACAGATGCCTGAAGCTTGCTCCTAGTGCAACGAAGAAGTCTCCTTCTGCAAAACCTTCATATAAAGCCCCGAATACTTTAGCAGGCGATGGAAAAATGATATCTGCAAATATATTTAAAGAATAAATTAACTGCCATAGTCCGAGGATAGCGATTAAAAAAACGATTCGTTTAAAGAGTAGATTCCATTTCATTGGCTAATTCTTCCTTTAAGACTTTATTTATTTCACTTTCAAGTAAACCCATAATTCTTTCTTCAAGTTCAATAGCTTCCACCAATCCACGTTTTCGTGGTCGTTGGATGTCAACTGGGATATCGGCAATGATACGTCCAGGTCGCGTACCCATAACAATGATGCGATCTGATAACTTGATTGCCTCCTGGATACTGTGCGTAACGAACAAGATTGTCTTTTTCGTTTCCTGCCAAATTTTCATCAATTCATCGTGCATAATGTGACGGGTTTGTTCATCCAATGCACCAAAAGGTTCATCCATCAGTAATATCTTTGGGTCCATAGCGAGCGCACGCGCAATTGCGACACGCTGCTGCATTCCACCGGATAACTCAAAAATATAATTCTCTTTAAATCTGCTTAGCTGAACCATTTTTAAAAAGTGATCAGCTATTTTTTCTGCTTCCGTCTGACTCATTTTCCCTTTTAAAGGAAAAGTAACATTGTCACGTACATTGAGCCAAGGGAATAGGGAAGGCTGCTGGAAAACCATGCCACGATCGGGTCCCGGCTGTTTCACTTCTTTCCCTTCAAGGATAATTTTTCCTTCTGAAGTATTCTCAAGACCTGCAACCATCGATAATAGTGTAGATTTACCACAACCCGAAGGACCAAGAATGGAAACAAATTGATTTTCGGGTACAGTTATATTAATCTCGGAAAACACTTCAAATGTCGTTTTCTTTTCCTCATTATTGAAATATTTCCCTACGTTATCCATTTGAAGAAACAATGAATTCACCCCCTTCGAATTTCTATATAAAAAGCGTGTTTTAAGCTGTTGTTAATGACTCAAGTTTTAAGACTAAATTCTTCGTGTGCTCTTAAACCAAGTTTTTAACTTGGAATAGTATAAATTATATTATGTACGAATCTTGTCATTTGTCAACTCTTTAAAAAAATTTTATTAAAAAGAGCTTATATTATTGACAGTTAATTGTTTGGACAGTAACCTTAAATTAAGGTATGTACGTACGAAATCAATTCGTTAGACATTAGATTGAAAATGAATGAATATATAACTATAAAGTGAGGAGACTTGATATGAATAAAACGCTTAACGAAAAAAATGAGCAACTTGGTGAGATTCTATCTGGAATGGGGCGTGTTTTAATAGCTTTCTCCGGCGGTGTAGACAGTTCTTTCTTATTGAAGCGTGCACAGCAGGAATTAGGGGATGACGTACTTGCAGTCGTCGTTGCTTCTGAGCTTTTCCGCAATGAAGAGTTTGATGGCGCTGTTAAACTTGCAGAAAACATGGGTGTTCGTGTACTGAAAACGGAAATGAAGGAACTCGAGAATCCGGCAATTGCAGCAAATACACCGGAAAGTTGGTACCACAGTAAAAAAATGCTTTATTCCCGCTTGAACAACTTAGCGGAAGAAATGGGCTATCCGTATGTACTCGATGGCATGATTATGGACGACATGGATGATTTCCGTCCGGGATTAAAAGCTAGAACAGAAGAAGGCGCGCGCAGTGTCTTGCAGGAAGCCGGTATGTATAAACAAGAGATTCGTGAGCTGTCCAAACAACTGGACGTACCTGTATGGAATAAACCTGCATCATGCAGCTTAGCATCTAGATTCCCTTATGGTACAAAAATTAATCGAGAAAAAGTCAGTCAAGTAAACGAAGCAGAGCTTTTCTTAATTAAACTTGGATTTGAAATGGTTCGTGTACGCTATCATGAAAATGTGGCAAGAATCGAAGTTACAGAGGATAAGATTGCAGACTTCTTAGTAAAACGTGAACAAATACAAATGAAACTTGTTTCACTCGGATTTGATTATGTTTCTGTTGATTTAAAAGGATATCGTACAGGTAGCATGAACGAAGTATTACCAAAAGAACAAATGGAAACAGAAATAGGTTAATCCTTATATAATAAAAAGCCGTTCGCACCCTGAGGTAGTTCCTCAATACTGCGAGCGGCTTTTCTTGATTCTTGATATAAATAAAGCTGTTTCCCTAAAAGTCTCGTCCCAGTTAAAAGCAATACCAAATTTGTAATCGATGAAACAGGTTTGTTTCTTATCTGTTCATTTGTATTAGTAATTGTTGATATGCTGCAGCTTCTTCTTTATCTCCTAGTTCCTGATAGATTTTTGATAAGTACGTAACAGGCTTTTGATCTTCTGGGTGCAGTTCCATTTCCCATTTGAAACAGTCGATTGATTTTTCTAATTGACGAAACTGAATATACAATTCACCAAGTGCAAATTGCTGGTCGGGGTCCTCCGTCAACTTTTTCATTTTTAATAGCTTCCGTTCGATAGGCAGTTGATGCCCTGCTTCACGGAAGGGTTCGAGCCAATCCAGAATGTCACTTAAGCGGTAATCTTCTAAAAAGGCAGATACAAATGGCTTTATCAGTTTTTCCATTTTATGTGCATCACCCTTGGATAGCTTCAGTAATCTTTTGTTTGATTTCTTAAAATAGGTGGATAACACGTTGGCATCCGCCTGTTCAAAATTTTGAATAATATTCTCTATCTGATCATCGGGTGGCATTAGTTTCGTGGACATTAGAAAATCAGATACGTCATTTGCATTGTCGGAAGCCATAATGACATTCATTAGTTCCTCCTTAACTGCAGGGGTTTGTTTTAGTTCCTGTAAATAGCGAATCTTCGCTTTCTCGGATAAATCAGTGAGCATGGTGAGGATAGCTTCAAAATTAGATTTGCTGAAATTATATCTGAGCATCGCTGTTCGTACAGCTAGTTCATCGAGGGGGCGATTCTGCTCTTTATATAACTGGAGAAGGAGTTCCCTCGATTCTTTTTTCCTAAATAAATCATCAAAGGAAGCAGATTCAAAATTTATCGGATCTTTTTCATACACTTCTTTCATGTTTTGGTACAGGGTCCCATACTGACTAAGTTGCATATCATGCATCATATCATGAGCAAATTTACTTTCGCGACCAACATTGTTGTAGGTTTTTAAAAGCTGATAAGCATTCAGGTTTTGGCCATTTCTGCGATATTCGTAATAGGTACGCTTAAATAGTTTTTCGACGGATCCGGTTTTGGTAAATGAATCGAAGTAGGAGATAACTAATGCTGTTTCTAATTTTGGAAAGGACTTTTGAATGTTTTTATAGAGCTGGTTGAATGTAATTAAGTGAAAAGATTTATGGTTTTGCAATAATTGTGAGGTTATCGGGTGAGATCCTTTGAAGTGGATACCTTTTGTAAATGCATGGTGAATGTGGGAATTGATTTTAATCTGTTTTCTCTTTGCTCCATTGATAAAATCATTTTTATAAAAGATCAGATAGTAGTAATTGGCGTTTTTATCTGTGGCTTCTAAAACTTTACTTTGTTTATAGAAGACAAGTTGTTCAGCGGTAAGTGTAAGGTTTTTCTTATCTAAATGAATTTGGAATTGATTTTTATTCATTAAAAATTCCCCCTTATTTATAGTTATCATACCATATTAACTATATTCCAACGAACTAAATCGTTTATTATAAGATTATTATCTGATATAATGATAAGAAGTTAGTATCAGGTACTAAAACAGGAGGGTGATTTAAGTGAAAAGGGAAGATTTAATTGCTCCAGAGAATTATAATATCGTATTTGAAATTGAAAAATATGCACAGGATGTTAATCGTAAAGCGGTTATTTGGGAAGATGAATCCGGAAATAGAAAAGAAGTTACATATGAAATTCTTATAAAGAACGCAAATAAAATTGGCAATCTTTTTAGGCAAAAGGGACTGAAACGTGGAGATAAATTACTCGTTATGATGCCGCGAGTTATTGAAACCTATGAAATATATTTAGCTGCCTTAAAAACAGGAATTGTGATTATTCCAAGCTCGGAAATGTTCCGTACGAAGGATCTACAGTATCGAATTACACATGGGGAGGTTCGTGGAGTTGTCAGTTATGCGGACTACACGGATGAATTCAAAGACGTCAAGGAGTATGATGACTTGGTCAAATTCACGGTTGGTAACAAAGTGGATAGCTGGAACCTGCTTGATGATTTAAAACACGCTGTATCCGATCAACTGGAAATGGTATCCACTACTCGTGATGACATTGCATTTTTACCTTATACATCAGGTACTACAGGTAATCCGAAAGCCGTTATGCACACGCATGGATGGGGATATGCGCACATGCAAACAGCACCATCCAACTGGTTGAGTATTCGTGAAGGAGATACCGTCTGGGCAACTGCTGCTCCAGGCTGGCAAAAATGGGTATGGAGTCCATTTCTTTCTGTACTCGGGTCAGGTGCAACTGGATTTGTTTATAATGGCAGATTCGAACCGAAGAAATACTTGAGTTTATTGGAGCAAAATGAAGTAAATGTATTTTGTTGCACACCGACCGAATATCGGCTAATGGCGAAGCTTGATAATCTATCAGACTACCATATACCAGCATTACATAGTGCAGTCTCTGCAGGAGAGCCATTGAACCGTGAAGTCATTGATAAATTTAAGGAACATTTTGGTGTTACTGTAAGGGATGGCTATGGACAAACAGAAAATACATTGCTACTCGGATTTTTAAAAGGAATGAAGGTAAAACCAGGTTCCATGGGAAAACCTACACCAGGTAATAATGCCCAATTGATTGATGAAGATTGTAATCCAGTTGCTGTAGGAGAAGTGGGCGATATTGCCATTCCACTTGATACACCTGCATTGTTCAAAGGATATTATAAAGACTCAGAACGTACCAAAAAATCGCAAAGAGGGAACTTCTATATCACGGGTGATCAGGCCTCAATGGATGAGGAAGGCTATTTCTGGTTTGAAGGTAGAAATGACGACATTATCGTTAGCTCCGGATATACCATTGGACCGTTTGAAGTAGAAGATGCGCTAGTGAAACATCCTGCAGTAAAAGAATGTGCTGTTATTGCAAGTCCTGACGAAGTTCGTGGAAATGTCGTTAAAGCATATATCATCCTTCAGGAAAATGTCGATGCCAGTGATCCAGGTTTGGTAAAAGAATTGCAAAACCATGCTAAGCAATTAACGGCGCCGTATAAGTATCCACGGAAAATTGAATTTATCGACGAACTGCCGAAAACATCATCAGGGAAAATTCGCCGGATTGAATTAAGACAGCGTGAGATTAAGTAACTCAACTTTCGCACCAATAAAATAAGTTCGAACAGTTAGCCGGGATAAATTTAGAATGTCTCTAAACTTTGCTAACTTTGATAAAAAAAGGCTGTTTTTGTACTGTTTATAGCCTCTTAAACATCGCAGAGTTGAGATAAAATGCGAACCAACTTCTGGTTGGTATTCTAACATATGTGCTATTGCTGCCGTCCGGGATCGCTCTGGGCGGATGCTTTCCGCGGGCACGGCCTCAGCCTCCTCGAGAAACCCACTCTGCGGGGTCTTCGGACACGTGCTTTTCCCGCAGGAGTAACCGCCCGCCGCTCACCCGGACTGGTGAAGCTGTGTGATAAGATTTTTATAACAATCACTAATGCAGTTAATTGTTTGTAAGCTTAAAACCAGCTCTGGGAAATATACGAAGACTCCAGTGGGAAGAAAGGCATCGGTGAGACCCCGGAGTGCGAAGCACGAGGAGGGCTCACCAGCCGCCCACGGAAAGCGAAGTATAATTCCCAGAGCGGTCGCCGAAGCTTCTGCATACTGTTAGATTCAACCAGCAGTTACTTCGTAGTCTATATAAAATGCGATGATAAAAACAGAGAAATTAACGAGAAGGTCCTTGAGTATAGATGGTTCAGACTGTTCAGCGCTAATAGTTAATCCAAAGTTAACTTGAGCAGTGTAGCTCCAGTCCTTCTAATTTTACCAAGGCTTATTTATCCACTTCACTCTGCGAAAGTTAAGTAAGCAATAAGTATAAGCATCCGTTTTAAGCGAAGGGAGGAATCCTCTCTTCGCTTTTTCGTGTTGAAATTATGTAAGATAGTAAAAGTTCCATCGTGCATGGTAAACTGTTACAAAAGGGAGCGGTCTTTATGAAAATAATTGATACACATTGTGATGCACTTTTAAAGCTGCAGCACGCAAAAAGAGGGCAATATTTTTATGATCAAAAGCCATTACATTTTTCGAATGCCAAGGAATTAGACACAAATCTGGAACGTTTAAAGCATGGGAATGTCAAAGCACAATTCTTTGCGATTTTCATTCATCCAGATGTTCCTTCAGAAGAAAAATGGCAGCATGCTTTGGAACAAGTCGATTTGTTTTATACAGAGGTCTTAGAGAAACATCCTGAAATGAGACATATTCGGTCGTGGTCTGATTTAGACACGCTGAGAGACGGCGAAATTGGCGCTGTACTGACGCTAGAAGGTGCCGATGCATTCGGTAATGATTTGATGAAGCTTCGTCAATTATATCGTCTTGGCGTTTTATCAATAGGTATAACGTGGAACAATGCCAACCTTTGCGCGGATGGGGTAGAGGAACCACGAGGTGGGGGATTAACGCTCCTTGGGAAAGAAGTGGTGAAACTGAATAATGAATATGGGGTATTCACAGATGTTGCACATGCGACGGTAAAAGGTTTTTGGGATATCATGGAGCTTGCGGAATATCCAATAGCAAGCCACTCCAATGCACGGGCAGTATGTGATCATCCACGTAATTTATATGATGACCAGATAAAGTGTATGATTGCTAAAGGCGGTCTGATTCATATTGTTTACAATCCACCATTCATTAATTACGAATGTGAAGAAGCTACAATCCCAGATCTGATTAAACATATTGACCATTTTTGTTCACTTGGAGCGGTAAATCATATTGGATTTGGTTCGGATTTTGATGGGATAAGCAGCTTTGTCGATCATCTGGAAAATGCAGCTAACTATCAAAACCTGATAAATGAACTGCTCAAATATTATTCAGAAGCTGAAGTAAAAGGCTTTGCTTATCAAAACTTTTTGGAGCATCGGCCAGGAATGTAATAGGGGTGTATATTTTACTTGAAATTAACCTATATTAACTGAAGAAAGTGAAGGTTTTTCATTAACTTCGTGATTGGGCTGGTGAAATTGAGGAAAATAAAGTTTATAATTAGTTTTTTATTTGTAATCTTTGCATCGTTGCAACTTATGGAAGCAGAAGCAGCTACTGTGGAAAATAATTTTTATGGCATAACCGATGTGCAGCATGATTGGAAAGAGTATAGTACCGATATCAATGTTTTTCAAACCGATTCACATGATGTTACCTATTGGAAAAACTTTATGAGGTATAGTCGCACATGTACTATTTCTCATGAGGTTAAAACTATCGTATATTATTGTGAGCTGCATGATCATACGAAGTCTGAAACGTTTTTGGAAGATATTACCCATAGCGTAAATCATTCGCATTAGAATTAATTTTATTTCTAGAACAAACAAGCACGCCTTTTATGGCGTGCTTGTTTCGATTTACTATAATTTTTGTCCATAATACCTGTCCAATGAAAACCCTCTACCAAGAATCTCCGACGCATTTAAGAATATGACAAAAGATGTTGGAGCTTCTTTTTGCAAAATTTTCTTGAGCTGGACAGCTTCCGGCTGTTCAGTGACACAAAGAATCATCGTTTTATCAAGATTGGAGTAACCACCAACAGAGCGGACCTTTGTAAGTCCACGGTCGATTCCATCATGGATAAGGGACTGAATCTTTTCCTCTTCTTCTGTAATGATTAAAATTAGTTTTGTTGCAGAAGTTCGCAATTGTACAAAGTCAATCGCTTTTCCTGAGATATAGATAGCCAATAGGGCAAATAAAGTGAGCTCTAGGTTAAAGACGATAATGGAAGTAGTAACGACGAGCCCGTCTACGATAAATTGGGAGTATCCACTGGATATACCAGTAAACTTTTTGACAATCTGGGCAATGGCAGCTGTGCCACCAGTAGAGCCGTTTCCTTTATAGACAATACCAAGCCCAACGCCAAGCAAAATACCGCCGTACAATGCCCCCAGAAACGGATTTGTGACAGTGAGAGGAATATCAGCTGTGAGAAAGATGATAAATGGAACCCAAAACGTACCTACTAATGATTTAAAACTGAAATCCTTTCCTAAAGCAATCCAGCCAATAATAAATATAGGGATATTAATCATGGATTGTATGAGTGCAGGACTTAATGCATATAATTCGAACAATATGGTGCTCACCCCTGAAATACCACCTGCTGCAAGTCTGGAGGGGAGGAAAAATACATTGTAGGATAAACCAACAAGTGTAGCCCCTAAAATGATATACATATATTGGGACGCTGTTTTATTGCGTATTATTTTGTTCATGTTGTTTTTCCTTTCCGTGTGAAGATGCATCTTATACTTTATCACTGAGCAGGAAAGGAGTAAATAGGTATCATTTGAATGGTAGACATGGATTCACGTATAGGAGATCCATGTCTACTTATTAGCTTATACAGTTAATCTCAACTTTTCGTGTTCCATAATTTTTACGGTTACTTTTTCAGTTAGATCTTTCCCGATCTTTGGTACGACTGTTTTTAATATTGGGTTTACCATCGGTCCCATCATTCCTTTTATAGTAACGTCCAGACTACCGGTTACTTGGGTTTTCTTTTCAGAAACTGCTGTTGCCCGAAAGTATCCTTCTCCAATACACGTTTCATTTAAGCTGCTAAGATGAAAGTGGATATTCGATGGCTCAACCCATTCTGTAATATGAACGTTCAAACTTACTGTTCGGTTTATGACTCCAATATCGCCATGTAGTTTCCAAATAGATTCCTTCTCGTTCAAAATGATGTGATCGGTATAACCTGGTACAAGAACAGCCCAGTTATCAATATCGCTTATAAAACTCCATATTTTGTAAATTGGTAAGTCCATTTCTATATGATGCATACTGTTCGCCACTAGATGCTTCTCCTCCTTATGTACTCTGTTCAAATTAACATGCAAGGCTAATATATGTGGGGGCTAGTTTGTTTAGACCATATTCTTCAAGATGAATAAAAAAAGTAACACGACAGAAGATAAGGAGGAACAGGCATATTCTGTTCCAATACACCGAGGAGTGATCTGGATGGCTGATAACAATCGAAATCAATTGTTAGTGCCTGGTGCTGGAAATGCAGTGGACAAGATGAAGGCAGAGATTGCAAATGAATTCAATGTAGAACTTGGAGCTGACACAACTGCACGTGAAAACGGTTCGGTGGGTGGCGAGATGGTCAAACGAATGATTAAAATCGCCGAAGAAAGTATGACAAATGGAAACAAGTAGGAAAGCAAACGAAAGAAGGCTACCTTTTAGGGGAAATCCCTTAAAGGTAGCCTTTTAAAGTTGGTCACAATAGAAAAACGATGCATGACGCCGATTTCTATAATGAATTAATTTTTTACAGTACTTTTTGTTTCCACATTCACAATCCAGTTAAATGGATCTTCCATTTTGCCATATTGGATTCCGGTTATGGTATCAAATATTTTTTGCGAGATTTCGCCTGTCTTTCCTTCGTTGACAATCAAATCTTCGCCTTCCCATGTCAGCTGACCAATTGGAGAGATGACGGCAGCTGTCCCTGAACCGAATGCTTCTTCCAGTTTTCCGTCCTGATGTGCCTGGCGTATTTCTTCCATGGAAATTCTTCTTTCGGAAACTGGTATATTCCAATGTTTAAGTAGGCGGATAACAGAGTCTCTCGTTACTCCAGCAAGGATACTGCCATTAAGCATTGGCGTTACAACTTCCCCGTCAATCTTGAAAAATACGTTCATACTTCCTACTTCTTCGATATATTTCTTTTCTACGCCGTCCAGCCATAGAACTTGAGCAAAGCCTTCTTTACCAACCAATTCCTGTGCTTTTAGGCTTGCTGCATAGTTACCACCCGTTTTTGCTTCGCCAGTTCCACCTTTGACGGTACGAACGTAATGATTTTCAACGGCAATTTTTACCGGGTTGATTCCCTCTTTGTAATACGCCCCAACAGGTGATAAAATAACAATTAATTTATAATGACATGCTGGTGCAACACCGATATATGGTTCAGTTGAAATGATAAACGGGCGAATATACAGGGACGTACCTTCTGCATCAGGGACCCAGTCTTTTTCCACGGTTATAAGCTGTTTAATTGCTTTTAATACAAATTCCTCGTCAATTGGTGGAATTACAAGGCGATCGTTTGAATGATTTAAACGCTCCAAGTTTTTTGTTGGTCTAAATAATTGAATTTCTCCGTCTTTTGTGCGAAATGCCTTTAGTCCCTCAAAAACGGATTGACCATAATGGAATACCATAGCGGATGGTTCGATCGTTAGAGGTTGATATGGTACAATGCTCGCATTATGCCACCCTAAAGGATCAGAATAATCCATTACAAACATATGGTCCGTAAATGTTTTTCCAAAAATAAGCTGATCTGATTTAGGTTTTTGTTTATTTGTTTCACTTAGTTGTACGCGAATAGTTTGGTCTTCCATATCAATTGTCTCCTTAATTATGTTTATAAATTTCTATTAATCATAAGGGATAAATTAAATTTGCGCAACACTTAATTTTTAATTAATTTTGTTAAATTATGATTACAGTAGTATGCTAGAAAGAGAAAATAGGTGTGGGGGAGCTGTAAAAATGGTTAAAGCAGTATTTTTTGATTTGGATGATACATTGCTCTGGGATGAAAAAAGTGTGAAAGATGCTTTTGAAAAAACATGTGAACTGGCGAGTGAGAAATATGATATTAATCCAAATGAGTTGGAAGCAAAAGTAAGGGAACATGCAAGAGAGATATATGCTTCCTATGATACCTATGATTTTACGCAGATGATAGGGATTAATCCTTTTGAAGGACTGTGGGCCAATTTTCTGGATGAAGGTGAGGAATTTGGCAAGCTGAAGGAGATCGCTCCAGATTATCGAAAAGATGCATGGACGAGAGGGTTGATTGACTTAGGGATAGATGATCCAGCGTTTGGATTAGAACTTGCAGAGGCTTTCCCTAGAGAGCGGAAGAAAACGGCTCTTTTATTTGATGATGCAATTCAAGTGTTGGAGGAACTGAAAGGCAACTATCAGCTGTTGCTGTTGACAAATGGTTCACCTGATTTGCAACATACGAAGCTTGATTTGACACCGGAACTTGTACCTTATTTTGATCACATTGTTATTTCCGGTGGCTTTGGTAAAGGGAAACCAGATCCATCTATCTTTGAACACGCAATGGAACTTTTATCACTTAAAAACAATGAAGTTATCATGGTAGGTGATAACTTGAATACCGATATTTTAGGAGCAGAACGAGCAGGCATCCGTTCTGTGTGGATCAACCGGCATGAAAAAGCACATGGGAAGACAATACCAACCTATGAAATTTCGGGATTGGATGAACTTTTGCCGATAATTGAAAAACTCTAATGATAAAAAGCACACCGCCCTTTTGGGGAGGTGTGCTTTTAAAATTTAAAGCTGTTTTCTATAAGATTGGGACTGCTATTTTTTTACTTGTCCCACCAAAAGATTGTTGTTTTTGCCACATAATCTATAAACTTCGAAGTAACTGCTTTCTCGCCGTCCGGAATCGCTGCGGGCGGATGCTTTCCGCGGGCACGGCCTCAGCCTCCTCGAGAAACCCACTCTGCGGGGTCTTCGGACACGTGCTTTTCCCGCAGGAGTCACCGCCCTCCACTCACCCGGACTGGTGAACTTTTGTGATATGATTTTTATAAATCACTAAGGGAGTTAGCGGTTTGTAAGCTTAAAACCAGCTCTGGGAAATATACGGAGACTCCTGTGGGAGGAAAGGCATCGGTGAGACCCCGAAGTGCGTTAGCACGAGGAGGCTCACCAGCCGCCCACGGAAAGCGCAGTATATTTCCCAGAGCGGTCGCCGAAGTTACTTATCCTAGTTCGCATTTTATCTCAAATCTGCGAAGATTAAAAGGCAACAAACATAGAGGAGCTCAATTTAAAGATCTATTGCTGTAACATCTTTTATTTCATCGAGGCTTTTTAATTCCTCCAATGCTTCTGTTTCCAGATGCTTGTCGATGGTTAGAATCATAATGGCATTACCGCCAACATCCGAGCGGTCAACCTGCATGGTAGCGATGTTGATATGATGTTTTGCAATGGTGCTTCCCATACGACCGATAACACCGGGCTGGTCTGTATGCTGAATGACTACCATATGCCCTTTAGGGGTAACATCCACACTATAGTCGTCCACTTTTACTAATCTTGGTCCAAAACCATTCAATAATGTACCGGCTACTTTTCGACGTCCTGATTTGCTCTTAATTTCTACAGTAATCAGATTGGTAAACCCTTTGGTGGAAGACGTTTTGCTTTCTTTTACGGTAATTCCTTTTTTATCAGCGAGATATAGTGCATTTACGTCATTCACATGACTTCCCAAATAGCGTTTTAGAATCCCTTTTACTGTATTTCTTGTTAATGGTGCTACTTCTATTTCGGATAAATCGCCGGAGTACGTAATGTATACTTCTTCGGCAACTTCATTTGTCAAATCAATGAGGAAGGTGCCGAGTTTCTCAGCCAGATGAAAATAGGGCTCAATTTTATACATGATTTCACTTGGAACAGAAGGGAGATTCACAGGATTTTTGACAACATCGCCATTTAAAAAGCGGATAACATCATGGCTTACATCGATGGCTACAATTTCTTGAGCTTCTATGGTGCTAGCACCGAGATGTGGCGTGGCGACAACTTGTTCTAATTCCAATAATTTATGATCGACAAACGGCTCTTCTTCAAAAACATCGAGTGCAGCCCCTGCAACCTTTCCGGAAACAATCGCATCATACAATGCATTTTCATCAATGATTCCACCACGGGCACAATTGATAATCTGAACGCCACTTTTCATGATTTCGAAAGCATGTGCATTAATCATATGTCTTGTTTCTTTCATCAACGGGGTATGTACTGTAATAAAATCGGCTTTTTTTAATACTTCTTCCAATGTGCCATAACCGATTCCCAATTGTTCGGCTTTTTCTTCCGTCAAGAATGGATCATATGCAATGACGTTCATCCGCTGACCTTTCGCACGTGCAGCTACTTCCACGCCAATTCTACCAAGGCCGACGATGCCCAAAGTTTTATTCTTTATTTCCACACCGACATATTTCTTTCGATCCCATTGTCGGTTTTTTAATGCATGGAAGGCTTGTGGAATGTTTCTGGACAAGGCCATAATCATTGCCATCGTATGCTCTGCAGCTGAATTGGTGTTTCCATTAGGGGCATTCACAACGATAATTCCATTTTCAGTCGCCGCTTCCAGGTCGATATTATCTACACCGACACCCGCACGTCCGATTATTTTCAGATTCGTTGCTTTATGGATTAATTCCCTTGTTACTTGAGTCTGACTGCGAACAAGTAGAGCATCGAATTCACCAATACGATTTCCCAGTTCTTCAGGACTTAAATTTGTTTCCATCACAATGGTGAAATTTTCTGATTCGCGTAGAGGTTGAATACCCTCCTCGCTTAGTGGATCACTAATTAAAACATTAAATGTCATAATTATTCAGCCTCCCGTTAATAAAACTCCATTTATAATTTAATATAGCAATATCAAATAAGTTGTCAATATTATTTATAGACAAAAGATTGGTATTAGAAAAATAATTCGATGTTTTTATGCGAGAGTAAAACAGATTACCTATTTTTAATTGAAAAATTAATTGAAGTATTAAAAAATTAGCCTTATAATAGTTTGAAAGAAAGGTGGTATTTATGATGAGTAAAGATTTACGTATAAAAAGTAAAGCATTTGATGGAACGATGAGGGCTCCAAATCGTGCCATGCTTCGAGCGGTTGGTATAACGGATGAAGATTTCAAGAAACCAATGGTAGGGGTTGCCAGCACGTGGGCAGAGGTTACTCCGTGTAACATACATATTGATGAGTTAGCTGTCAGCGCTAAAAATGGTGTCAGAGAAGCTGGTGGGGTACCACTGATTTTTAATACGATTACTGTTTCTGATGGAATCTCCATGGGGACGCAAGGAATGCGGTATTCGCTCCCGAGTCGTGATGTGATTGCTGATTCCATTGAAACGGTTGTTGGAGCTGAAAATCTGGATGGGCTTGTAGCGATTGGTGCTTGTGATAAAAATATTCCAGGCTGTATGATCGCAATTGCCAATTCCGATGTTCCAGCAGCATTTGTCTATGGAGGAACAATCGCACCTGGACAACACCGAGGAAAAGATATTGATATTGTTTCTGTTTTTGAAGGTGTCGGAAAACATAATAATGGCGACATTGATGACAACGAACTCAGATCCATCGAATGTAGTGCATGTCCTGGTGCAGGTGCATGTGGAGGTATGTATACCGCAAACACGATGGCATCTGCAGTGGAAGCGATGGGTATGAGCTTACCTGGAAGTTCATCAAACCCTGCCGAATCAGCTGAAAAGGCTGAAGACGTAAAAGCTGCTGGACAGGCAGTTTACAATATGTTGGAAAATGGTATTTATCCAAAAGATATTATGACTAAAGAAGCGTTTGAAAATGCCATTACAGTTGTTATGGCACTTGGCGGATCAACAAATGCTATTCTTCACCTGCTTGCAATTGCACATGCAGCAGAAGTAGATTTGTCCATTGATGATTTCAACCGCATGCAAGAGAAAGTACCACATCTTGCTGATTTGAAACCAAGTGGAAGATTTGTTATGCAAGACTTGCATCGTGTTGGTGGCGTACAAGCTGTTATGAAACTATTACTTGAAAATGGTTATTTGCATGGTGATTGTTTGACTATTACTGGAAAAACAATTGCAGAAAATCTGGCAGATGCACCATCACTTCAAGAAGATCAACAGGTTATTATGCCTTTTGACAATCCAAAACGTAAAGATGGTCCTTTAATTGTTCTGAAAGGGAATCTTTCCCCAACAGGTGCAGTGGCCAAAGTATCGGGCGTAAAAGTAAACCGTCATACTGGTCCTGCTCGAGTATTCAATAACGAGGTTGATGCTACTGCTGCAGTAATGGCCAATGAAATTAATGATGGGGATGTTCTTGTCATCCGTTATGTGGGTCCTAAAGGTGGTCCAGGAATGCCGGAGATGCTTTCCATTTCGAGTATTCTTGTTGGAAAAGGTATGGGTGAATCTGTGGCGCTTCTGACAGACGGAAGATTTTCAGGTGGAACTCATGGCTTAGTTGTTGGGCATATTTCTCCAGAGGCACAAGACGGAGGTCCGATTGCATTCTTGAAAGAGGGCGATCTCGTAACCATTGATTCCGACAAAAAGGTAATCTCGATGGATGTTTCCGAGGAAGAATTGGAAGCAAGACGTAAAGATTGGGAGGCACCTGAATTGTATACGAAGGGTGTACTCGGAAAATATGCACATAATGTTTCCTGTTCATCCAAAGGAGCAGTTACGGATTATTTGAATAAATAAATTTTGGTAGCTTCAGTTCCAAACTGAGGCTACTTTTTTAAAATTTAATGATTTGTTGACATGCCAACCATGTAAACGCAATCATTAAATCTAACAAAATGAAATTATCAAAAAACTTCGGAAAACCTATTGACTCACATTCAAAAACGTTATATGATTATCCGCAATATCAGAATCATTCAACAAACGTATTTTTCTGAATAAAGTAATCCAAAAAATCCTATAATTTTAAAAGATGACAACCAAATAAATTAACTCGATGACGAGAAAAAAGGAACTTGTTACATGTACTCACAGAGAGCTGGGGTTGCTGGAAGCCCAGAAGTACATATTGTTCTGACATCTTCTCTGAGTGCCGCTTTGAACGGAGGAAACTCCCATTAGATTCGGTCAGGTGCATATTTGTTGTACCTGTTATCAATAAAGGCTGATTGCCAGCTTACCAAGGTAGTATTCGCAAGGATGCTATGAACATGGGTGGTACCGTGAAAAGAAGACTCTTTTCTCCCCAATATTCTGATTATATGCAGATTATAGGGAGAGAAGGGTCTTTTTTTATTCAATTATGACTTGAGGAGGTTGCAATAGTGAAAGTAGATGCTAGTCGTGAAGTGGAAGTAAAGGGAAAATTGGTAACCGGGGCTGATATTTTAGTTAAAACGCTGATTGACGCGGATGTTGATACTGTGTTCGGTTATCCGGGTGGAGCAGTATTACCAATCTATGATGCATTGTACCGTAATGAAACACCTTTTGAGCATATACTTTCTCGCCATGAGCAAGGGTCCATTCATGCGGCAGAAGGATATGCACGTGTTACAGGGAAGCCTGGAGTCGTTATTGCAACGTCTGGTCCAGGTGCCACTAACCTGATAACGGGAATTACAGATGCGATGATGGATTCATTGCCACTCGTTATATTTACCGGTCAGGTCGCAAAAAATGTAATTGGGACAGATGCTTTCCAAGAAGCAGATATAATGGGGTTAACGACACCAATTACAAAATACAATTATCAGGTGAATGAAATAGCTGATTTACCAAGAATTGTAAAAGAAGCTTTTCATATTGCATCAACAGGAAGGCCAGGTCCAGTCGTCGTCGATATTCCAAAAAATATTTCAGCGAATATCACGTTAGATGATTATGAAGATGATTTTTATTTGCCAGGGTATCAGCCAACCATTAATCCGAATCCAATGCAGATTATTAAACTAGCAGATGCTCTCAGTCGCGCGAAGCGTCCACTGTTGCTCATCGGTGCAGGAACACTTTTCGCAAATGCTTCTGAAGAACTGAAGCAATTCGCTGAAAAGTATCAATTACCCGTAACAAGCACATTGCTTGGGCTTGGGAGTTTTCCTGGGTCAAATGGGCTTTCGTTGGGAATGGCAGGAATGCATGGAACATATGCGGCAAACATGGCCATCTATGAAAGTGATCTGTTAATCAATATAGGTGCAAGATTTGATGACCGATTAACCGGTAATATTGAACATTTCGCTCCATCGGCGAAGGTTGCTCATATTGATATCGATCCAGCCGAAATCGGAAAAAATATTGCAACTCATATTCCAGTAGTTGCAGATGCGAAGAAAGCTTTAATCGCTCTGTTAAACACGAAGATTGAAATGCAAAATCACCAGGAATGGATGGATAAACTGCAGCAAAACAAAAAGGAATATCCTTTATGGTATGAACGTACGGAAACACCATTGTCACCACAATGGCTGATTGAACAGGTTTATAACGTGTCAAAGGGTGAGGCAATTGTAACAACCGATGTTGGACAGCATCAAATGTGGGCAGCACAATTTTACACATTTGATAAACCAAATAACTGGGTAACATCAGGTGGGCTTGGAACAATGGGATTTGGTTTCCCGGCAGCTGTTGGAGCCCAACTTGGAAGGCCAGACGATCTTGTTATATCAATTGTTGGTGATGGTGGATTCCAAATGATGTTCCAGGAATTATCCGTCGTGAAACAAAGAAATCTACCTGTTAAAATAATTATCGTCAATAATGAAGCGCTTGGAATGGTAAGACAATGGCAAGAAAGTTTTTATGAAGAAAGATATTCGGAATCGCTATTTTCTGATAATCCTGATTTCGTTAAATTAGCTGAAAGTTATGGCATCAGAGGAGTTAGAGTTGAGAATGAAAAGGATGTAATTAAAACGCTGGAAGATATTTTTTCATATGACGGGCCTGTTGTCGCTGACTTCCGCGTGGTTAGGAAAACATCTGTATATCCAATGATTGCACCAGGTAAAGGAATTCATGAAATGGTCGGGGTGAGAAAATGAAACGTATAATAACTGCAACGGTTCAGGATCATGGAGGAGTTTTAAATCGAATTACCGGAATGCTCAATAAACGGCAATTCAACATTGAGAGCATTTCAGTCGGGGCTTCTGAAACAGAAGGTATCTCAAAAATGACATTCGTCGTTGAAATCAGTGATAGTCAGAAACTGGAGCAGCTAACAAAGCAATTAAACAAACAAATTGATGTATTGAAAGTATCTGACATAACGGATAAAGCAATGGTGGCCAGGGAACTAGCATTAATCAAAGTAATGGGAACAGGCCATACGAGATCTGAAATTCAAGGGATCATCACCCCATTTCGTGCATCTGTAATCGATGTAAGCAAGGATAGCATGACCATACAAGTTACAGGTCGTCCAGATAAAGTGGATGCACTGATAGCGCTACTCAGACCTTATGGCATAAAGGAATTAACCAAAACCGGTGTAACAGCATTCCTAAGAGGACAGCAACCGGAAAATGTAACAGAAATAAATACAATGATTAATTAAATCAAAAATAAAACTTACATTAAAAAATGGAGAGGAAGATTTAAATGGCTAAAGTACTATATGAAAATGATATCAATAAAGAGGTATTGGAAGGTAAGAAAATCGCAGTAGTAGGATATGGTTCACAGGGGCATGCACATTCATTAAACCTTCGTGAAAGTGGCTATGATGTTGTGATTGGACTAAGACCAGGTAAATCACAGCAAAAAGCGGAAGAAGATGGCTTTAAAGTATTTCCGGTAGCTGAGGCAGTTAAGCAAGCAGATGTTGTTATGATTCTTCTACCAGATGAAACACAGCCAAAGGTATACGAAGAAAGCATAAAGGATAACTTGCAGGCTGGAAACGCACTTGTTTTCGCGCATGGTTTCAACATCCACTTTAGTCAGATTGTACCACCAGCAGATGTTGACGTATTCCTTGTAGCACCAAAAGGACCAGGACATCTTGTAAGAAGAACCTATGAAGGCGGCGCTGGTGTACCAGCATTATTCGGTGTTTATCAGGATGTTACAGGCAAAGCAACAGATATTGCTTTGGCATATGCACAAGGAATTGGTGCTGCAAGAGCGGGTGTTCTTGAGACAACATTCCAAGAAGAAACAGAAACGGATTTGTTTGGTGAACAGGCAGTTCTATGTGGTGGGGTAACAAGCTTAATTAAAGCAGGTTTTGAAACATTAACAGAAGCAGGTTATCAGCCTGAGGTTGCTTATTTTGAGTGTATGCATGAAATGAAACTAATTGTAGATCTTCTTTATGAAGGTGGATTAGAAAACATGCGTTATTCTATCTCAGATACTGCACAATGGGGAGATTTCGTATCAGGTCCACGTGTTGTAGATGCTGAAACAAAAGGAAGAATGAAAGATATCCTAACAGATATCCAAGATGGTAAATTTGCTAAAGGATGGATTCTTGAAAACCAAGCAGGTCGTCCACAATTTAATGCAATCAATAATAAAGAAAACAAACATCAAATTGAAACAGTTGGAAAGGAGCTCCGTGATTTAATGCCTTTTGTTAAAAATCCAATTGATTCTAAACAAAAGGATGTGAAAGTTCATGTCACAAATTAAGATTTTTGACACAACACTTCGGGACGGAGAACAATCACCAGGGGTTAACTTGAACAAACTAGAGAAACTAGAAATTGCAAGGCAATTAGAACGTTTTGGAGTTGACCGGATGGAAGCAGGATTTCCTGCTTCCTCCAAAGGTGACTTTGAAGCCGTAAAAGCAATTGCCGATACAATCAAAAATACTTCTGTTATTGGTTTGGCTAGAACAATTAAGTCAGATGTGGATATTGCCTGGGATGCACTAAAGGGAGCTGAAAATCCTGCTATCCATCTTTTCTTAGCCACATCTCCAATTCATATGGAATATAAATTGAAGAAAACACCTGAAGAGGTAATTGAGACTGCCGTCAGCATGGTTTCTTATGCTAAGCAAAAGTTCAAAGAGATTGAATGGTCTGCTGAAGATGCAACAAGATCGGATTGGAAATTCCTTGCTGAAATCATTGAAAAAGTGATTGATGCAGGTGCAACGGTTATTAATCTTCCCGATACTGTTGGCTATACAACACCAGTAGAATACGGAAAACTATTCCGCTATATTTCTGAAAATGTACCGAATATTGATCAGGTTGAACTTTCTTGCCATTGCCATAATGATCTTGGTATGGCAGTTGCAAATTCCATTGCAGCTGTTGAAAATGGTGCAACACAGGTGGAAGGAACAATTAACGGAATTGGTGAACGTGCCGGAAATGCAGCTCTTGAAGAAGTGGCAGTGGCATTGAAGATACGTTCTGATTATTATCCGTATGAG
Organism: Oceanobacillus longus; assembly: GCF_042650085.1. Taxonomy (NCBI): domain Bacteria; kingdom Bacillati; phylum Bacillota; class Bacilli; order Caryophanales; family Bacillaceae; genus Oceanobacillus; species Oceanobacillus longus. The sequence continues at coordinate 316,302 of NZ_JBHSAO010000006.1, read as the reverse complement.
ACAGGACTTAAATTAAATGAAATTAAACGTACAAGTGACATTGTTGCGAAACTGACAGGAATGTATGTGCAGGCCAACAAAGCAATTATAGGACGAAATGCTTTTGCACATGAATCAGGTATCCATCAGGATGGTGTATTGAAAAATGCGGAGACTTATGAAATCATAACTCCGGAATTGGTTGGAGTAACATCCAATACACTATTTTTAGGAAAACATTCCGGTCGTCATGCCTTTAAAGATAAAGTTAAGGAATTTGGGGTTGAACTTTCAGAGGCAGAGGTGAAAGAAGCCTTTGATCAATTCAAGAAATTAACGGACCATAAGAAGGAAGTAACAGATGACGATTTGTATACGATTGTTATGGAAATTAAAACTGACTCCTCTTCTATCAATAAATACCAACTGGAAAAATTCCAGGTTCAATACGGTACAGAAAATGTGCCTACTGCAACTGTAGTATTGAAAACACCGGATGGAAAGACAGTAGAAAATTCCTGCCCAGGGCAAGGTAGTGTTGAGGCACTTTATAAAACGATTGATAGTTTAATACAAGAAAATATTAAATTGGTAGATTACCAGCTAAATTCGGTAGGTGGGGGTAAGGATGCATTAGCCGAGTCACACGTGCAGTTAATTGTAAATGGTGAAACTGTCAATGGCAGAGGATCCGCACAAGATGTCTTGCAGGCATCTGCCAACGCATTTATTAATGCAGTCAATCGCTATATGATCAAAATTAATACAGCTAAAATGAAAGAGTTGGTTAGCGAATAAACTTTATAAAGGAGGGACCTCAGCTATGGATAAGCAAATCATTCTTCTACCAGGTGATGGAATCGGAAGAGAAATAATGGAATCTGCAAAACTAGTTTTAACAGCAATAGCAATGGAGTACAACCATAAATTTACGTTTCATGAACATGCAATAGGTGGAGATGCCATAGATAAGTATGGCGTGCCATTACCTGAGGATACAGTAAATGCATGCTCGAGTGCAGATGCTATTTTGCTTGGTGCAGTTGGGGGTCCTAAGTGGGATTCTATCCCTGTTCACCTCAGACCAGAAAAGGGATTATTAGGAATTCGTAAATCACTTGGACTTTTCGCTAATTTGCGTCCAGTAAAGGGGTTTGCATCGTTGCTTCATGCTTCTCCACTCAAGGAAGAAATTATCAAAGACAGTGACATTATGATTGTTCGTGAACTGACTGGTGGACTTTACTTCGGTCAACCAAGTGAAAGACGGGAAAATGGTAATGTGGTAGTTGATACGCTTTATTATCACAGAACAGAGATGGAACGAATCATAGAAAAAGGTTTTCAAAGTGCAAGGATTCGTAACAAACATCTGACTTCTGTTGATAAAGCAAATGTGCTTGAATCGAGCCGTATGTGGCGGGAAATAGTCAATGAAAAAGCGAAGGATTACCCTGATGTGACTGTAGAACATTTACTTGTTGATGCAGCCGCAATGAAATTGATCACACAGCCAAATCAATTTGATGTGATTGTAACTGAAAACTTATTTGGTGATATTTTGAGTGATGAGGCATCTGTACTAACAGGATCTCTCGGAATGCTACCATCTGCAAGTGTTCGAACAGATGGAGTGGGACTGTATGAGCCTGTTCATGGATCGGCACCGGATATAGCCGGAAAAGATACAGCAAACCCGCTTGGAATGATTTTATCTGCAGCCTTAATGCTACGTTATTCATTTGGGTTGGAAGAGGAAGCTTCTGAAATCGAAAGCGCAGTAAATGAATGTATGGAACAAGGATATCATACTGCAGATTTGAAATTAAACGGTGGGAAACAAGTTAGTACAAAGAAAATGACTGAAATTGTGCTTGGAAATCTGACTACAAAGCGTATATCTGATTCGATTTGCAATTCGTATGTCTAATGGGTGAGGTGTAAAGAGATGGGGAAACCAGAAACAATAATTGAAAAAATATGGAATAAACATGTTGTACATCACGAAGCAGGTAAGCCTGATTTATTATATATTGACCAGCATTTGGTTCATGAAGTTACTTCTCCACAGGCCTTTGAAGGTCTTAGACTAGCAAACAGAAAAGTCCGTCGTCCCGATTTAACGTATGCGACAATGGACCACAATGTCCCAACGAAAGATCGACATATTGTAAAAGACGAAATTTCAAAAAAACAGATGGAAACATTAAGGGAAAACTGTGAACACTTTGGGATTAAACTTGCTGACATGTTTCATCCAGATCAAGGTATCGTGCATGTTATTGGACCACAGCTAGGACTGACCCAACCAGGGAAAACTATTGTTTGCGGGGATAGCCATACATCGACTCATGGTGCATTTGGTGCTTTGGCATTTGGTATAGGTACAAGTGAAGTAGAGCATGTTTTGGCAACCCAAACAATCTGGCAGGAAAAACCAAAAACGTTGAATGTTAAAGTAGAAGGCGACCTTGGACCAGGAGTTACTGCTAAAGATTTAATTTTGGCGATTATTGGTAAATTTGGAGTACGGTTCGGTACAGGATATGTAATGGAATATACCGGTGACGCAATTCGGAAGTTATCGATGGAAGGCCGAATGACAATCTGTAATATGTCGATTGAAGCTGGTGCTAGAGCAGGGCTTATTAGTCCGGATCAGACAACTATAGCTTATTTGGAAGGCAGAGAATACGTTCCAAAAGGGAAAGAATTTGAAAATGCTGCTTCTGAATGGTTAGATTTGGCTACTGATGCTGGTGCTGAATACGACGAAACAGTTATTATTCATGCAGATGAGATTGAGCCACAGGTAACTTGGGGAACAAATCCGGGTATGTGTGTTCCTGTGAGTGGAAGTACACCTATTCTTGATGAAGTGGACCATAAAGAAGATATACAAAGAGCTCTTGAATATATGGGGCTTGAAGAAAACCAACCGATTACTTCTATAGAAATCGATCACGTATTCATCGGTTCCTGTACAAATTCTCGCTTAAGTGATCTGCAAAAGGCGGCATCGATTATCCAAGGAAGAAAAGTAAAGGATTATGTAAAAGCAATCGTTGTACCTGGTTCATTCAGCGTCAAGCTTCAAGCGGAAGAACTTGGATTGGATAAAGTGTTCACGGAAGCTGGATTTGAATGGCGGGATTCTGGATGCAGCATGTGTCTAGGTATGAATGATGACATCGTACCTTCAGGTGGTCGTTGTGCTTCTACATCTAACCGTAATTTTGAGGGTAGACAAGGAAATGGAGCACGTACACATCTAGTAAGTCCCGAAATGGCTGCAGCAGCTGCAATCGAGGGACACTTCGTTGATGTACGTCAATTTTCAGGAGTACTAAACTAGGAGGTGGCAAAACATGGAGGCAATAAAGGAACACAAAGGGTTGGTCTATCCATTAGATCGTTCCAATATTGATACGGATCAAATTATACCAAAGCAATTTCTAAAAAGAATCGAACGTACCGGTTTTGGCCAATTTTTATTTTATAACTGGCGTTTTGATGATGAGGGTAAACCTCGCGAAGATTTTGCGCTGAACCAGCCACAATATCAAGAGGCTTCTATATTAATAGCAGGAGAAAATTTTGGCTGTGGATCATCAAGAGAGCATGCACCTTGGGCATTGACAGACTTTGGTTTCAAGGTAATCATTGCACCAAGTTTTGCGGATATTTTTTATAATAATGCATTAAAAAATGGTATTGTTCCTATCAAGATGGAAGAAGATAAATTAACGAAGTGGATGCAAAAAGCTGAGAACGGTGCTTTTGTCTTATATGTGGACTTAGAAAATCAACAGATTACAGATGATGAAGGAATTGTCGTTAGCTTTGAAATCCCGGAATATCATAAAGAAAAGCTCTTAAATGGTTGGGATGATATCGCTTTGACATTACTTCAGGAAGAAAAAATTGTAGAATTTGAGAATAAAGTCTAAGCATCTAAGTGGATGTTACAAAACACTAAGGTTGATTTAAAGGAGAGTGAATTGTCTTGGGGATTGCTTAACGGGTGAGAAGGTATACCATGCAATGAAACGGCTGGCACCCATTGTTCATCTTACACCATTGTTAACATCACATACGACAGATAATTTAGTAGGAAAGAATGTATACTGCAAAATGGAAAACCAGCAAAAAACAGGTGCATTCAAATTTCGGGGAGCAAGTTTTAAATTAATGCAGTTATCGCGGGAACAGCTTGCAAAAGGAGTAATAACAGCATCAGCAGGTAATCATGCACAAGGAGTGGCCAATGCAGCTGCCAAACTTGGAGCGAAAGCGACGATTTACATGGCAGAAGGTACACCACTTGCAAAAGTAAATGCAACCCGTAATTATGGTGCAGAAGTGGTCTTAACTGGGGAAAGTTTCCAGGAAGCTTATCGTGCATCGATCGAACAGCAATTGGTATCGGGTGCGATTTATATCCATCCTTTTGATGACTACGATGTTATGGCCGGTCAAGGAACGATTGCAATGGAAATGCTTCGCCAGGAAGATAGAATCGATACAATCCTCGTTCCAATCGGCGGTGGAGGATTAATTAGTGGAATCGCAGTTGCAGCAAAGCAGGTGAACAAGAATATTAAAATAATTGGTGTTCAGTCCGAGGGAGCATCTGCGATTCATGAAAGTTATCATTCTAACATGGTAAAGAACCTGCCCAAGGTTTCCACGATTGCAGAGGGAATCGCAGTAAAAGAACCCGGAAAATTAACTTTCCCAATCATTCAGGAATATGTAGATGATATTGTAACTGTAAAGGATGAAGAAATTGCATCTGCAATTATCTACATGCTGGAGCGTAATAAAACCTTGATGGAGGGAGCCGGAGCAGCAGCATTGGCAGCCTTATTCGCCCATAACGATAAGATAAAATCAAGACATTGTGGAGTAATTGTAAGTGGCGGAAACCTGGATATTCGAATGATGTCCGAAATCCAGATACTTGCTGAACAGTTGCATCCAGTAATAGAAAAATCTTATATGGCACTTTAGCCATTTTTGTAGACATAAAATCTTCCAATTTATTATTTGAATTGGGGGATTTTTCCTTTTAAACATTCAAATAAATGAATAATTATTCATTTATTATTTCTTTCTATACGAAAATTTATAAATGAATGGGAATCTTACTCTGATGCAATCTGTAGGATTTTGAAACAATAATCGAATAAATCCTATGACAATATACGCCATTATAATTAAAAATTTTCACAAGAAATGAAAAAAATTTGAGAAAGATTAAATATTTTTCAAAATTAAAAAAACCCTTGAAAGACAAGGCTTCTATTTAGTTTTTTATTCAATAAAGACAATTATCAGAATTTTTCACTGTTAATTTTGTTGAAAACGTGTTGCTTTTATAAAAACCTTCACTTATAATTTGTTATTATATTAAGTTTTATTTACGATTTGATTTCTTATATTGCAAATGTGTATTGTATAGTTGCAGAAAATAATGAATGAAATCGAGTGTAGGAAAAAATAATAATTTTTACATATTGATAAATATACATTTCAAGAGGCCGCTTTCAATCAAATTTATTAGAATAATCACAAATATTAAAAACTTAAAGTTTAAGATACATATTTTCTAGAATTAACAAGTGACTAAGGTTATAATTTTTTTGCATTTAATTATCAGAACGTTCAGTTACGTAAGAATATTTACATATAAAATGTAAGATACTCCATAAACAGAGAAATACATTCACGGGGGGATTAATTTGGGTAACGAATTATTGGAAATTAAAAACCTAACTACTTCATTCAGAATCGGTGACGATTATTTTGCTGCTGTGGATGATGTTACATTAACATTAAATAAAAATGAAATCTTAGGTATTGTTGGGGAGTCAGGATCAGGTAAAAGTGCTCTTGCATTTTCCATTATGGGTTTACATAATCGAGCTAAAATTGAAGGGAATATTTTGTTGAATAACCAAGATATTGCAAAGATGTCAACCTCCCAGATTAATAAGTTGCGTGGTGACGATTTGGCAATGATCTTCCAGGATCCACTTACAGCATTGAATCCCTTGATGGAAATAGGGGATCAAATCGCTGAAACCTTAATACTCCATCAACCGGAATTGTCTCAGAAACAGCGTAAAGAGCGGGTGCTTGAATTATTAAACTTGGTAGGTATCCCGCGTCCGGAACATGTCCAACAACAATTTCCTCATGAATTATCAGGTGGAATGAGGCAACGTGTTGTTATCGCAATTGCTATAGCCAATGTTCCTGAACTTCTAATTGCAGATGAACCAACGACAGCTTTGGACGTGACCATTCAGGCTCAGATTCTCGATTTAATTAGAGAGCTTAAGGAAGATATACATGCGGGAATAATTTTGATTACTCATGACTTGGGTGTTGTAGCGGAGATGGCTGATCGAGTTGCTGTCATGTACGCAGGTCAGATTGTTGAGATAGCTGATATACATACTTTGTTTGAAAATCCTTTACATCCATATACGAAATCGTTATTAAACTCTGTTCCAACAGAAGGACAGGACAAGCTTCATGTTATACAAGGAATTGTTCCATCTTTAAAAAACCTCCCGCGTGAAGGTTGTCGTTTTGCTTCAAGAATTCCATGGATTGATCAAAGTGCTCATGAAAAAAATCCGATATTGCATGAGGTATCCTCAGGTCACTTTGTTCGGTGTACATGTCATGAACATTTTTACTTTTCTGATGACATCAAGGAGGAACAAGCCAATGGGGTTTCTTGAGATTAAGGATTTACAGGTATATTTTCCAATTAAAGGTGGAATATTCAATCGGACAGTTGGTCAAATCAAAGCGGTTGATGGTGTTTCATTCTCACTCGAACAAGGTAAAACCTATGGTCTTGTTGGTGAATCTGGTTCTGGGAAAACAACAACTGGGAGAGCGATTATCGGCCTCGAACAAGTTACTTCTGGTCAAGTGAATTTTAAAGGTGTAGACGTCACTTCTAGTAAAAGTAAAACAAAAGAATTCAGAAAAGATGTGCAAATGATTTTCCAGGATCCTTATTCCTCATTGAATCCTAGAAAGCGTGTCTTAGACGTAATTGCTGAGCCAATACGAAATTATGAAAATCTTTCCAGAGACGAAGAGAAGAAACGTGTTCAAGAATTATTGGAACTTGTTCGGTTAAGTCCTGAAAGCATCATGAAATACCCACACGAATTCTCCGGTGGTCAAAGACAGCGTATCGGAGTAGCCAGGGCGATTGCTTTGAAACCAAAACTTATCATTGCAGATGAACCAGTATCAGCACTGGATGTTTCTGTTCAAGCACAAGTATTGAACTTTATGCAGGATATTCAAAAGGAATTAAATTTGACATATTTGTTTATCAGTCATGATCTTGGAATTGTAAAACATATGTGTGATGATATAGCAATTATGTATAAAGGTCGATATGTTGAACAAGGTTCGAAGGAAGATATTTTTAATAATCCGCAGCATATTTATACGAAACGCTTAATAGCGGCAATACCTGATATTAACCCGAGAAATCGAGCGGATCAATTTAAGTTCCGAAAAGAAATACAGAAGGAATATGAGCATTCTTATAATGATTACTTCGACAACGAAGGTTTAGCTTACGGTTTGCAACCTATATCTGCTACTCATCTGGTTGCTCTTCCGGAGAAAGGTTGATACGTATATGTGGAAATTTATAGTTAGAAGACTAATTATTACATTCCCCCAAATCATATTACTCAGTATATTAGTATTTTTAATGGCGCAAATGATGCCTGGTGATGCCCTAACAGGTGTGCTGGATCCAAACGTTGATCAGGCAGCAATTCAGGAACAAAGGGAAAAAATGGGGCTAAATGATCCGTGGCATATTAAATATGGGGATTGGGTTACAGGGTTGGTGCAAGGGGACTTAGGTCAGTCATTCCGCTTTAAAATGCCAGTTACAGAATTATTGGAGCAAAGACTTGAAAATTCATTTTGGCTTGCATTAGTTACACTGATTTTTACATATATGATTGCAATCCCATTAGGTATTACTAGTGGACGCTATAACGATACAATACTTGATCAGGCTATTACGGGATATACGTATGTAGGTTTTGCTACACCTTTATTCATATTCGCACTAGTAATGGTTTGGGTATTTGGCTATCAACTCGGATGGTTTCCAACGAGTGGAAGTGTTCAACCGGGGCTAGAACCAGGAACCATGGATTATTTTTTAAGTAAATTTAACCATTTATTATTACCGGCATTATCAATGGCGTTAATTGCTACCGTATCGACCGTGCAGTATTTAAGAAGTGAAATTGTTGATACAAAGCAAAGAGATTTTATTGTTACCGCAAGAGCAAAAGGAGCTTCTGAATCAAGGGTCTACAATAGACATATTCTTAGAAACTCATTATTACCGATTGCAGCATTTTTTGGCTGGGAGATTACATCCTTGATTTCAGGTACAATCTTTATTGAGCAAATATTCGGTTATCCAGGAATGGGAGCATTGTTCCTTGAATCTATTAATTTACGTGACTACAGTGTTGTTACAGCGTTAGTTCTATTATTCGGTATCGCTTCCATCTTAGGAGCACTACTATCAGATATCATTTTAAGTCTCGTAGACCCCCGCATCCGTATTAAATAGAAACTCGATAGATTCTGAGGTGAATAAAAATGGAAGTAAATAATGTGACCATGGAAGATCAGACGAAAAGCCCATCCGGACTAAAGATCCTCTGGCGTGAACTTGTACGCGATAAATTAGCATTCGTATCATTGATATTTTTAATTATTGTTACAGCTACCGTTTATGGTGTTTCATTGTTCCTGGATCAGGACGAAATTGTAACGGTTGACCTCTTTGCCATACATGAAGCCCCTTCTGAAGAGTTTATATTAGGTACAGATTATGGTGGAAGAGATGTCTTTGGACAGTTGATTATTGGTACTAGGAACTCCTTGTCAATCGGATTTCTTGTTACATTTTTAAGTGGAATTATTGGAGTAACGTATGGATTGATAGCCGGGTATTTCGGAGGTACAACAGATAACGTTATGATGCGTATCTTGGATTTTTTCCTGATTCTTCCATTCATTATGATTATTATCGTATTTGTTTCATTGGTTCCAAGCTACAATACATTAACATTCTCGCTGATTATGACAGCATTCTCGTGGATGGGAATAGCTAGACTGATAAGATCAAAGGCATTACAGGAAAGAGAACTGGATTATGCCCAGGCTTCAAAAACACTTGGGTCATCCAACTTTAAAATTATGTTTTCACAAGTACTACCAAATATAACTTCATTAATTATCGTAACAATGACTCTGAATTTAGCTGCAAATATTGGTTTAGAATCAGGGCTTTCTTTCCTTGGCTTCGGTTTTCCAGAAAGTACACCTAGTCTAGGAACTCTATTAAGTTACGCAACAAACCCACAAACACTAGAATACAGATGGTGGATATGGGTTCCGGCAGCAGTGTTGATTCTAGTATTAATGCTAGCGGTAAGAAATGTCGGTGAGGCTCTCAGACGTGCTACCGATGCTCGGCAAAGAAGGGGTTAAATTTAATCGTTACACTTTGAAGATTGCTCAGCAACAATTATTTTGTTACCCACATCAATCAAATATTGATGTTGTGTATAGATGTCAATCTACAATTATTTGATTGACAAAAGAAAGAGATGCAGTAAAAAAAAAAGGGAGGTTACAAGTATGAAGAAAGCAAGTTTTAGTAAACTTCTACTAGCTCTAATGTTGGTTTTTCTACTCGTATTGGCAGCTTGTAGCGGTGGTTCTGATGAAGGAGAAGATACTGGTTCTGATACAGAAACAGAAGAAGGTACAGAAGATAGTGCAAAAGAGAAAGATGATGCTGCTGCAAAGGAAGAAGATAAGGAGTCAGAAGATGGATTATATTCCATCGAAGATTTTTCAACTGAAAAAACAAGTGAAGGAGAAGCAATCGACGGTGGTACGCTTAACTTTGGTTTAGTATCGTCTTCTGTTTTTGAAGGTACACTAAACTGGAACTTCTATTCAGGTGCTCCTGATGCGGAAGTTATTGAATGGTTTGATGAATCATTATTGTCAACTGATGAGAACTTTACCTTTACTCAAGATGGTGCAGCAACATTTGAAGTAAATGAAGCTGGTGATGTATTCACCTTTACAATCAATGAAAACGTAAACTGGCATGATGGTGAGCCTGTAACAGCAGAAGATTGGGCTTATTCGTTTGAAGTAATTGCCGATCCGGATTATGATGGTGTTCGTTATGGTAATGTAACGAATGTAGTGGGTGTAGAAGAGTATCATGATGGAGAGGCAGATACAATCTCTGGTCTTGAAATCATTGACGATAAAACATTGCAAATGACGTTTAAGCAAGCAAGTCCATCCCTTCTTGCAAGTGGAATTTGGCCATATGCAATGCCGAAACATGTTTTTGAAGATATTCCTGTAGCGGAAATGTCTGCATCTGATGCAGTACGCGTGAACCCAATTGGAATGGGACCATTTAAAGTGGAATCAATCGTACCAGGTGAGTCTGTAACCTATACGGCCAATGAAGACTATTGGCAGGGTGCTCCAAAACTGGATGGTGTAACACTATCCGTTGTAGGTCCTCAAACAGTAGCACAGGCTCTTGAATCTGGAGAGGTTGATTTAGTGGATGCATTCCCAACAGATCAATATCCAGATGTGGAAGAGAGTTTAAATAATGTTGAATTCCTTGGTAATATTGACATGGCTTATACGTATATTGGATTTAAATTAGGTTCATGGGATGCAGATAATAAAAAAGTCCAAATGAACCCAGATGCTAAAGTAGCAGATGTTGAATTACGTCGTGCAATGTGGCACGCGGTTGATAATGATGCAGTAGCTAATCAGTTTTATAATGGCTTACGTTGGAATGCGACTACTCTTATTCCGCCTTCACATCCGGCGTATCATGACGAGACCATTGAAGCGCCAACTTTTGATTTGGATTTAGCTAATCAGATTTTAGATGAAGCTGGATATGAAGATGTCGATGGAGATGGCATGCGTGAAAATCCTGAAGGGGAAGAGTTAGTACTGAACTTTGCTTCTATGGAAGGTGGAGACACTGCAGAACCAATTGCAAACTACTATATTCAATCATGGGGTAACGCAGGTATTAACGTACAGCTTGTAGATGGACGCCTACTTGAATTTAACGCTTTTTATGATCGTATAGGACAAACTGGTGAAGACGATCCAGCAATTGATATTTATCAGGGTGCATGGGGCGTTGGTAGTGATGTAGACCCAACAGGACTTTATGGACCAAATGAATTATTTAACTTCCCTCGTTATGAAAATGATGAAAATGAAGCATTATTGGCTGACGGTGTATCACCCGAGGCAATGGACACAGAATATCGTACAGAAGTATACAGTGAATGGCAAGCATTAATGGTCAATGAGATCCCTGTATTCCCAACACTTTATCGTGCACAACTCGTACCGGTCAACAACCGTGTGCAAGGCTATTCCGTTGCTCACGAATGGGGTGACCTACACGAAATCTCTGTAACTGCAGAAGAACCAGTTGTAGCTGAATAACGAATACCAAAATAGGATCCGCATATGCGGATCCTATTTTTTACACATTTTAGTGCCTGTCACTCCCCGGATTTTGTCGAATGGTGGCAATACGTTATAATAATTAGTAGATAAAGGAGGAGGATTTCTAATGCTGAGCGAGCAAGATCGCATGAAGAAAATAGTTGGAGAAGAAGCAGCTGCATTTGTTAAAGATGGCATGAAAGTCGGGTTGGGGTCAGGTTCAACTGTTTATTGGATGATCCGAAAACTGGGAGAGCTCGTGGAAAATGGTTTAAAAATAGAAGGTATTCCATCTTCTACGCAAACAGAAAATTGGGCACATGAATTTGGCGTACCACTCACTGATTTTTCAAAAGTGAATAAGTTGGATATTACGATTGACGGTGCCGATGAGGTTGATGAAAATCTGCATATGATTAAAGGCGGTGGAGCAGCATTATTTCGAGAAAAAATTATTGCTCAAGCAGCAAAAGAACTAATTATTATTGTAGATGCTTCGAAAATGGTAACCAATTTAGGTAAGTACCCTTTGCCTGTTGAAATCCTACCTTTTGCTTGGGAGCGAACTGCAAATGAAATTTCAAAACTTGGTTGTGTACCGAAACTCAGAAAAAAGGATGCAGAAATTCTGATTTCTGATAATGGCAACTACATACTGGATTGTCCGTTTAATGTCATTACAGATCCAACAAATTTAAATGAAGAAATTAAAAGGATTGTCGGTGTCGTTGAAACAGGATTATTTATCGGAATGGCAACTAGAATCATTGTTGGTGATGGTGAAAATATAAATATCGTGGAATAGATCCTATAAAATCTAGGTGGTGAGCAAGAGAAGCGAGCAGTAAGGTATTTTACTTATATTATAAATGGTTATTATTCGTCGTTAAAACACCGGGGGAGCATCCTGACGGGTTTACTTCAGAGGTGCAAAACATTCATTCACAAGCAAAATCGCAGTGATATTCATAATAGAATTCACTGCCTTTTTTTATTGGTATATAAGGATTTGTTGCTCTTTTGATAAATTCCATAGCAAATTACACCCATTTTCGCAGTGGCAATAAATATTTGAGACTTGTGAATTTCTTGTGATTTTATGTGAATTGTTATGAGAAATAAGTTATTTGGGTGCTTTATGTTAAAGTTGAATTAGAGATAATGCAGATATTGTGAAATATTGCACTTACGAACGGGTAGTTATTGAACAATATAGTATTCGATAAAGGTTTTTGAATCTTCAATATACCTATGCTCAGCTCTCCATTTTTTTGTTATAATAGTTTTAACTATTTTTATAGGAGGTTTGTAAAATGCCTAAAATATTTATGCAAATTAGCAGATTCTTTTTAGGGGTCGTTTTTTTGATTGCTGGTATAAATGGTTATTTTGTCATTTTTGGACTTGATCCATTTATAGAAACCAGTCCTGAAGCAATGGCATTATTCGAATTTGAATATCTATTAATTGCTGAAAAATCTTTAGAAGTTATATGTGGAATTTTACTCTTATTCAATCAATTCATCCCAATAGCCATAGCAATATTATCACCGATTGTAGCTAATATTTTCTTACTACATTTGTTCTTAGACCATTCGTTAATTCTTTTAGCAGTATTGCTAGTCCTTACTCTTGGCTATTTGTTGTTTTATTTCAGAAAAAACTTTATAAGTATATTTGAGAGAAAACCAAAGGCTTCTCAATAATTCGCCCCTTATATTATTTAATAAGTCACTTCTTGTGTTAACTAGCAAGGTTGTTGAACAAAATCATAAAAATGTTTTTCATAAATCTGATGAGTGACCGAACAAGATATAAGTGAAAGAAAAAGGTTACTTATAAAGCTAATGAGTGACTGAACAAGGCAATAATACAAGAAAGAGCTTTTTCATAAAGGGGCAATCTTATGCACTAATGGTGCAATCACCAAAATATAAATCTTTCAAGAAACAATTTCCGGAGTTAAATGAACAAATTGAATCTGAGCACGCTATGAAATATTACCTACATATTTTGCCTCACAAGTACCCGCTTGGAACTTCCTGTGAGTGTATTTTATCACCAGGGACAAATTTCCTGCATAGGATAGTGAAGTAAACGTAAAATGCACCAGAGAGGGTGATAGGATTTGTGCGGAATAACAGGTTTTGTTGATTGGAACAAAAGAGCAAGCATGCAAAAGCCAGTATTGGAGAAGATGACGGAAACTTTGGCATTACGGGGACCGGATGCGACGCAATATTGGATAGATGGTCATACAGGTTTCGGACATAAGCGTCTTTCGGTTGTCGATTTAGAAGGTGGAAAACAACCGATGAGTAAGAAAAAAGATGGAGTTACTTATACGATTGTATATAATGGAGAGCTTTATAACACCGAAGAACTTCGCCAAGCACTACTTCAAAAAGGATATTCATTCAGTACGACATCTGATACGGAAGTTCTACTGACGTCTTACATCGAATGGAAGGAAGAATGTGTCGATCATTTGAATGGAATATATGCTTTTGGTATCTGGGATGAGAAGAAAGACCAACTATTCATGTCCCGGGATCGACTAGGCGTAAAACCATTATTTTTCCATGAAAAACAGGGTCAGTTCATCTTTGGATCCGAGCTGAAATCAATACTTGCTCACACAGATGTAGATGCTGAAGTTGATCGTGGGGGCCTCTCTGAAATATTTGTGCTTGGACCTTCGAGAACACCGGGACATGGTTTATTTAAAGGAATAAAAGAATTGCGTGGCGGGCACTCCTTGACGTTTTCAAAGAACGGCTTGAAAACGTGGCGCTACTGGAATATGGTCAGTAAGCCGCATCATGATTCTGTAGAAGAAACTGCTAAAAAGGTGAGGGAATTGTTTGTCGATGCAGTGGAGCGGCAGTTGGTTGCAGATGTATCGGTTAGCACTTTACTTTCCGGTGGGTTGGATTCAAGTGCAATTACAGCTGTAGCCGCAAATTATTTTAAGGAAAAAGATGACGTCGCATTAACTACGTTTTCAATCGATTATGAGGGGAATGACGAGCATTTCCAGTCAAGTAAGTTTCAACCATCGAGTGACAAGCCCTGGATTGAAAAGATGGTTAAGGAATTTGATACGGATCATCATGATGAAGTTATCTCCGGAAACCAACTTGCTGGGTTGCTAAAGGAAGCGGTGGACGTTCGTGATCAACCGGGTCAAGCGGATATTGATTCTTCCTTATTGTGGTTTTGCCGTCGAATTAAAAATCATACGACGGTTGCGCTGTCTGGAGAATGTGCAGATGAAATTTTCGGAGGTTATCCATGGTTCCATGATCCGTCTGCATCTGGAGATAGTTTTCCTTGGATGAGGTCCTTGGATTCACGGGTAGATTTATTAAATCCAGAGTGGCAAAAAAAATTAGATTTGAAAATGTATGTGCAAGAAAGATATAAAGAAACAGTTGCTGAAACCCCGAGGCTTGATGGAGAAACTGAAGAAGATGCAAAGCGTAGAGAAATATTTTATTTGAATATGCAGTGGTTTATGGCTCAATTACTTGATCGCAAGGACAGGATGAGTATGGGGGCTAGTCTCGAAGTGCGTGTCCCATATGCAGACCATAGATTAGTAGAATATGTCTGGAATATTCCATGGGATATGAAGATGTATGAAGGCCGGGAGAAAGGGATATTGCGTAAAGCACTGGAAGGGATTCTGCCTGATGAAGTTTTGTACCGCAAGAAGAGTCCCTATCCAAGAACTTTCCAACCGGAGTATACGGCGCAAGTTGTGAAATGGATGGAAGAAATCCTAGCCGATCCTGATGCACGAATCTTTGAATTTATGAAACGTGAAAAGGTAGAGGCGATAGTAAGAAGTGAAGGAAAAGAATTTAAAGATCCATGGTATGGCCAGCTTATGCAAGGTCCCCAGTTAATTGCACATCTATGTCAAATTGATTATTGGCTTAGAAAATATGATATCAAAGTTAGCGAATGATTGATTTTTAGAGAGCTCTGCCAAAGTTAGAAGGGAGAGCTCTCTCTATTGGCGGAAAACTATCGACAAAATATGACAAAGTTCGGGGAGTGACAGGCACCATTGTGGAGCGGTATAATGGGAGGAGGATAAGAGAGGAAGGATGTTACATATGAAGTATTTTGCTGCGTTTTCACCGATGTTGGATGAGGAGAAGAGCCAGGAGTTCCGTCCAGATCATTTGACTTATTTGGAAGAAAAAGAGAATGAAGGTAAAGTCTTTGCGAAAGGCCGTTTTACCGATGGCACTGGTGGTCTAGTGATTTATATGGCGGAGAATTTTGAAGAAGCGGAAGCAATCGTCAAAAATGATCCGTATGTTGTACAGGGTGCAAGAGGATATGAAATTCATGAGTGGGTTATGACAACAGATGCGGTACTACCTGAAAAATAATCAGTAGTTCTATTTTATGGCGAACAAATAACAGACGTATTAGCAGACCAAATTGCACAATGATTTGGTCTTTTTTGTTCCTTATATTGATTATCTTTTCTTGTAGAAAAAATAGTAAGTGTTCTTAGGGATTGATTCGAAATAGCAACAAAATAACATATCTAAATTATTTTAAGGAACACTAAAATTGGAGGTGATTAGAATGAAAAAGAGAAAAGTTAATCCAGTAACAGATGGTTTGAGTTCCCCAGAGGTAGAAGGGCAAGGGACGACGAGAAAGGAAACAGGAAGCAAAAAGGCTGATTCTTCAAGAAAGAAACAAAAGCGCTATTAATATGTTTAAGTGTTCTTAACAGAAGCTGTACGTTTCTGTAAAATATTTTATATTTTATACAAATAGTGAAGGGATTAGCGGTACAGCTAATCTCTTTTTTTTTTACGTTAGTCATATAAACCAATACTGTCTAATTGAATTTGCATAATCTTTATAATTAACTTGTAATGAGTAAGTTATCAATGTAATATATAAAGTACATAATGTTATTTATATTTGTCACTATTCGGAAACAGGTGATTGAATGACCAGTAAAATGAAATTAGCGAGGATTGAAAAAGAACTTACCCAGGACCAGCTTGCAAAACAAGTGAAAGCAACAAGGCAAACCATTGGATTGATTGAAAAGGGGAGGTATAATCCGAGTCTGCAATTATGTATAGCAATTGCAAGGGCATTGGATAAAACATTGGACGACTTATTTTGGGAGGAGCTGTAAATGATCCAATCTTTTTTAAATATTTTTCTGCCGGATGATGAATACAAACGAATGAAAATTGTGTATATTATGGCGGAAGCTACGTTTCTGACAACAGGTATACTCATGCTCTTTAGCTTTCTGAACCTTAATTGGTTTAAGTGGAGTTTGGATGGTTCATTAATTATGTTTTTAATTGCTGCATTTATTATGTGTTATACATTTATGCGCTATATTTTCTCTGGTATCGAACATACAGATGTTTCCAATGAAAATGATTATTCCACACGACGCAGGAAGAGTTTGAAAAATTCATTAAGGTTTGGACTAATTTTTTTTGTGGCTTCTTTCGTTATCAAAGGTGTGCCCTCTGGTTGGGTGGAAGCAATGGATATAATTGGACCTTCTATATTGGTTATTATTTTTCATTATCTTTTTGATTATATCTCTTTAAAACGTTCTTATAAGAAAAATAAAGATGTGATCGATGATTAATATCATGTAAAACAGCTTGGAGAAAATGACCCCAAGCTGTTCTGTAAATATACAGTATGAATATCTCAGTAATATGGACAGTGATTTGGAAGTCATTTATGGAATAGTTAAAATTTATCCAAAAATAACGTATAATAGAAAGACATTACTTGAAACAAATTTTAAGGACGCTTCGGGTAGACTTTATTTATGTCCTTATTTGGAGAAGTGTGGACGTGAACAGATAGAACATATAAAAAGGGGGAAATAAAATGTATCTTACAAATCAATCAAATGCCTATCCAATTTCGCAAAAACCTGTTTATGCAAAGAATGGAATGGTAGCAACATCTCAGCCGCTTGCTGCCCAGGCAGGATTGGATATGTTGAAAAAAGGTGGAAATGCGATTGATGCTGCTATTGCAACCGCAGCCTGCCTTACCGTTGTTGAGCCAACATCAAACGGGATTGGCAGTGATGCCTTTGCACTTGTATGGACAAAAGGGAAACTGCATGGGCTGAATGGTAGTGGGAAATCACCAAAAGACATTACCATTGATGCTGTAAAAGAAAAAGGTTATCACGAAATCCCGACACACGGATGGATACCCGTAACGGTGCCCGGAGCGCCAGGAACATGGGCAGAATTGTCAAAGCGATTTGGAAAACTCTCCTTAAAGGAAGTTTTAACACCAGCAATTACATATGCAAGAGAAGGATATCCGATTTCTCCAATTCTAGGTAAGTATTGGAAAAATGCCTATCGCTCGTTCAAAGAAAAATTAACAGGTGCTGAGTTTGAAGAATGGTTTAAAACTTTTGCACCTAAAGGACGGGCACCGGAAGTTGGTGAACTATGGTCCTCTGAAGAACATGCAAACACATTACAGGAAATTGCAGATACGAACGGAGAATCCTTTTACCGAGGAAACCTGGCTGAGAAAATGGCATCCTTTTCAAAGGAAAATGGAGGTTTTCTGACAAAAGGGGATCTGGCAGACTATCAGCCTGAATGGGTCGACCCGATTCGCGTAAACTATCGGGGACATGATGTTTGGGAGATTCCTCCGAATGGGCAGGGTATCGTCGCACTTCAGGCATTAAATATTTTAAAAGGTTTTGATTTTCAAACGAAAGATTCTGTGGATACCTATCATAAGCAGATCGAAGCAATTAAACTTGCTTATGCAGATGCCTTGAAGCATGTAACAGAAGAAAGTCACATGAAAGTATCTACTGAAGCTATTCTAAGTGAATCTTATACAGAGAAACGAAGAGCGCTCATTGGGGATGAGGCGATTCTTCCGGAAGCTAGTGACCCGTCGGCAAGTGGTACCGTTTATTTGGCTGCAGCAGATAAGGAAGGAAATATGGTTTCTTTTATCCAAAGTAATTATATGGGATTTGGATCTGGTGTGGTTGTTCCGGGTACTGGGATAGCTTTACAAAATCGCGGACATAATTTTTCGATGGATCCAGACCATGTAAATGCACTCGCAGGAGGCAAACGAACCTATCATACGATTATTCCTGGATTCCTTTCAAAAGGGGATCAGCCTGTAGGTCCTTTTGGAGTAATGGGTGGTTTTATGCAGCCACAGGGTCATGTTCAGGTTGTTATGAACACGGTTGATTTTGGATTGAATCCACAAGCTGCTCTTGATGCGCCAAGATGGCAATGGATGAAAGAAAAGAAAGTCGAAGTCGAAAATCGGTTCGCACACCATATTGTACAGGAACTGGTAGCTAAAGGGCATGAGATGAAGATAGAACACGAACCTAATAGTTTTGGGCGTGGGCAGATTATTTGGCGTAATTCAGAAACAGGTGTTTTAGTAGGTGGCACGGAATCCAGAACAGATGGAAAAGTAGCTGCCTGGTAATAAATATAATGAGCTAGAAGAATAACTAAAAAAGGTTTGTGACGAATGAAAACGCAATGGAATATTTTTATGGCATTCTTTCGGGTTGGAATACTAGGCTTCGGTGGAGGTCCAGCTTCCATCCCACTCATACAAAAGGAAGTTGTAGATAACTATAAATGGATGGATACAGAAGAGTTTGGAGACCTATTGGCCATTGGGAATACGCTACCTGGTCCCATCGCTACAAAATTGGCGGGATATGTTGGCTATCGTGTTTCTGGATTAATGGGGTTGATCAATGCCTTATTCGCAACCGTATTACCTACCATTATATTAATGATTATTCTATTAACTTCCCTATCAAGTATTCGTGAATTTGATTGGGTTCAGGGGATGACTGCAGCAGTTGTTCCTGTAGTTGGGATGATGGTGGCAATTCTTACATGGCAATTTGCAAAAAAGGCAGGAAAAGGCTTCGGCTGGGGTAAAGCACTGATTATGATTATAATCGTTTTTATTTTATTGCAAATCCTTCACATTCACCCTGGGATTGTCATTGCCGTGTTATTGATACTTGCCCTATCCTTACCAATAAATAATAAGAAGGATGAAGTCGGAAGTAAAGAAGGTAATCAATCATGATTTATATTCAACTATTTCTAGCCTTTTTTATTCCTGGTATTCTTGGCTACGGTGGAGGTCCAGCTTCGATTCCACTCATTGAAAACGAAGTCGTCAAAAGATACGAATGGATGACCATTCAGGAATTTGGTGAAGTTCTAGCTCTTGGAAATTCCCTTCCCGGACCGATTGCCACGAAAATGGCGGGGTATATCGGATTTGAAATGGGTGGTGTACTCGGATCATTTATCGCAGTATTTGCAAACGTAGCTCCTTCTTTAATTCTAATGATTCTGCTTGGCGGTATTTTACTGAAATATAAAAAATCACCTAAAGTAAAGCGACTCACTCTTTTTGTTCAACCGGTCATTGCCATATTACTCGGTGTCATGGCGTGGAATTTCTTCAGTGAATCGTATATTGGTATTGGCTTTTGGCAAACTACAGTCATAGTCATCCTCAGTTATTTTCTAATTGAGCGGTGGAAGATTCATCCTGCATTTGTTATTGCCGGTGCGTTGTTGTATGGTGGATTCTTCTTATAAGTAAAAGTAGACAATAAAATGAGACTGGGACAAAAGTGTTTTAACCAAAGTAAAATCCGAACATAGTTGGTGCATATATACCGCTACGGAAATACACTACGCTTTCCGCGGGCGCTGCTGAGCCTACTCCGAGCTATCGCTCTAAGTAGTCTCACCTAGGCTTTTCATCCCGCAGGAGTCTCCGTGTATTTCCTTCGCTATTATGGCGAAATGTTCGGCTTTGAGTTAAACACTTTAGTTATGACCCAGGCTCATTTTGTTATTTATCAGAGCACATTATCATCTTCGTGCTATTTAACTAATCCTATTTTTTTTAATCCATTAAATATACCAGAATCCGATACAGAAGTTGTTCGATGTTTTGCAAAATCAAAAAGGTCTGGATGTGCATTTTCCATTGCGAACCCTTCTCCGACAGCCTGCAACATTTCTTTATCATTCAAACCATCGCCAAATGCGATAGCCTGCTCTTTTGGTATGTTTAAGCGTTTAAGGATCTTCGTTATTGCCTCTCCTTTATTCACATTTTTGCGGATAATATCGTACGCCATCGTTGCACCTTCGATATTCACCTGTGACATTCGAATATTCTCCTCGACTTCATAAAGAGAGACTTCTGCAGGTTGAAGATTCATGGCAGTAACCCCGATAATTTGATCGACCACTTCATAAGTAAATAGTGAGTTTTGTTTCAATTGAAATATATCATTAAATTGCTCTACAAAAGGGTGGTCAAGGGAAGTATAGTAATTTCTATCCTTTGTATAAAGAACGAGTTCGTTATCATTTTCCTTTGCTATGTCTAGAAATTGCCGAACTTGCTTTTCATCGATTGGCTCATTAATAATTGTTTCTTCCTGATAGATGGCATATGCACCATTATATCCAATAAATGAATCTACATTTAGTTCCTTTGCAAGGTCTTTTACTTCAATTAGTGGTCTGCCTGTTGCGATAAATACTTCAACACCATTCGCTTTTGCTTGCTGAATTGCTGTTTTTGTTGATTCGGTGTATGTATGATTAGGCATAAGAATAGTTCCATCAATATCAAGAAAAAGTATTTTAAATGTCATGTTGATCTCCTTTAAATATGCTATTTTACATTCATTTTAGCATAGATCGAGTAGAGGTTGTACCATGCTTATTGAATAGAGGGAATCCGTCACGGAAAGATATAAAAAAGACAGCAGCAATTCAGAAATCATTGCTACTGCCTCACTATTATAAAGCTTTATCATCGACAGATTCGAGCCAGGTTTCAATGGTACGGATGACCGTTTCTAATGCATCTTCTTCAAAGGGGGAGCGGAGATTGGCTGCTTTTACAAGTCCAAGGAAGGCTTTGGAACCACCAAGTTTGCAAAGATTTAAATAGTCTGCCCATGCCGCTTCATGATTTTCACGTGATTTTTTCCAAAATTGGAAGGCGCAAATTTGCGCAAGTGTGTAATCAATATAATAGAACGGAACATCATAAATATGTCCTTGTCGTTGCCAGAAAGCACCGGATTCCAAGTATTCATTTCCATCATAATCACGATGTGGCAAATAGATTTCTTCGAGTTGCTTCCATGCATCCTTCCGCTCTTTTGGTGTCCACTCAGGGTTTTCATATACTAGATGCTGGAACTCATCGACAGCAACACCGTATGGAAGAAACTGTAAACCATCTGCTAAATGGGCGTATTTATATTTATCCACATCTTCTTTAAAGAAAAGCTCCATCCATGGCCATGTGAAGAACTCCATGCTCATCGAATGGATTTCTGCCGATTCACTAGTTGGAAAAATATACTCCGGTACTCCAATATTACGACTTGAATAAGCTTGGAATGCGTGACCAGCTTCATGTGTTAAAACATCTACATCACCTGATGTTCCATTAAAGTTAGCGAAGATAAATGGTGCCTCATAGTCTTCAATGAATGTACAATACCCACCAGCTTCTTTCCCCTTTTTGGCTTCCAAATCTAATAAATTTCGATCAAGCATGAACTGAAAAAATTCATTTGTTTCGTCGGATAGTTCTGCATACATTTTTTTGCCGTTTTCGATAATCCATTCCGGTGATCCCTTTGGTTTTGCATTGCCAGTTTTAAATTTAAAGTTTTCATCATAAAATTTCAGGGATTCAACACCAATACGTTCCGCTTGTTTTTCATAGAGCTTGGTAGCTAATGGAACAACAAATTCACGAACTTGCCTTCGAAACACGTCAACCATATCTGCATTATAATCAATCCGCAACATTCGTAGGTACCCAACTTCAACAAAGTTTTTATAGCCTAGCTTCACAGCTATTTCATGTCTTGTCTTTACAAGCTGATCATAAATGGAATCGAATTGATCTACATGGCTTTCAAAAAATCCTGCACTTGCTGTAACAGCCTGTTTACGGATTGATCTTTCTTCACTTTGCGCAAATGGACCAAGTTGTGCCAGTGTATAGGTGTCACCTTGAAATTCTACTTCTGCAGAGGCAACCAATTTGGAGTATTGTGAAGAAAGTTTATTTTCTTTTTGCAGCAAACGGATAATATCTGGAGAAAAAGATTTGATTTCGAAATCAGCAATCTCAAATAATTGTGAACCAAATTGTTTTTCCAACTCCATCCGATAAGGTGATTTTATTAATTCTTTGTAAAAGGCTGTATTCATGGCTTTAATTTCTGGTTCAATCTCATCAAAATAATCGCGTTCTTTTTGATAAAATTCATCCTTCGTGTTAATAGAAGCCCGAACATAAACGAGGTTAAAAAGGGTTGATAGCTTGTTTCGGAAAGTATTAATCTCTTTTATGGCATCTATTGCTTTATCAGTCGATGGAGCGTTGGTGAACAAATTTAATAATTCTTTGAATGCATGCTGGTCCTCTTGCAGTACGGGTCTTTCATATTGGTAATCTTGAAATTTTAACAATGCAATTCCTCCTTGAATATATGTATATCCTCTAACTTAATACATTCGACTTAATAAAGATATAATCCTCTAATTATACTCAAATTTCGCAGAGTTAGAAGGATAAAGTAGCGTTGGTAGTATCAAAGGCACTGGAAATACACTGCTCTATTAGAAACATTCTAAGTTGAACCCAGTTACTATTCTAACTTAGGTCATTGGTGCGAAAGTTGAATTATTATAAAACCTACTTTGAATATGGATATCTTTTATAATATTTAGCGCTTTCATAAGTAATAAGTAATGACATATAAATAAATTGACATTTAACCTTGGTAACATTGTTATGATAAAATGACTACTGGTTAAAATAGATAAGAATCGACAATAGTACATATTTTTCGATTTTAATCATTCCTACTTATTTAAAAAATATTATAGATAGCTTTAATACTGGGAATACTGAAATGAATGCTCTTTATCTTGGAGTCCATCTTTTAGTGTTTTTATATCTTATATAGGATTAAGAAAGTGTATTAAATTGCTCTATACAAATTAATTTACTTACTGAGTATACTGGAGGTTATTTCATGGCAGATTCAGAGAAATATAAACTTGATGAAAAAGGCTCATCAAGACGTAAGTTCCTAAGAAATTCCGGAATGGCTGCAGGAGGGGTAGTTGTCGGTGGCGTTTTTGGCGGAATAATTGGTTTCGGAGGAGAGGAAAAAGAGCAAGATATAGCAACTGAACATGAGCCAGCTGCAACACCAACAGAAAATCCAAATGCCGCATTAATGTTCTTCACTCCTGCTCAATACCAGACAACAATGGCTGCAGCAGAACGCATTTACCCTGCAGATGACAATGGTCCTGGAGCAGCGGAATTAGATGTTGCCATTTATATTGATCATCAATTGGCAAGCCCATGGGGAATTAATGCGAAAGATTATATGGCTGGACCGTTTTATCCTGCAGAAGAAACGCAGCAAACTCAAATTCGTATTTTGCGGAAGGATCTATTCCTGCTGGGATTAACAGCATTAAATAATTACAGCAATGAAAAATTTGATGGGGATTTTACCTCCTTGGATGCAGAACAACAGGATGAAGTATTGACCCATTTTGAACAAGGTGAATACAAAATCGGCGGTATTTCAAGTGCTGTTTTCTTCACTATGCTTCGTGGATTAACCATTGAGGGTGCTTATGCAGATCCATTATATGCTGGAAATAAAGATATGCAAGGCTGGGCGATGCGTCAATTCCCAGGTTCACGAATGAATTATAATAATGAAATTAAGAGTAAAGAGTTTATCGAACTGGACCCTCAAGGTCTAAGAAGCCATATGGGACATTAATTGAAGGAAAGGATTGACTATCTTGAGTACAAAACTACCTAAAGTGCCTGCTGTTATTGTTGGAATGGGATGGGCAGGCGGAATTATCGCTGCTGAACTGACAAAAGCCGGAGTTCAAGTTGTAGGACTAGAACGTGGAAAAGAAAGAACAACAAATGATTATTTGATGGGGCATGACGAGCTTCGTTTCCAACATAGAACTGAATTGATGCAGGATTTATCAAAAGAAACAATTACACATCGTAACAACCCTAATATGAAGGCACTCCCGATGCGCAGCTACGGAACTTTTATTGTAGGAGATGGTGTTGGTGGAGCTGGAAGTCACTGGAACGGGCAAACCTATCGTTTCCTTCCATACGACTTCGAAATTAAAACATTGACAGACCAAAAATACGGACCAAATAAATTAGGGCCAGGATATACCTTGCAGGACTGGGGTATGACATACGATGAGATTGAACCATATTATGATACTTTCGAAAAAATGGCTGGTATTTCCGGTGAAACGGTGGAGTCATATGGACCTCGCTCCAATCCGTATCCAACTGGGCCAATGGTGAAAGCACCGGCATTCGAACTTTTCGAAGAGGCAGCTAAAAAACTTGGTTACAGCCCATACATGATGCCATCTGCTAACCTTTCAGAAAATTACACGAACCCGGATGGAATTGCACGATCTGCATGTCAATATTGTGGATTCTGTGAAAACTTCGGTTGTGAGTACGGAGCAAAGGCAGACCCTGTTGTTACCGTAATACCTGTTGCAAAAGAAACAGGTAATTTGGATCTTCGTACCCATTCTAATGTTACAGAGATATTAAATGATGGTAGCAAAGCGAATGGTGTAAAATATGTAAACACAATTACTGGTGAAGAATTTGAACAGCCAGCAGATGTTGTTATTGTAACAAGTTATGTTTTCAATAATGTTCGTTTGCTATTGAATTCCAACTTAGGAACACCTTACAATAATGAGACTGGTGAAGGTTCCATCGGTAAAAACTATTGCTATCAAGTAAGTTCTGCAACAACAACAATGTTCTATGAAAATCATAAGTTCAATAATTATGCCGGCGCAGGTGCATTAGGGATTGAGATTCCTGATTACGTTGGGGATAATTTTGACCATTCGGATGTAGACTTTATTCACGGTGCCGGAATTCGCATGACACAATATGGATACCGTCCAATTGCTGTGAACAATGTACCGAGTGGAACACCATCATGGGGTGCTGAGTGGAAACAGCAATCCATTAAATATTCAAATAGTACACAGCAAGTAAAATCTCAAGGTGCAAGTATGCCACATCGAGACAACTATCTTGACTTAGATCCTGAGTTTAAAGATGCGTATGGCATGCCATTACTTCGTATGACATATGATTATACGGATGCCGATAAAGAGTTAGTGAAATATATGGCGAAGGTAACACGTGAAATAGCTGAGGAAATTGGTGCTGACCATTACGAAACTACCGAAGAGCAAGCTCCATTTAATGTAAATAAAGACACAAACACACACAACACAGGTGGAGTTATTATGGGTGCAGATCCAAAAACGTCTGCAGTTAATAGCTATATGCAAATGTGGGAGGCTGAAAACGTATTTGTCGTTGGTGCATCTGCATTTCCTCATAATAGTTCATTTAACCCGACAGGTACACTAGGTGCATTATCCTACCGTGCTGCAGAAGGCATTGTTAAATATCTGGAAGAGGGCGGCGGCTCTTTAGTTTAATAGACACTTTTAAAGCCTGTCCCTAATAAAAGGAGACAGGCTTTATTGTAATTTAACTTGTTCTTTAACGATCTCAATAAAAAGATTGGTTGCTCTGGAAACATTTTTGAGGGAAACTACAGCCAGTGCTATATTACGCCGATAGTCTGTGTCAATTGGTCGGGAATTTTTCCAGCGTATGGTATCTTTAACAGCAAGCTCAGGGAGAATGGATGAACCAAGTCCTTCAGCTATCATGCCCAGCATCGTGTTTAAATTGGAAGTCGTATATTTTTGATCATAGGCTAAATTGCTTTCTGTAAATAAATTTTGTATTGCTTTAGGATTTCCCCATCTGCCAACGATTAAAGGTTCGCCAGATAAATCGGATAGGCTGACGAGTGATTTTTGAAGCAGGGGGTGGAAGTCTGGTAGTACCGCCATGTACTGGTCTTCCAATAAAGGGATAATATCCAGACCCGAATGAACCGAGTAAATGAAGCCAACATCAATCTGACGTGAGGTTATCCATTTATTAATCTCTTCTACGGAACCTTCATATAATTCAATCGTTATATTTGGATATTTCTGATGAACAGCCTGGATAACTTTTGGTAAAAAACGAGCAGAGAAATCCGGGAAACCACCGACTCTGATGAGCCCGGTCTCTAATCCCTTTTCAGCGGCTACTTCTTGTTCAATTATTTCAAGGCTATTTTGTAAATTTCTGACTTGGAGGAGAACCTTTTCACCTATATTTGTAAGCATTAATCCCTTTGATTTATCTCTGATTAATAATTTGACTCCTAGTTCAGATTCGAGATTGGAAACGGCATGACTAATGGCAGGTTGTGTCATATTTAAAATCTTACCCGTCTTCGTGAAGTTACCAATTTCAACGACTTTCAAAAAAATTTGAAGTTGTGTAATGGTTATCATATGTAATTCTAATTCCTTTCAGATGTTCAAGCTGACTGTGAACCACATTATATAATGAATTACGGTTGTCTGTAAATGGATAGTGTGATTGGATATTACTATATCAGGTGTTATAATTAGAAGATGTTCCATAGGTAAAAGAATGAAAATGATAGGAGACAGAAAATGACAATTGATGGAAGATATAGGAAAAATGTCCATCCAGGACTAGAAGCAGAAATCATTTTAAAAAAAGATCAACGAACAGGCAGAACAACAGCTGGAGTTGTGAAAGATTTACTTACTAAATCTGACTTCCATCCACATGGGATAAAAGTAAGGCTAGAAGATGGGCAAGTAGGAAGAATCCATACAAAATAGATAGGGCAGACGAAGCTGTGTCAAAAGGTTGAACGTATGCTTGGAAAATAAGAATCTGATTGACTTTGTCACCTTTCAATTGTAGACTATAAGTAGTGTAATTTTAATTAACTGGGGTGAAAGATATGATACAAGCAGTAATTACAATTGGGGCAATCTTGACAGCACTTACCGTCGTTGGTGGTATTGCTCTTGTCAAAATGACTCCGAAA
This sequence comes from Oceanobacillus longus, assembly GCF_042650085.1. Taxonomy (NCBI): domain Bacteria; kingdom Bacillati; phylum Bacillota; class Bacilli; order Caryophanales; family Bacillaceae; genus Oceanobacillus; species Oceanobacillus longus. The sequence goes on along the minus strand of NZ_JBHSAO010000006.1, from coordinate 288,566 downwards.
GAATCGCATTCTCCTTACTATCCAAATATCTTTTTAGTAATTGTTGGATTATTATTACTGGCGGTTGCTTCCTTAGCTCCTAAAGTAGACTTACTTGGAGCAGGTTTTGGCGGATGGGGAATAGCAGCTCTATTTGCAGCAGCAATCGGCTTTGTTATCACATCCATTATGGACGCTTACAGAAATGTGAATGCTTAATAAAAAAAGCAGAATCTATTAATAGATTCTGCTTTTTTTATTTTGGCTGTTTTCTAAAAAAGTGGAAATGTGGTTAGTTGTCTTACTTTAAAAATTGTTGTTTTGCCAAAAAATCAATAAACTGCGAAGTAACTGCTTTTCCCACCGTCCGGGATCGCTCTGGGCGGATGCTTTCCGCGGGCACGGCCTCAGCCCCGAAGAGAAAACCACTCTTCTGGTCTTCGGACACGTGCTGGGACTGCGATTACTCGCCCCACCGGAAACATTTGTTCCCGCAGGAGTCACCGCCCACAGCGATGCCGGACTGGTGAAGCTGTAGGATGCTATTTAAGCTACACAAGTATAGTAATTATTAGCAGCCTTCTAGCCGGCTCTGGGAAATACACGGAGACTCCAACGGGAAGAGAGGCATCGGTGAGACACTGAAATGCGCTAGCATGAAGGGGCTCACCAGCCGCCCGTGGAAAGCGCAGTGTATTTCCCAGAGCGGTAGCCGAAGTTCCTATCTCAGTTCGCATTTTATCTCACTCTGCGATGACTAAAAAACAACAAACGTTTGCGAAAGTATCCTTTATTTATTTAAGATACGTTTTTCCTTCACGCTGTTCAATTTTTCCTTCTTTGAACAGTCTGCCTAATGCGCGTTTAAAAGCTGCTTTGCTTATTTGAAAAGTACCAAGAATATCCTCAGGATCACTCTTATCACTAAAAGGAATTACACCGTTACTTGCTTCCAAATGTTTGAGAATGACATCGGCGTCAGATTCCATGCTATCCTGCTTAAGCGGACGAAGCGAAACGTTTATGGAACCGTCATCTTTCACATCGATTACTCTGCCTTGTACGAATTCGCCTAATCTTGGTTCCGTTTTGCGCTCTGTACGGTGAATAAAGCCACGGTGGTAATCCGTAGTTATAATTGCAGAACCTTCTTTATCTGTTAAGTAGACGGTACCACTTACTGTTTGCTTCATTAATTCTTCCGGGGCAAATTCAACTTCTCTTGCAACAATTCCTTCGGTTGCAGGGAGTGCCAGCAATCTGCCTTTTTGGTCTTTTCCAAGGGTGACAAATAATTTATCACCAGGCTTGGGCCATACTTTCTCAAAAAATGGCAGATCGTCTTTGGATACAAGCATTTCCTTAGCAATCCCAATATTAACGAAAACACCGAGATGCGGCATAACTTCTACTACTTCAGCCCAATCATAAACATCCATCCACACATTTGGAAGAATTGTTGTTGCGATTAGATTGCCCTTTTTGTCATTGTATAAGAAAGCATCAACCTGTTGATTCACTTCAAGTTCACTTTCCGTATCATTGTGGTGTACAAGTGCATCGTGACCATCTTTAGTTAAGACATATCCTGTATCAATCGTACGGGAGACTGTCATTGGTTGTATCGTACCTATTGGTAATGTGCTCATCATGTTCCTTCTTTCATTTATATAATTATGTAAATTAAATTGGAAAAGGGGCACCCCTTACTAAAAGAGTACCCCTTTGTTTATAAAGTAACACATAAGATTATTATTTTTTAATCCCGATTTTTTCGGGTGGGAAATTTGCATGATCATAAATTTCACTTAACCGCGGTACATGTTCCACTGGTTGTCCAGCTTCAGCTCCCAGCGACTTGCGAGACTTCCTTCACCTACGTACAATAAGTCGTTTAACTCGTACGGCTCAAGCCAGTCTGACCGTCGCTAACCGGTCGCTTACGCCTTCCTATGTTCTCTAAACTTAAGCAACGTAAGCCCTACCTGCTCTTACGTCCTTGCGACCCCTTAGTCGCGCCAGTGTGAATAAGCATCTTCAAAAACAAAAACGTTGTAGAATGCCAGATCACTTACTGTTACTTTGATAACTTAACTATAATCTCATACTTTGATTATATTGTCAAATTTAAATTTGAACGAGACTGATGAGGACAAATAAACATGATGTTCCGGCTATGGAACCGATATGGTAGACTATATATATTATCTATATGGAGATGTTGAAATGAGTTTATTTTTAAATGTTATTATTCCTATCATGGCTGTATTTGCATCGGGTTTTATTTTGCAAAGGATTCGGCTATTGGATGTGAAGTCTGTATCGGCTGTTTGTTTGTACATATTATCCCCAGCATTAATTTTTGTTACTTTACATGATGCAGAGTTTGACAGTGGATTTTTAATAATTCTTATTTATATGTTTGTATTGTTTTATATAATGGTTTTTTTAAACAAAATACTGGCTAAAATCTTTGGATGGGGGCCAAGTACTGAGAGTGCATCCATTCTGGCATCTGGTTTTATGAATTCTGGTAATTATGGCTTGCCAGTGGTGCTTTTCAGTATAGGAAGTACTGCGCTCCCATATGCAATTTTCATTATGGTTGTTCAAGCACTGCAAAACAACTTTTTTGGGGTTTATTATGCATCAAGAAGTACAAGTGGTATGAGACGTGCTGTTGAAAATGTAATGAAGATGCCTACAACATATGCAGCAATTTTGGCCTTCGTTTTTCAGTATTTTTCGATCACAGTTCCAGAATCTGTGCATTCTACATTATCAATGGTAGGGGAAGCGGCAATTCCAGTCATGATGGTTATGCTTGGTATGCAGCTTGGATCCATAACCGGTTTGAAGCTCAATTGGCAAGTGGTCATATCAGCTGTTACATTAAAAATGGTGATTGCACCGCTTATTGCATTCCTATTTGTTTTAGCGTTTAACGTCGATCCACTTATTGGTATGGTACTTATTATTATTTCTGCAATGCCAACAGCAGCAACTACTACGATGTATGCAATTGAGTTTGATACAGAGCCTGAATTGGTTTCAAGTATCACATTTATATCTACGTTGATAAGTATCGTAACACTCACTATCCTGCTAAATCTAATTTCATAGTTTGCGTATGTTTTCATTCATTGGAATTTGGGTATCTTATAGATATACCAAATAGAAACAGTTACTGCAGGAGAGGATGAACATTAAATGTTGCGTACCATATTAATGATTATTGGAGCTATCGTTGTTATCGGATTAATACTTTCCATGATCTAATCTAAACTTAAAACACTATTTTATAACGATGGAACCCGGAGATGCTGCATCTTCGGGTTTTCGCATCCCTTTTTCTGGCAAGTATCTAACGACGCTTGCCAGAATTTTTGTTATAATAAAGAAAAAAGAAATGAGGGCTTTTAGATGGAATTGGAGCTGAAGGGAAAGTCGGTTATTGTAACAGCAGCAAGTAAAGGACTTGGAAGAGCAATTGCAACTGAATTTGCAAGAGAAGGTGCACATGTTTTAATCAGCAGCCGGTCAGAAGAGTTATTACATACAACTGTTAGGGACATCATACGGGAGACTGGAAATGAACAAATTGATTTTATGGTATGTGACATGAAAAAAGCGGATGATATTATCCGATTGGTCGAAAAAGCAGTAGCTTGGAATGGTACTGTTGATGTACTGATTAACAATGCGGGAGGACCACCTTCAGGGAACTTTATGGACATGACTGATGAAGACTGGTACCACGCATTTGAATTAAATCTGCTCAGCTTTGTTCGTTCAACAAGAGCAGTCGTTCCGATTATGCAAAAACAGAACCGTGGACATATTGTGAATTTGGCTTCCTCTTCCATTAAACAGAGCTTGGACCAGTTAGTATTATCGAATACGATGCGCCCTGGAATTGTTGGTCTTGCTAAAACATTGGCCCAAGAACTGAGTTCGGATAATATTTTGGTAAATACAGTTGGTCCAGGTACGATTGAGACGGACCGAATTCTTGAGTTGAATAAAGCAAAAGCTCAGAAACAAAATATCTCGATGGAAATTTTAATGGAAGAGGCGGAACAAAAAATTCCGATGAAACGTTTTGGTCAGCCGGAAGAATTTGCAAAGGCTGTTGTCTTTCTAGCTTCTGGAGCAAATACGTATATCACTGGCCAATCATTGATTATCGATGGTGGACAAGTTAAAGCATTATAAAAGGTTCAGGCTACATAACGCGATTAAAAAAGCGGGCGATTCGCGGGAAAAAGATGTGAATCCGCGGATATCTCCCCATATCCGCGGATAAAATTCACGAATTAGCGGATATATAGAAAAATCCGCGGGAAAGAAGCATCAATTCGCGGAATAAGGCTAAGTCCTGTCATCTCTGAGGCAAACTGAGCCGAGCTGTGTGTGATTTCCGCTAATCCACTTACGATTCGCTTAAATTAAATTCAATATCCCAATCCCAATTAATAAAGCTGGTGGCAAAAGTGTTAATTGCTGCAGTTTTTCATTTCTTGACAGAAAAATCCCTAATTTCATACCGAAGTACAAGAAGAAGCCACTCATACATGCAGTCAGAAATGCTGTGAGAAATGGAGAATATCCGAGCATGGAAGCTCCTATTCCCGCTCCAAATGCATCTAATGCAAGTGCCAGCCCAAGTAAAAAGGCCTCACCAGCGGATATAATACCAGACCGATCCAAATCAGCATTATCGGGAGTAGTTATAACCGTTTTTAAATCATGAATCTTCGTCGTTGATATCTTTTCCGGTGAATCCGTCCGTGGCTTTTTCAACCTGGAACGTATAATATTCACGAAAGAAAACAAACCTAATGAAATTAAAATCGTCCCTCCGAGAATTTTTGCCGATTCCTTAGAAATGAATATGCTTAATAAATCGCCAATAACCATTGACGTATAAACAATAATTCCAGAGCAGATCATGATAATCAGTAAAGCCATGGTTGGAACTTTTATTTTCTGGATACCATAGGTAATTCCAACACCGAACCCATCCAAACTAACTGCTATAACCAATAATAACAACCCACTATATATTAGCATCATGAACATCCTCTTCAAGGTTTCTAGATTATAATATGGAATCCAGGCATTCCGTGTGATTACAATTGATTACTGCACGATTGAGGTCAATTATGATAAAGTAACAGTAGATGTAATAGAAGAGAGGATTTAAGATAATGAGTAAAATAGTTGTTTTAGCTGAAAAACCATCCGTTGGCCGTGATATCGCAAGGGTACTTGGGTGCACAAAAAAAGGTAATGGCTATCTGGAAGGTTCTAAATATATCGTTACATGGGCACTTGGACATTTGGTTACACTGGCAGATCCGGAAACGTATGATGATAAATATAAGACATGGCGTATGGAAGACTTGCCAATGCTTCCGACGGATTTACGACTCGTGGTTATTAAAAAGACGGGGAAACAATTTAGTACTGTTAAGACACAGTTGACTCGTAATGACGTTAGTGAAATCGTCATTGCAACGGATGCTGGACGTGAAGGTGAACTGGTAGCCAGATGGATTTTGGAAAAAGTGAGGGTGAAAAAGCCTGTCAAACGCTTGTGGATTTCATCGGTTACCGATAAAGCGATTCGTGATGGATTCAAAAACCTGAAGCCTGGGGCAAATTATATCCATCTGTATGAATCTGCTGTGGCGCGCTCAGAAGCTGATTGGTATGTTGGATTAAATGCAACGCGTGCATTAACGACAAGGCATAATGCACAGCTTTCCAGTGGTCGTGTGCAAACCCCGACACTGGCCATGATTGCTTTAAAGGAACAAGAAATAAAGGAATTTAAACCTCGTAAATTTTATGGACTGGAAGCAAAAACAGAAAAAGGCTTTAAACTCGTATGGCAGGATGATAAAAATAATACGCGCATGTTTTCCAAGGAGAAAGCAGATGCGTTACTTGGTCAGTTGAAAAAAAAGACGGCGAAGGTTGTACAAATTGATAAAAATCACAAGAAAAAATTTGCACCGCAGCTATATGATTTAACAGAATTACAACGTGATGCAAATCGGATTTTTAATTACTCTGGAAAACAGACATTGTCCATCATGCAGAAGCTTTATGAGCAACATAAGGTTCTAACCTATCCAAGAACCGATTCTCGTGTCATTACAACGGATATCGTTCCAACATTAAAGGATCGTGTAAAAGCGTGTGGTGTGGATGAGTATTCAAAAGCTGCAGCGAAAGTTTTGAAAAAGGACTTGAAGCTATCCAAAGCGGTCGTTGATAATGCGAAGGTGTCAGATCACCATGCGATTATTCCGACAGAACAGTCAGTTGTTTTAACTGATTTGGACGATAGGGAACGGAAAATCTATGACCTTGTCGTTAAACGATTTCTGTCGGTGCTGTCGGATCCATATGAATTCGAACAAACAACGATTACTGCTGCCATTGGCACCGAACGCTTTGTTGCAAAAGGAAAGGTTATTAAACAACAAGGGTGGAAAGAAATCTATAATAATAGTACCAATGATGATGAGGATCGTGATGACCAACAGTTGCCGGTTATTAACAAAGGTGATGAATTCACTGGTGTACGGATTTCACTTACGGAAGGTGAAACGAAAGCCCCGGAACGCTTTACGGAGGGTGCTTTACTGCAGGCAATGGAAAACCCAGTCCGATATATGAGTTCGGATGAAAAGCATTTGGCTAATACAATCAATAAAACAGGTGGTATTGGAACGGTTGCTACACGCGCTGATGTCATTGAAAAGTTGTTTAACAATATGTACATGGAGCAGAAGGGCAAATATATTTATCTAACCTCAACAGGTCGTCAACTGCTGGACTTGGTTCCAGAGGATTTACGCTCACCGGCATTAACTGCCCAATGGGAGAAAAAGCTTGCCCTTATTGCAGAAGGGAAATTAAAAAAAGGAAAATTTATTGCTGAAATTAAAGATTATACAAAAGAAGCGGTTAACGAGATTAAAAACAGCGATGAAAAGTTTAAGCATGATAATATGACAGGTACAAAATGTCCGAATTGTGGGAAGCTCATGCTTGAAATCAATAATAAGCATGGACGGAAGCTTGTCTGTCAGGACCGTTCATGCGGGACGAAGAAGAACATTGCCAAACAAACGAATGCGCGCTGTCCGAATTGCCACAAGCGCTTAGAGCTCCGCGGTGAAGGAGATGGCCAAATGTTTACATGCAAATGCGGACACAGGGAGAAACTTTCCACATTTAATGCCCGGAAACAAAAAGAGAAGAAACATAAAGTCTCAAAACAAGATGTGAACAAGTATCTGAAGAAACAGGATGATGGATTTACAAATAATGCACTTGCTGAAGCATTGGCAAAGCTGAAGAAATAGATGGTAGAGGAAATCTCATGAAAAGTGGGGTTTCCTTTTTTTTGCATGAAGGAGGAAGGAGAAATACAATTGTTCACATTTGATGAGCAATTACACAATGAAAAAGGACACCTCATTAGAGGCATCCTATAATCCTTTGTATCGTTTTTCTTCAATTACATTATGGTCTTTATCAAGTATTTCTACCAAACTTGGAGTATTTTCCTTCGCTAGCTGTTCTGCAACCTCAATCGCTTCCGTCTTTGTATCGTATACTTCTTCAGGTGCAACATCCTCCAATTTTACAAACCATGCGGATGCATCTACATTTGGTGTAACACTATAGGTTCTCATTTTAACAATCTCCTTTTTCTAAATAACTACATATATCTTTTTCCCAGATTTGTTTAAAATAAAACTAAAAATCTATTCCTGAAATTTTCTGGAAATTATATATAACGAACCAATACAATCTAACATCGATGCTTGATAATTTTGTTAGATTCGTTCCAAAAGGTTTACTTCTAAAGGAGAAAGCATTATCATTTAATTGAGTAATGCTTTAGCTTTTAAGGGGGTAAATATAGATGGCTTTTGTAATTTTGGATGCGTGCCAGGGAGAAAAGGCTGGCGAGTGTGTCAGTGTCTGCCCGGTTGATTGTATAGAAGAAGGTATAAAACAGTTTTACATTGATCCCGATATTTGTATTGACTGTGGTGCATGTAAAGCAGTTTGCCCGGTTTCTGCAATTGAGGAAGAATATGATCTAACACCGAATCAGGAGAAATACCTGGAAGAAGCAGAAGAATTCTTTGCGAATAGATAGAGTAAATTACTATTTTAAGGCTGCAATGTGCAGTCTTATTTTTTTACTTAAAAATATATAGTAATCTCCGTTATTAAACGGAAAAATCATTCGTTTAATAACGAAGATTTTATCTATGAAAAGATGATGAAGTTTAACGATGATGTGTTGTGAAACTTAAAATTCTGATCGTGGTTAAAGTTTATAAGTTATATAGCTTTTTTACTATTCCAATCTCCCGTTCATTTTGGATAGATTTATCCCAAAGAACATCTTGATCTGCCTTAACCAAAGCCAGTTGGTCCATGACTTCCTTATGGCGAATTCCATTTTCTTCTTTAATGGAACTAATGTAATTTTTCATGGAAGTTTGTCCTTCTCTCATCGAAGTCTGTTCTTTTTTAATGGAACTGATGTCATTTTTGATGGAAGTTTGTTCTTCCATCATATTTCCAACTGTATTAATCAACTGTGCCATCATTCCCTCGAGCTTATCGAAACGTTGTATATACTCATCCCTACTCATAAATATCAACCCTCTTTTTATCAATTATAACTTATATTACCCTGCATGAATATATATAATGTTGTATTTTGTCGTTAATTTTCTTCCTTTATTTCTTCCGCTAATTTGCTAGCAATCCAACGTTTAGCAATCGTTTCTTCAACTTCATAAACTTTGCCTGCCCGGAGTAATTCTCCGTGATATGCAGTTTGGACGTTCATTTTTACTTTGATCATTTTGGGACTCCTTTTTATAGCTGATTTTCCAATTTAATTATAGCATACCTGATAAAAGCTGTTTGTATGGATTCGTAGATAAACAGTTAAAGTACTTTCATTAAGGGTATAGAAATAAATAGGAACGGTAGGGGATATGTATTTGTATATTCCTGGTATAAGATATGGAATATCACCCCTATTCCTTTCCTAGTACATAATAATATATTGGAAACAGATAAGGGGGATATCAATGCAATCAGCTACAGGAATAAACGGCTTAGACAGTATTTTGGGAGGCGGCCTTCCTAAGGGATCAGCAATCATTGTGGAAGGTGCACCTGGAACAGGCAAAACGACACTTGGTATCCAATTTCTTTACAATGGGATCAAGCAATATAATGAAAACGGGATAATTATAACCTTTGAGGAATTTCCAGAACAAATTTATGCTGACATGGAACATTTTGGTTGGGATTTAAAAGCACTGGAGAGACAAAACAAAATGCGGGTCATTTCTCTATCGCCCGAAACGTTAATCGGGCAGATGTTGACACCAAATGGTTTATTTGAACAAATGGTAAATGAGATTAATTGCAAGCGAATTGTAATTGACAGTATTAGTCTACTAAAATTTTTGAATAGGAATAGTGAAATAAAAGGGCGAGAGATTTTATATACGTTACGAAATATTTTACGGAAGTTCAAGCTTACTTCGCTGCTTATTCAAGAACAAGCAGACCTTGATTCGAATCATGTACCTTTTGAACATTTTATTTTTGATGGACTTATTCGTTTATCTTTAAAAGAACATTTACAGTTATTTCGTCAACGAACATTGGAAGTATTAAAAATGAGAGGCAGCAGCATTCTTGAAGGGGAGCATATTTATCGCATTACCGAAAAAGGAATCTATGTTGTGCTTGCCAGTAGAACAGTTGCTGATATTCACGATTCGCAATCAGATTTACGCTTAAAAACAGGGATTGCTTCGCTTGATGATATTTTAGGCGGTGGGTTGGATCGAGGAAATATCTATATGCTGGATACAAACAGTAAAGCAAATTATCGAAACATCATTACATCCATATTGGCTGAGCGGATAAAAGCAGGCGATCAATTACTGACAATTCTTTCGAGTATACAATCTATTGAGGAACTGGCAGCGCTCCTGAGACTACATCGAGTAGACTTGGATAAAGTGATCAAAGAAAAGAAAATGTTCTTCATTGAACATTATGATCGTCCAATCCCTGAAAGCTGGAGGAATTCGGTTTTTCATGTGAATGATCTCGATAATGAAAAATATAATCATTTCCTAAATTACGAGTTACATCCTAAGGTTCATTCAGGCATGAATAATGAGAAGAACTGGTTTATTTATTACGATTTGAATGCGATCATTAATGAACGTGGAACGGACTATGTTTTAAGACATTTTGCAGCAGAAACAGCAAATGCAAGATCAAAAGGGATGACAGTGCTAGTGCTGTGTAATTTTAAGGAAGTCGGAATCAATGTTGCATCATTTCTGGAACGTTCCTGCAACGGCGTATTAAAAACGTGGGTGGATGGATCGTATCAATATTTACAGGTAACGAAAGCATCCAATGGTGATATCTCGAAGCCTTACTTATTGGAAAACATGCAGGAATTCCCTTATATACGTTTAATATAGAAGGAGGTAAGACATATGGTCAGTAAAGAACTGATACCGCTTCAAATGGAATGTACCATGCTGTTTCAATCGAATCCATACATGATTGAAACGGTGGAAGGATTAAGTATGAAACTCGGAAGAAAAGCAGATGATATTCTTCCGATTATCGAACAGTTAGAGAAACAAGGGATTTTGGAAATGCTTGGCGATGAAATATCCCCATTGTACCGCTACAAGGAGCCGAAGATCATTCAGGATATCGACTTTGTAGAAGAAGTGGATAGCATATGAATGAGAATCTGGAACTTCTGGAGGAATTACAATCCGTATATGCAGCGAAGTATGGCTTCACGATATGGCTGACAGACGAAAACGGGGAAACTGTGCTGCCTCCTGTTGGTGACAATGAATTATGTAATGTGCTGCTAAACCTGAAACAGAATAATTTAATTACGAAAAGAAAGCCTGGGACACAAAAAGCATGGCCCAACCATACACCTGTTTTTTATGATGTTTTTCCGGGCGTATATGTATTGACGGCTTCGATCTCCCTGGAGAATGCAAAAAAATATGATCTATTCGCAGGTTTCATGATTGAGGATGAAACCCAGGATCTTATTATCGAACAACTTAAGACTGCATACCAAGATGACATAAACTGGGAAGCGATTTTAGCTAACACTCCAATCATCAGCCCTTCAGCAAAACAGATATGGAAGGGGAAGATAGAAAAAGTCGGTGAGCTTATTTCCCAATTGCTTACTGAGAAGGCTGAACGTTCCATTTTTGCTTTACAAAATGAACTGTTTCATCAGGGTGTACAAGAAAGGGAACATAGTATCACCCATTTATTGCATAATTTTTTTCATCGTAAAAAGGTATTTGAATTTCTTGGTTTGGCAGAAGAACAGGACAATACTTTTGTAGTAACAGAAGTGATCGGAGAAGGAATTGACGCTTTTCATGGTGCTCAATTCTCTCCAGGAGAAGGGTTTTTAGGAAGGGTTCTTTTAACGGGTGAATTTGATTTCTGGGAAGATGTTGATAAGGATCCACGATCAATCTTTTTTAAGAGACATCAATTTAAGCCGAGATCACTTCTTTGCTACCCAATGAAGCAGCATGATGGTTCAACGAAACTATTGTTTGGCGGAAATATCCATAAGGATGGCTTTTCAAGTAGAGAATTGGAAATGGCAAAAACATTGGGAATCATGCTGGAAGCCCATTCGTTTATCCATCATCTGCAAAGAGAGAACGATGAGCAGCTGCGCCGGTTATCATCACTTATTGAAATTTCCAAACTAATGGTTGCTGCTCCAGATATAAAACGAATCGTCTATATTTTAGTAGATATAGGCCTTAATCTAGTAGAAGGAACTTTTTCTTGCCTTGTATTAAGAGATATCAAAGATGATAAGGTGAAGCTTATTTCCCGTGGAAAGTCGAAAGGCAGTATCGGAGAGTATGCAAAAGACGTGGCAAAACGCTTTTTTGACGGGAATTCTCGTGAACAGCAAATGCCAACGGTCCAAGTAACTGAAGGTGGAGATCGTGTGGTTGAATGTCCGTTATTTAACAGAGGACAGGCAGTTGGAATACTCAGCGTGGGCATATCCAATCAATCGGAAGCACAGCTCCAGGAACATATCAATTATTTAGAGACGCTTTCCATTATTGGCGGAATATCGCTGCAGCTGGCAGGTAAAGAGGAAGAGGAATATGAGGAGAAGCAAGTAAACACCCTTTTTCGAGCAATCGAACAATTCGATAAAGATGCATATGCCGAAGCGGAGAATGCCGCAAACCTTGCTGGCAAGTATGCGATGAATCTTGGCTTGGATGCAGTGGTAATAAAGGAAATCATCCATGCATGCCAATTATCGTACTATACGCCGGAATTCATTCGGGATACCTTTCCAGAGAAAAGAATTGATTTGATTGTCAAGGAAGGCAAAGCATTAATGGAAGGCAATACATTAACCTGGGCAGAGGCAAGTGTCTCGAGACAAGTAGTTGCATTGGCAATGACCTATATTCGTAATGATTCAATCGAGGCTATCCCAAAGCAAATTCTTGGTAATGAAACTGTTCAAGCGTTTATATCATTCGTAACAGAATTTCAGGTTATTGAAGAAGAAATCGATTTGGCTGTCCTTCCAACTGAGAGGAAAATTGACTCTGTAACAAGTACGATTAAGGAAATGGATCTGTCCCCGAGGGAGCAGGAGGTACTTGATCTTGTCATTCAGGGGCTGAACAATAAGGAAATTGCCCAGGAACTCTATATAAGCGGACATACGGTAAAGAACCATGTAACGAAGATCTTCCAAAAGCTGGATGTGCCTGACCGGGCCCATGCTATTTCCAAAGTATATCAGCTAAAATATCACTCAGGTTAAACCTCTCAGGAATGGGGGGTTTTTCTAATGCACCCATTTTCATTTGTTCCTATCAAACGATAAAAAACGGCATGAATAGGAATGCATTCCTATTAGAAACTGCCAATGAATAACAGGAATGGTGGGGGATATTTTTTATGTCTCCATCATTGCATAATAGGGATTGTAAGTTGGTCAACAAGTTACATCAAATCAAAAAAAGCAGGAGGTGCTGAAAATCAAACTGGTAAATATAGATACAGATGAAGCAATTGCTGAACGTGTAAAAGGAGCCTATACATTCTGGTCTCGGTTTAAAGGATTGATACTCACAGAGAGCATGCCGGAAAACGAAGCCCTTCATATATCTCCTTGTACAGCGATTCATACGTTTTTTATGAAATATAGCATTGATATTATTTATCTTAATAGAGAAAAAGAGATCGTGGGGATCGAGGAATACCTGGAGCCGGGAAAAATAGGTAAGAAATTTATGAACGTAAAATCAGTCATTGAGCTTCCAGCCGGTACGATTCGAAACACCTCCACCTTAGTTGGACAAAAGGTAAACTTAGCTGACCAGGATTTATGAGATAGTCAAATAAAAAAATTATATATATTAAAAGGAGAGATTTTGAATGTTAAACAAAATCAAAGGATTATTTATTGAAGAAAAAGGACAAGGGATGACTGAGTACGGGTTGATTTTGGGGTTGATTGCGGTGGCGGTTATTATAGCATTAACTGCTTTAGGCGGTTCTGTAAAAGGGATTTTTGAAGATATTGTAACTGATTTTGGTGGTAAAACAGCGTAACACCACACAGAATATTAATAAAAACTATAGGACCCGTTGTCATAGGGTCCTTCTATATATATCAAAACACGAATGAAAGGATGGACCACATGATTGATATTTTCCTTATTATTATATTACTGATTTGCTTAGTCACAGATATCAAAAGCCGAATGATCTACAACAAAGTAATATACCCGGCACTATTAATCACATTTATCTACCATTTTACAACTGGCGGTTGGGAAGGTCTTAGCCATTCTTTCATTGGTTTTTTGATAGGCTTTGGATTACTGCTGATTCCTTACTTTATGGGTGGTATGGGAGCTGGAGATGTGAAGCTGCTTGCTCTGATTGGTGCAATGAAAGGATCAGCATTTGTTTTTCAATCTTTTATATATATCGCAATTATTGGTGCTCTAATGGCAATTGCAATTATTTTATTCCGTCGTGGAATGTTAAAGTCTATGATTTACTTTCTATCTAGCTTAAAGAACGGCGTTGTATTAAAAGGTGGCATTTCCAGAGGATCATTAACCGCTACCTACCCTTATGGTGTTGCCATTGTTGGAGGAGCATTTCTACTGTTATTTATACAAGGTGTGAGTTTTCTATGATCAAGAAGCAGGATGGTCAGTCATTAGTAGAATTCGCGTTGATTCTACCACTCTTATTAATGTTATTAGTAGGAATTTTTGACTTTGGAAGAATATTATATACCCATCTACAGCTTGAAATGGTTGCACAGGAATCGGTGAGAATTGGTGGTTTGGGTCAAGGTGATGAAGCCATTCGCACCTATGCGATGACACAGTTTAATGGGGATGCTACCAAACTGCAAATATCGATAACACCTGGGGAAAGTGTTCGGAAAGCCGGCGATTATATCACGGTAACAATAGCCTACCCAGAGGTATTTATGAATGTACTTGGAGAAGCGGCCATTCCCTATACTGTAAAAACAGATTCCACAATACGGGTTGAATGAGGTGGACAGAATGGAATCTTTTTATAAGAAGCTGAAAAAAAGTGAAGATGGAAATACAATCATTCTGATGGCATTAGCAATGAGTGCGATGATTGCCATGGTTGGACTTGTTATCGACGGTGGCAATTTATTTGTATCTAAAAGCCATCTTCAAAAAACAGCCAATGCAGCTGCATTGTCAGGTGCACAGGAAATTGTAAATTCGGAAGCTAATGTAAAAGAAGTAGTTAATCAAATACTGGCATTACATGAGGAACAGAATAGCTCATTACAGGTGAATATAGAACCAAATAGCCAACTCCATGTTGAAGTCACGAAGGATGTACCACTGTATTTCGCTACATTATTTGGAATTGATTCTGTACCCATTACGGTGGATGCCAAAGCTATTGTAAATCCAATGGGGGAGGCAAAGGGTGCTGTCCCGCTTGGTATTAATGATTCTGTTAACTTAGATTATGGGGAAACCTATGAACTGAAAGTAGATGCTGGCGATTCGATAAGTGGTAACTTTGGTGTACTCGCACTAGAAGGACCGGGAGCAAAAACTTATGAGGAAACCTTAAAACATGGATTTGATGAAAGCTTGAAGGTAGGAGATATAGTAAACACGCAAACAGGAAACATAGCTGGTAAAACTAAAGCAGGGATAGACTACCGAATTGCCAATTGTCCATATCCTGACGGGGATTATCAAGAGAGAGATTGTCCAAGGGTTATGCTAATTATCGTTTATAAACCACACCCCACTGAAAATAAGCAAATAAAAAGTGTAGAAATAACAGGTTTTGCTTATTTTTATGTCAATCAGCAGATGAGTAATACGGATGACACAGTTAAAGGGATTTTCATCAAACGCACCGGTCCTGGTATTACCGGTGAAAACAGCCCGGCAGATCGTGGGGCATATGCAATTAAACTGGAAGAGTAGGTGGTATTCATATGAAACCAAAGAAAGTATTGCTGCTTGCAGTGCTATCAGGAATCATTACGACGGCATTATTTTATCTATTTATAACGAATACGACTGCTGAAACAAATGCTTCCGAACAACCACCGGTGGAGATGGTGCAAGTGGTTGCAGCGGCAGCAGAAATACCAAGTGACCAGCAAATACTAAAGGAGCAGGTTACGGTAAAGGAAATCCCTGCAGGTCAGGTGCATCCGGAAATGGTGACAGACATAAACAGCGTGCTGAATAAATACACAACTGCTGATATCAAACCGGGGGAAATTCTGATGAACCATCGGATAATGGAAAAAACAGAAGAGAAAGAAGTCGTATCCCGTAAGATTAATGAGGGATATCGGGCAGTTTCTGCAGAAGTTATGTATGTTACCGGTGTCTCCAACCTGATCCATCCAGAAGATTACGTGGATGTGGTTTTAACATCAGGAGAAAAGCCAGAGACAGAAATTATCCTTGAAAAGATTCGGGTACTTGCGGTTGGGGAGAGGATGACCGAGAAAAAAGCAGAAGGTGCTGAACCGGTCCTGTATCAATCTGTCACACTGGAACTGGATCAGGATGACACTGTAAAGCTGATCAATGCGGGGAACCGTGGTGTACTCCAGCTGGCACTTTACAGTAAATCGGATTTAAATGAGGAAACAACAGATAAAGAAGCGAATCAATCGGATGAAAAAATCACAGAAGCTACAAGCAAAATTGTTACGTTGCCAGTAAAGTCTATTATCCGGGATTCACCAAGTCTCTTGGCAAACCCAATTGAAGTTGTTAAGGAAGAAACTTCTCTGCTGCTTCTTGGTAATCAGGAAACAGATAGGGATGGAAGAATCTGGCTTGAGATAGAGACGACAAATAAAGAAAAAGGTTGGATCAGCAGTCGAATCATAAAGGGCGAACAAGAATAACGTTACGGAGGGATTTGACATGACAGAGAAACCTAATATCATGCGGATTGCAGTCTGCAGTGCTGTTGGTGGAGTTGGTAGAACGACTATAACCGCTAACTTGGCAGCAATTCTGGCAAAGGAACATGTTAAAGTTACTGTCATTGATGCAGACCTTCAGTTTGGAGATATAGCGTTGGCTTTCGATCTTCATCCAACGCGTACCATTAAAGATGCGGCAGAGCGTAAGGATAAGGATAATATCCATTTTTATGTCATGAATCATGAATCTGGTGTAAATGTCTTACCTGCACCTGACAGGCCAGAATATGCAGAATTGATTATTCCTGATTTTCTGAATTCAATCATTGATACACTGAATGACAATGCAGAGGTATTGTTAATTGAAACACAAGCAGGATTAAACGATTTAAATATTCAAGTAATGGAAAAGGCAGATCTTATTTTAGTGGTTGGTACACCAAGAATGGCCGTATTAAAAAACACTAAACTGTTGATTGAAACACTCAGCATGCTCGGTTTAAAGGATAAAGCACGATTAGTATTGAATAAAGCTACTTCAAATACAGTTATCAAATCAAAAGATATGGCAGAGCTAACAAATATGGAACAAGCATTCTTTTTACCATTTGTTGATAAACACATTGATCATTCCCTGGACATGGGATTACCAATTGTGTCCAGTCACCCAAAATTAACATTCTCCAAAGAAATGGAAAAATTAGCTGAAAGTCTAAACCTTTACGATTCAAATACGAAGGGCAATTCTGGTATTTTCTCAAAGTTTACGAATAAAGGTCACAGGTCAAGGGGGATAAAAAATGAGTTTATTAGCGCGGATCCAATCCAAGAGTCATGAGCATATTACCGACCAGATGATAACAGAAGTTCCAATTGAAGAAGTAGTAGTACCAAAAGAAGAAACGATTTTATCTGATAATACTATTTCATCAGCTGCTGAGAAGGATAATACTCCTGAGCTTACCAACGACTACTTTGAATTAAAAAATCTTATCTTTAAATACATTATAAAAGAACGAAATGATGAAGATATAGATGAGATTGTTGCAGATCTTGATTCCATTATATCTGAAATTCTGAATGATAATGAAGGCTTAACCAACATAAATGACTGGAATATTCTTAAGGAAGAAATAAAAAATGATCTGACAGGGTATGGTCCAATTAACCCGTTATTGCTTGACGAGAGTGTGACTGAGGTTATGGTTAACGGCCCAAAGCATGTATATGCAGAGCGTAATGGTAAATTGGTGCTAACAAATATTAAGTTTCGTGACAATGAGCATGTGATGGCAGTGCTGGAGAAGATTGTTGCACCACTTGGCAGACGAATTGATGAGAGCAGCCCAATGGTGGATGCCCGGTTGATGGATGGATCAAGGGTAAATGCGATTATCCCCCCATTGGCACTAAATGGACCTACGATAACAATTCGTAAATTTTCCAAGGATCCATTTACAATTCGTGATTTAATTGGTTTTGGTACGTTAACCGAGGAAATGGCTAATTTCACGAAGGCTTGTGTGGAAGCAAAATTGAACATTTTTGTAAGTGGTGGTACAGGGTCAGGTAAAACAACTACATTAAATGTGTTATCTTCCTTTATTTCCAATAAAGATCGAATTGTTACGATTGAGGATGCAGCAGAGTTACAACTTGGCCAAGAGCATGTTGTTTCCTTAGAAACAAGACCACCTAATATTGAGGGAAAAGGAATGATTTCCATCCGTGACCTTGTTCGAAATTCGCTGCGTATGAGACCAGATCGGATTGTTATCGGTGAGGTTCGTGGAGGGGAAGCACTGGACATGCTCCAGGCTATGAATACGGGGCATGATGGATCACTTGCCACGGGACATTCCAACAGTCCAAGGGATATGGTTGCTCGATTGGAAACAATGGTATTGATGGCTGGAATGGAATTACCAGTGAAAGCAATTCGTGAACAAATCGCAGGGGCATTGGATGTAATTATCCAACAGTCCCGATTAAAAGATGGTACGCGTCGCATTACGAATATTACGGAAGTACAAGGTTTGGAAGGAGATATTATTGTGCTGCAGGATATCTTTACCTTCAAGCAATTTGGTCTTGACGAAAATGGCAAGATATTAGGAAAGCTAGTTCCAACTGGTATCCGTCCTAAATTTTACGAGCGAATGGAAAACGAAGGGATCCATCTTCCAACTTCGATATTTACTGAAAAGGTAGAGAATTAATATGATGTTCATATTGATATTTTCCGTGTTTATCACAAGTTTTCTTTTTCTCATGGCAATTAGTCTTGTTCGTTATGCTAAAAATGCCAACCAAGATAAGATCGTTAAAAAGAAATTTTCTGTTAAAGAAATACTTAAAGAGATGAACCATAAGCTAACAATGCTTTTAATAAAAAATAAAAAACAAAGTAAGAAAAAAAACAACCTGGAACAAAGGTTAAGTGTTGCGGGTGTTCCGATAAAGCCAGAAGAGTTTGCTGCTTTTCAATGGCTGGCAGCAATTTTTGCTGGAGGGTTGTTTCATCTGCTATTGGGTCATTTGCTTTTTTCTATTATTGGTTTCATTTTTGGATTTCAATTTCTACCTCTGTGGCTGAAAACGAAAGAAAAGAAGCGGATAAAACAATTTAATATGGGGCTACCGAGTATGATTACTTCGATCATTGGCTCCTTACGAGCGGGATTCAGTTTACCTCAATCGTTGCAAATGGTAGCAGAAGAATCCTATTCCCCGATTAAGGAAGAAGCAGAGCTGGTTTTAAAGAAAATGCGTTATGGAACCAACCTTGAAGATGCATTAGTGGAATGGAAAGATCGCATACCTAGTGAAGATCTGGAATTAATGGTAGAAGCTATCATTATCCAGAGACAAGTAGGCGGAAATCTGGCCTTTCTACTAAATAAAATTGTTGAAACCATCAGGGAACGTTCTAAAATTCAGAATCAAATTAAAACACTTACAGCGCAAGGACGTCTATCTGGTATGATTATCAGTCTTCTGCCGGTAGCACTTGGTTTCGTTATTTACTTGATGAATCCAGAATATATTGGAACACTATTTACAAATCCAATTGGGATAGGAATGCTAATAGCTGGTGCTATAGGCGGTATTATTGGTTTTATATTGATACGTAAAATTACGACAATTGAGGTGTAAAATGGATGGCTTTATATGGTAGTTTTTTTATATTTATATGCTTTTTAACCTATGCTATTGTCGGGATGAAAGCAGAAAGAAAAGGACATATTCAACATAGAATACAAACTTATTTCGTCATGAATACACCGTCGTACCAAGCAGATATCGAGGAAGAAGAACGTTCCTTTTATGAGCGAGTTGTGCAGCCTACTTGGATTACATTTAAAAGGAAATACACAAAAAGATTAGGGAAAGAAGAGGCATCCAAGCTCGAGCATCTGCTGTTGAAAGCGGGCCAGCCATTTGGTTTTAGCCCAGTAGGATTTAAAATGCTGCAGATTACGATAACCTTGGTATCGCCTTTACTTGGTGGGGGAATAGGCCTCCTTTTTAACCTGGAATTGCAGTATATCTTTCTTATTTTCTTTGTATGTTTCGCATTAGCAATTATATTACCAAAGCAGTTTTTAAAAAAAGCGATTAAAAAAAGAAGCCAGCTAGCTGGAAAAGAACTTCCAGATATTCTTGACTTATTAACGATAAGTCTTGAGGCTGGGTTAGGATTTGATGTAGCATTAAGCCAGGTTGTTTCCAAAAAAAAGGGTGAAGTTATTAAAGAATTTAAGGTATCATTGGAAGAAATGCGTTTAGGAAAAACAAGGAAACAAGCATTAAACGCGATTAATGATCGCCTTGAATCCGATGAATTGAGAGCATTAATTTATAATATCGTACAGGCGGAAAAACTGGGAATTGGAATGGTTTCTGTTTTACGTGTACAGACAGAGGAAATACGCGAATACAGAAGACAAAAGGCTGAAGAAACGGCAATGAAAGCTCCAATTAAAATGATGTTTCCTTTGGTATTATTTATTTTCCCTACCTTATTTATCATTTTATTGGGACCTGCGATGATTCAGCTTATGGGTTCTTTTTAATGGGATTGAGGCAACAGCTAAAAGTAGCTGATGCCTATTTTATTTTTCAGTTTTAGATAATTTATGCAAACGGTTTTCTTACTGGTTGTATTAAATTGGTCAGATATAAATCAAACTGAATTAGTTTATTGAATAAACTAATATAAAACAGTTAGGGCCATGCCATATATAGCTTCAAGAAAATATTACCTCTAGTATTTTTAAAATGTTAGCGCTTTATTTTTTTATTTAAAATCTATTGCTCTTTCAATTTTTCTATGATACTATCAAGTTAAATTAATGCAAACGGTTTCCCTCCGCTTGCAAGGGCATGAATCTACTTATACATATGCCTTTGAAGGATTTAACTAAAAGCAAATGAGTCAAAATTTTTTTGGAGTTCATTGTAATCGGTTTCATCCAAATGGGAAAACAAAAAATTAGGAGTGGGGATAACTATGAGAAACAAAACGTTTCTTTCAAAAGCTTTTATGGCACTTTTTCTTTCAGGTATTTTAGTAGTAGCGGGTTGTTCGTCATCTGATGAAGATGGTGAATCAAGTGCTTCTGGTGATCAAACAGAAGTAAGCGTTTTCCAGTTTAAAGTAGAGTTTAAAGAACAATTTGAGGATCTTGTTGCCCAATATGAAGAAGAGAACCCTGATATTAAGATAGATGTTCAAACCGTTGGTGGTGGTAATGACTATGCAGCATCACTGAAGTCATCATTTGCTGCAGGAAATGAGCCAGACATTTTTAATGTTGGTGGGCCAACAGAGGTGGAAGAATATAGAGAATACTTAACTGACTTGTCAGATACAGCTGCAGCAGATGCAGCGTTGGACGGTACGCTATCTGGTGTGACAGTTGATGAAGAAATTTTAGGATTACCATATAGCCAGGAAGGTTATGGTTATATCTACAACAAAGAAATATTTGAACAAGCGGGTATTAATGCAGAAGAATTAACAACATATGAAGCTTTGGAAGAAGCTTTTGAAACATTGGAAAGTCAAAAAGATGAATTGGGACTTGAAGCAGTTATCGCACTTCCAGCTAAAGAGTTATGGGTTATGGGTAACCACTTAGCCAACACTTATATTGCTTCAGACTTTAATGATGATATTTTGGAAGCGTACAATGCTGAAACGATTCCATTTGAAAAAGGTGACGAATTACAAAGAATGTTAGATTTACAAAATGAGTATTCCAAACAACCAGTGTTAAGTCTTGATTATTCACAACAAGTTGAACAGTTATTTTCAACTGGCAAGGTTGCATTAATTCAACAAGGTAACTGGATCTATCCAACTGTTGAGCAGATGGATGCAGAATTCGCTGAAAACGGTATTGGGATGATTCCAATTCCTGTTGATGGTCTTGAAGGTCATCTGCCTGTAGGGGTTCCACAGTACTGGGTAGTTAATAATAATGCAGACGATGCAACACAACAAGCTGCAAAAGATTTCCTTGACTGGATGTATACGTCTGATGCTGGTAAAGAATTAGTACTAAACGAGTTTAAATTTATCCCTGCATATGAAGGTTATGATACAGAACAAATTTCTGATCCACTTTCACAGGATGTATATAAATATGCATCTGAAGGGAAAACAATTGGCTGGGTATTTATGGCATCTCCAATTGGATGGCAGGAAGATTCCTTAGCGGTTAATATGCAAAGATATTTAAGTGGAGATATTACTTGGCATGAAGTAATTGAAGGATCCAAAGCTGATTGGGAAAATGCTAGAAAATAGTTGAAAACTTAACAAAGCGATACAACCAACAAGATCGATGAACTTGTTGGTTGTATCTCTCACTTTAGGGGAGTTTTATGAAAGCGTGGAGGTGCTAGTAATGCGAAATAGAAGTTTATCATTTTGGTTATTTGTTACACCAACCCTACTAGCATTAGGGCTTGTCGTTTTTGTTCCATTTATATATGGATTTATTTTTTCCTTTACCGATTGGAATGGCTTAACGGCTACACAATTTTTGGGCATGGAGCATTATATTAATCTATTTCAGGATAGAGAATTCCTTGACTCGATCTGGTTTACGATTAAATTTGCAGTCATTTCCATCATACTCGTAAATGTGATTGGATTAGGCTTAGCTTTACTTGTTACACAGAAAATGAAATCCAGCAATCTATTAAGAACGGTATTCTTTATGCCAAACTTGATTGGTGGACTGATCTTAGGTTTTATCTGGCAGTTTATTTTCGTCAGTGCGTTCGATAGTGTTGGTAGTTTGTTAGGAATGGAATGGCTTCAAGGTTGGTTGTCTACAACTGGAACAGGGTTTTGGGGATTAGTAATCCTGAACACATGGCAGTATGGTGGTTATATTATGATTATTTATATTGCTTATTTGGAGGCTGTACCGGGTGAATTAATTGAAGCGGCAGAGATTGATGGGGCGAATCCACTGCAACGATTCTGGAAAGTGACATTCCCGCTCATTGCACCTGCTTTCACAATTAGTATGTTCCTCACTTTATCCAATGCATTCAAACTTTATGATCAAAACCTTGCATTAACAGGAGGGGGACCATTTAACTCAACACAAATGGTGGCAATGGAAATTTATAACACAGCATTCAGTGATTATGATATGGCATATGCCCAATCCAAGGCGGTTATTTTCTTTATTCTGGTAGCTGCTGTTGCGTTAACACAAGTTTATTACAACAAGAAAAGGGAGGTTGACTTATAATGAAGGAAAAAAAGCGCAATAAGCTTTTACTGCAAATAGTTGGTGTTTTGATTGCTTTATTATGGTTATCTCCATTTTACTTAATGATTGTGAATGCATTTAAAACAAAAAATGGTATTTTTACAGATGTATTGGGGTTGCCAACAGAATGGACGTTTGAAAACTTTTCAAAAGCTTTTATAGATTTGGATTTTGCCCATTCACTCTTTAACTCTGTTTTGATTTCGGTGCTAAGTGTCGGACTGATTATCATTTTCTCATCGATGGCTGGTTATGCTTTAGCACGTAATACAAGTAAACTAAGTGCGGGAATATTTATGGTGTTCGTAGCTGCTATGCTGATTCCGTTTCAATCGGTTATGATTCCGCTTGTATCGCTATTTGGTCAAATTGATATGCTAAACCGATCTGGACTTATATTTATGTACTTAGGTTTTGGTTCAAGTTTATCCATCTTTTTGTATCATGGTGCCATGACTGGAATACCAAGAACATTAGATGAAGCTGCAACAATTGATGGGGCCAATAGGTGGCAATTATTTTGGAAAATTATTTTCCCGATGTTAAAGCCGATTTCTGTAACGGTAATGATTTTGAACTTAATCTGGATTTGGAATGATTATTTACTTCCTTCACTCGTATTAAGTGCAGACCAAGCAACCATTCCATTGAAAATGTTCTTCTTCTTTGGGCAATATACGAAGCAGTGGCATTTAGCATTAGCTGGTTTAACCATCGCAATTATTCCAGTTATTATCATCTACTTCTTTGCACAAAAACATATAATTAAAGGGGTATCTGATGGCGCAGTAAAATAATTGGAAATCCCCTCATAGACTGGTAAGTTAAGGGGAAAGGGTGAAAAATATGTCGGTTACAATTAAAGATGTAGCAAAACGAGCGAACGTATCTCCGTCCACCGTATCGCGGGTGTTGTCGGACAGTAGTAAAATAAGTGAAAAGACAAAGCGCAAAGTTAGAAAAATAATGGATGAGATGGGATATCATATTAATTTAAATGCACGGGTTCTCGTTCAGAAATCAACACAGACAATAGGAATTGTCATGAAGCATTCAGCAAGCCATAGCCTGCATAATCCATTTTTTCCGGAAGTACTGCGAGGAATAAGTGCTTATTGTAACAAAGAAGATTATAGTATTTCACTAACGACGGGTGAATCAGAAGAATCTATTTTTAATGAAGTTGTTAAAATGGTACAAGGGCAACGTGTAGATGGAGTAATTGTGCTCTATTCAAAAAAGGATGACAAAGTTGTTCCATATTTAATTGATCAAAATTTTCCATTTGTCGTTATTGGCAAACCATTAAGTGAAACAAGTAAAGTCATGTATGTAGATAATGATAATATTCAGGCTGCTAAAGAAGCTACCGAGTATTTGATAAAACTTAAACATCAAAGAATTAGTTTTATCGGCGATGATCCAGATTTTCAGGTGATTCAGGACAGGCTAAATGGGTACCAGGAAGCATTGAGGGTTCATGGTCTGAAAGGTTCTGATGATTATATCAAACATTTCGAATATGGAACACCGAATGGAGTACAGGTCGTCGAAGATCTAATTCATTTACCTGATCCCCCAACAGCGATGGTGATCTCTACCGATGTAAATGCATTAGTAGTTATGAAGGAATTAAGAAACAGAAATATTACGATTCCAAAAGATATAAGTATTGTCAGTTTTAATAATACAATTGTTTCCCAATTAGCCAGTCCACCAATGACGTCGATAGATACACAAACCTATCAGTTGGGATATGAGGCATCGAGGTGTGTCATAGAACTGATTCATGATCCGAAGATGTTCAAAAGAAGTTTAATTATACCTACTGTCATTAAGATAAGAGAATCTTCACAGGTTAATGAAGGATTAAAATATGTATAGGGAATCATCATTGCAACCTTGAATGCAAACGATTTCCTTAAATCATGCAAACATAAGGGAGAGAACAGTTGTGAATGTAGTCGTATGGAATGAAAATCGTCATGAAAAAACAAATGCAAAAGTTGCAGAAATTTATCCAACAGGAATTCATGGAGCTATTGCAGATTTCCTGAATGAAGAGGAAGTAAATGTCAAAACGGCAACATTGGAGGAAACAGAACATGGACTTACCGAGGAAATTTTAAATGAAACAGATGTATTGTTATGGTGGGGACATGTAGCCCATCACGAAGTACAGGATGAAATCGTAGAAAAAGTTCAGCAGCGTGTATTGGAAGGCATGGGCCTTATTGTTTTACACTCTGGACATTTTTCTAAAATATTTAAACAACTGATGGGCACAACTTGCGACCTTAAATGGCGTGAAGCAGGGGAAAAGGAACGTCTTTGGGCGGTAGATCCTACACATCCGATTGCAGAGGGGCTTGGCGAGTATATTGAACTTGAACAGGAAGAAATGTATGGAGAACATTTTGATATTCCAACACCAGATGAACTCGTTTTCGTCAGTTGGTTTGAAGGTGGGGAAGTGTTCCGAAGTGGTGCTACGTTTAAACGCGGCAAAGGGAAGATATTCTATTTCAGACCAGGACATGAAACATATCCTACCTACTACAACAAGGATGTTCAACGGGTAATAAAAAATGCAGTAAAATGGGTAAATAATCAAAACACACCAACACATGTTTATGGCAATACAAAGCCATTGGAAAACATTTCTGAAAAATAATGAATTAGAGGAGAATGCAACTATGTCAAAAATTCGCGTAGCAGTAATCGGCTGTGGAAGTATTGCAAAACATCGTCATTTATTGGAATACGATAACAACTCGGAAGTAGAAATTGTTGCCGTATGCGATATTGTTGAATCACGGGCAAAAGAAGCTGCGGAAATGTATCATGCGAATGCATATACAAGTTATGAAATCCTATTAAAAACAGAAGATTTGGATGCGGTTAGTGTCTGTCTTCCAAATTATTTGCATGCTCCAGTAACTATTGCTGCTTTGAATGCAGGATGTCATGTATTATGCGAAAAACCGATGGCGACTTCCAAAGAAGAAGCTGAAAACATGATTAAAGCTGCTGAATCAAATAATAAAAAGCTAATGATTGGACATAACCAGCGTTTCGTATCCTCGCACCAAAGAGCTAGAATGTTAATTGAACAAGGTGAAGTAGGAAAAATTTACAGCTTCCGTACTGCATTTGGTCATGGTGGACCTGAAGGCTGGAGTGCAGATGGAGGAGATAGCTGGTTCTTTAAAAAGGATCAAGCATTTATTGGTGCAATGGGTGATCTTGGTGTACATAAGGCCGATTTGCTCCGTTACGTATTGAATGAAGAGGTGGTTGAGGTTGGAGCTTTCGTCGAGACGAGTGCAAAAGAAAATGCAGATGTCGATGATAATGCGGTCTTTATTTTAAAAACGGAAAGTGGAGTAATTGGAACCCTTGCTGCCAGCTGGGCCTACACAGCAAAAGAAGATAATTCAACCATCATCTATGGTGAGAATGCGACATTGAGACTCGAGGATCATCCTGACTATTCTCTTGTGGTGCAATACAAAAACGGTGAAGTCGTCAAATATGAATTAGGTGGAATCCAGTCCAATGAAGAAGGCGGTCAATCAACAACACATGTTATTGATCACTTTGTGGAATCCATACTTCAGGATAAAGAGCCTTTGATTAATGGGGAAGAAGGAAAGAAGTCATTGGAAGTTATATTAGGTGCTATCGAATCGGTTGAATCAAAACGTATCTATCAAATGGAGAAGTGATTACTTTGACTAAATTAAGAATGGGAATAATTGGGGTAGGTGGGATTGCGCAAAGCAGGCATATTCCAGCCTATCTGGAATTAGCGGAAAAAGTAGAAATTGTTGCTGTACAGGATCTAAACCGATCACGAGCAGTAGAAGTAGCAAAGGAATATGATATTCCGCATGTTTTCACAAACTATCATGAATTATTTGATGTCGTCGATGCTGTAACAATTTGCACGCCAAATAAGTTCCATGCTGAAATTTCCATTGCCGCATTAGAAGCAGATGTGCATGTCTTCTGTGAAAAACCAATGGCAATATCCGTGAGTGAATGTGAAGCAATGCTAGCAGCTTCAGAAAAGTCGAATAAAATAGTATCCATTGCCTATCATTACCGGTTTATGGAGGCATCGCGGATCGCAAAGCAGGCGATGAATGATATCGGGGATCCGCTTGTTACCCGAGTGCAAGCTCTAAGACGGCGAAAAGTTCCGGGCTGGGGTGTATTTACAAATAAGGAATTACAAGGTGGAGGTAGTTTAATTGATTGGGGATGTCACCTTCTTGACTTATCACTTTGGTTATTAGACGGACCGAAGCCGGTTGAGGTAATCGGTACAACATATAATCAATTAAGTAAAACACCAAACCAGCTTAACGATTGGGGAAGCTTTGATCATACTACATTTGATGTGGATGATCATGTTTCAGCATATATCAAGTTTGAGGATAATAGCTCGATGCTGTTTGAATGTTCTTGGGCAGCAAATATTAAAGAGGATACCACACATGTAAGTATTTCTGGTGTGGAAGGCGGAGTAAATGTATTTCCATTTGAAATCTATCAACCAAGACATGGAACATTTATGACGACAGAAGCAAAACTGGTAGAAGACCCAGCGAAAGTTGATGTACTGCAAGCTCAGAATTTTGTTGAAAGCTGCCTTGGTGAAGGGGAATTAATCTGTAAGCCTGAACAGGCATTAATCGTTACGAAATTAATAGAAGCTATTTATGAAAGCAGCAATACCGGATCAAGTATAAAATTTTCGTAAGTGGAGGGAATATACATGAAACTAGGCGTATTTACCGTATTATTTGCAGAAAAGCCATTTGAAGAAATGCTCGACTATGTAAAGGATGCTGGATTAAGTGCTGTCGAAATCGGAACAGGTGGAAATCCAGGAACTGCTCATTGTAATGTAGATGAGTTATTGGAAAGCGAAGAAAAAAGAAACGTCTTCATGGACAAAGTGCAATCACGTGGATTAACCATCAGTGCATTGAGTTGTCATGATAATCCTATTTCTCCAAACAAACAACATGCTCATGAATCACATGATGCATTCACAAAAACAGTTCTTCTAGCAGAAATGCTTGGTGTACCAGTTGTAAATACATTCTCTGGCACACCTGGATCCAATGAAGATTCCAAATATCCAAACTGGCCAGTAACACCGTGGCCAACGGAATACTCCGACATTTTAAAATGGCAATGGGAGGAAAAACTCATACCTTATTGGAAGGAACAGGGTCAATTTGCGCAGGATCATGGCATTAAAGTAGGTTTGGAGTTGCATGCAGGTTTTCTCGTGCACACACCATATACGTTATTAAAGTTAAGAGAGGCTACATGTGATGCAATCGGAGCAAACCTTGATCCAAGTCATTTGTGGTGGCAGGGAATAGATCCTGTTGCAGCAATTAAAATTTTGGGCAAGGAAAACGCAATCCACCATTTCCATGCGAAAGACACGTACATCGATCAGGATAATGTGAACATGTACGGTTTAACAGATATGCAAGCCTATTCTGAAATTCAAACACGTGCGTGGAGCTTTCGTTCTGTTGGATATGGTCATAGTATTCAGGAATGGTCCAATATTGTGAGTGCATTACGAACATATGGCTATGACTATGTTATCAGCATTGAACACGAGGATCCAATTATGTCAGTCGATGAAGGATTTAGAGCAGCAGTTAAAAATTTGAAAGCTGTTAATATTGAAGAATCGCCTGCTGATATGTGGTGGGCGTAAGACAAGAGCTCCCTCCTGAGTTTATGTGTAGCATAAACTTGAAGGGGGCATTTGTTCATCATATATGGAAAAGGATCTATAACTAGCGGGAGGAGAACACTATTGAGAAATACCGGATTTATGAGTGGTTTATATGTTTTAAGTGAGTGGATGATGCGTTTTTCGGTAATCAATGTATTGTGGCTCTTTTTCAATTTGCCGATCGTTTTCATTGTAGTAAGCATTATGTTTGTTGAAAGAATCAGCAATATATTTCTTTTACTTCCACCACTCATTGTTTTCATGCCCTTATTATTTTTTCCTGCAACAACTGCAATGTTTGCCTCGGTAAGGGATTGGATTATGGACAAGGACGATAAAGGCTTAATCAAGTCTTATTGGCGTTATTATAAAGAAAACTATAAAAAAAGTTTATTCGGAGGAATGATTTTAACGGTATTATGGTTTGTATGGGGTGTTGATTATTACTACTTCAGTCAGGAAAATATTATTCTGATGTTTTCTTTTGTCATCATGGGAGCACTTCTATATGTGTATACGATGAATTTCTTTTCTGTAACAGTACATTATGAGATGAGACTTGGAGCTATTTTGAAAAACAGCCTGCTAATCACGCTAGGCAGCCCGATATTATTTTTCACAGTCCTCTTGATGAATGGAATTATTTTGCTTACGAGCTTTAATACGGTGCAATTTTTAATCCCTTTCTTTACCTGGTCATTGCTAGCCTTTGTATCATTTTCAGCGTTTTACAGATTGTATATAAAAATCACAAGTAAATAACACAGCTTTTGCAGAGTGAATGGCTAATTGAGCCTTGGTAGCGAAGTAACTGCTGGTTATTTGGTTTCTTTAAGTAACTGCTTTTCCCGCCGTCCGGGATCGCTCTGGGCGGATGCGCATCCTTAGGGCACGGCCTCAGCCCCGAAGAGAAAACCACTCTTCTGGTCTTCGGACACGTGCTTTTCCCGCAGGAGTCACCGCCCGCCGCTCACCCAAACTGGTGAAACTGTAGGATGTTATTTTAGCTATTAGCAAGTGTAGTCATTGTCAGCAACCCACGAACCAGCTCGGGGAAATACACGGAGACTCCTACGGGAAGAAAGGCATCGGTGAGACACTGAAATGCGTCAGCATGAAGGGGCTCACCAGCCGCCCGTGGAAAGCGCAGTGTATTTCCCAGAGCGGTCGCCGAAGTTCCTATCCTAGTTTGTAGTTTATCTCAACTCTGATGCTTAAAGAGCAACAACCATTACAAAATTATCCTTTAGAAAACAACTATATTCTTACCAGGTTAGTAAGGGAATTATTAGGATTAAAATAAGTTTAAACCAGTAAACTGTTTGATCTTATTTTATTAGTTCGAAAGTTGAGTAATTAAGATAAATCATATAGCTAATAAACGAAAGCAAGGAGGATTTGTATGAAACGAGTATGGTGGAAAGAAGCGGTTGCATATCAAGTATATCCACGAAGCTTTATGGATTCCAATGGTGATGGTATCGGGGATATTCAAGGTGTAATTATGAAGCTGGATTATTTGAAAGATCTTGGGATTGATGTCATCTGGATCAGCCCAATCTATCAATCGCCAAATGATGATAATGGCTATGATATTAGTGATTATCAAAATATAATGGATGAGTTTGGAACAATGGAAGATTTTGATCAATTATTGGATGAAGTACATAAGCGTGATATGAAACTGATCATGGATTTAGTAATCAACCATACTTCTGATGAACATCCCTGGTTTATTGAATCACGTACTTCAAAGGATAACCCATATCGTGATTATTACATGTGGCATCCCGGAAAAGACGGGAAGGAGCCGAATAACTGGGAGTCCATTTTTGGTGGATCGGCATGGGAGTATGATGAAAAAACAGAGGAATATTTCCTTCATGTATTTTCAAAAAAGCAACCAGATCTAAACTGGGAAAACCCGATTGTACGTAAAGAATTATATAACATGGTTAATTGGTGGCTTGATAAAGGAATTGATGGATTTCGCGTAGATGCTATTTCACATATTAAAAAAGTCGAAGGATTTCCAGATATGCCAAACCCGAATAAAACTAAATATGTTCCCTCCTTTAAAGGTCATATGAACCGTAAAGGTATTCAGGAATTTTTGGGAGAATTCAAAAGGGAAACCCTGGATAACTATAATATTATGACTGTTGGTGAAGCTAATGGCGTTCGTTTGGAAGAAGCCGATGAATGGGTTGGAGAAGAGAACGGAAAGTTTAATATGATTTTCCAATTTGAACATTTAGATTTATGGGGAAAAAACACAAACAAAGGCCTTGATATCCATGCTTTAAAGAAAACCTTAAGTAAGTGGCAAAAAGGGCTGGAAGACATCGGTTGGAATGCGTTGTTTTTGGAAAATCACGATCAACCACGATCGCTTTCGACCTGGGGAAACAGTGAGGAATACCGCGTGGAATCTGCAAAATGTTTGGCGACGATGTACTTTCTGATGCAAGGAACCCCATTTATTTATCAAGGTCAGGAAATTGGCATGACAAATGTCCAGTACCCATCCATTGATGATTATAATGACATTGATGCGAAAAATATGTATGATAACGAGCTAGCAGAAGGTACACCATCCGAAGATATTATGGAAATTATATGGAAAACAGGCAGAGATAATTCGAGGACACCAATGCAATGGAATGCGGAGAAAAATGCAGGTTTTTCACAAGGTGACCCATGGCTGAAGGTTAACCCGAATTACAAGGAAATAAATGTGGAAAAAGATAGGAACGATTCTGATTCCATCTACCATTATTATAAAAAGCTGATTCAGCTTAGAAAAGAAAATAACGTTCTTATTTATGGTAGTTATGATATTATATTGGAAGAACATGATCAGGTTTATGCTTATACAAGAACGCTGGAAGATGAGAAAATATTAATTGTTACGAATCTGTTTGCAGAGAAGGTAGAGTTCAAGCTGCCAGCTGATTTACGGGAAAACAAAAAGAATTTATTGATCAACAACTATAATGAGTATGAAGAGAATATTCTAAAGGCTTATGAAGCAAGGGTTTATAAAATAAGTTAGGGATGTAAATTCAGGTAGCGGGAATAATGCTGAAAAGTATTATTTCCGCTTATTTATATATCAGATAATTATATTTCGACAAAATTCGAGGAGTGACAGGCACCTTGCTCAGTTGTACACATTTCGGACATAGTTTTGTGTTAAATTCTTGGGGTTAATTGAAAATGATTATCATTATCGGTAAAATGGAGATAGATAATAATCCTGAGTGGAGGGAAAGCAATGAATAAGGTACTTATACTTTATGCAAGCTCAACTGGTAATACGGAGATGATTGCTGATACTATGGTTTCCTACCTTGAAAGTCATCGCTATGATCTTGTAACGAAATCATTTGAATTTGATACAATCGATGTAGAGGAACTGCTTGATTTTAACTTGGTGTTGATTGGTACGCACTCTGCAGATGATGGACAGATTCCCTTTGAGGCTGAGCATTTCTATGATGAGCTGGATAACATAGATCTTAAAGACAGGTTAATTGGGGTGTTTGGTTCAGGAGAATCGTTTTATGATGTGTTCTGTGAGTCCATTGAAATTATGGGTGATCGATTGGTTCATCTTGGTGCAAAGGTCGTCCCAACTCGGTTGAAAGTGGAACTTGAGCCAGATAAAAAGGATAAGTTGCGATGTGAAGCATTTGTAAAGGAAGCCTGTGCGATGATTGGGGAAACAGTGAAACCCTATTGATTAATCGATCCTCTGTTTATAATTTTAAAATTTAATTTTAAAAAAGGTATTGTTTATCAACATAAAATTATATAGTGTATAAATAAACATAAATAATTGAAAGGAGGTATCCTGGATGGGCTTTGTATTGGGTATTGATGGTGGTGGGACAAAAACGGTCGCTGCAATAGCTGATAGAAATGGGGATATTTTAGCTCAGACAAGAACGGGCTCCACAAACCCGAATGCTACCTCAAAACAGGAGCTTGAGAAAATATTCAGAGGTTTATTCAGTGTTTTGGAAGAACAATTGCCAGATAGCTTTCAAAAGATTACGCATCTGTTCGCTGGTATTGCTGGCGCTGGTAATAAAGCTAACCAGATTTTTTTGAAAGAAATGATTAAACGATTTGTCCCAGCAACTACGTCTGTTGTAGTAGAACCAGATACGATTAACGCCCTTTATTCCGGTACATACGGAAAGCCTGGAATTGTTCAAATATCCGGAACAGGATCCATTACTTACGGAATTGACAGCAGTCTGAAGCATGCTCGTGTCGGCGGCTGGGGTTATCTACTGGGCGATGAGGGGAGTGGCTATGATATAGGACGCCAAGGAATGATGGCAGTGTTAAAGGCTTACGACGGGAGAGGTATCGACACCGACATGAGCCAGAAGATGTTTACCTTTTTTAAAGTAGATAATGGCCAGGATTTGATTCAAAAAATATATACATCACCAAGACCAAAAAATGAAATTTCAGCTCTTTCGAAAATAGTAATTCAATCCTACCACAAACAGGATCCCGTGGCAGAGGGAATCATTGCAAATGTGATTGAGGAAATAACCTGCAGTATTGAAACATTATATAAAAAATTATTTTCTGAACATGATAAAGTGAGAGTAGTATTATGTGGAGGAGTTTTTAGCGAAAAGACTATTTCTGAATTAATAAAGAAGAGCCTAAGTAAAAACCCCCATACAACTGTTGTATTACCTGACATGCCTCCAGTGGGTGGTTCAATAATCGGTGCCTATGTTTTGCAGGGAGAGCTTCCTACGAAGGAAATGATTAAAAATATAAAGGGTACAATCCAATAGATAAGAAGGTGAAGGAATGTCTCATATTAAAGGCGGACTAGTTATTTTAAAAGATATGGTAAACAGCTTGCCACCTTCCGAGAAAAAAATAGCGGAATACATATTGAAAAATCCTGAGGAGTCCATTCTTCTGACAGCCTTAATGCTTGGTGAAAAAAGTAAAACAAGTAGTGCTGCAGTTATCCGTTTGTGTAAATCATTAGGCTTTCGTGGATTTCAAGAGCTTAAGATTAGAGTTGCTGGTGATTTACAGAAGCAGGTTGTAACGGAATATAGGGATATTGAGCCAAATGAGGGTTTTAAAAATATTATTGATAAAGTAACAACTAATACGATCCAAACACTTAAAGAAACTGCAGATATTATGAATGAAAAGGATTTGCAAACGGCTGTAAATGCATTGGAGAATGCACCAGCTATCATCTTTTTTGGTGTTGGTGCTTCCTATATTGCTGCAAAAGATGCCGAACAGAAATTTTTACGAATTAATAAGAATGCATATGCCTTTTCTGATGCGCATATGGCTGCAACTTCCATTGCGAATAAAGGACCGGATGATGTGGTGGTTGGCATTTCTTTTTCAGGGAATACAGAAGAAGTTGCAAGACTATTAAAACTTGCAAAACATAAAAACACAACGACAATTAGTATTACAAAATACGGGAATTCATTGGTGTCTAATTACTCCGATATTCAATTACATACATCTGCTGCAAAGGAAGCAACCATACGAAGTGGTGCAACCTCTTCCCGAATCGCACAACTGCAGGTAATCGATATATTATTTATGTGTTTAGCATCTGTTCAATATGAGGAGACCGTTCGACACTTAGATGAAACGAGAGAAGCTATATCCTTTTTTAAGAAATGAAACGGATATAACTTCTTTTTTTTAAGGGCTTTTAAATTGTTTGGATTGCAGTTACTCGTCCATTTGAAAATGATTGTTGCTTTTAAAGTATTGCGGAGTGGAGATAAAATGCGAACTAACTACTACCTCTATTAGATCCTATCCACAAAGCGACGTAACTTCTGGGTGGTATTCTAAGATGTGTGCTATTGCTGCCGTCCGGGATCGCTACGGGCGGATGCTTTCCGCGGGCACGGCCTCAGCCCCGAAGAGAAAACCGCTCTTCGGGTCTTCGGACACGTGCTGTTCCCGCAGGAGTCACCGCCCTTCGCTCACCCGGACTGGTTATGCTGAATTGCTAATTTAGCTACTCAAAAGTGTCAACCTTCTAACCAGCTCTGGGAAATACACGGAGACTCCAGTGGGAGGAAAGGCATCGGTGAGACACCGAAGTGCGTTAGCGCGAGGAGGCTCACCAGCCGCCCACGGAAAGCGCAGTGTATTTCCCAGAGCGGTCGCCGAAGTTTATCTTACATCGCAGTTTATAGATTTATGGCAATACCTAAGATTTAAAAAAACAGGCCGTTTTGAATTATGAGTGAAATTATATTACTATAAAAAAAAGAAATATTGACAAAATAATTCAGTCGACCTATAATGAAATAAAATTAAGAAAATTAATGTAATTACTATTATTTAATTAATCGTAATTACCGAATCTAATAACAAGGGAGATCCTTATGCGCATGGAATTAACCAATCTCACTACTGAACAGAGAAACCAGAACAGTATGAACCTGGATCAGATGTCTACATTTGAAATGTTGAAGCTAATTAATGAAGAAGACAAGAAGGTGGCCGAAGCTGTTGAAATAGTTCTGCATAAAGTAGAAGTTGCTGTTGAAAGGATAGTTGTTGCTCTTTCCAATGGTGGAAGACTATTCTATGTGGGCGCTGGTACGAGCGGGAGATTAGGAGTAATGGATGCTTCGGAATGTCCCCCTACTTTTATGACCCCAGCAGAAATGATCCAAACGGTTATGGCTGGTGGAAATAATGCATTTTTCCAAGCTGCTGAAGGTTCTGAAGATCATGAAGCACAGGGGAAAGTTGATCTAAAATCAAGGAACCTCACCAAAAAGGATGTGGTCATCGGAATTACTGCCAGTGGAAGAACCCCTTATCCAATCGGTGCCTTGAAATTTGCCCAGAAAATGGGGGCATATGCGATATCTCTCTCATG
This sequence comes from Oceanobacillus longus, assembly GCF_042650085.1. Taxonomy (NCBI): domain Bacteria; kingdom Bacillati; phylum Bacillota; class Bacilli; order Caryophanales; family Bacillaceae; genus Oceanobacillus; species Oceanobacillus longus. The sequence continues at coordinate 252,492 of NZ_JBHSAO010000006.1, read as the reverse complement.
CAATAAAGATTCATTAATTAGTAGATATGCAGATTGTGAGATTGAAGTGGTTGTAGGGCCAGAAGTATTGACCGGTTCAACAAGAATGAAAGCGGCTACATCGCATAAGATGATTTTGAATATGATTAGCACAACGACAATGGTGAAGCTTGGAAAAGTGTACGAAAATTTAATGGTAGATGTACATGCAAGTAACTATAAATTAAAAGAACGTGCTAAACAAAACATCATTGAAATAACAAATGTTTCCTATGAGATTGCAGAAGAAGTATTAAACCAGACCAATCATGAAGTCAAGCCAGCAATTGTAATGATCAAAGCTGGAGTTACCTTGGAAGAGGCAAAAGAAGCGTTATCTACAAGTAATGGCTATGCAAGAACTGCGATTGAAACATTCAGCAATTATTAAATTCAGAAACTCCATTACTGGGTGAATGCTAGTAATGTGTTTCATATATTTTGCACAAAAATAAAAGGGGGTAATAAGTTGAATAAGTTATTTAAAGTACGTCGTTTTTTACTAATAGCTGTGCTGTTAATGGTAGCACTGATTGCAGCATGTTCTTCAGGTGAAAATGAAGAGGATGATGCAGAGGATGCAACGGAAACAAGTGGAACACCAAGCACTGGCGCTGAAGGGGAAATTTCAGGGGATTTTGAAATACAATATTTTGTAGGTGGATATGGAGATTCATGGTGGAAAGAAGTCATTGCAGATTTTCAGAAAGAATATCCTGATGTAAATGTAATTGAACATGCGGGTCCAAACATTAATGAAGAAATGCGCTCACGCTGGATTGCAAATGATCCGCCTGATGTCGTTTACATTGATGGAGCTGGCTCAAGCGAAACACAAATGGTCGAAGATGGACAATTAATGAATTTGTCAGAATGGGTCGAAGGAATTGAACTAGAAGGCGGCGATAAATTAGTGGATAGCTTTATCGTTCAGCCCGGTAAATTCGACGGGGAAATTTATTCACTGCCTTTAGTATTTGATACATGGGGAACATGGTATGACAAAGCATTATTTGAAGAAAAAGGATATGAAGTACCAACAGACTTTGACAGCTTTATGAGTTCGATGAAGGAGATAAAAGAGGAAGAGGATATTAATCCACTTGTAACGAGTGGTCAACATCCATATTACTTCCTACGTGGAATGCTTTACCCTGCATTTGGTGCAGCCGGTGGGGAAGAACTACTTGCTGATTTAATTACTGGTGCAGAAGGTGCCTGGACAAGTGATGTCGTACTAGAAACGATGAAAAAAGTGGAGAAATTGCAACAAGAAGGAATGTTTGATTCTGGATTGGGTGCATTAAACCATACGCAATCTCAAATGAACTTCCTGTTACAAGAAAATGCATTTATTCCAGTAGGCTTCTGGTTGCCGAATGAAATGGCAAATGATATTCCTGAAGGATTTGACTTTGGATTTATTCCATCGCCAATGCAGGATGCTGGCGAACCATTTGCTATTGTTCCAGATTTACGACCTTTGGCAATCGCTGAAAATGCGAAAAATCCAGAGGCAGCTAAAGCTTTTGTTGAGTTTGCATTTACAAGGGAATATGCAATGTCGTTCTCTGAACATACAGGGGCTATTATGAATATTACGGAAGTAGATTTAACGGAAAATGAAAATGTTCCAGGGTATTTAACAGAAGCGAATGCGATGATTAATGATCCGGATCAAGTTCAAATCTATGAAAAACCGCATCCAATGAGTGCAGATTTGGAAACACCGATTGGTAATGCATTGATGTCCTTGATGCTCGGAAATATGACTGCAGAAGAATTTGTTGAAGAAGCGGAAAAAGCAGCTGCAGAATATCGTAATTAATTAACTATGCTCTCTACGTTGCCGATAGGACGTGGACGATCTCGGTAAAAGATCCGTCAACGAGAAACATCTGCTTCATTTTTATCGGACTATTTGAACAGTCTCTATAAGTCGGTATGGAACATGATGGCATTCAACGTTAGCCATTATGTTCCATACATCTATTTCCAAAAGAAAGAGTGATTGGATGGTACAGTCTAAAAAACAAAAATATACATTTCTGGCCTTTTGCCTTATTCCCACGTTTATCATGTTCGCTATTTTTACGCTTTATCCTTTGTTCAGCGGATTGTACTATTCTTTTTTTGATTGGTCAGGTTCGTCCCAAAACAAAGAATTTATTGGATTCGACAATTACATAAAATTATTCAATGATGCAATAATCCCCAATACGATTATTCATGATTATTTCCTCGTGGTAACCAAAGTTATTGGCATTATGATTTTGGCAATGTTTTTTGCAGTTGCTCTGACTCAACTGAAAATTAAAGAAGCACCATTTTACCGGGTTGTCTTTTTCTTTCCCAATATTATGTCGGTTGTTGTAATTGGGATATTATGGACCTTTATCTATAATCCGAGTATGGGGCTGGTTAATTCAGGATTGGAATTTCTTGGTTTAGAGAATTTGGCCAGACCATGGCTTGGAAGTGAGACATGGGCATTGCCAAGTCTTGTATTACCATCCATTTGGGCGGGGATTGGCTTATTTATGTTAATGCTAATAGGCGGTATTTCTAATATATCCAAAAGCTATTATGAAGCAGCTGAAATCGACGGAGCAAACCAATGGCAACAATTTTGGAAGGTTACCTTGCCACTTGTATGGCCACAAATTAAAATATCCGTTCTTTACATCGTTATTACTACTTTAAATGGTTCTTTTGTTATTGTGCAGGTTATGACTGCCGGTGGGCCAAATAACTCTACACATGTAATGGGTTCCTATCTCTATCAGCAGGCATTCGTACAGTATAACTTTGGTTATGGAGCAACAATTGGAGTTATGATTTTAGTCATTTCGCTAATTACCGTATTAATTTTACAATTCTTGATGCGCAGGGATAAAGTTGAATACTAGAATCATAAAGTGGAAAAGGTAAAGGAGGAACAAAAGTGAAACGTAGTGTGGGTCAAATTTTAGGTAAGACAGGGATACGTATCCCTTTAATTTTATGGTCAATAGCCGTGTTATACCCAATATTTTGGATGTTCCTCGGTTCATTTAAATCAAATGCAGAAATATACAGAAATCCATGGGGGTTTCCTGAAAACTTTAGCTGGCAAAACTTTGCAGATGCTTGGACGAACTATAATATCGATACAAGTGTGTTTAATAGTTTAATTGTAACGGTAGTAGGTTCACTTTTAACATTGTTCCTTGCTGTCCCTACGGCATATGCGATTGAGCGAATAAATTTCCGGGGGAGTAAATTCTTATTTACGTTATATGTATCAGCGATGATGATTCCAATGGTATTGGGTTGGATACCGTTATTCTTTCTACTATCGGATATAGGTTTATTAGATAATATTTATGGATTGGCTATTGTATATGCAGTCAGCCAGTTGCCTTTTACCATATTTGTTTTAACAAGCTTTATAAGTACGATTCCAAAGTCACTTGAAGAAGCTGCAGCAATTGACGGTCTCTCGCCTTATGGTGTTCTCTGGAAAGTGATTACACCATTAACAATGTCGGGAATAATTACGGTAACAATTATGAATGCGATTCAGTTTTGGAATGAGTATTTTATGGCATTGATCTTTCTACAATCCAGTGAGAATTATACATTGGCATTGGCAATCGACTTTATTAGTAGTGAAGCACAATATACAAATGCTTGGGGTACATTATTTGCCAGTCTCGTAATTGCTATCCTTCCAGTTATTGTTCTTTATGCGATTTTCCAACGGAGGATTTCACAAGGTATGACAGAAGGGGCGATAAAAGGGTAGATACAAAAAGGAAAAGACATCCAGCTTACTGGATGTCTTTTTATCTAGTCATCTATTCAATAAATAAGGTAGTCTTTACGAACCTGCTTAAACTCTTTCAATTCATCTTTCCATTCTTTTTCCATATCTTTAACAGACTCGCCGTTTTCGATTGCTTCACGGATCCAACCATTACCAATTAAATTATCAAAGAAGGAAATACCTGCGCTGTTTTCAGCGCGGAATTCAAAGTCTTCTGGGTACATATCATGCAGTGTTTTTACGATATGCAGACCAGTTTCAACCGGTTTATAAGATTTCTTGTTCTTGATATGAATTTGCACACCATGACTAAGTGTTCCAGCATGTTTGGAAATGGAAGGTGTGAAGGATGCTGCTCGGAAAGCAACTCCAGGTAGTTCCAGTTCATTTAAAGCAGCTGCAAATTCAGTGCTGTTTACAAATGGAGCACCAATCAATTCGAATGGTTTCGTTGTACCACGACCTTCAGATAGGTTTGTGCCTTCAATTAATGCTGCACCAGGGTATACGAGTGCTGTATCAAGTGTTGGCATGTTCGGCGACGGGAGAACAAATTCTAAGTTTGTATCATCATAATACATATTCCGTTTCCAGCCATCCATTTCAACAACGGTTAAATCTGCACCAATTTCAAATTCTTCATTAAAAAGTTTTGCGAGTTCTCCGACTGTCATCCCGTGACGCAAAGGGATCGGATAATTACCAACAAAGGATGCATATTCCGTTTCAAGAACTGGTCCTTCGACTTTATGGCCACCTAATGGGTTTGGACGGTCAAGTACGATAAATTCAATGTTATTTTCCTGTGCTGCCTCCATGGCATATGCCATCGTATAAATATACGTATAGAAGCGTGTTCCTACGTCCTGGATATCAAATAGCAATACATCAACATTTTCCAGCATTTCTGGTGTGGGTTTTCTAGTCTGTCCATATAAGCTGTAGACTGGTAATCCTGTAGTCTCATCAATATAAAACTCCACATATTCTCCAGCTTGAGCATCACCACGTACCCCATGTTCCGGTCCATACAATGCGGTTAATTCAACATCCGGATCATTGTGCAGTAAATCTACAATACTATTTAGCTCCTGATCTACCCCGGTTGGATTGGTAATTAATCCGACCCGTTTTCCTTCAATCAGCTCCTTTTGTTCTTCAAGCAGCACTTCAACACCAAGTTCTAATTCATTTTGTTTGTCTTTCCCTTTACCATTGTTGTTGCCCTTATCTGCGAATACCGCAGATAGGGAGCTTAAAGCCAGGACAACTGTCAAAACCATAATCAAAGATTTTTTCATTTTTTTACACACTCCTTATTATTAGTAGGATAGTCCAAAGCCAAATTCAAATAGTGAATCGCCATTTTGATCGGGAATGGTTACTGGCAGCGTTCCAGTTGGATTGTTTTCGCCAAAAAGGGTTGCTGCTGTTGCCTGGAAGCTTGCAGGCCTGAATCCGTATTGTGCTAAATAACCATCAATTGCAGGAAATGCCATAATATCGTATGGATTACGGATGCCGACGCCGACAATCGGTGCTTCCACATGTTCAATAAGTTGGTTGATCAATTGCATTTGTGCACTGTCTGGTGAACGGCCGCTTACATTATAGGTGTACGATCCAACAACAACTGCAGTAGCATCCTCAAGTTGGGCTAGTTGGTCCTCATCGAGCGGCCCAGATGCTATAAAGAGGTCTGTATTCGTATGGTACGCATTGACTGCATCGTGCAGGCTATTGATAAACGTATTACCTATGACAACGATTTTTTCATCTTCAGATAAAGTGAATGGAAGCACATTATTATTTTTAATAAGGGTAATTGATTGGTTGGCAGCGTCTGCTTCTACTTGTTTATGTTCATCCGAACCAACAATCGCTTCAGCATTTGCTATTATTTCTTCAATAGGGAGGGAGTTCTCAGATTTGATAATTCCCCGTTCCATTTTTAATGTTAGAATTCTTTCAACGGATTCCTCAATACGTTCTTCTGTTATCTCTCCTGTTTCAACTGCTTCTACCAAGCCATCTGCTACTTCCTCAAGACCAACAGGCATTAATATAATATCTGTTCCGGCTTTTACAGAACGGATGACGGCATCAACGGATCCGAAATGTTCTGCGATCGCAGCCATGTTCAAAGCATCGGTAATAATCACACCGTCATATCCCATTTCTTCACGCATCAAACCGGTTAATACTTTGTAGGAAAGGGTAGCAGGCAAAGATATTTCCGTACCATCTTTTTGAGAGATTACTTTCGTATCATCTATTTTAGGGAAAGTAACATGTGCCGTCATGACTGCATCAATGCCTTCTTTCATTGCCTGTTGAAAAGGGAAGAGTTCTACTTCCAATAAACGTTCTTTATCATGTGGAACCTCAGGCAGTCCAAGATGTGAATCAACAGCGGTATCACCGTGTCCTGGAAAATGCTTAGCAGTTGCTGCAACCCCTGTGCTTTGCAAACCTTGAATATATGCTGTTCCCATTTCTGCAACCAGTTCAGGTGATTCTCCGAACGAACGTACACCGATTACCGGATTATCAGGATTATTATTTACATCCAATACTGGAGCGAGGTTCATATTAATTCCTAAAGCTTGTAGTTCTTTACCAATCACTTGTCCTACATTTTCTGCGGTTTCAGCAGAACGGGTTGCGCCAAGTGCCATATTACCGGGCATATGTGTACCTGATTGCAATCGGGTAACAATCCCACCTTCCTGGTCAATCGTCAGCAACAATCCATATTTTTCACTTGCTTCTTGATAATTTGCTACCAAGCGGGCTGTCTGTTCTGTAGTGACAACATTCTCAGCGAATAAAATGACTCCGCCAAGATGGTATTCCTTTACTAGCTGTTCGATTTCGGGGAGCATTTCAGTTACATTTTCCCCGTCCCAGTTTCTAAAATCCGGCATAAGCATTTGACCTATTTTTTCATTTAGTGTCATTCCTTTGATTGCATTTTCGATTACATCGTAGCGATTTCCTTTTTCTTTCATAACAAGCTCCTCGGATTGTTTCTTGTGCACGGCGATTCGATCTGTTGAATTACCATCTGTGACTGTGATGAAGGAACGGCCGTTTTGCCCAGTGAATGTAACAACACCATTCTGATCCACCGTAGCAACATTCTTATTTTTCGAAGCCCATGTTAAATCCTCAGAATTCATTTTAAAATGACCATCTTCATAGATATTCAGTACATTTAAATCGATTTGTTTATCCTCAACGGTTATAGCAGCTTCTGGAACGTTTTGGAATATGATTAAATCATGGATTTTACCCTCTGCAGCAATAACTTTACTACCTGAAAAGGTGAATGTGCTTAACATAAGCACAATTATAGTGACAAAAATAAATGGAGCGTTGCGAAAAAATTTCATGATACTCCTCCTCTAATTCATTAATAATTACGTTCGACCCATCCATCGCTTACCACTTCAAAAGGTATATTTTCTTCTAAAGAATCGGTGAGTTTCAGATTGCTTATATACCAGCCACGTTCATTTCCACCTCCATCGGTAGCGTAACGAAACCGGATTTGGGTCGTATTTGCAGGAATTTCAATTTGTTCATGAAGCCAGTTCTCACTGCTTCCGGAATAAGCATCTTTAACAGTATTCCAATGATCACCATCACTTGATACTTCGATATATCCAAAATCCCAATAATTTTCAATTCTGTACCACGTATCATAGGACAGTGTCGCATCGTCCTTTACATTTACTTCGACTGTTAAATTGCGATTTTCCAAATGATCACCATGTCCGGCGTACCATGCGTCTTCCCCATTTGGAGTAGCAACGGGAATTGCATTTGCAACGAGTCTTGAAAGCTGTTTTCTGGCAGTGTTTGTTGATACGGTATCACGTGTAGGGTGGACGCGATTTGTCAAAAGAATTGCAATCGTATCGTTTTCCATGTTAATGACAAGTGATGTTCCTGTATAACCGGTATGCCCAATTGATGCAGGTCCGGAAAGCCCGTCCATGTACCATGCCTGTGAAATCTCCCATCCTAATCCATGATCATTACCAGGAAACGCAGGGATTTGATTTTCAACTAATAACTCTACTGTTTCCGGATTAAGAATTTGTTTTCCGCCATAACGTCCATCATTGATAAACATATGTGCAAGTTTACCTAGATCCTCTGCAGTTGAAAATACGCCTGCATGTCCTGCCACGCCATCCAAGGACCAAGCACTTTCATCATGTACTTCACCCCAGACAAGGCCCCTGTTAATCCCGGGTTGGTACTCTGTTGCAGCAACACGATGCTTTAATGATTCCGGTGGGTTATACATCGTATCATTCATTTTTAGTGGCTTTGTTATGTTCTTATAAACAAATTCATCCAGACGCTGGCCTGATAAACGTTCAATAAGAGCTCCTAAGGTTATCATGTTTAAATCACTGTAGGTGTATGTAGATCCTGGTGTGTTATTAAGTGGGTACTGATAAACATATTGCAGTCTATCTTCGCGATTGTCTCCAATCGTATAAAGCGGAATCCATGGGGTAAATCCTGATGTATGGGTCATAAGTTGTTTAATCGTTACATTTTCTTTACCATTCCCAGCAAATTCTGGAATGTAATCAGCAACAGGGTCGTCAAGTTCAAAAAGACCTTGTTCATACAAAACCATAGCTGCTGTTGAAGTGAAAATTTTACTGATGGAGGCTAGATCAAAGATGGTATCTTGACTCATTTTAATCGGTTGGTCGGTTGTATTACCAGTGTCATCTTCATATAGGTATGCATGTCCATATGCCTCCTGTTGGACAATATGACCTTTCCTTGCAACAAATGTGACAGCGCCAGGAAATGCGCCACTTTCAATTGCTGATTCCATATAAGGCCCGATTTCCAATAAAGGGCCCTCCATCATACCAGCTCCATTAACGGAACCTGGATGCAAGACGGGTGATGTAGCTCCAGGATCTCCCCAAGTAAAGCGGGGCTTAGAATCTTTTTTTGCCTGTACAGGCTCACTTGTGGTAATAATAATCAAGAAGACTAGTAATCCAGTAATAACGATACAGATAAAACGTTTTTGCATAGTTTTCCTCCTTTTATTTATTCATAGAATTCACATTATTTATTAAATTCTATTTTAATTATAGCACGCTATTAAAATTGTCCATCACACAAACTAACTATATTGTGAAATAATATTTTAAAAAGATAGTGTAAAGGAACCAGGTAAAATAGATTAATAGATTGGACAATAGCGAATGTCTAGTCATAATAGCCAATCGAATTACATAGTTCTAAACTATGCAACAATATTTTAAATTTTCCGGTTTAATATTATTCTGTATGGGAAAAGGAAAAAAGTAGCGTATAAAAAATAGGAGGGGGCTTACTATGGAGGAATTTATGCTTGATGGCTGGACATTGTTTTGGTTTGCCGTACCGATGCCATTATTGGTCGTATGGGCGATCATTACTTTCTTTACGGACAAGGGGAGTGATGACGTATGAATCCAACACTTATAACATTTGTCGCATATCTAGCAGTTATGATCACCATCGGAATTATTACATACAGAATGACAAACACATTATCAGATTATGTTCTCGGTGGTCGAAAATTAAATAGTTGGGTAACGGCATTTTCAGCATCAGCCAGTGATTTCAGCGGTTGGCTACTTATCGGTTTACCCGGTGCAGCATATGCAGCAGGACTTGGACAGTGGAGTTTGTGGATTGCCATTGGTTTGGCATTTGGTGCGATGATTAACTGGCAGTATGTAGCAAAGCGATTAAGAATTTATACCGAGTATACAAATGATTCCATTACATTACCGCAGTTTTTCGAAAACCGTTTTCGAGATAATTCCCATTTATTAAGAGTGATCTCCGCATTATTTATTTTAGCATTTTTTCTTTTTTATACCGCATCAGGTCTTGTGGCTGGTGCGAAGTTATTCCAAGGAACATTCGATATTGATTATCATATAGCACTAGTCGTTGGAGCAATTATAATTGTAGCGTATACCTTCTTGGGTGGATTCCTCGCAGTTAGTTATACAGATTTCATTCAAGGTGTATTAATGTCAGCAGCCTTATTATTTACTGCCATTTATGGATTGATTCAAATTGGTGGATTTGGGGAATTGTTTAGTCAATTGGGTTCTATCAACAGTAGTTTAATAGATGCATTTGCTGCTACATCTTATGATGAAGCAGGGGGAGTTCTATGGGAATCTGCCGGAGCAATTGGAGCGGTCGGTATTATTTCAGCTCTTGCCTGGGGACTTGGTTATTTTGGACAGCCACATATTTTAGCAAGGTTTATGGCGATTCGTTCTCATAAAGAAGTCAGGAAAGCGCGTTTAATAAGTGTTTCTCTGGGACTTGTTATTCCATTGTATGGAGCTTTAATTGTAGGGATGCTTGGGATTGTAACATTTGATCAGCCATTAGCTGACTCGGAGCAGGTATTCATTCAACTCGTACAGGTAGTTTATAATCCTTGGGTTGCAGGCTTTTTACTTGCAGCAGTATTAGCAGCAATTATGAGTACGGTTGATTCCCAGTTGCTCGTGTCATCGAGTGCTTTATCAGAAGACTTTTACCGAAGATATTTGCGTAAAAAGGCAAGTGATAAAGAACTTGTATGGGTCGGTAGAATCTCGGTACTCGTTATTGCGATTATCGCATTGATACTTGCATGGAATGAGAGCAGTTCCGTACTTGATCTTGTATCCTATGCATGGGCAGGTTTTGGGGCAACATTCGGGCCAGCAATCTTGTTTTCCTTATTTTGGCGGAAAACAACGCGTAATGGAGTTTTGGCTGGGATTATTGTTGGTGGAATTACGATATTCCTATGGCCGCTAACAGGTTCGGATTTATATGAAATGGTACCAGGATTTATTTTATCAAGTATAGCAATTATTGTATTTAGTCTTATAGGAAAGGGACCTACAAAAGAAATGCAAGAAGAGTTTGATAAAGTTGCAGGAGTCAAATAATATAGGAGTGAAAGTTTATGACGGAAAAATTATATGGCAATACACCTTGTTATTTAGGCGGAAAGAAAGTCTGCCTAAAAGATACTAGTTATCATGATAGAGATGTACTCGTATATGGCGTACCGTGGGAAGGGGCGGTAACATGGGGGGATTATACTGGTTGTGAGCTTGGGCCAAAGGTTATCCGCTTGAATTCCGCTCGATATTCCGGCTATTTACCTGAATTAGATCACATGGATGTTTTGAGTCATTATAAGATTGGTGATTTGGGAGATGTGGACGTCGTTCCAGCTGATACACTGGAAACGATGACTCGTATTGAAAATTTCGCAACCGATGTATGGAAAACGGGCAAATTTCCTGTCGCCTTTGGTGGAGATCATGGGATTACCTTTCCAATCGTAAAAGCATTAAGTGAGGAAGTAAAAGGAAAAGTAGGCATCCTACATTTGGATGCCCATTACGATAATCATCCGGATTATGAAGGTGACCTCTATGCACGCAGTACACCTTTCCACCGAATATATGAAAGTGAAAGCGTGCGTAATGAAAGTATTGTGCATATGGGGATTCACGGGCCTCGCAATCAGCCGGAGACTGGGAAGTATGCGGATGAAGTTGGTGCTACAACGATATCTGTCAGGGAAATAAGAAAGGCTGGAACGGATCTTACAGAATTGGCACGAAAGGCCTATTCGATTGCAAGTGAAGGAACAGAAGCAGTTTATTTAAGTATTTGCAGTGATGTTTTGGATTTCGCCTTCAATCCTGGGGGGCCGGTTGATGGAAATGGCCTCACTTCCTATGAATTATTGGAACTCATTCATGAATTTGCGAAACTCGGTATTCGTGGCATGGACTATGTGGAAGTTTATCCACAGCAGGACACAAATGATAACTCATCCCATTTTGTCACCTATGCTGTGCTTTATGCTCTCGCTGGTAATATTCTCAAGGAAAATAAATAATAGTATGCTGCTCCTCTTGTTTGGGGCGGCGCTTTTTTGTGCTTGAACCAAGATGGGGAAATCCCTGCTTGATGTGCTGAGTCGCTCCCTTTAGAATATGCAATTAAGTTTGTACTTAATTGAAAAGAAGAGGAGTAAACATTTTCATGTTTTTAGTTAAAGTAACTCTCTAGTTCAGTTGTCATTTCTTCTACAAGCTCTGGTCTTCCATGAAACTGTGCAGGCGTATTCTGAAAAAGTTTCACACGCCAGTTTCCATTCTTATGAACCGCAACCATTGTTTGGTGGGCATTTACCTCCGAGTTGATATCCGATTGGCCAGGGGGTACCATTCCGGCAATCGCACGTAATATAGCTGTATCGTTATTTAACAAACTTATCTCTTTTATTTTTGTTACAAACGGTGCGGTAGGGTGGTCTCTAAATATTGGAGCAATATGTGAAAAGATCTCCTCACGCCCATCTGCTACGCTGCCATCAAAACCGATTTGTACACCGTCTTCTGTAAATACATCAGCCATATCATGGGCTTGGCGATTATTCCACGAAATAATAAGTTGTTGATATAGGCCAATAATTTGATTTTCTATAAGCTTGTCCATTATAAACCGCTCCTTTGCATGTATATTTATATAGGATATCATAAATGAATTGTCAGTAAGAAAATATTAGCTTTGAAGACTATAATAGGGCAGTTTTTAACTGTTTTTTCTGAAATACAGATAATATGACCTATACCTTAATATTGAATTCATACTAATTACACTTGTGAATGAATGCACGATTGAAATAAAATAAAGTCATAGGGGGGGACGATTTGACTCAGGAAATTATTGACGAGTTGTTGGAATCCATCACATTATTACTCGATGATGTCAAAGATGTTCAAGAAAATAGCTATCATATGGATGAATTAATAAATCAGTTGGAAACACGAGTTAATGATGTGGAGATAAATATCCATGGTTTGGAAAAAAATGCACAGAGCCTTAACGATAGGCTGTCTCAGGTCTTGGATTGTATCATGAGCAGAGCTAAAGAAGAGATAGCAGTCTATAAAGCAATCAGCTAAGCGTGCTAAGGCAGGCTTATTTTTTTTGTTCATATTTACTTTTAACTATCCACTAAACCTGCTAGCATAAACTATAAATGAACCAGGGAGGATGTAAAATCATTATGACACAAAAATTTCCTTGTATAAAAACGCTTCGCCAAAATAAACTTCTCCTTTGGTTACTTATTCTTACTATTACCATCATATGGGGTTATGCTTGGGTATTGATGAAGGCTTCAATTGAATTCATGGGTCCATTTTCATTTTCCTTTTTACGATTTGGTGTTGGAACAGTAACATTAATGCTCTTCGTATGGCTGTTGAAAATAGGAATACCCCCGAGAGAGTCCTGGAAACATTTATTGATCGTTGGTACTCTGCAAACGGCAATTGTTTTTCTATTTGTTATGTTCGCATTACGATATGTTGATGCAGGAAAATCTTCTGTTCTACTTTACTCTATGCCGATTTGGAGTAGTATGCTAGCAACTAAATTTTTACAGGAAAAAATAACTCCGGCTAAAATGGCAGGTCTATGGATAGGAATGCTTGGATTGTTGACGATTCTTGGTTGGGACATATGGGTTGGACAGAACCCGTCTATTATAATTGGGGAATTGTTAATTATTATTGCAGCCATTTCTTGGGCCGTATCTAATGTATATTACCGCATACATGTACAGGATTTACCAAAAATACAAGCAACTGCATTTCAGATGTTGTTTGGAACGATAGCTATTTTTATTGTTACCTTATTTATGGAATGGGGGGAGCCTGTTCACCTAAATGCACAAAGCACTTATTATATTCTCTTCACAGGTGTACTGGCTTCAGCATTATGTTTCACGGTGTGGTTTATTATTTTAGGAATGATTGATATGGTAACAGCAACAATCTCCACCATGCTCGTTCCCATGTTTGGACTTGTGTTTAGCAGTTTACTATTAAACGAAGAAATGACCCCAAGCATCGTGGTAGGATTTGTGTTGATTGTTATTGGTATTATCGTTGCTCAATTAAAAAATCCTCGACTCCAATGAAGGAATCGGGGATTTTTGGATTTTTATTAAAATAAAAACAGACCAATGGAGATAGGAATAAAACTGAATAGTAAGATCATTACACAGAATCCCATAATGTCACGAACCTTCAGACCAGCAATTGCGAGTGCAGGCAGTGCCCAAAATGGCTGAATCATGTTCGTCCATGCGTCTCCCCATGCAACTGCCATTGCAGTTTTCGCTGTGTCTGCGCCGGTTTCAAGAGCTGCTTGAATCATAATTGGACCTTGAACTGCCCATTGTCCACCACCAGAGGGAACGAAGAAGTTCACGATACCAGCACTAATAAAGGAGAAAAATGGCAGTGTATATTCAGTTGAAAAACTGACGAACCAGAGAGACATTTGTTCCGAAAGACCAGAAGCAACCATCATCCCCATAATACCAGCATAAAAAGGGAATTGAATAATAATTCCTCCTGCATTTTTCACACCGTTACTTACTGTATCTAGAAATCGTCTTGGCGTTTTATGAAGAATGATACCTAGGAATAGAAAAATGAAGTTAACGATATTGATATTCAAATCAAATCCATTTGTAGCAAAATGATAAACAATAAAAGCAAGACCCATAACACCAATAATCAGTGAAACAATTTGGCTGTTTTCAAGCTTCTCTGCAGGTGTGGACGGTTGTGTGATTTCATGTTCGGTTTGTTCCTCAGTATCTGACTTCCACAAAGCCGCATCCGTGTTTCTAAGCGGATCTGTGCCATTTAACAAGTAACGATTAAATAAAGGTAAGGTAATAACGAGTACAAGAACTGTGAAAATATTAAAAGGACTGAATAACGTCTCTACTACCGGAATTGTTCCCAACGTTTCTTCCAAAAAATGCCCTGGTGTTGCAATGGTTAGTGGGATAGATGCAGAAAAACCACCATGCCAGACAAGCATTCCACTATATCCACTGGCGATTAATAAGCGGTAATCCACGGATGGAACACGCTTTGCGACGTGAATAGCGAAGAGCGCTCCAACTACAAGGCCAAACCCGTAATTGATTAAACAAGCTATAATGGCAACAAAGGTAACTAACATAATTGCTTGTGCTGGCGTATTGGCAAGTGTACTCAATTTCGCCAGCAGGTTCTTAACAACCGGTGCATTTGCTAAAATATACCCTGTAACAACTACGAGGGCCATCTGCATAGCAAAAGCAAGTAAATCCCAAAACCCCGTTCCCCAATGCTCAATCATCTGAACAGGTCCACTGTCTGTAAATAGCACACCCAAAAGATAAACGACAAAGGTTAAGATAATAGCAAATAAAAATGCATCCGGTAAATAACGCTGAACCATACGGTCAAAGAATGAAGTTAATCCTTTCACAATTATTCCTCCTTAATTATTTTGTAAACGTATTCAAAACAATATTATCAAATTATTTGATAATATTAAAATATAGTTAATTGTATGCTTGTCATTACGTAAAAAGTCTCAAAATGTAAAGGTTAAAATCTACTATCCTATCAATGGGTGTATTCTAAAAGAATTGTTGTTAGTTCAAAAAATACATAAACTATAACTGTTGGTTGTTTCTAACAGTATGTAGAAGCTTCGGCGACCGCTATGGGAAATACACTTCGCTTTTCGCGGGCGGCTGGTGAGCCTCTTCATGCTGACGCATTTCAGAGTCTCACCTATGCCTTTCCTCCCGCAGAAGTCTACGTGTATTTCCCATAGCTGGAAGGTTGTTGACAATGACTACACTTGCTAATAGATAAAATAACATCCTACAGCTTCACCAGTCCGGTTGAGCGAAGGGCGGTGACTCCTGCGGGAACAAATGTTTCCGGTGGGGCGAGTAATCGCAGTCCCAGCACGTGTCCGAAGACCCCGCAGAGTGGGTTTCTCGAGGAGGCTGAGGCCGTGCCCGAGGAAAGCATCCGCCCGTAGCGATCCCGGACGGCAACAATAGCACACATCTTAGAATACCACCCAGAAGTTACGTCGCTTTATGGATAGGATCTAATAAAGATAGAAATTACGTAGCATTTCATCTCAACTCTGCAATGCTTAAAAAGCAACAAATATTAATCAAAAAGCTATCAAACTATCGACAAAACTACTACTTTTTATTTTAATTTTCTAAAAATAGTCCTGTTGTCGGATTGTTATCATCTATCTTGATTGCTAATCTATCAATGAAGATAGATTATTTTAAAAGGAGGAGTAAAATGAGTAACAGGAAAAGAGTATGGTTTGAAGATACCGATCGCAAACTTGACCCTGGCCTGGTGGAACAATTATGGAACTTCCGCAAAGTAGACACGAATGTACTTAACAGCAATGAAATCCCCATTATCGTTTATTTGAAGAAGAACTGTGACAAAGACAAAAAAGACGATCTCCTAAAAACCTGCAATTTAGATTCTCATAACAAACTCGAAAGAGAACTGCATAGTATAAATGGTGTGAAAGGCCATTTAACACCTGATAAAATAAAAGAGATTAAAGACCATGAAGCAGTAGATCGGATTTTTTACGATCGAATTGTAACTTCCTTTCTAGATGTCGCGAGTGAGCAAATAGGTGCTGTTCATGTTCATAAAAATCTTGATTTAACTGGAAATGGGATAACGATTGCTGTCATCGATACAGGAATTTACCCGCATGAAGACTTGATCAATCCCTCCAATAGAATAATAGCGTTTCAAGATTTTATAAATGGTGAAAGCGAACCGTATGATGATAATGGTCATGGAACACATTGTGCCGGTGATGCTGCTGGAAACGGTAATCTCTCCAATGGAAGATATGTAGGCCCAGCACCTGAAGCCTCTATAATAGGAATCAAAGTTTTGGATGAACAGGGAAGTGGTAGACTATCAACGATTATCGAAGGTTTGGAATGGTGTATGGATCATAAAGAAGCGCATAATATTCGAATCATTTCCTTATCACTCGGAGCTCCTGCCTATGAATCTTTCAGAGATGATCCACTATCACGAGCGGCACAGAAGGCGTGGCATCGAGGAATTGTTGTATGTGCACCAGCCGGAAACAGTGGACCTGCTGCAGCAACAATCAGTACCCCAGCAATCGACCCATTTATCATAACGGTCGGATCGACGGATGATCAGAATACGATCGAACGTAAGGATGATATTATCGCAGATTATTCCAGTAGGGGACCTACAATCGATTCCCTAATTAAACCAGATATCTATGCACCAGGTACAAATATTATCTCACTGTTAGCCGCAGGGTCAGCAATCGAATCACAAATACCAGAGTTGATTATCGATGAAAACTACATCCAGTTGTCAGGTACATCGATGGCAACACCAATTTGTGCAGGAATCATCGCCCTTATGTTGGAAGCTAACCCGAAGCTCAGTCCGAATGATATAAAAAGCATCTTAAAGGCAACTTCTCATTCTACACTTGATGATTTATGGGGATATATTGAAGCAGAAAGCGCTGTTGAAATGGCAAAAAATTATCAACTTCAAGTACAAACAGCAGTTCAGGATAGATAAGAGAAAATAAATAGACAGAAGGAGAGGGAGAACAAACAGTTCTCCCTTTTATAATATAGTTGGGTAGTTCATGTAGCGGGATTGGTTCACTGTAAGATCTTTTCAGGAAGATGATGGGCTTGTACATCATAAAAAGTAAGAGAAATAAAGAGGTAATTAGAGCGGTTTCCTTCCCCCACCTAGAAAAGCGGGTGAGGGGCGCAGCTGAACTCGTATTCTCTAGCATTATGTACCCGTCCCCCTCTGAAAGAGAACGGATTCTATACCGGAGGATTAAAATTAGAAACAGAATAAATTATTTTCTTATTATACAATATTTGTACTTTCCTCCTCTAAGCGTTGAATATAGTATGCGTTTTAGAACTTGTAGAGCTACTTTGATTCAGCATATTCCATATAGTATTGTTTCCTTAGTATATCTGTGAATTCCCAAAATCCATATGTGCTATGGAAGTCATATTGCCTAACAATCTCAATTGTTCTGATTTTCAATTCCTGATACAGGTCCTCCCGTTCTTGGGGAGAAGTCTGTTTCAAAGAAACTCTGATTTTCGGTTCAAATAAATGAAGAACAATTTCCAACGATTCGATATCATTTTGCTTTTGAATTTTTTTCGTTAAATCAATGAGTCGAGTCATGAAATATCCCTCCTTAATTCTTTTATAATATCCGATAAATCTTTGGAATGTTTTTCTAAACGTTCCATTCTTACTTCATAACGAATTAACAAAATTAAAGTAACCACAACCGGAAACCCGACATTTTCCATGGATTGGACCATATAAGAGAGAGCGGAAATTTCATTCATGTTTACCCTCCTCTGCTAATAACTGATTTTTTAGGTTGCTTAAAGCTTTGTTTCTTGTTTTGGAAATGGATTGCTGGGAGACACCTTCTTTAGCTGCGATTTCCGTATCAGTCATATGAAAAAGATACGATGCTTCTAAAATATATTTCTGTCTTGGTGTGAGAGAATGAAGAGCTTGATAAAGAGAAGGATTTCCAATGTTACTTTCCAAGTGATTATCGTTTTCCAAGGCTTCCTCATCAACAGATAAAGCTTGATCGTCTGCAATAAGATCGACTTTCGATGCTGGGTTATTCGTATCAATATGATTTGGCTGGTCCAAAATTAATAATTGCCGTTTCCTTTCCAGGTTAAATTTTTGGTCGTAACGAATTGCATACCTTCGCAAATCATTTGATAATTGACTAATTAACCTTATCTCGGCAAGATGATCTTGGAACGCCTTATCTAACGCTTTTTTTGCATCAGATGTTGAATAACGGATGGACTGATCCAGAAGAAAACAATTATTCTTCGTAAGCAAAAATGATCGCATCAGATTGTTACGGAAAATCAACTCATTTTCATCAACAAACTGTTTAGCCCATGTGTATTCACATTGTTCCTCATCAGGACTTGTATTTTTTTTCATCCTAATTTTCCTCCCTTCTATCTAATAAAGGCAAAAATAATGACTATGGCACAACCTGAAAGAACATCAGTTTCCTATATTATAGTAAATATTTTAAATAATTTCTATATAATCTAAATTTAAATTTTTTAATCAAATTGGTTGTGATTCGGGACATTTAATCGCCTTTATCAGGTACATAGGGAAAATATAACTGAGCTATACATCCTAGATATGGAAGAGAGAGGAGGGAAGAAGATGAAAAAGGATTAAAAGCAGCGTATATTTTAAAAAAATAAGTCTTCGTAACTATGCTAAAGGTACCTAAAAACTTTACAATTAATCAGGCAGAACAAGCAGTTATGATTAACACCAAAAGGAGAACTGCTTGTCCTGTGATCAGCTTAACCTTCCATTATTTTTACTGTATACTTCCTGTTTCTTCTCGGTCCGTCAAATTCACAGAAATAGACGCCCTGCCATGTACCAAGCAACAACGCACCGTTTGAGATGATCAGCGTCTGTGCATGGCCGACAGTACTTACTTTTAAATGAGATGCTGTATTACCTTCCATATGTCTGTCCTTTGTATGTTCCCATGGATAGACCTCATCTAGCCTCATAAGCATGTCCCGCTTCACATCCGGATCCGCATTTTCATTTACTGTAATCCCTGCTGTTGTATGTAGAGATGTGATTACTGCAATGCCATCTGCTATTCCTTCATTATGTATCCACTCCTCAATTTCTGCAGTAATTTCTATCATTTCTGAATGATTGTTCGTGTTTAATACAAACGTGTTTAGCATGTTGATTCACCCTTTCTCAATGATCTGTTTTTATTTTACTGGAAATGAGGAGGAGAGTGAAATATATCGAAATAAAGAGTGCCTGTCACTCCCCGAATTTTGTCGAATCCATCGAGCAATAATCGAAATATTCGACATTCCAATAATTCACTACACTCCTCGCAATATAAACCGATAAAAAGAATAACAACTTTACAATGAAAGATTTCATATTCTTCAGGAGGTAACCGCATGGATAAAACATCGATTATAGGTTTGATATTAGGACTCGTTGCGATTGGAGTAGGTATGGTGCTTAAAGGCGTAAGTGTCATGGCACTGGTAAATCCTGCAGCAATCTTAATTATACTTCTAGGAACGGTTGCTGCTGTAACCATAGCTTTTCCAGCAAGCACCTTAAAAAAAGTCCCTGTGCTATTTAAAATTCTTTTTACAGAACAAAACCATATAGACAGAAAGGATCTGATTCAAATGTTCAGTGAATGGGCAGATCAGACCCGAAAAGAAGGAATCCTAACACTGGAACAACGGGTTTCAGAGGTAGATGATCCATTTTTATCATCCGGGTTGCAGCTTGCAATCGACGGACAGTCACCCGATTTTATCAAAGATATAATGCTTGAAAAAATAGATGCGATGGAGCAAAGACATGAAGAGGGTGCAGCTATTTTTTCCCAGGCGGGTACATATGCACCAACACTTGGGGTGCTTGGTGCGGTAATTGGTTTAATTGCTGCCTTAGGAGATATGTCCGATATAGATGCGCTTGGTTATGCAATTTCATCAGCTTTTATTGCAACAATGTTAGGTATTTTTACTGGGTATGTGTTATGGCATCCATTTGCTAATAAATTACGGGAGAAGTCCAAAAAAGAAGTTTTAAACAAGGAAATTATGGTAGAGGGAATTCTCTCTATAACGACAGGAGATTCTAAAATGATCGTTAGAGAGAAACTTGGATCTTTACTCTCTGGTAAAGAGATGGCAGCGATGAAGCAGGCTGATGCCAATGAGTAGAAGAAAAAAGAAAAGGCAATCGCATATTGATGAATCGTGGCTGCTCCCGTATTCTGATTTACTGACACTTCTAGTAGCATTATTTGTTGTTCTGTTTGCGATGAGTGATATCAATGTTCAAAAGTATGAAGAACTATCAAGTGTGTTCCGCAGTGAATTTTCGAGCAGTGGGACTGGACTGCTAGAGCAAAATAATGCTCCGGTAGAACCTCTGCCAGCAGACGAAGTGCAGGAAGATAAGAATGAGGAAAAAGATAAGGAAGCTGAAAGCGATTCTCAAGGTGAACTCGTTCGATTAGAACAACTGCAAACGATGATTCAAGATTATATCTATGAAAATAGTCTTACTGATCAGTTAGGTACGGAATTGACGGATGAGGGTTTGCTGATCACCATTGTAAATGATATTTTCTTTGATTCTGGCAGTGCAGAAGTAAAAACAGAAGGTAATGAAGTTGCACGGGATGTTTCTAATCTTTTATATACAGAGCCTCCACATCAGATTGTTATCAGTGGACATGCTGATGATGTCCCGATTGGTACATCAGAATATAGCTCGAACTGGGAACTAAGTGTGACTCGTGCCTTGAACTTTATGAGTCTTGTTTTGGAGAATGAAGAATTGGACCCTACCCTCTTCAGTGCGAAAGGATTCGGAGAGCACAAACCAATTGTAGCAAATACGAGTGAGGAGAATCGGGCGAAAAACAGAAGAGTGGAAGTACTCATTCTGCCTAATTATGAAATAAATATACCTCAATAAGAGGATGAAAGAAGTGGAAGTATTGAAGAAGTTATACAATTTTAAAAGCATTAGAACAAGGGTTTTATCCGGTTTTGCAGTCGTAATACTCCTTGTACTTATATTTATACTATTTAATTCTTATATGATTCGTACCACGAATGAACAAACGACCGAAATCATGGATTATCAACTATCCTTGCTGATTGTCGATGAAAACTTGGCAAATAATATGGCTACGCGGGAAGCTTATTTACGAGGCTATTTATTATTCGATGATGTAAATGAAAAGAATAGATTTACAGACTCACTTGGTGCTTCTTTTGAATTAGAAGAGGAGTTATTAGCTTTAAATAATAGTAAAGAAAATCAAGAATTAATAAATAAGAAAATCGAATGGGGAACACTTACCGACGAAATCATAGCTCTCTATGAAAGTGGGAATCAGGACGAAGCATTAAGGATGATGAAAAATGACTTAAGTCCACTAACGGATGAAATAATCGATACAATGATTGCTGCATCTGAGACAAGAGAAGAGATTATAACTGATTTGGGTAAAAACATTTTAGAAAATAATAGAATAAATTATATCAGTATGATTGCACTTGGCGTTATCATACTTGCTGTCGCAATTGTTTCAAGTATGATTACATCCAACAGTATTTCTAGGCCGATTAATAAAGTGATGCATCGGATGAAGATGGTTTCATCTGGGGATATCAGTCAAGAACCGTTGGAAGTTACCACTAGGGATGAAACCGGCCAACTTATTATTTCGACAAACGAAATGAGCTATAATTTGAATAATGTCGTTACAAAACTTAGTGAAGTATCCGAACTGTTATCCAGTCAAGGGGAAGAGTTAACAAGCTCTGCGAATGAGGTGAAAGCCGGTACGGATCAGGTGGCAACCACAATGGAAGAATTAGCTACAGGATCGGAAACACAGGCAAATAGTGCTAGTGATCTAGCAATTGTTATGAGCACATTCTCGATTAAGGTTAAGGAAGCAAAAGAAAAAGGTGAAAATGTTCACGTTAATTCGAATGACGTACTGGAGAAAATCGGAATTGGAAGCCAGCTTATGGAAAACTCGAATGTTCAAATGAAGAAAATAAACCAGCTCGTAAAAAATTCAGTTGCAAAGGTTCAAGGACTGGATACGCAGTCGCAGGAGATTTCTAAACTTATATCTGTGATTCAGAAAATTGCTTCACAAACAAACCTGCTCGCTTTAAATGCAGCAATAGAAGCTGCAAGAGCCGGTGAGCATGGAAAAGGATTTGCTGTTGTAGCAGATGAAGTCCGAAAGCTTGCTGAACAGGTTTCTGACTCTGTAAAGGATATAACAGAGATAGTAGGTACGATCCAAACAGAGACAAGTAATGTGACCGATTCATTGAAAGGTGGCTATAAAGAAGTTGAACAGGGTACATATCAAATTCAGTCAACCGCGGAAATGTTGGAAGAAGTAAAGTCTTCCATTACGAACATGGTAACGGATATAAATATCGTATCAGAAAACCTTTTGGATATTGCAGATAGTACAAACCAGATGAACGGGTCTGTCGAAGAAATTGCTTCTGTCTCAGAAGAGTCGGCTGCAGGTGTTCAGGAAATTGCCGCTTCTACGGAACAAACAAGCAGTTCGATGGATGAAGTTGCATCAAGCTCAGAGCAGCTTGCAAATTCAGCAGAAGAATTAAATGAACTCATTAGAAAATTTAAGCTTTAGAGATATTCTTATTTTAAGGATAGGATAGGAAACGGAGTGATTCTGTTTCCTGTTTTTCATATAGATTCGTATTTCCTTTTTACCCTTCACATTTTTCGCTCTTCAACCGATATAAAAATTAGGGATTTTAGCCTACATAATTTTCAAAAAGACTATTGAAATAGAAGTCAATCTGCTATTCTGAAAATAGCCTTAAACAAAGAATTTATGTGACAAATTGGAAATGAGAAAGGATTTTTCCTATGGATATGGATCAATATTTGGAAGTGTTTTTGGATGAAAGCCGCGAGCATTTACAGGCGGTTAATGATAATATTCTTAAATTGGAGAAACAACCTCAGGACTTAAATCTTGTAAATGAGATTTTCAGGTCCGCCCATACATTAAAAGGAATGGCTGCAACAATGGGGTATGAGGATATCGCTTCCTTAACTCATAAAATGGAAAATGTATTGGATTTGATTCGCAATCATAAATTAACGGTTTCAACTGCTATTATTGATATTATATTTTCAGCAATTGAATATTTAGAAGATATGGTTAGCACCATCAGTGAAGGACAAGACGGGAAAAAAGATGTTTCCGAATTGGTACAGCAACTGGATCAAATTGAACAGGGAGAACCGGTTAAGGCAGTGATCAAATCAACAGTTGCAAATGAAGGTAACTTCATTAATACGGAAGAACTGAATCTTGACGAATTTCAAATAACCATTATCGACCAGGCCAGTGAACAGGGATTTTTCCCTTATCAAATAACAGTTACATTGACAGACGATTGTATTTTAAAAGGCGCTCGTGCCTATATGGTTTTTGAGTCTTTGGAAGATCGTGGGGAAATGATTCGGACAAATCCTTCTGTCGAAGAAATTGAAGAAGGTAATTTTGCTCAACAATTTTCAATGATATTCCTCTCAACAATGGAGGCTGAAACAATAAAAACGATCATTGAAAAAGTATCTGAGGTTAAAGAGGTGGATATTGGTAATCTGGTTACCATTTCTAATTCGGAGAAAGACGATCTGCCAATTGATGAGGAGAATCTGGTGTCACAACTCGTACAAGAAGATGCGGCTGCAACTACAGAAAAGTCTGCACCTGGGACAAGCAATAGTAGTTCCAAAACGATCCGGGTCAATCTTGAAAAAATCGATGATCTGTTGAATTTGTTTGAAGAAGTGGTTATCGACAGAAGTAGACTGGAAGCAATTGCAGATAGTCTAAGCAATAGTGACCTTACAGATACCGTTGAGCATATGAGCCGTGTATCAACCGATATGCAAAGTTTAATTTTGGCAATGCGCATGGTACCGGTTGATCAGGTATTTAATCGATTTCCACGGATGATCCGAGGACTTGCCAAAGACTTGAATAAGCATATTAATCTTAACATAATTGGTGCAGATACGGAGCTCGATCGAACGGTTATTGATGAAATTGGGGACCCTTTAGTACATTTAATTCGCAATTCCGTTGATCACGGAATTGAATTGCCGGATGTTCGGAAGCAGGTTGGTAAACATGAGGAAGGCAATTTAATATTAAGGGCATACCATAGTGGCAATCATGTTTTTATTGAAATTGAAGACGACGGTGCTGGCATAAATCGAGAAAAGGTGCAGTCAAAAGCAATTGAAAATGGACTTATTTCTGCCGCAGAGGCGGAATTATTAACCGATGATCAAGTTGCTAATTTTATTTTATCTTCGGGTTTTAGTACTGCTGACAAAGTATCGGACATTTCTGGTCGTGGGGTTGGTCTAGATGTTGTTAAAAATAAAATAGAATCACTTGGCGGTCAGATATCCATTGAATCTAAAGCTGGAAAAGGAAGTATTTTTTCCATTCAATTACCATTAACTCTCTCGATTATTGCTACCTTGCTAATTAAAGTACAGCAGGAAACTTATGCGGTACCATTATCCAGTATAATTGAAACCGCAATACTGGATAAAACTCAGATGATGTACGCCCATGGTAAGAAGGTAATGGACTTTAGAGGTAAAGTTATTCCACTCGTTTCCTTAGAAACCATATTTGACGTCCCATCAAAGGAAGTAAACAATAAGCAGGAATTCTCCATTGTTATTGTCAAAAAAGGGGACAAACTGACTGGTTTAATTGTGGATTCCTTTGTTGGACAAAAAGAAGTTGTATTGAAGTCGCTTGGCAACTACTTAAAAGATGTTTTCGCCATTTCCGGTGCAACTATTTTAGGTGACGGTGAAGTTGCATTAGTACTGGATCCAAACGCATTAATTAAATAGAGTCGGAGGGTCATAAATTGGAAGAAATAACAAAATTTATTGTATTCAAATTAAAGGAGCAATCTTTTGGGGTAAATATCCAGCAGGTCATCTCCATTGAAAGGGTGCAGGATATTACGGAAGTTCCAAGAACATCCGAGTTTATTAAAGGTGTAACCGGATTGCGAGGAGAAACGACGCCTATTATTGATTTAAAGGAACGTCTCCTGATTGCTGAAACAGAAACGACGGATGATAGTCGCATCCTCGTCGTTTCTGTTCAAGATATGCAGGTAGGTCTAATCGTCGATGCAGCTACAGAAGTAATGGATATTGACCATGAGATGATACAGGCTGCACCAAGACTTGTAGGTGGGGTCAAAGATACATTTATTAAGGGTGTAGCAAAAGTAGATAGTCATCTATTGATTTTACTGGATCTGGACCGTATCGTGGATTTTGAAGAGACGAATGAATTGCGTGAAGTAGTATTCGATGATGAAGAAGTGTGAATGAAAATTGAAATAAACAGGGTAGCTGCGTTCTTTACGCAGCTATCCTGTTTTATAAATAGTACAATGTTTATCATTTCTCCGGAAAATAGTTGCAGTAACGTATTTCCTGATGTAGAAAAGCTGATATATCTCGAATTAGGCTGATAATTATAGATTTTTACGAAATAGATTATGCTATAGTAGATAGAGAAAGCGATTTATCTATATAAACTAGGAAGTGTCATGTGATGAGGCAGGAGCACAAGTATACGATCAAGGATTATTATTTTTGGAAGATAACATTGATTTTAGCATTTGCATCTTTTTTTGTTTTTGCAAGTACATATGTCGTTCAACCACTATTACCATTATTTGTCCAGGAATTTGATGTCATGGTTTCAGAGTCCACGTTGGTATTGTCAATGACGATTGTTGGACTAATCATGGGATTAATTATTTTAGGATTTCTATCAGATAGGGTAGGAAGGACTTTCTTTATTAAGTTTTCATTAATTGGTTCGGTTATTCCATTCTTTCTCATTCCTCTATCTGACTCTTTTTATCTGATTGTACTGCTGCGCTTTATTCAAGGATTTGCACTTGCCGGTTTACCTGCTGCATCGCTTGCTTATTTGAATGAAGAAATTGATCGGCGAAGTGTTGGTGTAGCAACTGCATTATACATATCAAGCAATGCTATTGGTGGAATGGCTGGGAGAGTGGTTACTGGCTATTTAACCGACCACTATTCTTGGCAAACAGCATTTTATGTTTTTGCTGGAATTGGCGTATTCATTTCCGTACTTGTATTTTTATTCCTACCCAAATCAAGATTTTTTGAAGCTAGCAGACTTCCATTTAAAAAGGATATGGAAGGGATGGTTTTTCATTTAAAAAATCCTGCCATTCTTGTCATCATTGGAATAGGTGTTGTTCTGCAATTTTCCTTCACATCGATATGGACGTATTTGCCTTTCCATTTGGAGTCTGAGCCTTTTTCATTATCAATGGAAGCTATTTCCTATACATTTTTAGCCTACGGATTGGGAGTGATAGGAGCGCCACTTGCTGGTTGGCTTGCGGGGAAACTTAATTTAAAGAAAGTTCGTATTGCTGGAATTATCGTATTATCAATGGGGGCATTTATCACCTTTAGCCAGTCTTTAATCGTAATAGTAATCGGTTTGTGTGTGCTATGTCTTGGCTTTTTTACTGCGCATTCATTGACAGCAACGTCCGTGACAGAACATGCAACACATCATAAAGGAAGTGCTTCAAGTCTATATTTAGTTGCTTACTATGTTGGTGTTACATTAGGTAGTTCAGCAGTAGGTCCAATCTGGAACACTGCAGGTTGGAATGGTGTTGTACTACTGGCAGGTCTATTACCACTCGTTTATTTAGTATTTGTTCATGTTATGCAAAGTAGACGAAGCGAAAGAGTTGTGTAAAGTGATAGGGGTGGGTGTGGTATGTCCTCCCTAAATTGAAGATGAGAGTAATATTCCAATTTGGCTGGCGATTATCGTTCATTATGGGGAATAAAATGATTTTCTTATCGTTCTGGCGTAACCTCTGTTAAAATGGATTACAGTTAGAATTGCTTAAATTTTAGTAACGAAGACCAATAGAAAAAGGAGCATTTTAATGACAGAACAAAAACAAGATATAAAGCTTATTGCGTTAGATATGGATGGTACTCTATTATCGGATAATCATGAAGTATCAGAACGTACTGTAAAAGCAATTGAAGATGCGATGAATCAAGGTATACACGTTGTTCTTAGTACAGGACGTGGATTTCAAACCTGTTATCCCTATGCAGAACAATTGAAATTGCAATCCTATCTGATAACTGCCAATGGTGGTCAGGTTTGGACAGTTGGAAAAGAACTTCTGGATCAGCATTTACTTGAAACACAGCTCATTGAGAAATTATATAATCTGGGAACACAGGTCGGAGTTAATATGTGGATGATCTCCACAAGTGGTGTTTTCCGTGGGGAAGCTCCAGAGAACTTTTATGACTATGAATGGCTGAAATTTGGCTGTGAATCCCAAGATAAACAAAAGTTGGACATCATGGTACAGGAGCTTTCACATTATGAAGGGCTTGAGTTGACTAACTCATTGCCAACCAACATGGAAGCTAATCCAAAGGGCGTTAGTAAAGCGAGAGCACTCCATTTTCTGTGTGACAAGATTGGTATAACGATGAAAGAAGTCATGGCAGTTGGCGATAGCCTGAATGATATTAAGATGATTCAAGAAGCCGGAATAGGTGTAGCAATGGGCAATGCCCAGGAAGCAATCAAAAATGTTGCTAACCATATAACGGATTCAAACAATGAAGATGGCGTTGCTAAAGCTATCGAAAGCTTTGCATTATAAGATTGCTTAGGGAGTGCCCACCATTAGGTGCTGGTCACTCCCTGTTTATATCAATCATCTAATCATAAAGAATCGGCTAAGCAGCCAATCCTCGAAGACAATCATTCAATTAAATTCCAGCAATCGAGTACATCAAAATGGAAACAAGTACCGAAGCGATCAACATAGCAAACAGTGGACGCATTGCTTTGTTTTTAACATCCTTCAAGCTTACATTCAACCCAAGTCCGACCATGGCTGAAGTAAGGATGAATGTGGTAGCAAAACTGATAACACCCATGACATTATCTGTTACCGGAACTAGGTCTCCCAATACATAACTTCCAAATAAACTCATTGCAATAAATCCAAGCAAAAACATTGGAAATTTAACTTTCGTATTATCTGTCCCATCTACGGATTTACGGTTTTTAACCCAGAAAATTAAAACAAAACATAGGGGTACAAGAAGAAAAACACGTCCAAGCTTTGCCAGTAATGCTATTGCAAGTGCTTCTTCACCTGCTGGTTCTGCTGCGAGAGCAACATGCGCTAATTCGTGTAAGCTGAGACCTGACCATATCCCGTATTGGACATCTGAAATTGGCAGTAGCGGCAGTAAGAGTGCATAAATAATTGAAAATACCGTTCCGACAAGTGCAATAATACCAATACTTATTGCTGTATCTTCGTCTTTCGCTTTTACAATTGGCGCAATTGCAGCGATGGCCGCTGCACCACAAACCCCTGTGCCAACTCCGAGTAGTAATGCTATTTGGGCATTTCCTTTAAATAATTTTGCTAGATATATCGTTACGAGAATTGCGAAGATAATCGTTATCGTCCCTTTAAGTAGTAATCCAAGTCCATCTTGAAAAATGACATCCATATTTAATTTTAGCCCATATAAAATAATAGCAAAACGTAATAAATATTTAGATGAGAATTCAATTCCAATACGAAAAAATTCAGGATAGCCAGCTATTTGTCGATAGGTAATAGCGAGCATGATAGCACTAGCAAGTGGTCCAACACGATTAAAACCGGGTACCAATGATAGCAAGTATCCAAACAGGGCAAAAATAAATGTAAAACCGATTCCTAATAATAGCTTTCTCCAATAATTGGAGCCTTTCGTTAATGTGCTCATAGATAATCCTCACTTTCTAATTGTAATTTTAAGTATAAGTTCATTTTCAACATAAGAAAAATAAATTATTGTTATTAGTATGATAAGATATACTTATAAATAGAAAATGCAATATTATTCGACAAAATTCGGGGAGTGACAGGCACCTGGAAGGGGGAGTAGTTGGTGGATCAACATCTTGTTGTATTTAAAGAAGTGGCTGTACGGAAGAGTTTCTCCCGTACTGCTGAGGCTTTACATATGTCTCAGCCAGCAGTCAGTCAGTACATAGCATCCTTGGAAAAGGAACTCGGTGTACGGCTTCTGGAGAGAAGCAATAAATTTGTAGAGTTGAACAAAGCAGGAAAGATTGTTTATCAATATTCACAGCAAATCTTGCGCAGTTATGATCAAATGCAGATTCTTGTTTCGGATTTACAAAATGATCCAAGTGGGGAATTGAAGATTGGCGCAAGCTATACCATTGGGGAATACTTACTACCCAAACTGTTGGCGGAATTACAGGAGAGATACCCTCAGATTGTTCCCGAAGTTACGATCGGAAATACGGATGAAATTGGTTCGCAGCTTTTGCACCATGAAATAGATATTGGACTCATTGAAGGAAATTACTCGCATCAACAGTTTTCCGTTGAGCAGTTTTCAACAGATAAAATGTATATTATCGCAGCGAAAAGGCAACCATATAAAGTAGAAGAAGAAGTCTCCATAGAGGATTTGGAAAAAGAAACTTGGATTATTCGGGAGTCAGGTTCCGGGACACGTAAAGTGCTTGAAAATTTTTTCGAAAAGCACTGTCTTCATCCAAAACGCGTTTTAACATTTGGTAGTACACAGACAATTAAAGAAGGGGTTGAAGCCGGGTTAGGCATCAGCCTGCTTTCTGATTTAACATTTGCAAAAGAAATTCAATTGAATAAAGTTCAAAAGCTCATCATTGATGGGACACCAATTAAGCGCAAATTTTCCATTATTAAAAATCACCATGAGTTTCATCCAAAGGCATTGCAAGTATTTGAGGAACTTGTTAAACAGAAAATTTAATCTGTACCTAAGCATGCCCTTACATTGTTACCCGAAAAGGAGTATAATAAGAAGAGTAGAAGGAAAGGGGATGCTATTATGTCATTTTCTCGAGGACCAAAGGAACCGGTTCCTGAAGTGGAAACGAACGTATGGTCATGCACAAGCGACGATTGTCAAGGCTGGATGAGAGAAACATACAGTTTTAACGAGGAACCAGCGTGTCCACTATGTAAATCGACAATGGAACGAGAAGTTCGCGTTATTCCGGAGATGAAGTAGTAGGAAATAGTATCTCAAAATAAGCTGAAGCTAAAATTTGAAATCATAATACAATACTTGCTAGCTATAACGTTGGGTTACCAGCGTTTTTCTTATAGCTTCAGCTTGAGGAAATCCTTGATCAAAATAGATTGGTCAAGGATTTTTATTTTTTTACGTAATTATAATTATTGGAATAGTTAAACATATAATGTTATAATCTAGAAAGAGATAGTCCACAACATGTATTCTTTCATCACATAATTGTAATCGCTTACAATGTAGGGGAGGAATTAATGAATGAGGTATGCAAACCCAAACACAGAAGGGGCTCTAGTAAATTTTAAGGAAAAGTATGATAATTTTATCGGAGGAGAATATCAGTCCCCAATCAACGGTAAGTATTTCGAGAATGTCAGTCCGGTTACTGGAGAAGTTTTTTGTAAGGTTGCCAGATCGACGAAAGAAGATGTAGAAGCTGCCATTGATGCGGCACATGCAGCAAAAGATGAATGGGGAAAGACATCGGTTGCCCAACGATCAAATGTATTAAACAAAATAGCTAATCGTATAGAAGAAAATCTGGAAATGCTTGCAGTAGCAGAAACCTGGGATAATGGAAAAGCAGTCAGAGAGACACTTGCTGCGGATTTACCATTAGCTGTTGATCATTTCCGTTATTTTGCTGGAGTGATTCGAGCGCAGGAAGGCGGCGTCAGTCAAATTGATAATGATACAGTTGCCTACCATTTTCATGAACCACTAGGTGTCGTCGGACAAATTATTCCATGGAATTTTCCAATATTAATGGCGACATGGAAATTGGCTCCAGCATTGGCTGCTGGTAATTGTGTTGTGTTAAAACCTGCAGAACAAACACCAACATCCATTCATATTCTCATGGAATTGATCAAAGACCTGTTACCTCCTGGTGTACTTAATATTGTCAATGGATTTGGAGTGGAAGCTGGAAAGCCTTTAGCGTCCAACAGCCGTATTTCAAAAATTGCGTTTACTGGTGAGACGACAACCGGCCGTCTAATCATGCAATATGCATCGGAAAATATCATTCCTGTGACGTTGGAACTTGGTGGAAAGTCACCAAATATCTTTTTTAAAGATGTCATGGATGCAGACGACGGATTTTTAGATAAAGCAATCGAAGGTATGGTTATGTTTGCCTTGAATCAAGGGGAAGTTTGTACATGTCCATCCCGTGCAATCGTACATGAATCTATTTATGACAAGTTTATGGAAAGAGCAATCGAACGCGTAAAACAAATTAAAATTGGTCATCCACTCGACACGGAGACAATGATGGGTGCCCAGGCCTCCGAAGAGCAGATGGAAAAGATTAAATCCTATTTAGACATCGGAAAACAGGAAGGGGCAGAAGTATTAGTTGGAGGTAACGTAAACAAATTGGAGGGTGAACTCGGAGCAGGCTACTATGTGGAACCAACCATTTTTAAAGGAAACAATAAAATGCGCATTTTCCAAGAAGAAATTTTTGGCCCCGTCCTTTCTGTAACAACTTTTAAAGACGATGAGGAAGCATTGGAAATAGCCAATGATACGTTATATGGTTTAGGAGCAGGAATCTGGACGAGAAATATTAATACCGCATACCGTTTCGGTCGTGGAATTCAAGCTGGTCGTGTATGGACAAATTGCTATCATCAATATCCAGCTCACGCAGCTTTTGGCGGATACAAAAAGTCCGGTATTGGGCGTGAAAACCATTTAATGATGCTCAGCCACTATCAACAAACGAAGAATTTATTAATCAGTTATAGTGAAGGTGCTGCTGGATTGTTCTAGGGAAATAATAAATTTTCCATTCGACGCTAACCTAGCAATAATTCATTTGTACGAAAGGATGTGATTATTAATAATGGTTCACCGTGTTGTCGCTACAGAAGATGCGTTGCAACTGATAGAGAATTTGAAAGAAATGCATGGACCGCTTATGTTCCATCAATCGGGTGGCTGCTGTGATGGCAGCTCCCCAATGTGCTACCCCAGAGATGAGTTCCGTACAGGTGAATCGGATTTACTTCTTGGGAAAATAGGAGATACACCTTTTTATATTTCCAAAGATCAATATGAATATTGGAAACACACACAGCTTATCATTGACGCAGTGAAGGGGAGGGGCGGCATGTTTTCCCTCGAAGGTCCTGAAGGGAAACGATTTCTAACAAGATCCCGAGTATTTACTGAAATAGAGAAAGAAAAAATGAATCAGACATTAATTTAATCGTCATATATCGAAGGATAAGATGAAAATTGACGATTTCCCTACCAGAATGAAAGGCTTCTTCAAAACTTCTTCTTGTAATTCGCAGAAAATTCATGTAAAATAAATTAACTGAAAATTTAGATTGGTATTGCGTAAGAAAAATTGGGAGGTGGAATCGATGGTAACTGTTAAAATGCTAAAACCGTACTACGTTAAAACAGAAGATAAATATGTCCGTATTATTTTAGCGTATCAATATTTTTCGGTCATGATCAATAAAAAGGTATATCAATTCATTCCTGTTGAGGCCAATGAAATACGGATTAATCGAAAAACAAAGATGGTAGAAAATACCGATGCGGTCTTTGCTTTTCAAAATGGTAAAGACGTCGTAAATGTCCCGATGTCCAAACTCATCTCCATCCCTGATTTTCTAAAGCAATTGCATTCGATTGCTGAATCGTATTACCATAGCGATGCAAGCTTAAGTAAGACAGACCAAGAAAAAGCTACCCATCTATTTATTCATGAATTGGAAAGAGATAATATCAAAAGACTGATCGATATGGCACTTGATGCACGTGATGAAAATATGTTTCATTCGCTGGCGAAATTATTATAAAATAAAAATCTACTCCTGCAACGAAGAGGAGTAGATTTTTTTGCTTTGGAAACTATTTCATTTGTTTTAAGACATCCGTCACTTTTTGAACGGCAAGTCCGCTTTCTTTATCCTGTGTTTCTTCCACCATCATTGCAATTAGGATGTCCTGATCATCAGTTGGATAACCTACAAACCAGCCATTCTCAGCACCTGACTCACTATCCGAAAGCTTTAACTCTACCGTACTGGTTTTACCTGAAATAGGAAAGTCTGCATTCTGAGCTTTTTTCGCTGTACCTTCTGTGACCACTTTTCTTAAAGCTTCTTGAATTGCTTTTGCTTGTTCCGGTGTAATTAATCCTTCTTTCCATACTTGAGCTGTTTCTTCACTTGTTAGGAATGTAGGCATAATCATATTTCCTTCATTTAAGAATGTCGTGTAGGTTAATGCCACATGAAGTGCACTCATTTCCAATTCACCTTGGCCATAGCTAGAGTTTGCCAATAAAACTTCATCATCCAGATCACCACTTGTAGAAATGGTTGACATTGTGATTGGATATTCAAATGGTAAATCTTCACCAAATCCAAATTCGTTCAGACCACTTACATAGGCATCGGATCCCATTTCAACAGCTTTTCTTGCAAAAAAGATATTGTCTGAACGGATTAACGCATCTTCAAGGTCAACAGGACCATCTGAGGTAGAAACTCTTGTAACCTCATAATTCCCCCAGCCTTCACCATTGCTCCATGTTAAACCATCGATTTCTATTCCTTCACCAAGTTTAATGCTTCCATCTTTTAATCCAATTGCACCGGTGACAGGTTTAAAAACCGATCCTGGGGCATAGGTAGAAGCAAACCGGTTAATTAATGGGTTTTGCTCATCGTTCTCCATTCTTTCCCATAAATCTCCTGATGTACCATATAAAACTTCATTTGGGTCAAATGCAGGACTACTAACTAGTGCTAATGTCTCACCGGTTGTTGGATTAATTGCAGCAGCTGTTCCTGCATCTTCTTCATAGGATTTAAACAATTTTTCTTGAACATTAACATCAATGGTAACGGTTATTGTTTCACCGTCTTCCACAGGTGTTTCAGCAAGTATGATTTCATCTTGTTCTTCTTTGTTAATTGTAATTTTTACTCCTTTTTTTCCTTTAAGTTGCTCCTCATAATGTGCTTCAAGTCCACGTGAACCAATTTTATCATTCGCACTATATTGAGCAGGATCAAGGTCTTCCAGATCATCGGCAGTTATACTTCGGATATATCCAACCAGATGTCCTGCTGCTTCGCCAGCCGGGTAGACACGTCCGGTAGTTTCTCTGCGCTGAACGCCATCAATGGCACTTAACTCGGATAGAAGTTCCTCTTCAGTAGAAAGGACACTTTTGAGTGGTACAAATAAATTATCTTGGACCCAACCAGCATTAAGAGCCGTGTCGACAGATTCAGCACTGATACCGAGCAATTCCGCAATTTGTTTTTTTGACTGTTCAGCGTTATCTCCAAGCTCACCAGGGACAACGCCGACTTCAACAATTGTCCCATTGATTGCTAAAGGCATTTGGTTACGGTCAAGGATTTCTCCACGTTTTGGATTAACCGTATCAATACCAATTTCGCCGCCGTCTTTCAAATCAGGAAAGATAAATCCGGGATCCCAATTTACATACCAATTCATTTCCTCTTCTTCGTCTTCTTCACCTTGCTGGACAAGTGTTGCTTCATACTCATAAGTAATTGGTCCGGCGATCGTCTCCATATTAACGGTGAATGGAAGTTCTGCTGTACCTTCTTCCATTGCCATTTCAAGTTCTTCTTCGTTTAATTCTTCAAAATCTATTTGTAAATCAGAAACGTTCAGATCCTGATAAATTTTTTCGGTTCGTAATGTTGATTGATCTTCAGGATAGCTCTCTGTTGCTACTTGAGAAAACATGCCGTACATTTCTCCAAATTCCTGTTCATTCCAGTGGTTGACATAGTCATTAAAACGCTTATTCGGTGTGACCTCTTCATCATTGGAACATGCCACAAGAACAAGTGGAATTATAAATAATAATAATATTCGTTTCATAAATAATACCCCCAAATTTTTTCTATATATAGTATAACATCAACGATATACAAACATTTGTATATCGAACAGAAAAGCCACGCTGTTTTATGACACACAGGTGACTTTTCATTTTACCATTCCTAATTTGCTTCCATATGATCTTTTATCTCTGTATTGATACGGTTAAACTCAGAATCTGGAACGATATAATACCAAACACCATTAATGGTTTGTCCGGAACCGCTTATTTCCATTGTGGACACATCTTTGCGTGCTCCTGCGTAACCAGTGAACAAGGTTTGTATTTTTTTCATATCTAGGTTTGTTTGCACATTGTCACCTAAAATATTCAGTATCTCTCCAACTTTGGTAATGCTATTAAAACTTGCCGCTTCATTCATGGCAGCGGTAATTACTTTTCGTTGACGATCATTTCGACCCATGTCTCCACGTGGGTCTTCATAACGCATGCGGATAAAACTTAGTGCTTCTTCCCCATTCAACGTAATTTGCCCTTCAGGATAGGTGTTACCATCTTGTGAGAAGGCCAGGTCATTATTGATTGTAACGCCACCCAAAGCATCAATTCCTTGTTGGAAGCCTTCCATATTTACCCTTGCATACGTATGAATCGGAAGGTCAAATGCTTCTTCGACAGTTTGTACCGATAAATCAGTTCCACCAAAAGCATAGGCATGATTAATTTTATCTTGTCCACGCCCAGGTATATTTACATACGTATCACGTGGTATGCTCAACATAATCATCGATTCCGTATTTGGATTAACAGACAAAAGAATCATTGTATCAGATCGTCCCTTATCCCCGGAGCGTTCATCAACGCCAAGCAAAAGAATATTAACAGAATCGGTTTCTTTGAAAATATTCTGTATTTGTTTTTGTCTTTCGGGGTCTTCATCTCTTGCCAATGGATTGTGCATCGTTTCTACGGTAGCACCGACCTGATTCCAAACATAGAATGCAAATCCTCCAACAAGTAAAATTAATGCCAATACTATTCCGCCAACCCAATAAGGCCATTTGCGTTTTTTCTTATTTTGTTTCTTCTCTGCTCTTGATACCACTCGTATTCTCCTCTGTATTAATTATGACTTCCATTATAAGACTTTTTGACTAGTAGAAACTTGTAAAAAAATATCAAATCTTGGGTAAATTATATCTGAAATAGCGAATATAGTCTATGGAATTTAATGAAATAAGTTGGTTTTTGTTTATTTTTTGATGTCCGTTTTTACAGGCATAGCAGTAATAATATACCTGTCAGGTGCATTGCCTACGAAGGAAAAAGGATAACAAGTCGTAAGTGTCAACACTTCTTCATCATGAGGTACGATAATCGTACGGTCATCTGCATCAACAATCTTCGTTCCAGTAATTTCATAAGAAAACTCACCATACGATAATTTCATCGTTAAAATATCCCCGATTTCAAGTTCGCCCATTCTGCGAAAAACGGTATCACGATGTCCCGAAAGCACAATCTGTTCATTTTGAAGCGGATAAGCAGTCCCAGCATAGTGTCCGACGCCTTTTGCCAGTTCATCTTCATGTGTACCTTCTACGATAGGAAGATCGGATTCCAGTTTAGGGATATGGAGGAGACCGACTGTTTCACCGGTGTCAGGCGTAAAGTCCTCAGGAAGCTGGGAATGCTCAGCAACGATTTCGCTCATGTCGAGATTTTTATCATCCAGTAATGACTGTGCTTCAGCCATACTTTCTCTCTGCGCTTTCTCCGTTGTATACCACTGAAATCCACCATATGCAACGATTGCCAATCCAGCCGTAATTAACAAAAAAGATAACCATTTCATAGGACATGCTCCTCATGTTCTTGATAATAATAAGTATATTTTAAAAAACAAAAACAAGAAAGCGTAAATGAAGAAAAAGTATAAGATTCTTAAAAACAGCAGTGCCAAAGGGTTTTAGTGTTCTTTATATAGAAGTATAAATTATAAAATAATTGAAAATATAAGTAAACCAAAGTTATTGTGAGTTAAATAAAGTAAAGTGTTCTTTATAGCGCATAAATGGCTATTTTTGAGGTTTTTCATTCTAGGGAAAATAACCTATACTTCAATTAATCGTTCGTTATAACAAACAAAATTAATTAGTTATAAAGAACGGAACGCTATTAAGATGAGATACATAGGAAAGGAGGACTATCGCTGTGGCAAGTCTAGTTCGTTAATAAACTACTTCTATTGTACTGGAATAAATATCAACAGTACAGAGAAACTCGCACCATCATTTCCAACGCAGCGAAGATTTATGCAAAACAAGATTTCATGCATTACTAAAATTATAAATAAATTGGAGGAATTTAACAATGAGTATTAAGAAAAAATTAGGTATGGGTGTAGCAACAGCAGTATTAGGATTAGGATTAATCGGTGGAGGAACATTTGCTTATTTTAGTGATACAGAAGTTTCGAATAACACATTTGCTGCAGGAACTTTGGATCTAGCATTAAATCCAACTGAAATTATTAACGTAGAAAATATTAAGCCTGGTGACACAATGCTACGACCATTTACACTTACAAATAGTGGATCATTGCATATTAAAACAGTTGATCTATTAACAAATTATGGAGTAGTAGATGCTGAGAATGACAATAATGAAGACTTTGCGGAACATATTAATGTGAATTTCCTATTAAATGCAGATAAGGGTACACTCCCAATTTGGTCAACATCACTAGCCGAACTAAAGAATGCGAGTCCTGAATTAGTAGAAGAAAAATTCTGGTTAATATTTTGGGAACAAAGAGGTCTAGAACCGGGAACAAGTGATACCTTCTACGTTCAATTCGAGTTTGAGGATAATGGTGAAGACCAAAACGAATTCCAAGGGGATAGCTTAAACTTAGAATGGAAATTTGAAGCAATGCAAGATGAAGGTAAAGCAAAATAATAAAATAATTGGAGGAGATTATTCTCCTCCTACATAAGCATTATATAAAAAATACCATAATCGTAAATGAAATCTAGTTTAATAAGTAAAGCTATAGGAGGGAATCTTATTGAGCATAAAAAGGAGTTTAACCATCAGCTTCATTACTGCTGCACTAGGAATCAGTTTAGTCACGGGTGGGACATTTGCCTACTTTAGTGATACAGAGGAGGCAGGAAGTACCTTTGCAGCTGGACTGCTGGACCTGGGGATAAACAAAGAAACGATCATTAAAATCGATAATCTTGTACCAGGAGATACAGTCAGTGGGGATTTTGAACTTACGAATGATGGGACAGTTAACATGAAGGAAGTAAATTTATACTCGTCCTATGAAGTTATTGATAATGGTGAAAATAATGATGGTGATGATCTAGGTAATCATATACTTGTGGAGTTTGTACATCATGTGAGTGGTGAAGAAAATGTATTGTTCAAAAAAAAGCTTTCCGAATTAATGGATAACCCTACTAAGATTCTAGAAAATTTTAACTTGGAGAATAACACAAGGAAGTTCTCGGTTCGGTTTAGTTTTTTGAACAGTGAAGGTACTCAAAATCATTTTCAAGAAGATTCCTTAGAATTGACATGGAAATTTGAAGCAATTCAACGAGATGGTAAAGAGAACTCTCAATAAATTATTAAATACTTGTTTAATAGTTCTGCACCTCTAGGTGTATTAAATAAATTTCCTGAGAAGTATGCGAAACTAACTAAGTGCAGAGGGAGATTACTTATAATCCTTCTCCTTCTGTATTTATACTTATTCCAAAGTATACAACATGAAGTTCTATGCTTTTGAATAAGTATAAAAATGGAGACATTTTGAAGGGCGGAGATAGACTTGAGAAGTAGCCGTTTCAATAAATTCAAACAAAAAAATCGATCGTTTTTACTGTTTTTAAAAACTTCAGTCATTTGGTATATTTTAATTTTTTTGATTGGTTATTTAACTTCAGATACGGCAGCACAATTTACTGCGTATCAGGAATCATCAGGAGAGGTGACAGTGGGGAAATGGGAAAGTCCTGACGAGGAAAGCATTTTGCGCTTTATAACTAAAGGAAACAAAAATATACAAGCCTGTGAATCTGTAATTATTGCTACAGAATTGAAAAATGATGGTCCAGGAGATTTGAAAGAAAACGGTTCATTTGAATTGTATTATATCGAAAACGGAAATCCTGAAAAACATGGAGAAAAGCTAGCTCTAAGTGAAGATGAAGGAATAATAAAACCGATTAAAAAGGGAGAAACAGCCCCCCTTACGTATGAAGCGAGTAAACCAGGCGTCTATGTTTTTTCAACAAAAGAGAACCCAGGTGATTCTGACAGCAAAACTATTTGGAGTAAGTGGACAATTGTAAACTGTCCTTCGTCGAATAATATTGATGAAAAGCAGA
The DNA here is from genome assembly GCF_042650085.1 of Oceanobacillus longus. Taxonomy (NCBI): domain Bacteria; kingdom Bacillati; phylum Bacillota; class Bacilli; order Caryophanales; family Bacillaceae; genus Oceanobacillus; species Oceanobacillus longus. Next base: position 212,535 of record NZ_JBHSAO010000006.1, on the reverse strand, counting down.
ACAACAAGAATACTAATTCAGTACCTAGTGAAGCCGAAGAGTCAGAAATACAAGAAAAAGAAACGGAAGGTAGCAGCGAAGAACAAGTGGAATCAAAAGATATAAATGAATCTACTGAAACAAAGATGGATGAAAAAGGAAGTGTAGAAGAAAACACGACGGAGATGGATGAAAAAGAAAATGTTGAAAATAACAAGACAGAGATGAAAGAAAAGGAAGAAGAAATTGAGGCACCAGTCGAAAGTGTTGAGCCAATTATTGCAGAAGAAGAGAATGAAAAAGAAGCAAATATGACAAATGAACAGGACGGTGGAGAAGAATGAAAATAAGGAAGGTCTCAAAGTGGGCAAATCAAATCGTTACAAGTATTCTTATGATTCTATTGATAGGTGTAGCTACTATTGTACTATCAACCAAATTTACAGGTGGTGATCCAGAAGTACTTGGATATCAATTGAAGACGGTGCTTTCTGGATCAATGGAACCTGGTATCCAAACCGGTTCAATCATTGCGGTACAGTCACTTACAGAGGAAGAAAAAGGTAGTTTTGGAAAAGGCGATGTGATCACGTTTATGGAAGAGGACAACAAGTTAATTACTCATAGAATTACAGAGGTAACCACGACAGAGAATGGCGTTCTTTATACAACAAAAGGGGACAATAATAATGCAGCGGATAGAAACCCTGTTCTTGCGGAAAATGTTGTTGGGGTATATAACGGATTCACAATCCCATACATGGGCTATTTAATTAATTTTTCGCAATCTCCAAATGGAGGCATACTATTTATGATTGTTCCTGGATTTCTCATGTTAGCCTACTCAGGGATCACAATATGGAAAACGATAAGACAACTCGATGAAAAAGATAAAGTAGCAGATCTAAATAAGCATCATGTCAGTTAAGCGAGGAAGGTGGCTCATGATAATCAGGGGAATTACAATGTTACTCCTATTTGGAATTACTATTATTCATATGGGTATCGCAACGCAATCCACTGTTTCGGCCGAAGGAGAAATCACAATTGATATTTTACCGGAGGAAATTTTATTTAATATCGATAATATGAAACCTGGTGATTGGGCCCCAAGGTCTGTCGTTATTCAAAACAATGGGATACTAGATTTTGCATATGATGTTTCGGCCAAGCCTTCTGGTGATACTTTAAAACTATATAACGAATTATTGCTGGAAATTAGGGATTCAAAGGATTTGTTATACAATGGAAAACTAAAGGACTTTCAGGTATTATCACCTCGAACCCTGAAAAGCTCTAGTGAAGAAACTCTGGATTTCACAATTCGATTTCCTGAACATCTTGGTAATGACTTCCAAGGACTGAATGCTAAATTTTCATTATTTTTTACAGCAGAAGGAGAAAATAACGAAAGAGATGAGCAATTTATCGCTGGTGCTATTAGTAGTGGAGGTGGTTCAATTGGTGATGGATCCCCACTTCCTAATACGGCAACAACGATATTTAATTTCCTAGTTATCGGTATAATACTCCTCATGGCTGGGATTGGCCTAATGCTTTATCGAAAAAAGAAAATAGCATCGTAATATTTTTTTCTGGGAAGTAGCATATAAAGAATAATAAAGATGTGTACAAAAAGTAGAAAATAACCGATTTATTAGATTGAAAACCCTACAAAACTAGTGCCCATATGACAAAACAAGTCACACAATTATTGTAAACTTTATAGTATGATAGTCTTAGGAATTAACAAAATCCTCAGAAAAGGGCAAACTTATTGAAAGGTAAGGGCGCAAAGTCACGGGTCTAAAGCATTATGCTAAGATGGCTGGATTGTCTGGATGAATAATGGGGGATGGATGGTGGAAAAGATTATTGAAAAAGTAGCAGTTGATGAGGAATGGGTAGTCTTAATAAAGCATGCAAAGAAAATAGGGATTTCAATGGACGAGATTCGCCAATTTTTAAACGACACAGGACATAAGGCGTAATTTTTATGAAAAAGTGTACTTTATATAGAACTACTTACTGCAAATATGGTATAATGCGCAGTGAAAGTAGGTGAGGAACTTGATCGGTGAAACGATAAAGAAATTACGCCAGGAAAAACGAATGTCCATCTCTGAATTAGCTGAAAAAGCGGGGGTAGCAAAATCATATCTTAGTTCGATTGAGCGAAACCTTCAATCTAATCCATCGATCCAGTTTATTGAAAAGATCAGTACTGTATTAGGTGTATCCGTAAATGATGTAATTAATGAAAATGAATCTATAGATACAGAAGAACTTGATAATGAATGGATGCAAATTGTACAGGAAGCAATGCAGTCCGGAGTATCGAAAGAACAATTTAAGGAATACTTGGAATTTAATAAATGGAAACAAAAACAAGATAATTAAGAGAAGAACCGTCAAGCCAACTGCTTAACGGTTTTTTTATGTTTCGATTCCCATTTTTATAAATATATCCTGTAGATGAAATTAATAGATGAAACTAATTGGATTAACAGATATACTATATAATAGTCTGGTTATCGTTCAGGAAATTTTATTTTTCAGATGAAAGTTTGGTTGTTAACGATGAAAAAATATTTATATTGGTTGTTGCCGTTTGGCTGGATGGGTATTATTTTCTATTCTTCAGCTACACCATATGAGCAGCAGGATATTAAACCCTTGATGGGAAGTCTGATCGATTTCAGTTTGCTAGAGCCCTTTGTTGGCTGGATTTCTTTCAATTATAATCATTCCTTGGTAAATGTTGATGTGCTTGGGATTAATGGATTTATCGAATTTTTTATTCGTAAAGGTGCACATGTTACGGTCTTCTTTTTGTTAGTTTGTTTTCTCTATATCGCTTTTAGAAAATCTACTGACTTTAGAATAGAAATACGATTAATATTTTCTTTTCTGCTGACAGTTATATATGCGGTTTTAGATGAGCTACACCAGGGAATGACACCCAATAGAACCCCATATGCCGGCGATGTCATGTTGGATAGTGTTGGAGGTTTACTAGCTGTTTTTTGTATCATTATGATAAATGGCTTTGGTAAAAGGAGAAACAGCGCCCATAAATGACAGCTTTTGTCGTATAGGTATGGTGAGGAAATAAATTGTTTCTTGTTTCGACATAGTTCGACAAACATTTACCAAAAACTATGATACAGTTCTTTTTAATTGCAATGTTAGTAACTTGGATTACGAACGAAAAGGCGGTAAGAGAATGATAGAGCAGGAAAAATATAAAAATATGCTGCGACGAATGATTGATGAAACCGAAAAGCAAAATATTCATAGTTCGGAAGAGTTGATCAAGATGCTGATTAATGAGTTGTCGAGCAGTAAGCGTTTGGAAAAGTATGCACAATATATGACAAAATAAAACTGCATTCCATAGGATGCAGTTTTATTTTGTCATTTTTCTACATTTTGTCGGTCGAAGTAACGTCGATTTCAATATATTTAGATTCGATTCTTTTAATACCTGCCTGATCATTTGTCAAGTCTACCATCCACCCCTGAAAAGCGTCGTCCTGATCATCTTTTACAAAAACGATAAACTCAACACTTTCCAAATAGTTAATTGTTTCCAAAAGATGATCTGAATTTCTTAGTACGTTTTCCAATTTACCTAGAAGGCTGTAATCCACCGTTATGGAGAAACCTTTCATAAGCTGCCTTTTTACAATACCTGTCGTTTTAATAGCTTGAGAAGTCGTACTTCCATAAGCACGAATCAGTCCACCAGCACCGAGCTTAATTCCACCAAAATACCTTGTTACAACGACTGCGGTATCCTTTAAATGCTGTTTCTTAAGCACTTCGAGCATCGGCACCCCAGCAGTACCGGTTGGTTCGCCGTCATCATTTGCTTTTTGAATTTGATCATTTTCCCCAATGATATAGGCAGAGCAATTGTGGTTAGCATCATGATGTTTTTTCTTTATTTCCTGAATAAATATTTGTGCTTCCTCTTCGCTTTTCACCCGCTTAATATAGCCGATAAATCTGGATTTCTGAATAATAATCTGGTCGTTTCCTTCTTTTTTTACGGTATAATAGTTTTTCAACATCTTGATTTTCTCACCTCGAACGCACATTATAGTATATAGGTATCGTTAATTTCATATAAAGAGAAGTTGTTAAAAATATAGCTAATTGGGAAAATATTTCCTCTATATAGGGAAAAGACCCTAAAAAAATGAAATGTCTATACGTATAACTATAACATAGGTTGGTGGAAAAATATGGCGGTAAAGATAAGCGAAAAGGCTTTGGACCACGTCATCGACGAAATGATTGAAGTCGTTGAAAATAGTAAGGACGAAATTTTCAATATTAGTGAAGAGGCTCGTAAAGAACATGAGCATCTTGTTTTTGAGCTAAAAGAAACGAAGGAGAAAGTACTTCGGCATATTGAAAATGGAGATCAGTTAGAAGAAAAAGTCCGCTTTTCACGACAGCGATTAGCCGAAGTAAGTAAATACTTTGAACGATATTCCGAGGCGGATATACGAGAGGTCTATGAAAATACACATCTTATGCAAACAAATTTAGCTATGCTTCGCCAGGAAGAAAAAGTATTGCGTGATAAACGGGATGAATTGGAAAGAAGATTAATCACCTTATCTCAAACCATCAATCGGGCTGAAGGATTGGCTGGAAAAATTTCAGTAATTCTTACTTACTTGCAGGATGATTTCCGGCAAGTTAACGAAATGATAGAAAATGCAAAAGAGAAACAGGAATTTGGTCTGAAAATTATTGAAGCACAAGAGGATGAACGCAGAAAGATATCGAGGGAAATACATGATGGGCCGGCACAAATGCTTGCCAATATTTTATTGCGTTCCGAACTTATGGAACGAACAGTAAAAAGTGGTTCGGTTGATCAGGCAATAGCTGAAATAAGAAGTGTAAGAGAAATGGTTCGTTCTTCCTTGTATGAAGTGAGAAGAATTATTTATGACCTTAGACCGATGGCATTGGATGATCTGGGACTTGTACCAACAATCAAAAAATATGTGGATAATATCTCGGATTATAATAAAATCACGATTGATTTCACTGTTTTTGGAGAAGAAAGGCGTCTCAATCAAAAATATGAAATAGCCTTTTTCCGTCTCATGCAAGAATCGATTCAAAATGCAATTAAGCATAGTGCAGCAAGTTTGATTCAAGTTAAACTGGAAATACGTAGAGATAGCTTGACGATGCTCATTAAGGATAACGGAAAAGGCTTCGATCTGAGTGTGAAAAGAGATAAATCATTTGGATTAATAGGTATGAGAGAACGAGTCGAAATGCTTGAAGGCCAACTGAATATACAATCTGCTATTGGCAAAGGAACAATAATTACCATAAAAGTTCCTTATTCAACGCCTTAAGTATATAATGGTTTATAAGAATACTAAATAAAAAATAGAGAGAAACATATATCTGTCATATAAATGTTAATAGGCATTACTAAGTAATCGAATGCGGGAGGAAGATGAATAAATGAATACAGAGAAAGAAATTCGAATTGTGTTAATAGATGATCATAAGTTATTTCGTGAAGGGGTAAAACGCATTCTAGAATTTGAACCGTCCTTTAACGTAGTTGCTGAGGGAGATGACGGGTCTGTTGCATCTAAACTGGTAAAAGAAAATAACCCTGATGTTGTATTAATGGATATTAATATGCCCGAGATTAACGGTGTTCAGGCGACTGCTGACTTAGTCCGATATTTTCCAAACTCAAAAGTAATTATTCTCTCCATTCATGATGATGAAAGCTATGTGACACATGCACTAAAAACGGGAGCGCAAGGGTACTTGCTTAAAGAAATGGATTCGGATTCCTTGATTGAAGCAATAAAAGTAGTCAGTGACGGCGGATCCTATCTCCATCCAAAGGTAACACATAACCTTGTGAAGGAATATCGTCGCCTTGCGAAGGAAAATTCTTCAAGTATTGCGGATAAAGGTATTGAATACCGTAAACCACTACACTTGCTTACGAAACGTGAGTGTCAGGTATTGCAGCTGTTGGCGGATGGGAAAAGTAATCGTGCCGTAGCAGAAACCTTATATATTAGTGAAAAAACAGTTAAAAACCATGTAAGTAATATTTTACAGAAAATGAACGTAAATGATCGTACACAGGCGGTTGTTTCGGCAATTCGCAAAGGCTGGGTAGAAGTAATTTAACTTCCTTTACATTGGCTTAAGAAAAAATACCTTGGTGTTTATGCACCAGGGTATTTTTCTATGTGCAGGTTATTTATCTTAATTACTCTAATTTCGCACCAAAAAAATAAGTCCAAACATTTGACAGGGTTAAACTTAAACTAATGCTTCTTTTTAATCATCGCAGAGTTTATATAAACTCCGAAGTAACTGCTGGTTGTTTCTAATAGTATGTAGAAGCTTCGGCGACCGCTCTGGGAAATATACTTCGCTTTCCACGGGCGGCTGGTGAGCCCCTTCATGCTAACGCATTTCAGGGTCTCACCTATGCCTCTCTTCCCGTTGGAGTCTCCGTATATTTCCCAGAGCTAGTTAGACTTACCTTGAAATTATTACACTTGCGGATAGCTAACAGAGCATACAACTTCACCAGTCCGGGTGAGCGGCGGGCGGTGACTCCTGCGGGAAAAGCACGTGTCCGAAGACCAGAAGAGTGGTTTTCTCTTCGGGGCTGAGGCCGTGCCCGCGGAAAGCATCCGCCCAGAGCGATCCCGGACGGCAGCAATAGCACATATGTTAGAATATCAACCAGAAGTTAGTTCGCATTTTATCTCAAATGCGAACTAGTATAAGTAACAAATGAACGAATAACCCCTTGAAGTCTAAGTAAGTGTAACCGGACTGCTTAGAGCAAAAATCTAATTCAAATTTAACTTGATCAGTGTATCTCCAACCCTCCTATTTCTACTAAGGCTTATTAGTCAATTTCAATCTGCGAAAATTGAGTTAATTACAGGTGATTTTTTTCTATCTTTCGTGTAAAATAAAATGCATATATCGTTCAATTTGGAATAGAGGAGAAGGTAATAAATGAAGCTTGCTGTAATGACAGATAGCACAGCATATATCCCCGCTGATATAAGGGACAGGCACAATATACATATGATTCCGCTCAACGTTATTTTTAAAGATAACTCCTATGAGGAAGAAATAGATATCACAGCAGAACAGTTCTATGAAAAAGTAAGAGAATCAAAAGAACTACCTACTACTTCACAGCCATCCATTGGTTATATAACAACCAAGTTGGAAGAGCTTGCAAAGGTTTATGATGCGGTAATATCTATTCACTTATCAAGTGGCATTAGTGGAACGTATCAGACAGTTATAACAGCAGGCGAGTTAGTTGAAGGTATTGATGTTTATGCCTACGATTCGGAAGCGAGTTGTATGGTTCAAGGCTTTTATGCACTGGAAGCTGCTAACATGGCTCAAAAAGGAAAAACAGCTGAAGAAGTTCTGGAGCGGTTGGATGAGATGAAGAATAGTATGAAGGCTTACTTTATGGTAGACGATCTTACCAACCTGCAGCGTGGAGGACGTTTAAGTGGAGCACAAGCACTTGTTGGCAGTCTTTTGCAAGTGAAACCTATCCTTTATTTTTCGGAAAAATTTATTGTTCCATTTGAAAAAATACGAACTCGTAAAAAAGCGATTAATCGGATTATCGGAATGCTTGAAACAGATGCAGAAAAAGGAAAAGATCTGCAAGTTGTATTCATTCACGGTAATGATGAAACATCAGCTAGTGAGCTTCGAGATGATTTTGTGAAAAAATACCCAACGATGCACACCTCCATCAGCTACTTTGGACCAGTTATTGGCACCCATCTCGGCGAGGGATCCATCGGTGTTGGGTGGTATGTAAAATAGAGTGTCTTTTTTGTAGTTACTCAACTTTCGCACCAATAAAATATGTTCAAACATTACTGGGTTAAACTTAGAATGTTTCTAATAATCTCCTTGCTAAACTGGGTAAAAATATGGCTGTTTTCATAGTGTTTATTTTTTTAATAGTCGCAGAGTTGAGATAAACTACGACGTAAGATCTACTTCGGCGACCGCTCAGGGAAATACACTACGCTTTCCACGGGCGGCTGGTGGGCCCCTTCATGCTAACGCATTTCAGTGTCTCACCTATGCCTCTCTTCCCGTAGGAGTCTCCGTATATTTCCCCGAGCTGGTTAGAAGGTTGCTGACAATGACAATGACAATGACTACACTTGCTAATCGCTAAAATAGCATCCTACAGCTTCGCCAGTCCGGGTGAGCGGCGGGCGGTGACTCCTGCGGGAAAAGCACGTGTCCGAAGACCAGAAGAGCGGTTTTCTCTTCGGGGCTGAGGCCGTGCCCGCGGAAAGCATCCGCCCAGAGCGATCCCGGACGGAGGGGAAAGCAGTTACTTATAGAAACCAATTCAACCAGCAGTTACTTCGGAGTTTATATAAAATACGATAATAAAAAGCAACAAAACTAACGAAATGAGCCTTGGAATCTCGATGTACCCAGACTGTAGAGCGCAAACAGTTAATCTAAAGTCAACTAGAGCAGTGTATCTCCAACCTCCTAATATTTATCACTTTCACTTTGCGAAAGTTGAGTAATTATCAGCCAATCCTGAGCTGATAATTACAAATAATAATATAATAGAAAGTGAGTGAATCGATGATGGCAGATAATGTCATACAACCTCTCGACCTCAAGGAACTCTCCTTCCAGTACGCTGGAAAACTTCTCCTTAGAAATGAAATAATGCTAAACGAACCTTCATTCCAACAACTTCTAGCAAATAATTTACTAACAGGTAAAAAATCCATCATTCAAAAAAACTTCCATTACCAGTGTCAGCGTTGCGGTAATAAGAACCCTCATTTATTTGAAAAACTTCCTTGCCAAAAATGTCATCATACACACAGATATTGTCGTAAATGTATTGAAATGGGACGTGTTAGTGAATGTGAGTTGCTTTATTATTGGAATGAAAATGAACCGAATTGGAGTCATCATGTGGATCCATGTTCCTGGCAGGGGACATTGACAGTCGTCCAACAAAAAGCTGCCGCCCGAATTGTCAACGCAGTACAAAAGAAAGAGCCTGAGCTATTAGTTTGGGCCGTTTGTGGAGCTGGAAAAACGGAGATGCTATTTCCTGGTATTACGGAAGCATTAAGCACAGGGAAACGTATTTGCTTAGCAACTCCTCGAGCAGATGTAGTCCGAGAATTGCTTCCACGACTTCAGCGTGCTTTTCAGACGGTTTCGATTCAAGCATTGTATGGTGGGAGTGAGAACAAGTTAGGAGCAGCGCAACTCATTATTGCAACGACACACCAATTGCTTCGTTATCAGGAAGCATTTGATGTAATGATTATTGATGAAATTGATGCTTTTCCATATCATGCAGATAAATCGCTCCCATATGCTGCCGAACGCGCAAAAAAATCTGAAAGTACAACCATCTATTTAACTGCGACTCCGAGAAAAGAACATAAAAAAGCAATGAGACGTAAAAAGCTACCACATATTTTTGTGCCAGTCCGATTTCATGGACAACCACTACCTATACCAAAAAAGGTAATGTGTCATGGGTTGAAACGGGATCTAAATAACTATTATCCTCCGTCTGCATTTTTGAAATGGGTGAAATCCCGGAAAAATCCGAAAAGACAGCTGTTGATTTTTGTACCTTCCATTACACTCGCTGAAAAAATAAAGCCTTTTATCTCGATGCATTTACGAAAAGTAGGAATTCTATTGTCAGAAGAAAAACTGCAATCTGTACACGCATCGGATGTGAACAGAGAAGAAAAGGTTCAGGAATTCAGAGCGAAGGAAATTTTCATCTTGATTACTACAACGATACTTGAAAGAGGGGTTACATTTCCCTCTGTAGATGTGGCCATTTTAGATGCTGGGCATGATGTATTCGATGAAGCCGCCCTTGTTCAAATTGCTGGACGCGCAGGTAGAAGTCCAGAAGATCCGACTGGGGAAGTTTTATTTTTTCATGATGGCAAAACAGAGGCAATGGTGCAGGCGATCGATTCGATAAATTCAATGAATAAAAGGGGAGCGTTTTTGAAGTGATTTGTCTATGGTGTCACAATCAGATCATCCCAGAGATTACCTGGTCCAACTTATTTCAGTTGTACAAACCAAAGCCGATTTGCACCGAGTGTGAAGATAAACTAGAATTATTGCATGGACCTCGATGCAGAATATGCAGCCGACAAACAGATGAAGAAATCTGCTCAGACTGTTTGTGGTGGGAGGGAAATCTCGAGAAAGATGCGCTAGAATTTAATTATTCTGTATTTGCCTATAATGAGATAATGCAGGAAGTGATTACGAAATGGAAATATCGTGGGGATTATGTACTTGGAGAAATCTTTAGAATTTATTTCAAAGACACATTTAATGAGCGGTTTTCAGTTTTAAAAAAAGACGCAGTACTAATCCCAATTCCCTTGAGTAAAGAACGTGCTAGAGAAAGAGGCTTTAATCAGGCAAAGGCATTGGCGGAATTTTTACCTGTACCATGTACGGATATTTTATCGCGTCAAGATGGTGAGAAACAGTCCAAGAAAACGAGATTAGAACGAATATATACCGATAGCCCTTTTTTTATAGAACAACCTATTAACAAACCAGTCATTCTTGTCGATGATATATATACAACAGGTACGACATTACGTCATGCAGCCAAATTACTGAAAAACCATGGCTGCCCGTCCATTTATGCCCTTACTTTGATTCGGGGTTGATGTATTATAATTATTGAAAAGAGGGAATAGGCCAATGGCTGAACTAGCAAACTGCAGCACCTGTGATGCTGTTTTTGTAAAAGGATTACGTGATATATGCCCAAACTGCTACAAAGAAGAAGAAGCAGCTTTTAAGAAAGTATATGCTTTTTTAAAAATAAGAAAAAATAGAGAAGCAACTTTAATAGAGATTGTTGAAGAAACTGGTGTTGAAGAAACGTTAATTACGAAATTTATTAAAGCGAAAAGACTTCATCCGACCGATTTCCCAAAACTAGCTTTCCCGTGTGAAAAATGTGGTACGAATATTGTTTCAGGGAAACTATGTATAGGCTGTCGGGAACAATTAAACAAAGAGCTGAAACTATATGAAGAAGTAGAAAAAAGGACGGAAGAAGTACGTATAAGAGAAAATGCCCGTTCGGATACGTATTATGCGATGGATAAATACCGGAAATAATCAGTGTTAACAGGGATTTTTTTGAATAAACCCTTAAACTTTTTGTGTTAGTGGCCGATAATAGGGTTAAGAGAAATTGTCCGCAGATAACTAGGAACAGGAAGAGGTGAAGCTCTAATGAAAATTAATGGTCCAAATCATACGAACTTCAATCCATATAAACAGCAGATACAAAAACAAACAGAAGTAAAGAAAGCAATTGAAACGAAAGATCAAATTGAGATCTCAAGTCAGGCAAAACAACTTCAGGAAAAAGATAAAACAAGTGAAAAGCGGGCTGCCTATGTTCAAGAGATCCAACAAGCAGTTGATTCTGGTGAATATAAAGTAAATCCAGAGAAGGCGGCTCAAAAAATGCTCGAATTTTGGTCAAAATAAAAGTTTTGTAACGTCTAAAAGGAGGACTTCAAGTTGTCCCATATAATTACACAATCATTGGAGCAGCTTGTAAAGATACATGAAGATTTACTAGCGGTTTCAAACGAGAAAACGAGAACAGTCAAGGAAGGTTCTATCGACCATTTACAGTCTTTGTTAGTAAGGGAACGGAAACTCATTCGGCTTTTAGAACAAGCGGAGAGCAAAAGGAAAATCTCTGTTGAGGCGTTGTGTAAAGCCAATGATATGGCGGTGGAAGATGCGACAATTACAAACATCCTACAACAAGTTAAAAATGAAGCAGAACAAGTAAAAATGGAAAATGCTGCAATCAAACTTACAGCTGTTATTACGAAGCTAAAACAGCAGGAACAATTAAACCAGGTACTCATCAGTCAATCGATGCAATTTGTTCAAATATCTTTGGAGTTAATGAGTCCGACATTAAAAAGCATGAATTATGGAGTCAAAAGTGAAGCAGATACTTCAAGTCGGTCGGTTTTTGATTCCAAAGCATAAAGATGAAGCAATAAAAGGAGTACGTTAAAATGAGTACATTTCATGGTTTGGAGATGGCAAGACAAGCCTTATCCACGCAACAGTCAGCACTATATACAACCGGTCACAATATAGCGAATGCAAATACAGAAGGCTATACGAGGCAGCGGGTTAATTTTGAAACATCATCCCCATTTCCTTCAGCATCGCGTAATCGACCACAAATTCCAGGCCAGATGGGGACAGGAGTTGAGTCAGGATCCGTTCAGCGTATCCGGAATCAATTCTTGGATAATCAATTCCGCAGCGAAAACAGTACTTCAGGCTATTGGTCTACAAAGTCTGAAGCTTTAAGCCGTATGGAAAATATTTTAAACGAACCCTCTGATACAGGATTATCCACGACGATCGACCAATTTTGGCAATCACTGCAGGACCTGGCTGTTAATCCAGAAAATTCAGGTGCGCGGTCTGTAGTCCTTCAGCGTGGTCAGGCTTTGGCAGAAACGTTTAATTATATGTCCGAATCCATGACAAATATTCGAACAGATCTGCAAACTCAAATTGACACGACGGTGAAGGATGCGAATACGTTAATTGATGGAATCAATGAGTTAAATAAACAGGTGAAAAATCTGGAAACACATGGATATGCTGCCAATGATCTGTATGATCGAAGAGATATGCTGATTGATCAGTTATCTGAAATCGTAAGTATTGAAGTTTCTTATGATAATAGTCACAGTCCAAGTAAAAGAGTGGATGGTGTCGCAACGATCAATATCGTAAATGATATTGGGACAGCAATCTCGGAACTGGTTAACGGTGTAGAAGGAACGAAACAAAGGATAGACGATCCTGTGTATGGCACTGCGGAATCACTTCTAGTAGTCGAAGCAATCACGGTTAACGGTGAAAACATGATGACTTCAAGCGGATCATTGAAAGGTTTAATAGATGCTTATGGATATGCCGACGGGGAGAATGCATTCGGTGATTATCCAGAAATGATACGTAACCTCGATAAAATGGGATATGCAGTTGCAACTGCTTTTAATGAGCAACATGCCAATGATGAAGGCGAGGTTCCGTTTTTTAAAATTGATAATCCGACTAATTCTGGAGGCGCTGCAGGTTCCATATCGGTTGCTTTAACAGAAGGAAGTCAGATTATCGCAAGTTCAAATGGCGATGCTGGTAATGGAGAAAATGCGCTAGCACTAGCGGAAGTTTTTTATAATTCAAACAATGATGATTTGGATGGTGTTTCGATTAAAGATTTTTATGAGTCAGTTATCGGAGATTTAGGTGTAACTGCTGAACATGCAAATCGTATGACAGAAAACACAGGTACACTGTTGGCACAGGTGGAAAATCAGCGACTCTCCGTGAGTGCAGTTTCTCTTGATGAAGAAATGTCCAATATGATTAAATTCCAACATGCATATAGTGCAGCAGCCAGAAGCATGACTGCCATGGATGAACTGCTTGATAAAGTTATAAATAATATGGGATTAGTAGGAAGGTAGGCAGTAACGATGCGTGTAACTCAAGGAATGCTTTCTAATAATATGTTACGAAATTTAATGCAAAGCAATACGAAAATGAGTTCGTATATGGATCAATTAAATACGGGTAAAAAAATAACCCGACCTTCCGATGATCCTGTAGTTGCCATGAAAGGCATGGGTTACCGTACAGAGTTGGTTAAAGTGGAACAATTTCAACGGAATACGAATGAAGTGCATAATTGGATGGATAATTCGGATGCTGCTTTGGATAAAGCAACATCTGCAATGCAGCGTATTCGTGAACTCTCTGTACAGGCAAGTAATGGAACATATGACGACGAAGAACTAGCAAATATCAGTGAAGAAGTCAAACAGCTGAAAGAACATCTTGTCGATATTGCGAATACAAATGTAAATGATAAATATATTTTCAATGGGACCGATACAGATATAGCACCTGTTAATACGATTAATGAAGGTGGCGAAATCGAACCTGGTTTTACTGGTGGAGAAGTAAAAATTGAAGTATCCAGTGGTACAACATTGAAAGCAAATGTAAGTGGTGCAGACGTATTCGGTGGGGAACCAAGCATTTTTGGTGCAATCGATAATTTTATTGATCGATTGGATTCAGGTGAAGATATTGATTCCAGCATTGGTGAACTGGATGTTGGCATTAATAATATTATTAATTCGCGTGCGGAATTGGGTGCTCGAATGAACCGTCTCGAACTTGTTGAAAACCGCTTAAGCGAACAGGAAGTTATTGCTACCCAATCGATGTCCAGCAATGAAGATATTGATTATGCTGAAGCCATAACCCAATTGATTACTCAGGAAAGCCTTCATCGTGCTGCATTAGCTGCAGGTTCAAAAATTATCCAACCGTCACTGGTTGATTTCTTAAGATAAACATTCAGTAAACCCTGACCCGAAATAGGGTTCAGGGTTTATCCTGTATTTAACGGTAAAATTTATCCTGGTAAATTGGAGATTTTATGCAGAAGGGAGTCCTCGATGGTGAAATTACCACAAATCAGATTACAGTCACAGATGGCACAAATTCAAATCCAACGAACAGAAGGCAAACAACAAATTTCTCAGCCACAGGCAGAGCTTACCATTGTGCAGCCTAAAGCAGAAGTATCCATTCGGACCACCCCTGGAAAGCTGGAAATTGACCAGACGCAAGCGTGGGAAGATATGAACTTAATGCACATTTCCAAACGTAATCAGAGATTTGCTCAAGAAGGTGAAAATGCATTAATGCAAGGTATAGCACGACGGGCGAGGCAAGGTAATGAGCTGATGGAAATTGAAAATGGTGGGAATCCATTTGTCAGTCAAGCAATGCAAAATGGTCATGAATCAAAGAAATCTCTCGCTATTCAATTTATTCCATCGCATTTTTCAGTTAAGACAAGCTATCAACCAGCAGAAGTACATATTGAGGTCCAAACGAACAAACCGGTTATTGATGCAACTGTTAGAAAACCTGAGTTCAGTTATCAGCCTGGTAAAGTAGAAACAAACTTGAAACAGCAACAAAACCTGGAAATAAGTTTCACCAATCTTCTGGTTTAGGAAAGGAAAATGAAAAAATGAAAATACAAACGAAATATTTGAGTGAGGTAGAAATTGAAGAATACAAGATCATTCAATTTCCCTTTGGCCTTCCTGGATTTGTTCATGAAACACAATTTGTATTACTGGATTTGCCGGATAACCCTATCTTTCAAATTTTACAGTCGATTGCGTCCGCCAATGTTGCGTTTATTGTAACGAATCCTTACCAAATTTATGAGGAATACACATTTGAATTGGATGAAAGCTTAATGGAGAGTCTGCAAATTAAAAAGGAAATAGAAGTGGCAGTGCTTTCCATTGTAACTTTAAAAAATCCTTTTAAAACGAGTACATTAAATATGAAAGCACCGATTATTATTAACACCACTCTTAGACAAGGGAAACAATATATTTTAAATAGTGAGGATTATTCCTCAAAGGCATCCATTATCCCTCCAGTTGCTGAAAGAGAGGTTAAATAATGCTCGTACTTTCCAGAAAAAGAAATGAAGCCATTCAGGTTGGTGAAGACATCGAAATTACGGTTTTAGCGATAGAGGGAGATCAAATAAAACTGGGAATCTCTGCTCCAAAGTCTATTGATATCTACCGCAAGGAAATTTATGTGGATATTCAACAGCAAAATAATGAGGCGGCAAATGTTTCACTGGATTTACTCGAACTTCTAAAAGACTCAAATAAATGAAAATAATGATTTAAATCCTTCACATAACAGTATTCATAGCCGATATAAAAGGAAAAGGTTTAGGAGTGTTGTGGGATGATGGTGGATAAATTAGCGACCGGATCTCAAACTTTACGAATCAGTGAGAACAGCATGAAACCGACAACAGTAATGGAAAGTTCTGAAATCAAGACGGATAATAAATATGAACAAGAGCAATCACAAAAACAAAACGCTATGATAAACAATAAAGATCTGGAGATGGCAGTTTCCAAAATGAATGACTTTCTTGAACCCTTAAGAAGGAATGTTAAGTTTGAACTTCACGACAAGCTGAATAAATATTATGTAACTGTCATTAATTCGAGCACAAAAGAAGTTATTAAAGAAATCCCTCCGAAAAAAATGCTTGATATGTATGCCGAAATGGCAGACTTCATGGGTTTTTTGATCGATAAGAAAATTTAAGGAGTGATGAAATGGGCATGAGAATTGGTGGTCTAGCCAGTGGCATAGACACAGATAGTATTATTAAGGATTTAATGAAGGCAGAACGAATTCCATTGGATAAAATGGAACAGGATAAAACGAAATTGGAATGGCAACGAGATGCATTTCGGGATGTTAATAAATCTATGCTCGAATTGGACAATATGATGCTTGATATGAAAATGAGCAAAACATATAATTCAAAATCAGTTACCTCAACGATGGAAGGTGCTGTGACGGCTACAGGTACAGCGAGTTCTACGAATGGGACATATAATATAAAAGTTGAACAGCTGGCAACGTCTGCGATAAATGTCAGTGGTGCAATTAAAATTGACTCTAGCGAAAAATTAGCTGGACAAACAATGGGTAATGGGGAAGAAATAATAGCGGATGAGACATTATTCTCTTTTAAAACCTTTGACGAGGCTGGAGTAGCGAAAACATATGAATATACTATAGGTGCTGATGAAACATTAAAAGATGTAATTGATCGAGTTAATACAGATGATAATAATGTCCGAATGACTTTTGATAACAATACAAACAAGATTATTATGGAAACGACACGTACAGGGAAATACAACCCTGCAGTAGATGGCAAGGAAATTGTTTTTGAGAATGCAACGTTTCTTAAAGAAGCTCTAAATATACACCAGGGAAATGAAGACGGTGGAGAAAATGCAATCTTCACATACAACAATAATTACCGTGTAGAGAATTCAAGAGAAAACAACTACACTTTAAACGGTATTACTTTCCAGTTCAACAACACAACCAAAGACAGTTCCGGAGTCGCCCAAAACGCGACATTAACCGTCAACAACGATGTAGATGCTTCCTTCGATAAAATCATGGCATTCGTCGACAAATATAATGAGGTAGTGGAGACATTAAATGGTTCGCAGCAGGAAGAACGGTATCGGGACTTCCCACCATTGACCGACGCACAAAGGGAAGAGATGTCTGATAATGAAATTGAATTGTGGGAAGAAAAGGCGAAGAGCGGCCTTCTAAAAGGAGAAAGTTCAATTTCCAGTGGATTATTCGATATGCGCCAAAGCTGGTATTCTACTGTTGATACAGGCGGTGGACAATATACATCCCTTACCCAAATTGGTATTGCCACTTCAAGTGATTATCTTGATGGTGGAAAGCTTATTGTAAATGAAGAAGAATTAAGAGCAGCATTATCAGAAGATCCTGCAAGTGTACAAAAATTATTTTCCAACAGTGAAACAGGTGATCAACGTGGATTGGTAAATAGACTGGAAGATTCATTAGAACGTACCATGGATAAAATCAATCAACGTGCTGGTAAAGGTACGGATACATTAGAAAATTATACGTTGGGTAAACGGATGAAAGATCTAGATAGCAGAATCAGTGCATTTGAAGATCGACTTACTCAGGTTCAAGATCGCTACTGGAGACAATTCAGTGCAATGGAACAAGCAATTTCCGCGATGAATCAGCAATCTTCCATGCTTATGTCCAACTTTGGTGGCGGACAGTAGATAACTTATTAAAAGGAGTGGATCAGGCTAATGGCAGTTAATAAGGCCTATCAAACCTATCAGAACAATGCGGTAAACACAGCTTCAGGTGGGGAGTTAACTTTAATGTTGTATAATGGATGCATGAAATTCATTAAACAGGCAATTAAAGATATGAACGATAAAAACTACGAAGCAAAAAATAAAAATATCCAAAAAGCACAAAATATCATCCAGGAATTAATGATTACCCTGGATCCTAAAGTAGAAATTTCAAAACAGATTCTACCATTATATGAATATATGCAATATCAACTTAAAGAAGCGAATATAAAAAATGACGCTTCAAAGTTGGAAGAAGTGTTAGAGTTTGTTAAAGACTTCAGAGATACATGGAAACAGGTCATTATCAAAAATAGGCAGCAGCAATTTGCTCAAGGTGCACAGGTTTAATGAACAGGGTAGAGCCAATTTATGAAATAACGATGAAAATTAAAACACTGTTGGAGCAGGATATTACCGCAAAATCAAGAGAATCCGTAATTGAAGAATTAAATGATCTTATATTAAGTAGAGGCATGTATATGGAGAAACTGAAGTCTCCTTATACAGAAGAAGAAAAAAAAATCGGTAAAGAACTTGTGCTAATCAACAATGAAATTCAGAAAAAGATGCAAATCCTTTTCGCCGATTTGAAATTAGAAATGAGACAAGTTAAGAAACAAAAAAAATCAAATCAATCTTATACTAATCCATATAAACATGTTCAGACAATGGATGGAATGTTTATGGACAGTAAAAAATAATGCAAAAACTTCTGTTTTACTTCAGAAGTTTTTTTGTACATTACTTAGTTTATAGAATTGTAAAAAATATTAATTAATTGTAAATCCTCTAACCCTTGATATGAAAGGGATTATCTTATTATATCAAATATATGTTACGTTTTTGTAAGGTTTATACAGGTAAAATTGGTGGTAAAGTAGTATAATAAATATATAAAGTAATAAAGGAGGACACTTTCATGAAATATAATATCCGTGGTGAAAATCTCGAGGTAACAGGGGCAATTAAGGAATACGTGGAAAAAAAGATCAGTAAGCTAGAAAGATATTTTGACACACCTCCAACGTCCGATGTACATGTGAATTTAAGTGTCTATAATGATGAACAACGAATCGAAGTTACTATACCGATGACAAATCTATTATTACGTGGCGAAGTCCAGCATGTTGACTTATATGCTGCTGTTGATCTGGTTGTTGATAAATTAGAAAGACAGATTCGTAAGCATAAGACAAAAATCAATCGTAAGTTTAGACAGAATGGTTCTCCTAAACACGCTTTTGCGGAAATGGAAAAACAGGCTACTAGTATTGCAGTAGAAGAAGATCCTGATGAAATAGAAATTGTACGAACAAAGCGTTTCAATCTTAAACCGATGGATTCTGAAGAGGCAATCCTTCAAATGGATATGCTCGGACATGAATTCTTTGTATTCACAAATGATCTTTCTGGTGAGACAAATGTTGTGTACCGTCGCAGGGACGGAAAATACGGATTAATAGAACCAAATGCTTTTTAAAATATAAAATACTTAAGGCGATTCCTATATGGGAGTCGCCTTTTACAATGTGCGAGAGTACGTAGTTGCAGCCTATATGCTGGTATTTGTCGAAAATTGTAGAAAGAAAAATAGAATTTTGGTTTTCTGGATAAAAAATTACTTGAAATGCAAAATAACATCCGTTTACTATATTCAAAGTTTTTATTAAGATTCAAATCGCTGTAGAAATTGAAATTAAAATTGAAAAATACCCATTCGTCTTTTCGCCCATCCCCATGTTATAAATAAGTCAATAGAACTAGGAGGTGAGTCTGTGAATGAAAATGATCGGAGGGCGTTTGATGACTTAGTAATTAAAGTACAACAGCATGAAGCTACAATCGTGCAGTTACTTGAAATTCTTGCTGCTACGAACCGGAAAATTACGGAGATTTCAGCAGAACAAAAAGAGAAAGATTATTTTTATTCTCAGGTATAAATAGCAGGATATCTCCCCAAATCTTCCTCTTTTTCCTCATTTCTGAGAGCAGACTATCCCCGGTCTGCTCTCTATTTTAGTATTCGATAATTACGCTCTTTGGTAATGCCCACCCGAGTTGTCATAGCTTATCGTAAAGTGTTATGATAATAGTGGATTATAGTATAGATTGTTTTAATTGAGGAGCGTTTATAATATGGCTGGATTATTAACAAAAATTTTTGGTGATGGGAACCAAAAACAAATAAATCGATTACAAAAACAAGTTGATAAAATAGAAGCTCTGGAACCTGGAATCGAAAAATTAACAGATTCTGAACTCCAGAAAAAAACAGAAGAATTCAAAGAAAGATATGCGAATGGTGAAGAAATTGATGATATGTTGGTTGAGGCATTCGCAGTAGTGCGTGAAGCTTCAAAAAGAGTACTCGGGATGCGTCCATTCCAAACGCAGCTAATGGGAGCGATAGCGCTTCATGAAGGTAACATAGCTGAAATGAAAACGGGTGAAGGTAAAACCTTGGCTTCCACTATGCCAGCATACTTAAATGCCTTGGCTGGAAAAGGTGTTCATATTATTACCGTCAACGAATATCTGGCTGACCGTGATGCACAGGATATGGGCCAGCTTTATGATTTCCTTGGCTTGACAGTTGGCTTGAATGGAAATGGGTTAACTAAAGAAGAAAAAAGAGAAGCGTATAACCGAGATATTACCTATGGTACAAACAATGAGTTTGGTTTTGATTACTTACGAGATAATATGGTCTTATATAAAAATCAAATGGTGCAGCGGCCTCTTAATTTCGCAATCATCGATGAAGTCGATTCTATTCTCATAGATGAGGCAAGAACTCCATTAATTATTTCTGGGTCAGCAAAAAAATCAGCTGCACTTTATCAGCAAGCAGATGGTTTTGTTATCACCCTGAATGGAGAGACAGACTATACGTATGATGAAAAAACAAAAGGTGTCCAACTGACGGAAGAGGGTATTAACAAAGCTGAACGTTATTTTTCCATCGAGAATTTATTTGATTTAGACAATGTATCCTTAACACACCATATTAATCAAGCATTAAAAGCTCATGTTTCCATGCATCGTGATGATGATTATATGGTAGAAGAAGGAGAAGTTATCATCATTGATCAATTTACAGGTCGTAAGATGAAAGGCCGCCGCTATAGTGATGGCCTTCATCAGGCGATTGAAGCAAAAGAAGGATTACAAATTCAAAATGAGAGCATGACACTTGCTTCCATTACTTTCCAAAACTTTTTCCGTATGTATAATAAGCTTGCAGGGATGACAGGTACGGCTAAAACAGAAGAAGAAGAGTTCCGAAATATTTATAATATGGATGTCATTGCGATACCTACGAACAAACCAATAACAAGGGATGATCGTGCTGACTTGATCTACAAATCAATGGAAGGTAAATTCCGTGCCGTAGTAGAAAACATTAAAGAAAGAAATAAAGCCGGACAACCTGTTCTTGTCGGTACGGTTGCGGTAGAAACGTCGGAACTTATTTCTCATATGTTAAAAAAATCTGGAGTTAGACATGAAGTTCTTAACGCGAAAAATCACTATAGAGAAGCGGATATCATTGAAAATGCAGGCCAAAAAGGTTCCGTAACAATAGCTACGAATATGGCAGGTCGTGGTACAGATATTAAACTAGGTGAAGGTGTTAAAGAACTAGGAGGACTTGCTGTAGTAGGTACGGAACGACATGAATCACGACGGATCGATAACCAGCTTCGAGGGCGTTCCGGTCGTCAGGGAGATCCAGGTGTAACACAATTTTATTTGTCCATGGAAGATGAATTGATGCGCCGTTTTGGCTCTGATAATTTGAAATCAATGATGGAAAGATTGGGAATGGATGATACACAGCCTTTAGAAAGCAAAATGGTTTCCAAAGCTGTTGAATCTGCACAAAAACGTGTGGAAGGAAATAACTTTGATGCACGGAAAACGGTTCTTTCTTACGATGATGTATTGCGTGAGCAGCGCGAGATTATTTATAAACAACGATTCGAAGTTATCGATGCGAATGATGATTTACGTAAAATCATTGAAAATATGACTGAGTCATCCATTAATCGTATCGTTCAAACGCATACACAGGACGATGATGAAGAAAAATGGGACTTAAAAGCAATTGTAGAATATGCACACGGAAACTTAATGGACCCTACTGAAATTTCTGAGCAGGACCTTAAAGGGAAAGAAGCGGATGAAATTTCCAATCTGCTTATGGAAAGAGTACATGCACGTTATGATGAGAAAGAAACGGAGCTTTCTCCAGAGCAATTCCGTGAGTTTGAGAAAGTAATACTGCTTCGTACAGTGGATTCAAAATGGATGGATCATATTGATCAAATGGATCAGCTGCGCCAAGGTATTCATCTTCGTGCATACGGACAAAATGATCCGCTACGTGAATACCAAATGGAAGGTTATTCTATGTTTGAAGAGATGATTGCCAATATAGAGGATGAAGTTGCAAAATATATTATGAAAGCTCAAATTCGTGAAAATCTGCAACGTCAAGAAGTAGTGAAGAACACACAAGCCGTTGCTGGTGGACAGGATGAAAAGAAAAAATCGCGTAAACCTATTGTGAAAAATCAAACGGTTGGTCGTAATGACCCATGTCCATGTGGAAGCGGGAAGAAATATAAAAATTGTCATGGAAAATAAATTCAAATATATTTTGATATTAGCCTTTTTATAAGGCTGCGCACGCATGTCCCATCGAAATGATTTGTTGTTTTGTCATAAAATCTATAAACTCCGAAGTAACTGCTAGTTGATTTCTATCCGTATGAAGAAACTTCGGCGACCGCTCTTGGAAATATACTTCGCTTTCCACGGGCGGCTGGTGAGCCCCTTCATGCTGACGATGGGTAGCTAAAATCGTCATACAGCCTTACCAGTCCGGGTGAGCGGCGGGCGGTGACTCCTGCGGGAACAGCACGTGTCCGAAGACCTGAAGAGTGGTTTTCTCTTCGGGGCTGAGGCCGTGCCCGCGGAAAGCATCCGCCCAGAGCGATCCCGGACGGCGAGATAAGTTACTTCGCAGCTTATCTCAACTCGATTATAAAGCTACAAACATTACGAAAGATTCTTTTATAAATAAATTAACCAGAGGTGAAGGAAATGGAATTAGTAGAGATAAAAAATGAATTAGATAAAATAGCTTCACGTGTTGAAGACTTTAGGGGGTCTCTTTGACTTAGATGTTAAAAAGGCTCGCATTGCTGAATTGGATATGCAGATGTCAGATCCGGAATTCTGGAATAGCCAGGAGGCAGCACAGAAGGTAATCTCCGAAGCAAACGGTTTGAAAGGCTACGTGGAAAGCTTTAAAGATATGGAAGAACGTTTAGAAAATCTGGAAGTTTCCTACGAATTGATAAAAGAGGAAGCGGATCAGGAGCTCTTTGAAGATTTACAAACAGAACTGCAAGCATTTATGAATGACGTTAATGATTTTGAACTACAAATGCTGTTAAGTGAACCTTATGACGCAAATAATGCAATCCTTGAATTACATCCTGGCGCAGGGGGAACAGAATCACAGGACTGGGCGAGCATGCTACTTCGAATGTATCAGCGCTGGGCGGAAGATAAAGACTTCAAGGTGGAGACAGTTGATTATCTTCCTGGTGAAGAAGCAGGTGTGAAAAGTGTAACGCTTTTGATTAAAGGACATAATGCATATGGTTACTTAAAGGCAGAAAAAGGTGTCCATCGACTTGTGCGTATTTCTCCATTTGACTCATCCGGCCGGCGACATACCTCATTTGTCTCCTGTGATGTAACCCCGGAGATGACAGATGATGTCGATATCGAAGTCAGAACGGAAGATATAAAAGTGGATACGTACCGTGCAAGCGGTGCGGGTGGTCAGCATGTTAATACGACTGATTCGGCAGTACGGATTACACATTTACCGACCAACACGGTTGTTACTTGTCAAAATGAACGTTCACAAATAAAAAACCGTGAAGCAGCAATGAAAATGTTGAAATCAAAGTTGTATCAATTAGAGATTGAACGTCAGCAGCGTGAACTGGATGATATACGTGGAGAACAAAAAGAAATTGGCTGGGGTAGTCAAATACGTTCCTATGTCTTCCACCCATATTCTATGGTCAAAGATCATCGTACAAATACAGAAACAGGGAATACACAGGCAGTAATGGATGGTGACATCAATTCATTTATTGATTCTTATCTTAGGTCACAAATTCAATAATCCCAAAAGGGAGGAATTCTGTCATATAGATAGTTTCCTCCTTTTTAATTTCATAAAATTGCCATAATCATCCAGAGGGATTGATATATCAATGGTTTAACAAAGTTACATAATGAGAACGGTTCAAACATAAGTTTTAATTTTTTCTAAAAGGGTTATAATAGAAGCAGCAACTATTTTTATAAAAACAATTGACTTATGAATGGGGGCTTTATTAATGAAAAAAGTTTTAATGGCATTTTTATTTGGAACAGTATTAACATTAGCAGCATGTGGCGGTGGTGACGATGGCGGAACTGATGATACAGGATCAGATGATACCGGCACAGAAACGGAAGTACCAGCGGATGAAGGTACAGTTGATACTGCCGCAGGGGAAGAAGTATATCAAGCAAACTGTGCAGCATGTCACGGTGCCGACTTATCAGGTGGTGCAGGTCCTGAATTAACAGCAGTAGGATCAACATATTCTGCTGAAGAAATCGCAGATATCGTTACAAATGGTAAAGGAAGTATGCCAGCGCAAAATGTAGCGGGAGAAGATTTGGATGCATTATCAAGCTGGTTGGCTGAACAACAATAATGGTTAAAAGGATGAAAATCTCTGTTACAAGTGCGTTACTTGTAACAGAGATTTTTTTTGGATCTATTTTACATCGTAGTTACTGAATGAAATATAAATGTAATAATTTTATAGCTAAAATAATTGTAGAAAAATGTTATACTAAGTTAGTATTCATGAAAACGTACGTTGAAGCGATGAATTTCTACATTTTTTGATAGATTCGGGCAGCAAAGGACGACAACAATAAATAAAAAGGTTGATACTAAAATGATACTAATGAAAGATATTTATAAAACGTATGCCAATGGTGTAACAGCCTTAAATGGTATTAATATTGATATTAAGCAAGGTGAATTCGTCTATATTGTTGGCCCCAGTGGAGCTGGGAAGTCGACATTTATTAAATTAATTTTCAGAGAAGTAAAACCGAGTAGTGGAACTATCGTTATTGGTGATATGGATTTAAGTGGAATTAAAGAGCGGAAAGTTCCTTTTTTACGTAGGAATATTGGAGTTGTCTACCAGGACTTTAAACTCTTATCGAAATTATCAGTCTATGAAAATATTGCATTTGCTTTGGAAGTAATTGAAGAATCTCCGAAGAATATCCGCAAACGTGTAATGGAAGTCCTTGAACAAGTGGGCTTGAAAAATAAGGCACGTTTTCTTCCCAATGAATTATCTGGGGGAGAGCAGCAGCGTGTTTCAATCGCACGTGCGATCGTTAACCACCCAAAAATCGTAATTGCAGATGAGCCTACAGGAAACCTTGACCCGGAAACATCTTGGGGCATTATGAAGACATTTGAAGAAATAAACGCTAGTGGAACAACAATTATCATGGCCACTCATAGTAAGGAAATTGTTAACACAATCAAGAAACGTGTTATTGCTATCGAAGACGGTTTAATTGTTAGAGATGAGCACAGGGGTGATTACGGCTATGAAATTTAGAACATTTAGAAGGCATTTAAGGGAAGGGTCAAAAAATATAATCCGTAATGGTTGGATGACCGTTGCTTCAGTTGGTGCGGTTACAACGACATTGATCTTGGTCGGGGTATTTCTTGCACTTGTAATGAATTTAAATGAGATGGCAAATAACATTGAAAACGATGTTGAAATAAAAACGCTAATTGATTTAACTGCTGAAGAAGAGGATATTCTCGCTTTAGGGGAACAAATTGAACAAATAGATGGAGTTGAATCTACTGCATTTTCATCAAATGATGATGAACTGCAAGGCCTTATTGAAAGTATGGGAGAAGAAGGAGAAGCATGGCAATTATATGAGCAGGATAATCCTCTGAGCCATGCATATATCGTTCGGGCAGAGTTCCCGGAGGACACAGAGAGAATAGCGACCGAAATAGCATCATTTAATCATGTGCAAGAGGTAAACTTTGGACAAGATGTAGTAGACAAGTTATTCCAGTTTAATAACTATGCTAGAACAATCGGCTTGGTTTTAGTTATCGCATTGGTATTCACTGCAATATTCCTTATCTCCAACACGATAAAAATTACAATTATGGCACGCAGTACTGAAATAGGCATTCAGAAGCTTGTAGGTGCAACAAATGGTTTTATCAGATGGCCGTTCTTTATTGAAGGATTACTACTCGGAATTCTCGGTTCGATCATTCCGATAGCAGTCATTATGGGTGGATATTATTATCTGGAAACCAACTTTGGGCATCAAATTTCGCTCAGTTTTGTGGAACTCTTGCCGTTTAACCCATTTGCATGGCAATTGTCCGTAATGATACTGGGAATAGGAACAGTTATCGGTATCTGGGGAAGTGTCATGAGTGTCCGTAAATTCCTGAAAGTTTAAGGATACAAAAGACTAACATAGAGAAGCAACTAGACAATTTTAATTGAAAAGGGGAAATACGAGTGAAAAAGCTAGCTACGGTTATACTTATTGCCGTCTTAATTTTAGTGTCATTACCTGCCGGAATAGGTAAGGTATCTGCAGAAACAATCGGGGACCTGAACAAAGAAATCAATGAACTGGAACAAGAGAAATCCAAACTGGATCAAGAGAAGAATCAATTGGAAGGTACTAAAAAAGAAACCGAAAGTAAGTTAGGCGAGAATGAGGAACAACAGGGTTCGGTTAAACAGGAAATAAATACAATAGATGATGAACTTTCAAATACACAGAGTAAAATAAGCACAAAGGAAAATGAAATAACAGAAACGAACACTGAAATTGAAGAATTAAATAACAAGATTAATGAACTTTCTGATAGAATTGAAGAATTAAAAGAAGAGATTGAGATATTACAAGAAAGAATCATAAAACGGGATGCATTGCTGAAAGAACGCCTTCGTGCGATACAGCAAAGTGGCGGCGAGATGAAATATATGGGCGTAATCCTTGGAGCCAACAGTTTTGGTGATTTCATCAGTAGAACATCGGCAGTAAATACGATAATGGATCAAGATAAAGATATTATGGAAGCGCAAGCTGCAGATAAGAAAGCACTTGAAGGAAGTAAAAAAGAAGTAGAAGCAAACAAAGAAGAAGTGGAAACGAAAAAGGTTGCAGTGGAAGATAAGAAAAAGTCACTGGAAAGCCAGAAACAAGATCTTGTAGCCTTAAAAAGTCAACTGGATAAACAGCTTGCAGAAAAAGAAACGTTAATGGCTTCACTGGAAGAAGAACATGGTGAGCTGGAAGAACATAAAATGAGCGTTGAAGAAGAACAGCAACTTATAAGCGCAGAACAAAAGGCAAAAGAAAAGGCAATTGCAATGGCTGCTAGTAAAAAAGGTGAGCTCGAGCAATTGGCTAAAGAAGAAGAAGCAAGAAAAGCAGAAGCAGCGAGAAAAGCAGAAGAAGCACGAAAAGCTGAGGAAGCAAATAAGTCAAAGTCAAGTTCTACCCCAAGTTCTAGCTCTAGTTCAACCCCTAGTTCTAGCACAAAATCAAATTCCAGCCCGGCACCAAGCAGTAGTTCAGGTTCAGGAATATTTATAATGCCAGCGGCTGGTTCAATCTCTTCCCATTATGGAATGAGACACCATCCCATTCACAATTACAATAAGCTACATGCAGGAACGGACTTTGCAACACCTACCGGAACTACTTTGGTTGCAGCAGCTGACGGTGTTGTGAGTACAGCTGGATGGGTCAGTGGTTATGGAAATACAATAATGATTTCACATTATATCAATGGTAAAAGCTATACGACTCTTTCAGCGCATTTAAGCAGTATTTCTGTATCTGTTGGACAAGCGGTTAGTCAAGGTCAAGCAATCGGTAAAACTGGTAATTCCGGAGATTCAACTGGACCACATCTACATTTCGAAGTACATCCCGGTGGTTATAAAAATCCAGCTAACCCGATGAACTATTTAAAATAGTATGTTTACAAAAGGCATTCCCTAGTGGGTGTGCCTTTTTCTCTATATATTGATTGAATTCCACAAAGCACAAAAGATAAAACCATAGTCATTGGTAAAATATAATGGTATGCTTTTCATATGAGATATCAGATAAAGTTGCTTGCAATTCGTAAATCTTTTGATCATGTCATATACTTTTACATAGCGAATAATAAGTTAGAGGTGGAATTATGAATTTAAAAAAATCACACATTGCATTAATCCTTGTTGCTGCACTTTTTCTAGGTTTTGCCGGTGCATATGCGGGGGTACAATTTGCACAGCCCGGGGAACCAGAAATACAGAATTCCAATCAGCTCCAAAATAAGATGGCTAAAGACGTAGAAGAGAATGAAACAGAACGATCTGACGATTTAAATAAAATTACTCAGGCGTATGGTTTAATTAAACAGAATTACTTGGAAGATGTTGATGATACACAACTGATTGAAGGGGCAATAGAAGGTATGCTGTCTACCCTGGAAGATCCGCATACTTCCTACATGGACCTTGAAACGGTAAGTCAGTTTAATGACCAAATCGAATCTTCCTTTGAAGGAATAGGTGCAGAGGTTAGCATGGTTAACGGACTTGTAACGATTGTTGCACCTATCAAGGATTCGCCAGCAGAGAAGGCAGGTTTGCGTCCCAATGATCAAGTATTAACTGTTGATGGGGAAGGATTGGAAGGTTTAAACTTGAATGAAGCTGTTGCTAAAATCCGTGGCGAGAAAGGATCGGAAGTAGTATTGCAGATACAGCGATCCGGTGTAACAGAAGCATTTGATGTGACCATTGTCCGTGACGAGATTCCTGTAGAAACAGTATACAGCAGGACAGAAACAATTGATGGAAAACTTACTGGGATATTGGAAGTTACCAACTTCTCAGAGAACACATCTACTGAATTTGAAGAGCAATTAACAGCTCTGGAGAATGAAGAAATAGAAGGTCTAGTCATTGATGTTCGGGGGAATCCAGGTGGCTTATTAAATGTTGCTGAGGAGATTCTTTCTTTATTTGTTCCTAAAGATATTCCATATTTACAAATTGAAGATGGTAACGGAGAAAAAGAAGCATATCACTCACAATTGGATGAAAAGAAAGAATATCCGATTAGTGTGTTGATTAATGAAGGAAGTGCATCCGCTTCAGAGATTCTTGCTGTTGCCCTAAAGGAACTTGGTTACGACATTGTTGGGGAAACAAGCTATGGAAAAGGTACCGTACAGCAGGCAGTGCCGCTTGGTGATGGAAGTTCAATTAAACTGACAACCTTTAAATGGTTATCCCCAAATGGTGAGTGGATTAATGAAACAGGTGTTGAGCCTACGATAGAACAAAAACAACCAGAATATTACTATACCTATCCCATTCAGGCAGAAGAACCTTTTACTTACGATCAAACAGCAGAAGCAATTGCAAATATGCAAATCATGCTTTCTGGATTAGGGTATGATACGGGCCGGACAGATGGATACTTTAGTGAAGAAACAAAAACAGCTGTAACAGAATTTCAAATAGACAACGATCTTGATTCCACTGGTGAAGTAAACGAGGAAACAGCTGGTTTAATTGAGACCCAAGTTATTGAAAAGATGCGTAATGGTGAAGATGATCAGCAGCTCGAAACTGCATTGGAAGAGTTATATCAATAGCATAAAAGTTCGGAGAAAAGCAATAAGTTTTTAACAATCCACGAGGTACCGCTCGTGGATTTTCATTTAGTGAGTTTTGGAAGATAGGTACAACTGAAGATTTTGCATTATGGCGAAAAGCCAATTTTTGAAATGGTTATAGCAGGAAAATAATAGACAACTATCGAATATAATAAATGATGGTTGTCAGACAGTAAAGAAGGTGAATCGTTGTGGCAGAAGCATGGCTAATTGAAATTACCAAGGGTGTTGGCAGATTGTTTATGAATCCAATTGTATATTGGACAATCTTATTAATACTATTGGCAGGCTATAAACGTATCAAGCAGGAAAGAATTGATTTTGGATCTAAAGTATTTGACATCTTTTCAGAATGGAAAAGTACACTTGGTGTATCCCTTATTTCTGGTTTGGTTTTGTCTATCATCACAATCGGGACAGGTATCGTTTTTTCTTATGAATCCATTGTATTATTAGCAATAATAACTATAATATTAAGTCTTACTTTGAGATTTACTTTGTTATCCCCGAGTTATACAATCGGGCTTACATTTTTACTACTCTTATTCTTACCATCTATGTTGGAAAGTCAGACAGTAATAGATGCAGAATTAATTTCGGAAACCAACTTTACTGGACTAGCATTGCTGGCGGGATTATTGATAGCTGTGGAAGCTATCCTGATCGATAGAGTAAAACGCAGTGAAACGTATCCAAGTATCGCTTTAAGTGATCGTGGGATCTGGGTAGGTCAGCATCGAATTAAGAAACTAAGCGTTATTCCATTTTTTGTTATCGTACCAAACGGTTTAATCAGTCCTTTTGCACCTTGGTGGCCATACTTTGCTATAGGAGAAGCATCTTATAGCCTTGTACTAATCCCTTTTTTAATTGGATTTGATTATTTAGCTAAGGGCCATGAACCAATGCAGGCTACTAGGAAAATTTCTAAATTTAATGGACTTTTAGGAACAGGGATCGTATTGATGGCTACAGGAAGTATATTTATTCCATCATTGTCAATCGTAGCAATTGTGTTAGCTATTATCGGGAAGGAATATTTAAATTATAAATACCGTGTTGGAGACAGGTTGCGGAGGCCATTTTTTCAGCCGCAGGAAAAGGGTTTAAAGGTAGTTGGTATTATTCCATCCACACCTGCTGCAAGGTTGGAGGTATATCCTGGTGAGACAATTGCAAAGGTAAATGGTCAAAAAATATCAACGGAAACAGAATTCTACAAAGCATTGCAAGGAAGCGGAGCGTTCTTTAAGTTAGATGTTTTAGATGATCGTCAGGAGGTTCGATTTGTTCAAGGGGCACTTTATGAAGGAGACCACCATGAACTGGGCCTTCTATTTTCATCAGCACCATACCGCCAGAAGAATGCTAAGAAAACGAAAACCAAAATATCGGGCTGAGCAACCAACTGAATGGTTGCTCTTTTCCTTTTATTCAATAGAAATTGAAATCAGAACCGATGCTAACTCTATGAAAAATGGGAAATGATTTTCGAAAGAGATTTATGGGTATTATAATTAAGAGCTTATCAAACAAATACATCGAATACTTGTTCGATTTTATGTTAAAATATATAATTAGAGATAGTAAAAGACTTTATAGAGAAACGGAGGATGCATCTATGAAGGATAAATTTGAATTAGTTTCAAAATATGAACCTGCAGGGGATCAGCCTAATGCAATAAAGGATATTACGGAAAAGGTTCTTGCCGGACAGCGCCATCAGACATTGCTTGGCGCAACCGGAACAGGGAAAACATTTACAATGTCTAATGTGATTCGGGAAATTAATCGGCCGACATTGGTCATCGCCCATAATAAAACATTGGCAGGACAATTGTATAGTGAATTTAAAGAGTTTTTCCCGGATAATGCAGTAGAATACTTTGTTAGTTACTATGATTACTACCAACCGGAAGCGTATGTCCCGTCAACAGATACATTTATTGAAAAAGACGCCAGTATTAATGATGAAATCGATAAATTGCGACACTCGGCTACATCGTCACTTTTTGAAAGAAAAGATGTCTTAATTGTGGCCAGTGTATCTTGTATATATGGTTTAGGTAATCCGGAAGAATATCGTAATCAGGTTCTTTCACTTCGAATGGGAATGGAAAAGGATCGGGATCAATTACTTCGTGATCTTGTAGATATACAATATGCCCGAAACGATATTAATTTTCAACGTGGTACCTTCCGTGTACGCGGGGATTCTGTAGAGATTATTCCAGCATCCAGGGAAGAACGCTGTATACGGGTCGAGTTTTTCGGAGATGAGATAGACCGTATCCGGGAAGTAGATGCGTTAACAGGTGAAATTATTGGTGATCGTGAACATGTTGCAATCTTTCCTGCATCCCACTTTGTCACCGGTGAAGAAAAAATGAAAATAGCGATTAACAATATAGAAAAAGAATTGGAAGTACGATTGAAAGAATTACGAGAAGCGAATAAGTTATTGGAAGCACAACGTTTGGAACAGCGTACAAATTATGATTTGGAAATGATGCGTGAAATGGGATTTTGCTCTGGGATAGAGAACTACTCCCGGCATCTGACGCTGAGAGAATCAGGCGCAACGCCATATACATTGATTGACTTTTTCCCGGAAGACTTCTTAGTTGTCGTCGATGAGTCCCATGTTACTCTCCCGCAAATTAGGGGAATGTACAATGGAGACCAGGCAAGAAAGCAGGTCCTTGTTGATCATGGATTTCGTCTTCCTTCTGCTATGGATAACCGTCCATTAAAGTTTCAGGAGTTTGAAGAAAAAACAAAGCAACTCGTTTATGTGTCTGCAACGCCTGGACCGTATGAACTGGAACATAACCCGGAAATGACGGAACAGATTATTCGTCCCACCGGTTTACTTGATCCGGAAATTGAAGTCCGACCAATTGAAGGTCAAATTGATAATTTAATAGAAGAAATCAATAAACGGACAGAGCGCAATGAACGTGTTCTCGTTACAACACTTACGAAAAAAATGTCTGAAGATCTTACCGACTATTTGAAAGAGATTGGAATAAAGGTTGCCTACTTGCACTCAGAAATTAAAACATTGGAGCGGATTGAAATTATTCGTGATCTTCGCGTTGGTACGTATGATGTTCTTATCGGGATTAACCTGCTTCGTGAAGGATTGGATATTCCAGAAGTTTCCCTTGTTACGATTCTTGATGCCGATAAGGAAGGATTCTTGCGTTCTGAACGATCCTTAATTCAAACAATGGGTAGAGCTGCACGAAATGAAAATGGTAGAGTTATTATGTACGCAGATAAAATCACTAACTCTATGCAGTTGGCGATGGACGAGACGACAAGGAGACGTACGATTCAAAAGGCTTATAATGAAAAATATGGAATCACTCCGAAAACGATTATTAAAGAAGTCCGTGATGTGATAAAAGCAACCGTCGTAGCAGAAGATCAAGATAAATATGAAGGCAAAACGAAGAGTCTGAAGAAAATGACAAAGAAAGAAAGAGAAAAAGTAATCGAACAAATGGAAAAAGAAATGAAGAATGCTGCAAAGTCGCTTGATTTTGAAAAAGCAGCAGAACTTCGTGATGTAATATTTGAATTAAAAGCGGAAGGATGACCATTCATGCCCAGTAAATCAATTAAGATAAGGGGTGCCAGGGCCCATAATTTAAAAAATGTAGATATTGAGATACCGAAAAATAAACTTGTCGTTGTAACGGGTTTATCCGGATCTGGAAAATCTTCACTCGCATTTGACACCATTTATGCAGAAGGACAGCGTCGTTATGTAGAGTCCCTCTCCGCGTATGCAAGGCAATTTCTCGGTCAAATGGACAAACCTGATGTGGATGTGATTGAAGGATTATCGCCAGCCATTTCAATTGACCAAAAAACAACGAGTAAAAACCCAAGATCCACCGTGGGTACTGTAACAGAGATTTATGATTATTTGCGTTTACTCTATGCACGTGTAGGACGGCCAACATGTCCAAAACATGGGATAGAAATTAGCTCACAAACGATTCAGCAAATGACCGACCGAATTTTGGAATACCCAGAAAGAACCAAGCTGCAGATTCTTGCCCCAGTTATTTCTGGAAAAAAAGGTGAACATGTTAAAGTCATGGAAAAATTGAAACAGGAAGGCTATATTCGTATTCGGGTCGATAATGAAATGCGTGAAATATCCGAAGAGATTAAGCTTGAGAAGAATAAAAAACATTCGATTGAAGTTGTCATTGACCGTATCGTCCTTAAGGAAGGTGTTGCTGGACGGTTGAGTGATTCAATAGAAACTGCACTCCAATTGGGAGAAGGAAAGATCCTTGTTGATATTATCGGTCAGGAAGAACTGACTTTCAGCGAAAATCATGCCTGTCCGATTTGTGGGTTTTCCATTGGCGAGATGGAACCACGCCTTTTTTCCTTCAATAGTCCGTTTGGAGCTTGTCCGAGCTGTGATGGTCTTGGCACAAAAATGGAAGTGGATCTTGACCTCGTTATTCCTGACTGGAATCTGACATTGAAGAAAAATGCTATTGCACCATGGGAACCGATTAGCTCACAATACTACCCGCAATTACTGAAGAGTGTTTGTGAACATTATGATATTGACATGAATATACCAGTTAAAGATATTCCGCAAGATAAAATGGATAAAATACTGTACGGAAGTGGCAAGGAGAAAATTAACTTTCATTATGTAACTGATTTTGGCCGAGCACGAAGCAGTGACATTCTTTTTGAAGGTGTGATCAAAAATATAGCTCGTCGTCATAGAGAGTCATCATCCGAGTACACTCGTGAAACATTAGGAAAATATATGGCAGAAAAACATTGCCCAACATGCAAAGGGCATCGTTTAAAAGAAGAGGCGCGTGCAGTTTTAATTGATGGATTACATGTAAGCAATGTGACCGAATTTTCTGTTGTTGAAGCGGTGGACTTTTTCAAAAACCTAAAACTGACTGAAAAGGAACAACAGATTGCCAAAATGATTTTGAAGGAAATTGATAATCGTTTGGAGTTCCTCTATAATGTTGGGCTAGATTATCTTACACTATCCCGTGCAGCGGGAACGCTTTCAGGTGGAGAAGCACAACGAATCAGATTAGCAACTCAAATCGGTTCTGCCTTAACGGGTGTATTGTATGTGTTGGATGAACCATCCATCGGCCTGCATCAGCGTGATAACGATCGACTGATTGAAACCCTTAAAAGAATGCGAGACTTCGATAATACGTTAATTGTTGTGGAGCATGATGAGGATACAATGCTTGCAGCAGACTGGCTCGTTGATATTGGACCAGGTGCAGGGGAACATGGTGGGGAAATTATTGCAAATGATACACCAGAAATGGTAATGAAAGACGAAAATTCTTTAACGGGGAGATATTTATCTGGCAAAGAGTTTGTCTCTGTACCTACCAAACGACGAAAAGCGGATAAACGAAAAATTGAGATTTTGGGAGCAGCTGAAAATAATCTAAAGGATGTTTCTGTTAAAATTCCAATTGGTTTAATGACAGTAGTGACAGGTGTATCCGGTTCAGGTAAAAGTACACTTATTAATGAGATCCTTTATAAATATTTATCCAAAACATTGAATCGAGCAAATCACAAGCCTGGTAAACATAAAAAGATTAAAGGGATCGAACATATTGACAAGATTATTGCAATCGACCAATCCCCAATTGGACGTACACCAAGGTCAAATCCAGCTACGTACACGGGTGTGTTTGATGATATTCGCGACTTGTTCTCTCAAACAAATGAAGCAAAGATAAGAGGTTATAAAAAAGGACGCTTCAGCTTTAATGTTAAAGGTGGACGCTGTGAAGCATGCCGTGGTGATGGAATTATTAAAATTGAGATGCATTTCC
The DNA here is from genome assembly GCF_042650085.1 of Oceanobacillus longus. Lineage (NCBI taxonomy): Bacteria > Bacillati > Bacillota > Bacilli > Caryophanales > Bacillaceae > Oceanobacillus > Oceanobacillus longus. Next base: position 176,869 of record NZ_JBHSAO010000006.1, on the reverse strand, counting down.
TGCCGGATGTCTATGTTCCATGCGAAGTGTGCCACGGTAAACGCTATAATCGTGAGACATTGGAAGTGAAATACAAAGGAAAAAGTGTCGCCGATATACTCGAAATGCGGGTTGAGGAAGCAGTAGACTTTTTTGCTCCTATTCCTAAAATAAAGCGGAAGGTGCAAACTCTTTTTGATGTTGGTCTTGGCTATGTTAAACTTGGCCAACCGGCAACAACACTATCAGGTGGAGAAGCACAGCGTGTTAAACTGGCAAGTGAGCTTCACAAGCGGTCTACCGGGAAATCATTCTATATTTTGGATGAACCGACAACAGGACTGCATGCAGACGACATTAAGCGGCTGCTTACGGTCTTACAGCGGTTAGTCGACAATGGCGATTCTGTATTAATCATCGAGCATAATCTGGATGTGATTAAAAGTGCGGATCATATCATTGATCTTGGCCCGGAGGGTGGAGATCAAGGCGGGCAGATTGTTGCAACAGGTACACCTGAACAAATTGCGAAACAAGAGGATGTATCCTATACCGGAAAATATTTAAAATCCATTCTTGAGCGTGACAATAAACGAATGCAAGAAGCGTTAACAAAAAAGGAAACAGTCAGTACAAACTAAACAATTGCAAAAGACAGTAGTGTTTTATCGCTACTGTCTTTTTAGCCAAAATAAGGGATGATATACTTAGGATATTGGAACGAACTGATTGACGTTTTAAGCGGGTTTCGGTACAGTGAAATTAGGTGTGAATTGGAGGATGGAAAGATGAAACCAATTGAAATAGATAAAGTCCAGACTGTTCTGGACGAGTATACGAATAAAAGTGTATATGTACATTTAGAAACGACAAATGGTGCATATGCAAGTCATTTTAATGACCAGGCATACAATGTTGGAGCGTATATACGCAATGCAAACGTCGTATTTACACAAGCGAGGCTGGTCGGTGATGGTAAAGTTTATCGTGCAGGCTTAAAAATGGAAATGGGTTGGATATACGCAGAAGGGCTGACAGACTGGGTAATGCATGAAGGGACAAAACTATTGCTAGCAGGTCACGATCGTGAAGGTAGACTGATGGTTTCCCTGGAAATTAGTGAAACACCTTTTAACTATTAAATTAAATTATGAAAATAGGTGAAAAGAATGGAAAAACATGTTGTCGTTATATATCCTCATCCTGATGATGAATCATTTGGTGCAGCTGGGTCGATTGCCAAATTCCGTGAACAAGGTGTTCCCGTTACATATTTATGTGGAACGTTGGGGGAGATGGGAAGAAACATGGGCAACCCAACGTATGCCAATCGGGAAACTTTGCCAGTTATTAGAAAAGAAGAGTTAATTAATGCGTGTAAAGCGCTGGATGTGGATTTAAAAATGCTTGGATATCGTGATAAGACGCTTGAATTTGAAGACCGTAGTGAGGTAGCGGCAAATCTAAGACAGATTATGGATGAAATCCAACCAAGTCTTGTCATCACGCATTATCCGGAACATGCGGTACATCCCGACCATAATGCATTAGGAGCAGCTGCAATAGAAGCAGTTCGCTTAATGGATTCTGATCAACGTCCGGTTGTTTGGGCTCAAGCAATTACAAATAATTATTATGATGTACTTGGAAAGCCGGATATTCGAAATGATATTAGCGACTTTTTTGAAAACAAAATGGAAGCAATTCTTTGCCATGATTCACAAGCTGCAGGTGTACTTGGACAATTCAAACATATCGATAAATTGGAAAGCGAAATTCAGGAAGATATTAAAGAACGGTTCAGTAAAGAGGAATTTTACACGTGGAAGTTTGAAGACTAATTCTTTTCCCTTGCAGAAAAACTGCAGGGGATTTTTTACCTTTAGGAAACTTTTTGGCGAATTGAAACGTATATATGCTTATAGAGTGTAAACTTTAGGTGAAATGGGAAATATAAACAAAAGAAGGAGGATGATCCGATGAAGCGGTTGTACCGTTCAACTTCAAATAAAATGATGTCAGGAGTACTGGGGGGACTTGGTGAGTACTTTAATATTGATGCAACGATATTGCGATTAATATTTGTAGTTTTGCTGATTCCTAGTTTTATGACGTTTGCATTGGTATATTTGGTTGCGGCCTTAATCATACCTAAGGAAGAGGAGATTTACTAATGATTTTGAGATGGATTGTATCACTCGTTTTAAATGCAATTGCCTTAATCGCTGTGGCGCAACTGTTTGATTCCTTCCATTTAGAGGGCTTTGGGACAGCTATATTAGCAAGCTTCATTCTAGCTATCTTAAATATATTGGTTAAACCAATTTTAATTATATTGACATTACCAATTACCATCCTAACACTTGGCTTATTTCTAATAATTATTAATGCTATAACGCTGATGTTTGCTCAGGCGTTAATAGGTTCCTCATTTGTAATCGACGGTTTTGGTATAGCAATTATTGCATCTATTGTCATTTCTCTAATTAGCATGCTTTTGAACAGTCTTATAAAAGATTCCCTCAAAGGATAAAAACGTAGGCTCATGCCTACGTTTTTTCCTTGGCATATGCTAAAATATATATCAGTTAGCATGTCCAGTTTAATGATTGGAGGAGTTTTTATATGGCAGCGATTGTCCGCACAAAAGATTTACTGGAAAATTTCAATCTTGTTTTAATAGCAGGAGAGGATGGGATTAACAGAGAAATTATTACAAGTGATATATCACGTCCAGGTATTGAAATGACAGGTTATTTTAAATATTATCCAAAAGAACGTCTCCAGTTAATCGGGAAAACCGAAATGACTTACTTCCTTGATTTAAATGATGAGCAGAAAAGGGATCGAGCGAAAAATCTTTGTACGGATATTACTCCGGGAATTGTCGTTTCCAGAGGAATGGATATTCCTGAGATATTAATCGAAGAGTCAAATAAATCAGGTGTTCCAATATTGCATTCACCGAGGAAAACGACTCGTGTCATCAGTAGACTTACCAATTATTTGGAAGCAAAATTTGCCCCGTTTACTGCCATACATGGAGTTTTAGTAGATATCTATGGGGTTGGTGTATTAATTATAGGCCAAAGTGGAGTAGGTAAAAGTGAAACAGCATTGGAACTTGTAAAACGTGGACATCGTTTGGTAGCTGATGACAGTGTGGAAATTCGTCAGGAGGATTATGATAGCCTGATTGGAAATTCACCGCCACTAATTGAACATTTATTAGAAATTCGCGGATTAGGAATCATCAATGTAATGACATTATTTGGTGCCGGTTCTGTCCGTAGTAAAAAAAGAATTTCCCTCGTAATTAATTTGGAAAATTGGGATGAGAAAAAACAATATGATCGTCTAGGTCTTGATGAAGATACAATGAAAATTATGGATGTGCATATACCGAAAGCAACAATCCCTGTTCGTCCAGGAAGAAACCTTGCTGTTATTATTGAAGTTGCAGCAATGAATTACCGTTTGAAGCGGATGGGCGTCAATGCAGCTGAGGAATTTTCAGATCGTTTAACAACCATGATTGAACATGAACAAAAAGACTAACAAGTAGGAGTGATTTTTTTGTTATACAGTGCACCTCCATTAGACAGAGTATTTCTTGAATTAGGACCTTTAACAATCTATTGGTATGGCTTAATTATTGCGTTTGGAGCGCTGTTAGGTGTTTATTTGGCTACAAAAGAGGCAGATCGTCTCGGATTGAAAAAGGATTTAATTATTGACTTTATCGTATTCGCAGTTCCGATTGCGATTATTTGTGCACGTATTTACTATGTTGTTTTTGAGTGGGAAAGGTATGCAGATGGACCATGGTGGAGTATGTTTGCCATCTGGGAAGGCGGAATTGCCATCCACGGGGCAGTTCTTGGGGGCGTATTAACAGCAATTGTCTTTTCAAAAGTGAGAGACGTTCCATTTTGGCAATTGGCAGATATTGTAGCTCCGAGTTTGATTCTTGCACAGGCTATTGGACGCTGGGGCAATTTTATGAACCAGGAAGCACATGGAGGACCGATTTCTCAATCTACATATGAAAGTTTTCATCAGTATTTACCTGACTTTATCATGAACCAGATGACAATTGATAGTGTGATGTATCATCCGACATTTTTATATGAATCCGTTTGGAATATTCTCGTTTTCACACTCCTTCTTCTGATGAGAAAGTATAATCCGTTGCGTGGGGAAATATTCCTGAGCTATGCAATATTTTATTCCATTGGCCGCTTCTTTATCGAAGGACTTCGTACAGACAGTTTATATGTATTTGGGGAAATACGGACGGCACAATTAATTTCCATTTTGATGATTGTCGTATCGATTATCTTGATTATTTATCGTCGGAGAACTGTAACAGTAAGGTACAATGATGTTCCAATTCATGAAAAGAAGAAATCCAATCATAAGAATAAAAAGAAACGAAAAAAGAAGAAAAAATAGTACAAATTTTTACTTTGGAAGAGAGGTAGTAAGATGTCCGGAATATTATACCGAGGTCTACAACAGGGCTTTAACACGACATGGACCTTGGGGAAAGTAATTTTTCCTATTACATTGATTGTTACTATTTTACAATTTACCCCTGTATTACCGTGGATTATAAGTTTATTAGCACCTGTAATGGGTTTGATTGGTTTGCCAGGAGAAGCAGCAGTTCCATTAGTACTTGGAAATACACTCAATTTATACGCAGGGATAGCGGCTATCATTTCATTTGAGTTTACAATAAAAGAAGTATTTATACTTGCAGTCATGCTTTCATTTTCACATAATTTAATTGTGGAATCTGCTGTGGCGACAAAAGTAGGTGTTAAATGGTGGGTTATTATCGGCATTCGTGTCGGACTTGCACTGGCAGCGGCAACAATCATTAACCTCATATGGAATGGTGGAGCTGAAATGGCACAGTACGGTTTTGTAACTGCAACTGAGGTTGTCCTGAATGGCTGGGGAGAAATTGCGTTACATGGTATCCAAACTGCTTTAATTGCTATCTTGCAATTAGGACTAATTGTTATTCCGCTCATGGTCATTATGCAATTTATGCGTGAGCTAGGGTGGATGAACGCGATGTCCAATAAGCTTGCTCCATTTTTAAAGATACTTGGAATGGATAAGAAAGCATCGATGACAATGGTGGCAGGTTTAACGATTGGATTGGCATATGGTGCAGGACTAATGATTCAGGCAGTAAAAGAGGATAATGTATCAAAGAAGGATATGTATCTTGCCATGATTTTTCTAGTATCCTGTCACGCTGTTGTCGAAGATACACTTATATTTATTCCATTGGGTATACCAGTATTGCCATTGCTAATCATACGTTTAACAACAGCAATTCTACTCACAATGATAATTGCATTTGTCTGGAACAGTAAAGAAAGAAGAAAAAGAAAGGGAGCCATACATGAGCATTCGTACAATTCTCTTTGATCTGGATGGAACATTAATCGACACAAATGAACTAATTAATGCGTCATTCCGACATACATTTGAACACTATAAGCTAGCATTTACACCTGAAGAAATCCTGGAATTTAATGGCCCGCCTCTCATTGAGACATTTCAAAAGATTGATCCCAAAAAAGCAGATAGGATGGTTGCAACATATCGTGAACATAACTTGTCCGAACATGATAATTATGTAACTGCTTTTCCACAGGTAATCGAGACTTTGGAAGAACTTCTGAAGCGAGAAATAAAACTTGGAATAGTTACGACAAAAATGACACAATCTGTAAATATGGGATTAACACTTACGGGTTTGGATCGCTTTTTTGATACAGTTATTACATTTGATCATGTCACCAGACCGAAGCCACACGCCGAACCGGTATTAAAGGCAATGGAGTCATTACAGGCAGATCCAGCAACAACATTAATGGTTGGTGATAATCATCATGATATTGAGTCCGGAAAAAATGCAAATGTACAGACTGCAGGGGTAGCTTGGTCACATAAAGGAAAAGAGAGATTAATGGAATGCAATCCAACCTATATGCTGGAGCAAATGTCAGATTTGTTGAAAATTGCAGGTGTATAACGATGCGAAGAACCGAACGATTTAAGGTAGAACGCTCTAATTCTCTATGGCAGATTTATCAAACTGTCCCGTTCTGGAAGGTTGTAAAGAACTTTATTGTGATTCAGCTTGCAAGATATACACCCTTTTTAAATATGAAAAATTGGTTGTACCGAGTTTTTTTGAATATGAAGGTAGGGGAAGAGACATCTTTTGCCTTAATGGTGATGCCGGATATTATGTTTCCTGAAAAAATTACAGTCGGTCGTAATTGTGTCATCGGCTATAATACGACGATATTGGCGCATGAATATTTAATAAAAGAATATCGTATTGGGGAAGTCATTATTGGCGATGAAGTGATGGTTGGAGCTAATTCGACCATCCTTCCAGGTGTGACAATTGGAGACCATGCTATTGTTTCTGCGGGAACACTGGTACATAAAGATGTTCCTTCAGGTGCATTCGTTGGTGGTAATCCAATGCGATTAATTTATACGAAAGAAGAAATGGACAAGCGGGATTTAGATTAAATAAAATAGTAGGTGACATAAATGGATATACCATCTGGGATATTACCCGCAATACGAAAAATGAAAGACTTTGACAAAGCATTGGAAACAAGCCATGATTCGATTGTAATTCTCGAATCGAGGCTTGTTCAGATAAAAAGTTTGGTAGAATACGCTAGGAAAGCCAATAAGAAGGTTCTGATTCACTTTGACTTAATACAGGGTTTGAAATCAGATGAATTTGGGATGGAGTTTTTAATTCGTGAAGTTAACCCCGATGGTATACTATCCACTAGAGGGAATGTTATTAATCTAGCAAAAAAAAAAAAACTTTTAGCCATTCAACGAATCTTTCTTTTAGATAGTCTTGCACTTGATCATAATTTAAAGCTGATCGAAAAGATAAAACCGGATTGTATCGAAGTATTGCCTGGACTGATGCCTACAATTATTGAACAAATCGGTCAGCAAACAACTATTCCAATAATAGCCGGCGGACTTATAAAGAGTGAAGAAGAAGTGGAAGCTGCGATACAAGCCGGAGCTGTAGCGGTATCCACATCAAATAAGAACTTATGGAGCTTCTAGAAATTATATGAATGATTAAGAATAATTAAGATATATTGACAACGTTTCCATTACAAGTTAAGATAAAGAACAAGTTAATTAGTGGTGGAGACTTGGAGACCTGTATTTCGATCATACTCTTATAAAAGAGTATGTCTATTGAAGTGTGGGTCTTTTTAATGTCAGCTTTTTAGCTGAGTCAATTGAGATGATGATACTTATTATTTTTAAGCAATCTTTTAGGGAATATTTTGGTATTGTTTTGGGAATGTAGGATACTAATTCGTAACCTTTTAATTGGAGCAGTAAATGTGAGCTTAAAAGGGCGAACAATTGCAGACATAGTGAACCAAAAAATCGTGTAAGGGGAATTTTAAAATGACAGAAAAATTTATTTTATCATTAGATCAAGGTACAACAAGTTCACGGGCAATTTTATTTAATCATGATGGGAAAATCGTGGAGACTGCTCAAAAGGAATTTGAACAATTCTTTCCTAGGCCTGGTTGGGTGGAACATGATGCAAATGAAATATGGACCTCTGTTTTGGCTTGTATCGCAGATGTATTGCGCAAGGCTGATATCGATCCAAGTCAAATTGCTGGAATTGGTATTACGAACCAACGCGAGACAACGGTCGTCTGGGATAAAAATACTGGTAAACCAATTTATAAGGCAATTGTTTGGCAGTCACGTCAGACAGAAGAAATTTGTAAAGAATTAGCCCAACAAGGCCACCTGGACTTAATGAGGAAGAAAACTGGTTTGTTAATCGACCCTTACTTTTCAGGTACGAAGGTTAAATGGATTCTTGATCATGTAGACGGTGCAAGAGAAAAAGCTGATAATGGTAATCTATTATTTGGAACGATGGATAGTTGGCTCGTTTATAAGCTTTCTGGTGGGAAAACACATATTACCGATTATTCCAATGCTTCAAGGACATTGATGTTTAATATTTATGATCTTAAGTGGGACGAGGAACTTTTGGAAATATTAACCGTACCAAAGAGTATGCTTCCTGAGGTTAGGCAATCCTCTGAAGTATATGCCACAACGGTAGGGTATCATTTTTTCGGGCATGAAATTCCGATTGCAGGTATTGCTGGAGATCAGCAAGCAGCACTTTTTGGGCAAGCATGCTTTGAAAAAGGGATGGCTAAAAATACGTATGGAACTGGTTGTTTCATGTTAATGAATACCGGAGAAAAACCTGTCCAGTCTGACCATGGTTTATTAACCACATTAGCATGGGGAGTAGATGGTAAGGTGGAATACGCATTGGAAGGTAGTATTTTTGTTGCAGGATCTGCTATCCAATGGTTACGCGATGGACTTAAAATAATTGAATCAAGTCCACAAAGTGAAGACTTTGCAACAAAGGTGAACTCTACAGATGGTGTATATATGGTACCTGCGTTTGTCGGATTGGGAACTCCTTATTGGGATAGTGATGCAAGGGGTGCAGTATTTGGGTTAACAAGAGGTACAACAAAAAACCACTTTATCCGTGCGACATTGGAGTCACTTGCATACCAGACGAAAGATGTTTTGGATGCAATGATTGCTGATTCTGGAATTGAATTGAAAACGCTACGTGTCGATGGAGGTGCCGTGAAAAATGATTTTCTCATGCAATTCCAGAGTGATATTCTTGGTGTTCCTGTTGAACGACCGGTGGTACAGGAAACAACGGCACTTGGAGCAGCTTATCTTGCTGGATTAGCAGTTGGTTATTGGGCAGATAAAGATGAGATTGCAAAACAATGGTTGAATGAACGTACGTTTACAAATGAAATGGACGATGAGCAGCGTAAAGATTTATATGCTGGGTGGCAAAAAGCGGTAGCTTCAGCAAGGTCATTTAAATAGTTCCATACACTAGAGAGATATGCTATACTTAAATTAAGTTAATAGGAATTGGACGGAGAAATGGAGTAACCGCAGACGACTAGTACAATTGTGTACTGGTGTGTTTGCGGTTTTTTGTTTCTCTTATTACATGATTGTGCTTTGAACAGGGTAAATATACGTAGAAGTAAAAGACTTTTAATAGGGAGTGTGTGGAAATGACTTTATTTTCAAGCCATCATCGAGATGATATTTTTAATAAATTGGAAAACGATTCACTTGATGTGTTAGTAATCGGCGGAGGCATCACAGGAGCGGGAATTTCACTTGATGCGGTAACAAGAGGTCTAAAAACTGGATTAGTGGAAATGCAGGACTTTGCCGCGGGAACATCTAGCCGTTCCACTAAGTTGGTGCATGGAGGACTACGCTACTTGCAGCAGTTTGAAGTGAAAATGGTAGCAGAGGTAGGGAAAGAAAGGGCAATTGTATATGAGAATGGACCGCATGTTACAACACCGGAATGGATGCTACTTCCCTTTCATAAAGGAAGTACGCTTGGACCATTAACATCGAATATAGGTCTGCGGGTATATGATTTTCTGGCAGGAGTGAAGAAAGAGGAACGTCGTTTAATGTTCAAACCAGAAGAAGTGCTAAAGAGAGAGCCACTCCTCAAAAGTAAAGATCTACGGGGAGGCGGCTATTATGTAGAATATAAGACAGATGATGCCCGAATGACGATTGAAGTCCTGAAAAAGGCAGTGGAGCATGGAGTTCATGCAATTAATTATGCCAAGGTAGTAGAATTCATTTATGATCAATCAAATAAAGCTTGTGGTGTTATTGTAGAGGATCAGATTAGTGGTGAAACACATAAAATCTATGCAAAGAAAATTATAAATGCCGGTGGTCCCTGGGTAGATGAAGTAAGGGAGATAGATGGGTCAAAACATGGGAAATCACTACACTTAACGAAAGGTGTCCATTTGGTTTTTTCAAAAGACATCTTTCCGTTACAGCAAGCAATCTATTTTGATGCCCCGGATGGTCGAATGATTTTTGCTATCCCCCGTGACAACATCACATATGTTGGTACCACGGATACGACCTATGAGGGTGACATCGCCCACCCGTTGATAACGGAAAAGGACCGTGATTATTTATTGGATGCAATTGAATATATGTTTCCGTCACTAAAAATCACGGCTGAAGATGTTCATTCGAGTTGGGCTGGATTACGCCCGCTTATTGCTGAAGAGGGAGCAACAAGTCCAAGTGAAATTTCCCGTAAAGATGAAATATTCATATCTGATTCTGGATTGATATCGATGGCTGGCGGTAAGCTTACTGGTTATCGAAAAATGTCGGAACAAGTAGTGGATACAATTATCAACCAATTGAAAGAAGAAGAGGGAATTCTGTATTCTAGAAGTGAAACGAAACACTTGCCCATTTCCGGTGGGGATGTCGGTGGGACTAAAGGTTTCGAGAAATACAAGAAGCAGAAAATAGAAGAAGGTGTTCGTTTAGGGCTTAACAGAGATGTAGCAGCCCAAGTCGTACAAAGATATGGTTCCAATATTAATACCTTTTTTGAAATATTTCATCATAAATATGCCGAAGCGAAGAACGAAATGATTGACCCAGTTGTTTTTGCAGAACTAAATTATGCTATTGATTATGAATTAGCATATAAACCTGTTGATTTTTTTGTGCGAAGAACAGGTGCTTTGTTTTTCAACAAAGATTGGGTTGAAACGCACTGTCAAGATGTGATCAATTATATGACAAAGGCCTTCAAATGGAGTGCAGAACAGCAAGATCGTTATACGGCTGAACTGAAGCAACTTCTGGAGGAGGCAGTAACCCCTGTAAAATAATACATCCATATCCTAGAATAAAGCCAATTTGAAAAGTTGGCTTTTTTTTATTGCCTCAATTTTGCATTTCCTTCAGTCCTATGTTATTAGCGGTAAATATATGGTATACTTTTGACGAATGTTGCGAATTTAGGGGGATATCCATGCACGCTAAAGATAAGGAAATTAAAACGAATAACATTATCCCTTTTATTCCTGAAGGTGATTTTTATTTTACTAAAGGTGTAGAAGCTTTTCAAAAAAGAAAATTTGATATAGCAATTAAATGGATGAAAAAGGCTACCGACATGAAGCCCGATGAACCATTGTATAAATGTCAAATGTCCATTATATATACTGAAATTGGAGCATATCATGCTGCAAATCAACTGTTAACAAGTGTTCTGCAATCAAGTGATTATATTGATTGTTATTACCTGATTGCAAATAATTATGCTCACCTTGGTTTACTGAACGATGCCAGGAAATATGCGGATTCATATCTTGACAAAGAACCGGATGGTGATTTCAGCGACGAAGCAAGAAGCTTACTGGAATTAATCGACATCGATGAAGAAGACGATGAAGATTGGACGCTTGAGGATGAAGATGAGCTATTAATTTATCAGGAAACCGCTTTTTATCATCTTGAGAATATGGAATGGGAGAAAGCACTTCCGATTATCGAAGAAATGATGACAATCTTTCCGGAACACAGTATGGCTAAACATGATTATACACAAGCTTTGTTCTTTACCGGACGTGAACAGGAAGCAATTGATATGGAAGAGGAAATTCTGCAAGAGAATCCCAATTCTTTATATAGCCATATAAATTTAGCGTTGTATTATTATGAAAAGAGTATAAAAGAGGAATACGAAAATCATATTCAGGCATTAATAAATATATATCCAATTCATGAACAACAAAAATTGCGAATCGCTATTACTTTGGCGAGAACTGGTTTTCATCAAGAAGCCTATGCGCGCTTCCGTATGCTCTCAAAAGAGAAGGTGAACAGCCACGTATCTTACTTTAAGTGGTATAGTGTCACGGCATATCAGAATGGGGACCCTGGTAAAGCTCTTACAATTTGGGAAGAAGGCTGCAGAAGGCATCCGAAACTTTCCAAAGAGGAAGGACCTTGGATATAAAGCTGTGAGCAGAAAAATAGACGGATAGGATCAGATTAATTACACTAGCTGTAGTACTAACTAATTGAAGAATGAAGGGGCGATTTAAATGTCCGAAGAACGTATGTATGATGTAATCATTGCGGGAGCAGGACCTGCAGGAATGACTGCAGCAGTGTATGCTTCACGAGCAAGTTTAGATACACTAATGCTAGAACGTGGTATTCCTGGTGGACAAATGGCAAATACAGAAGATGTAGAGAACTATCCTGGGTTCGATCATATATTAGGACCGGATCTTTCCAATAAAATGTATGATCATGCCAAAAAGTTTGGCGCAGAATATGCCTATGGCGATATAAAAGAAGTTATTGATCATGGAGATCATAAAACAATTATCACAGGCAGTAAAGAGTATCAAACAAAATCATTAATCATAACTACTGGTGCACAATATAAAAAATTGGGTATCGAAGGTGAAGAAGAGCTTGGTGGACGTGGCGTTTCCTATTGTGCCGTTTGTGATGGAGCGTTTTTTAAACAAAAAAATCTTGTCGTTATTGGTGGAGGAGATTCTGCGGTTGAAGAGGGAATCTACCTAACCCGTTTTGCGGATAAAGTTACAGTTGTTCACCGACGCGATGAACTTCGTGCACAAAAGATTATTCAGCAGCGTGCATTTGATAATGAAAAAATAAACTTTATCTGGGATACGGTCATTAATAAAATCAATGGTCCAGAGGGAAAAGTAAGCAGTGTAACACTTCAAAATAAAAGATCTGGTGAAGTATACGATTTTGATGCGGAAGGTGTTTTCATCTATATCGGTATGGTTCCTTTAAGTGAGCCATTTAAGTCATTGGGTATTACAAATGATGAAGGTTATATACCGACTAATGAGCAAATGGAGACCAGTATACCAGGGATTTTTGCTGCTGGAGATATCCGTGAAAAAACACTTCGACAAATTGTGACAGCGACGGGCGATGGGAGTATTGCTGCAGAAGCTGCAATAAAATATGTTGAGGAATTGGCAGAAGAAATGAAAGCAGCAAAATAAATAAAAAATGTGTAAAAAAATTTACTAATAGTAACTGCTTTTTAATCGTGCTGTAATACATTCGAAATATAAATGGGGTACACTATAAATAACTAATTGACCCCCTTTTAATAGATAAATTAGTTTATTGCACAGGTGCATGTCACCTGTGCCTTTTTTATGAATTCATCTTGTCCCAATTTGTCGTAGGATAAAATCGTATTTCATACCCTTGTTGGAAGCGAACCGTTCATAGTATAATGAATGTGGAATAACATTTAATACGGTGAACTATTGTGAATACAGTCCTTGCTGATATGCAATATGTATAATAGAAACGTTAGTAATTTGATTGCAATGTCTTCGTCGTTTCGAGATGTTTAGAAGGGGAGTAAACAATATGAGTAATGAACACGAAACAAAATTGGTTATTATAACAGGTATGTCAGGTGCCGGTAAAACGGTTGCCATCCAGAGCTTTGAAGATTTGGGATTCTATTGCGTGGATAACCTGCCCCCAGCATTATTGCCGAAATTTCTGGAACTGATGAAGGATTCCACTAATAATATACGCAAAGTAGCATTGGTAATGGATTTACGTGGGCGTGAATTCTTTGATTCACTAGTGGAAGCATTGGATATATTAGGTCATGAAGAATGGCTACAGGAACACATTCTGTTTCTGGATGCAAAAGATGAAGTATTGGTATCACGCTATAAAGAAACGCGACGCTCTCACCCTCTTTCAACTGGAGGTCTCCCATTAAACGGGATTACCCAAGAACGTGAAATTTTAGATGAATTAAGGGGACGTTCTCAACGAATAATTGACACAACATCCTTAAAACCACGAGACTTGCGTGAGAAAATATTAAAAATTTACTCCGAAGAAAAACAGGAGATATTTTCTGTTCATTTTCTATCTTTCGGTTTTAAATATGGTTTGCCTATCGATGCTGACTTGGTTTTTGATGTACGTTTTCTTCCAAACCCTCACTACGTTGCCAACCTTCAACCTTTAACAGGTTTGAATCAAGAAGTTGCATCCTACGTATTTAAATGGTCCGATACACAAAAATTCAATGAAAAAATTCTCGATTTGTTAAAGTTTATGCTTCCTCAGTATAAAAAAGAGGGGAAATCCCAACTGGTAGTAGCGATTGGATGTACTGGCGGACAGCATCGTTCCGTAGCATTATCAGAGTTTTTCGCAAGAGAGCTCACCTCCAACTATATTACTCATGTAAGTCATCGGGATATTGATAAAAGAAAGGGACATTAATATGAGTAAGCAGAAGTTGCCACGAGTAGTTGTTATTGGTGGAGGAACTGGTATGCCTGTATTATTAAGAGGTCTTAAAAATCTGCCTATCGAACTTACCGCACTTGTTACAGTAGCAGATGATGGAGGCAGTACAGGAAGAATAAGAAATGAAATGGCGATTCCAGCACCAGGAGATATACGAAATGTAATTGCAGCATTATCTGATGCTGAGCCGATGCTACTAGAATTATTTCAACACCGATTCTCTGAGGGGAACGGACTCTCCGGGCATTCAATGGGGAATTTATTGCTTGCTGCAATGACTTCGGTAACTGGAAATTTCAATACAGGCATTAAAGAAATTTCGCGTGTACTGAACGTAAAGGGTAAAATTTATCCAATCTCTAATGAGAACATGTCTCTTCATGCCGAAATGGAAGATGGTACAATTGTGTCCGGAGAATCCAGTATTCCACTCTCTAATAAGCGTATTAAACGTGTATTCATAAGACCGCAGCCAGTGAAGCCACTACCTAATGCTGTTAGAGCGATTGATGCAGCAGATCTCGTTGTCATTTCACCAGGAAGTCTTTATACAAGCATTATGCCTAACTTAATCATTCCTCAAGTAAAAGAGGCGCTTCGAGATACGAAAGCTAAAGTTGTATATGTCTGTAATGTAATGACACAGGCAGGTGAAACGACCGGATATTCTGCATCAGACCATGTACGTGCGATAAGTGATCATATTGGTAGTGAATGCCTTGATGCAATTGTCGTGAATAACGAAGTAATCGATAAATCCATTCGCGCTGTTTATGCTGAAGAAAATGCCGAACCGGTTGAATACGATATGGAAAGGCTGATTGATATGGGACTGGAGATTATTGAAGGGGACATTATTGACCATACGCAATTTATGTTGCGACATGATAATAATAAAATAGCTAAATTATTGTATTCCGTTATGAAATAGATAGATATATCTTAGAATTTTTAGTAAAGGGGGGAATCTAAAGATGTCCTTTGCTTCCGAAATTAAAAAGGAACTAACAACGATGGAAATCGAAGAGTGTTGTAAATTCGCAGAGCTTGCAGCATTAATCCGTATGAATGGAGCAGTCTCCCTTTCAAGACAGGAATATTCACTTGATGTACAAACTGAAAATGCTGCGATTGCAAGAAGAATCTATACGTTAATTAAATCCAGCTATTCACTTCCTGTGGAGCTTCTTGTTCGAAAAAAGATGAAACTAAAGAAGAACAATGTATATATTGTTCGGATGAAAGAGGATGTTGAGCAATTTTTGAAGGACCTCGATATTATCCGTGATCATTATACAGTTATAAGAACTATTTCCAAGAAATATTTGGATAAGACGTGCTGTAAAAGGGCCTACTTACGCGGGGCCTTTCTCGCAGGTGGTTCTATCAATAATCCAGAAACTTCATCTTATCATTTGGAGATATCCAACTTTTACCAGGTACACAATGATGCATTATGCGAACTTCTAAATTCATTTAACTTACGAGCACGTACACTGGAACGGAAGAATGGTTATATTGTTTACCTTAAAGAAGCAGAAAAAATTACGGAGATTTTAAGTATCATTGGTGCAAGTATTGCATTGTTTAAATTTGAAGACGTTCGGATTATAAGAGACATGCGAAATTCTGTTAATCGTCTCGTGAATTGTGAAACGGCAAACTTGAATAAAACAATCGGAGCTGCTTTCCGGCAAATAGAAAACATAAAATTTATTGATGAAACGGTCGGTCTGGACCAACTTCCAGATAAACTTCAGGAAATAGCAAAACTGCGTGTTCAACATGAGGATGTTTCATTAAAGGAATTAGGGGAACTAGTAACAGGCGGCAAAATTTCCAAATCAGGTGTAAATCATCGGTTGAAAAAAATTGATGACTTTGCAGATCGAATCAGAAGTGGAGAAACAATTGTAAAATAATAGGGATTGCAAATAGTACATTTGATTATCTGTTCGTGATATAATACTGATAATTTAAAGAATATAATCAACTAAAATAAATAAGGATAGTATGCTAGCTTCTCGTAGCTACTGTCATATATTAATTTGATAGCGTTTTCTATATTGGGGAGGATGAGTGACTTGGTAGAAAAGTCAATAACAGTTGAATTAGATACAGGATTGCAGGCAAGACCTGCAGCACAGTTTGTTCAGGAGGCTAACCGCTATTCTGCACATCTATTTCTTGAGAAAGGTGAAAAAAAGGTTAATGCTAAAAGTATAATGGGCTTAATGAGTCTCGCCATTACAAAAGGTGAAGTTATCAAACTGATTGCTGAAGGTTCTGATGAACAAGAAGCATTGGATCATTTGGCATCATTCGTTGAAAAGCAATAACCAAAAAAAATCCCTTTCAGATTAATGAAAGGGATTTTTCCTATTATTTTCCTTCTTTTTCTTCTTTGCGTTGCAAGATTTGATCAATTAAACCATAATCAACAGATGCTTGAGCAGTCATGAAGTTATCACGTTCAGTATCACGTTCAATGACTTCAAGTGGTTGGCCAGTTTTTTCTGCCATGATTTCATTCATTCTTTTCTTGATTTCAATAATACGTCTTGCATGGATTTCAATATCCGTAGCCTGACCTTGTGTACCGCCTAATGGTTGGTGTATCATAATTTCACTGTTTGGTAATGCATAGCGTTTGCCTTTTTGACCGGCAGTAAGTAAGAATGCACCCATAGATGCTGCCATACCGATGCAAATTGTAGAAACATCTGGTTTGATGAAATTCATCGTATCAAAGATTGCCATACCAGCTGTGATTGATCCACCCGGTGAGTTAATGTATAAGGAAATATCTTTATCCGGATCTTCTGCTTCTAGGAAGAGTAACTGTGCAACGATTGAGTTGGAAACATTGTCGTCAATTCCACTTCCGAGTAAAATAATACGGTCTTTAAGTAAACGTGAGTAAATATCATATGCGCGCTCTCCACGGTTGGTTTGTTCGATAACTGTAGGTACTAAATTCATTTGTAAATCCTCCCTTAGTCTGTAACATTAACATCCTTATATTTGGATATATTTTCATAATAGCTTAAAGGTCAATAAAGGTCAAACGATAACATTCACCTTTATAAAAAAATATACTTTCCCATGATTCCCTTTTTTCATCTTTATAAACGTATTGGTCCATTTCGTTATTTTATTAACTTTCGCAGAGTGAAATGGACAAATAATCCTTAGTAAAATTAGGAGGGATGGAGATACATTACTCAAGTTGACTTTGGATTAACTGTTTGCTTAGGGCAATTTGGATTCATTTAGATTCCAAGGCTTTTTTGTTCATTTTGCTGCTTATTATCATCGCATTATCTATAAAATGCGACGTAACTGCCATTTGCGAGAGACCTTTAGCTAATAATGGAAGCAAGTTTCTTCGGCTACCGCTCGGGGAAATACACTGCGCTTTTCGCGGGCGGCTGGTGAGCCAACTTGCGCTAAAGCGCTGCGCTGTCTCACCTATGCCTCTGCTCCCGCAGAAGTCTCCGTGTATTTCCCCGAGCTAGTTAGAAGATTGCTGCCATATCCTTGCAATAGCTATTGATTACGGAAAAAAATTTTGGTGTTGTTTAAAAAATGCAGGCTGATTTGAAAGTAAGTTAGCAGAGTTCTTTTTTGAAGAAACTCCATAACAGCAGCCCGTATACACGTAGACTCCAGCGGGAGGAAAGGCATCGGTGAGACCCCGGAGTGCGATAGCACGAGGAGGGCTCACCAGCCGCCCGCGGAAAGCGAAGTGTATACGGGCTGCGGTCGCCTGAGAGCCTATTTTCCATTATAAGCACTGTACATAAATAGAAGTTACGTCGCACTTTATCTCAACTCTGCGATGTTTAAAAAACAACAAATTACGAAAATAGCCTTTAGAAAACAGCCTTATTTTTCCAAGGTTATCAAGGTGAGCATTTGATAGATTCTCAGTTTAACCCAGTTAAACATTTAAAATTTTTTTAGTGGTGCGAAAATGGAGTTATAAATTATACGGTGAACACTAAAAAAAGACTTGTTTCTAATCGCAAACGACGTTATAATAGTGAATGTGTCAAATTTAATCACATACATGCGCCCGTAGCTCAGTTGGATAGAGCACTGGTTTCCGGTACCAGGTTTGCCGGGGGTTCGAATCCCTCCGGGCGCGCTTAATGAACGAGTTGGGACAAGAGAATGCATCATTTCTCTTGTCCCTTTCTATAAACGAATCTATAACAATTTAATACCTTGCGGAGGGATGAGAAGATGCTCTTGGACAGTCCATATAGGGAAGAAATTATTGAAACCGTTTTCGAGAAATCAAATTTTTGCTTTGTAGTAGTGGATAATCAGGGAATGCTGACGTATTTAAATGATAATTATTGTGAATTTATTGATGTTGAGAAGGAAGAAGCTTTTGGTAAACATGTGGAAGATGTTATTGAAAATACGAGAATGCACATCGTTGTGAAAACAGGTATAGAAGAGATAGCAGATATCCAATATATTCGGGGTAATTATATGATTGCTAATAGGGTGCCATTGTACTCAAAAGGGAAAATCGTTGGGGCGGTAGGGACTGTTTTATACCGGGATACGAAAGAATGGATGAAAATGAATTCCCACATTAAAGATCTTTTACTAGAAATCGAACAATATCGAAAAAAACTAATCAATCAAAGTGGTGCCATTTATTCCCTTCATGATATTGTGGGCAGTTCAGATCAATTGAACAAAGTGAAGGAAAAAATAAAAAAAGTTTCTTCAGGCGATGTATCTGTACTTTTAAAGGGTGATAGTGGTACAGGAAAGGAATTGTTTGCACATAGTATCCATCACTTAAGTGAGCGCAGTGCAAAACCATTTATAAAAATTAACTGTGCAGCTATTCCGGAAGAACTTCTGGAATCCGAACTGTTTGGCTATGTGGAAGGTGCTTTTACTGGAGCTGTAAAGGGTGGTAAACTGGGTAAATTTCAACTTGCTGACGGTGGAACACTCTTTCTGGATGAAATTGGTGATATGCCATTAAATGCACAGGTCAAGATTCTCCGTGTGCTACAGGAAGGAGAAGTAGAAGCCATTGGTTCAGAAAAAGTTCAAAAAGTCGATGTCAGGATTATTGCTGCAACGAACCAGCCATTAGAACAATTAATTGAAGAAAACCGTTTTAGAAAAGATTTATTTTATCGGATTAACGTAGTTCAAATCAAGATTCCGCCATTACGGGAAAGGTCTGAGGATATTCGAGTCATCGCAAATTATCTGCTTGGGAAAATTACCAGACGTTCCGGTAAAAGGGTGGTTGACTTTGATGAATCTGTAAAGGAATTTTTTATGCAATATCAATGGCCAGGAAATGTGCGTGAACTCGAAAATGTAATTGAGTCTGCTGTGCATCTTACAAACTCTGATACGATTAAGCTAGAAGACCTTCCAGAACAAATGCAGGCCACTCCTTTTATTCTTAAGCAAGGAACTAGCTTAAAGGAAATCATGAACAGAACAGAGAAGCAGGCAATAGAACAAGCGTTAAATAAAGTAAACAAAGATAGAACAAAAGCTGCAAAACTTCTTGGGGTTAGTAAATCCAGTTTCTATGAAAAATTGAAAAAGTATGGCTTGTAAATTTCCGGAATCCAGGAAAAATTTCCGGTTTTCTGGAAAATGCATTAGAAACCGCATGAAGTAAGGGCTTACATTTAAGCAATAACCAACTTGAAACTTATTTTCCACCATTCCGGAAATAGGTTTTTTTATTTTTCTTTTTTGTTGGGGGATGGAACAGGATATTCTTATATAAAAAATGTTGGCATGGTTTTTGCTTGTATATAGGCGGAAGGGAGTGTGTAGGTTATGAAAACAATTTATACAAGATTTGACGAAGCGATAAAAGATATTAAAGACGGCTCTACAATTATGGTAGGAGGATTTGGACTTGTTGGTATCCCGGAGAATCTTATTCTTGCATTGGTAGATTCACAAGTTAAACATTTGACGGTAATTTCCAATAATTGTGGTGTGGATGACTGGGGGCTTGGCTTACTCCTGAAGAATAAGCAGATTGATAAGATGATAGGATCCTATGTAGGGGAAAATAAAGAATTTGAACGGCAAGTACTTTCGGGTGAACTGGAAGTCGAGTTAACGCCTCAAGGTACATTGGCTGAAAGGATCCGTGCAGGTGGAGCTGGTATCCCGGCCTTCTATACACCAGCTGGGGTTGGAACACCGATAGCTGAAGGTGGGGAAGTTAGGCAATTTGGCAATAAGGAGTATTTACTTCAAACAGCACTAAAGGCTGATTTCAGTCTTATTCGAGCTGCTGTAGGAGATAAAGATGGCAATCTTATTTATAACAAAACGGCACAAAACTTTAATCCCATGATGGCAGCGGCAGGAAAAGTTACTATAGCTGAGGTTGAACAATTAGTTGAAACCGGTACAATCGATCCGGATCATGTTCACACACCTGGAATATACGTGCAACGTTTAATTGAAGGAAAACAGGTGAAGAGAATCGAACGTCTGACAATCAGACAAGAAGCTTAAAAGGAGGTTAACTTAGAATGGATAAGGAAACTGTTAGAGAAAGAATTGCAAAAAGAGCTGAGAAGGAAATTGTAAGCGGTTCCTATGTTAATTTAGGAATTGGGATGCCTACAATGGTTGCAAATTATATTCAGGATGGAAAGCAAGTAGTACTCCAATCGGAAAATGGTTTACTCGGAATCGGTAAGTCACCATTAAAAGAGGAAGTAGATCCCGATTTAATCAATGCAGGAAAGGAAACGGTAACTGCGCAAAAAGGTGCCTCCTATTTTAGTAATGCAGAGTCTTTTGCGATGATACGCGGGGAGCATATAGATCTTGCGATACTTGGAGGAATGGAAGTATCTGAGGCAGGTGATTTGGCTAATTGGATGATACCTGGAAAAATGATTAAAGGCATGGGTGGTGCAATGGATATTGTGCATGGCGCTAAGAAAATTGTTATCATCATGGACCATGTTAACAAAAAAGGGGAACCCAAAATATTGAAGCAATGCAGTTTACCACTAACAGGTAAAAACGTAGTAAATCGTGTTATTACCGACCGAGCTGTCATTGAAGTAATAAACGATGGTCTTATGTTAATGGAAGTTGCAAAAGGATGGACAGTTGATGAAGTTATTGCATCAACGGAAGCGGACCTGAAAATAAGTGAAGATCTGCAAACAGGAACATATTGATAAATATAAAATAGACAAATGGAGGGTATTAGTATGGTAGAAAATAAAGTGGTTTTTATTACTGGTGCTGCAAGTGGAATTGGTTATGAAATTGGTGTTGCGTTTGCAAAAGACGGTGCTAAAGTTGTTTTTTCAGACATCAACGCGCAAAAAGTAAAGGAAGTCTCAGAAAAATTGAGCAAAGATGGCTTTGACTGTATTGGTTTAAAGTGTGATGTCACTAAAGAAGAAGAGTTACAACAAGCACTCGATCATACAGTTGAAAAGTACGGCAGACTGGATGTTCTAATTAACAATGCTGGATTACAACATGTTGCTGCATTAGAGGAGTTTCCGACAGAAAAATATGAGTTTATGCTGAAAGTCATGTTGGTTGCGCCGTTTATGGCTACAAAACATGTATTACCAGTTATGAGAAAACAAGGATTTGGACGTATTATTAATATGGCATCCATTAATGGACTAATTGGTTTTGCTGGAAAAGCAGCCTACAACAGTGCCAAGCATGGTTTAATTGGTTTAACGAAGGTAGCGGCATTGGAAGGGGCTGCAGATGGAATCACTGTCAATGCTATTTGTCCTGGATATGTCGATACGCCATTAGTACGAGGACAATTTGAAGATCTTGCAAAAAACCGGAATGTACCATTGGAAAATGTACTGGAGGAAGTACTCTATCCATTAGTACCGCAAAAGAGGCTTTTAGAAGTACAAGAAATATCAGATTATACAATGTTTCTGGCAAGCGATAAAGCAAAAGGAGTTACAGGTCAGGCTGTTGTTCTCGATGGAGGATATACGGCTCAGTAGAATTATGAAATTATAGAGGAGTGGGAAAATGGAAAATATATATATTTTAGAAGGAGCTCGTACACCCTTTGGTACTTTCGGGGGTGTTCTAAAAGATGTTGACCCAACAGAACTCGGTGTAACTGTAAGCAAAGAAGCCATTCGTCGCAGTGGTATTGATGCTGCGGATATCGATTTTTCGTTTTTGGGAAATGTAATTCATTCAGCAAAAAATGCTCCCTATTTATCGAGACATATCGCTTTAAAAACGGGGCTTCCTTTATCAAGCCCAGCCTTAACGGTTAATCGTTTATGTGGGTCAGGACTGCAATCGGTAGTTTCAGCTGCACAATCCATTATGCTTGGTGATGGGCAAGTAGCACTGGCTGGGGGAGTAGAGAATATGAGTCTTTCTCCTTACGCAATGAGAGGAAGCAGATTTGGAACTAAACTAAAAACCCCTCAAGTAGATGATATGTTATGGGCAGCTTTAACAGATGAATATATCGGATCAGGTATGGGTGTAACAGCTGAGAACCTGGCAGAAAAGTATTCGATTACGCGTGATGAGCAAGATGCGTATGCCTGTTTGAGTCATCAGCGTGCAACAATTGCCAGGAATACAGGGAAATTTGCTGAAGAAATCGTTCCGGTTGAAGTAAAAACAAGAAAAAGAACAGTTAAAGTAGATTCGGATGAACATATTCGTGAAGATACAACAGTTGAGAAGCTTGCTGAACTTAGACCTTCTTTTAAAAAAGATGGATCTGTCACAGGTGGAAATGCAAGTGGAATTAATGATGGTGCAGGAGCAGTAATTGTTGCTGGAGAAAGCTATGTTCAACGTAATGATCTGCAACCACTAGCAAAAGTAGTCTCTTATGGTATTGCTGGAGTTGATCCGTCTTATATGGGGATAGGACCTGTACCAGCTATAAAACTAGCACTCAAAAAAGCAGGTCTAACTTTGAATGATATGGATCTAATTGAAGTGAATGAAGCTTTTGCATCACAATATTTGGCAGTAGAAAAGGAACTCGGATTAGACCGCGAAAAAGTGAATGTTAATGGAGGAGCGATTGCATTAGGACATCCAATAGGGGCAAGTGGAACAAGGGTGTTGTACAGCGTGATCAAAGAATTGAAAAGACGCAATCAGCAATACGGTATTGCTTCCCTCTGTATTGGTGGAGGTCAAGGAATCGCGATGATTGTTGAAGTTATTTAAAAAGAGAAAAGAGGAGGGGTAGTATGTTTGGTATTATTTTAGGTTTAATCGTCTTAATGGGCTTAGCATATTTAGGATGGTCTATCATATGGATCGCACCAATTGCTGCTGGGGTAGTGGCGCTAACTGGTGGGCTTGATTTGTTGGATGCATATACCAATACGTATATGAGTGGGTTTGTTAACTTTGCTAAAAGCTGGTTCCCGGTATTTATGCTAGGGGCAATCTTTGGGAAATTAATGGAAGACACGGGAATGGCAAAGTCAGTTGCCGTTGCCTTTACAAAGGTCATTGGTACAAAACGGGCAATCTTAGGTGTATTAGTCTCTTGTGCCGTACTTACTTATGGTGGGGTTAGCTTGTTCGTCGTGGTATTTGCAGTTTATCCACTAGCATTGACGCTTTTCAAGGAAGCAAATATTAGTAGACGTTTAATTCCAGGAACAGTTGCACTTGGGGCATTTACATTTACGATGACAGCTGTGCCAGGAACACCACAAATTCAGAACCTAATTCCAACAGAATATTTTATGACAGATGCGATGGCGGCACCAATCATGGGTATTGTAGCAGCTATAATTATGGCCGTCGGTGGGTATTATTATTTAAGATGGCGTGAAAAGCAATTGACTGCAAAAGGGGAAACATATACGGAACCGAAAGATAATAAAATGATCAATGTAGATGGGGATACACCGCATTTTATATTATCGATTTTACCATTGTTGACCGTACTACTTACACTGAATTTACTAAAATGGGATATAGTAGTTGCATTACTTTCAGGGATCATTTTATTAATGCTGTTAAACATTTCGAAATTCAAAGGATTTGTAAAAGCAATAAATGGTGGCGCAACCGGATCGGTTACAGCAATCATCAATACGAGTGCAGCAGTTGGTTTCGGTACGGTGGTTCAGGCAGTTCCTGGGTTTAATCGTCTGACGGAGTTATTAATGGGCATTAAAGGCAATCCATTAATTTCAGAAGCAGTTGCAGTCAATATACTTGCTGGAGCAACTGGTTCAGCTTCAGGAGGTATGGGTATAGCCCTAGAAGCACTCGGCTCCAAGTATTATGAAATTGCAATGAATACGGGCATTGATCCTGAAGCATTTCACCGAGTTGCCTCGCTTTCATCAGGTGGATTGGATGCACTTCCACATAATGGAGCAGTATTGACACTGTTAACCATTACTGGAATGACACACAAAGATAGTTACAAAGATATTTTTGTTGTAGCTGTACTTATTCCTATTGTATCTATCGTTGGAGCAATTTTGCTTGCTTCAATAGGTATTTACTAAATATACAAGTCTAAACTAAGAAAGACAAGGAAGCCATTAGCTCCTTGTCTTTCTTAGTTTCCATTCGGTTCGTAAATATCCCATGCTGTTTTCAGTGAGTCTGTAATATAATCTGCTATTTCATCTACAACGAGGTTGTCAGTAATTACTCGGGAATGGTGCCCTTCGTAAATGGGCTGTCTCTCGTAGAAGAGTTTTTCTATTTGCTCGATAGTTTTCCCTTGAAGAACTGGTCTGCTATCAATAAGTAAACTAATTCGCTCTTTCCATGAATCCCAGGATAGGTCGAGGAAAAAGATGATACATTCCGACAAGCAGGCTTTCCGAATTTCTTCCTGTAAAAATGCACCGCCGCCAACTGAAATAATCTTCAGTTTTTGTTTACATGAATGAATAATGATTTCCTTTTCAGTTTCCCTAAATTTTTTCTCTCCGTACTTCTTGAAAATCTCTGGAGTGGGCAAATTGAATTTTTTTTCTATCTCTTCATCTATATCAATGAAATCTCTGTATAATTTTTTTGCAACAGATCTGCCTATCGTTGTTTTACCAACACCCATAAAACCGATTAGTACAATACTCTGTTCCCGAAGCGAAACGTCGTTCATGCGTATCCCCCTAGTCATCTTATCTGTAAAACTAGTATAAGCTAAATATGTTAAATTTGCACGAGCAGATATGTTTAACTTTTCTGTTATTGTAGTCGAATTGCTTTTCTTGCCAATACATCTGCGTGATGATTTTGTTTTTCAGGAATCCATTTGATAAAGAAATATGGGAAAGCACTGTAATTATCTCTAATTACTTCAAGCAAGGGGAGGAAAAGTTTATTCTTCGTAACATCTTTCTCAATGACATCTACGACAACTTTTGAATCTGATCGAAATGATAATATTTCATTTGGGAAAGATTCTTTGCAGATTTCAAGAGCTTTTATAATTGCATGAAATTCTGCTTCATGGTTGGATAACATTCCCAGGGGAAAGGAATATTCATAGTTGTTTCCTCCTGCTTGTATGTAAACTCCTGCACCGCTCCACCCAGGATTTCCACTAGATGCACCATCGGTATAAACGATAATCATATCGTACACACTCCCAACATTATATTATGAGCTCTCTATTGAGTATATAAAATCTTTCTTTACCATGAAAGATGGAAGTACTTTTTGAAAGGCTGTTTTCTACAAGATTGATGTTATTTCACAAAATATATAAACTTCGAAGTAACTGCTGGTGATTTCTAACCGTATGTAGAAACTTAGGCGACCACTATGGGAAATACACTGCGCGCATCCTAAGGCGGCTAGTGAGCTTCTCGTTGGAGTCTCCGTGTATTTCCCATAGCTAGTTAAGGTTGCTAACAATTACTATACTTGCGAACAGCTAAAATAGCATCATATCTATCATACAGCTTCACCAGTCCGGGTGAGCGGCGGGCGGTGACTCCTGCGGGGAAAGCACGTGTCCGAAGACCTGAAGAGCGGTTTTCTCTTCGGGGCTGAGGCCGTGCCCTAAGGATGCGCATCCGCCCAGTGCGATCCCGGACGGTAGCAATAGCACACATCTTAGAATACCACCCAGAAGTTATGTCGCTTTATGGATAGGATAATAAAGATAGAAGTTAGTTCGCATTTTATCTCAACTGCGGGGTTCTAAGCAATAAATATTACGAAAATATCTTTTGAAAAAGGAATCTCATTTTAGATGAGATTCCCTTAGTGGTGGTTTAGTTCAAATTAAGGAAGATCTAATGGTCGTGACTCATTTCTTCTTCGTCTTTGTTTTCGTCCTCTTCAACATAGTCTTCTAGAGAAGCATCACCGACCGTTATGGATTTCATTGGCATCGTATGCAGGTCTCTTGCTGTTGTATGTGCGTATAATTCATATACACCATCTTCATCAAAACTTGTTTCAACTGTATACGTTCCATCTTCGTTATTGACGGAGTCTAACTTAGAACTATCATCTGGACGTCCTTTTTCCCACACTTCAAAAATTACTTCATCAGCATCATTAACTGGTTGTTTATCATAGGTTACGATTGCTTTTAATTCAACTTTCTCATTTGGGTCAGCATTTTCCGGTACAATAAATTCGACATCAAGCGAAGGTAGTTCTTCTTCATCCTCATCACTTGTATTATCCATATTCCCACCGCACGCGACTAGAGTACCTAGGGAAATTATAAATAAAAGCATCCAGAATCTTCTTGCCATTGTTATTCCTCCAATCTTTTAAACCTTAATATAAACATCAAATATAGTATACCATTGTTCGATTACATAAAAAATGAACGTTCATTGAATTTGCATAGCTTGCTACTATACTTTATTATATCAACCTATCATTTATATAACGATAATTTATTTAATTATTAATTGATTAAACGTTAATAAGAATATGATAGTATTGACAATATTAAATAATTTAAATAATATAGATTATGAAAGCCATTTCATTTAATGGTCATGGATTTCCGTAATATAACAAAGGGGGGATTTTTTTGATTAAGAAAAAAATAGGTTATTTGCTTGCTACAGCTCTATTAGCAGGTGGCATTCTGACAGCATGTGGTAATGATAATAGTGATTCATCAGAGGGTGGAGATGGGGAAGGACTTGATACAAATATTGTCACCATCGCTACTGGTGGAGCTTCTGGTCCTTACAATATTATTGGTACAACATTAGCTGAAAAATATAGCTCTGAATATGGTGTCAACTCAAGAACGCAAACAACAGGTGCTTCCGTAGAAAACGTTAATTTACTGGAGCAGGACAAGGTGGAGCTTGCTTTTACAATGAGTGATGTAGTCAGTCAAGCTGTAGCTGGAGAGGTTAGCTTTGAGCAACCAGCAGAAAAGGTTAATCAAATCGCTGCACTTTATCCTAACTTTGTTCAAATTGTGACAACTGCAGATTCAGGTATTGAAACATTTGAAGATTTAAAAGGTAAGCGTATTGCAGTAGGAGATCAAAACTCCGGTGTGGAAGTAAATGCCCGCACACTGCTGAATGGTCATGGTATTACATATGATGATATCGAGGTTGATTATTTAGGCTATGCAGAAGCAGCAGATGGATTACGAGCAGGTCAATTGGATGCAGCATTTCTTACAAGTGGTTTGCCAAACGCATCTCTTCTCGAATTATCAGAGACATTAGATATCCGACTAGTTACAGTTGACCCGGCTGACGTAGAACAAATTGCAAAGGACGAATCCTACTTTGTGGCGATGGAAATACCAGAAGGCACTTATGGAAATGACGAACCAATTCCAACCGCTGCAATTATGAATGCTCTAGTTGTTCATGCAGATATGAGTGAGGATGATGTTTATGAACTGACAAAGACGTTCTTTGAAAATCTTGATAGTCTCGTAAACTCTCACCAGGCAGCAGCCGACATTTCGTTGGAGGCAGCACAGGAAGGACTAGTAGCACCTCTGCATCCAGGGGCAGAACGCTACTTCAATGAACAATAAGAAGAGATTATGGAGCGCATGTATAATTGTGCTCCTCTTTTCTCTTTTATACAGGGTTCCTGTTATCCAACTTGATTTCGGTCATAAGACGTATTTTATAACAAGTGATTATTTCGAATTGCAATGGATTCACTCCGTAGAGAAAGCAGATTGGGTAGAGACCTATTTACGTGATGGGGATGAACTTATTCTCACGGAAACATATTTTAAGACGTTTGGAGCAGGAGTTCCATCACATGCTGAGGTTATTGATTCAGATGATGGTTATATCCATATGAAGATCGAACAACGAATGCAAGAGATGAATCTAACAGTCTCAGAGAATGTGAAAACTACAATTACTACAAGTGATGCTGAAATTCGTTTGTATGATTTAACGGATGACTACGAAAGTGTAACTATCTCAGTTGAATATTTGCATATTTGGGAGTATATAGGAGGCGAATTTTTATGACAGAAAAAAATCAAGAATCAATCATCGATAAAACTACTCCCGCAGTAGGTGGAGATGCCAAAACACAAGAAGTATTGGAAAAGTATGATACGGAATCCAGAGTAAGAAAAGTGAAAAACAAGAAAATAGCGATTGGTATTTCAATCCTTGCCATTTTATATTCTGTATACCATTTATATGTTACATATAATCCAATGCCTGCCCTTCTGCAAAGGTCTATACATATGTCTGTTGGGATGGCACTCATCTTTTTAATTTATCCTACCTTTAAAAGACAAAACAGAGCAGCCGTACCAGCATATGACTGGTTACTCTTTCTTCTGAGCATAGCTTCCTCGCTATATTTAATTATCGAATACAATGCCATTGTGACAACTCGTGGTGGAATTCCAAATACAATGGATATTGTATTTGCAGTTTTAACTGTCATTCTAGTATTAGAAGCAGCGAGAAGAGTGACAGGGCTTATTTTACCAATACTAGCGCTGTTATTCTTGGCTTATCCTTTCATCAGCTATATGGATTGGCTGCCAAATATGCTGATGACCAGGCCATTTGATATGGGAGATATATTTGGACAGTTATACTTGAAAACGGAAGGGTTATTTTCCACTGCAATTGGAGCTTCCGTCCAATTTATATTCCTATTTATTTTATTTGGTGCATTTCTGACAAAGTCAGGAATGGGCCAGTTATTTAATGACTTAGCAATGGCACTTGCAGGAAGTAAACAAGGAGGACCTGCAAAAGTAGCTGTTATTTCCAGTGGTTTTATGGGGAGCATTAATGGAGCTGCAGTGGCAAATGTAGTCGGCACGGGAGCTTTTACGATCCCATTAATGAAAAAGATCGGTTATTCCAAAAACTTTTCAGGTGCAGTTGAGGCGAGTGCCTCTATTGGTGGTCAGATTCTACCGCCAATCATGGGTGCAAGTGCCTTTATAATGGCGGAGACGACAGGGATTGCTTATGGAACCATCGCCTTGGCAGCTTTAATTCCGGCGGTACTTTATTTTCTGGCGGTTATTATGCAAGTACATTTTCGGGCAGGAAGAAGAAATTTAAAAGGTATTCCAAAAGCTGATTTGCCTAGGGCTAAAGATGTCTTGAAAGAAAGAGGACATTTACTGCTTCCAATTGTTGGTCTTGTTGTAATGCTATATATGGGAATACCGGTTGGTTTCTCAGCATTTTACACGATTATTCTTACTGTAATTATAGCTTCATTCCGAAAAGTTAGTAGAATGGGTATTAAAGATATTCTTGGTGCATTGGAAAATGGAGCCAGGCAGTCTCTATCTGTAATGATTGCTTGTGCGGTGGTAGGTATCATTATTGGAGTTGTAAACCTAACGAGCTTTGGATCGGTTATGACATCAGCAATTACGAGTATTGGTTCAGGTTCCCTATTCTTAACATTATTCCTTACAATGATAGCATCCATTATTTTAGGAATGGGATTACCATCCATACCGGCATACATTATTACCGCAACCATGACAGCACCTGCACTTGCTGAATTTGGTATACCGATATTAGTTGCGCATCTGTTTGTATTTTACTTCGGTATCTTTGCAAACATCACACCACCGGTAGCACTTGCAGCTTTTGCGGGAGCAGGTATCTCGGGTGGAGATCCGATGCGGACAGGGTTTATTGCATTACGTTTAGCACTTGCAGGGTTTATCATCCCTTATCTGTTTGTCTATAACCCGGCAATGCTCTTAATTGATACAACTGGATTACCAGTAAATGCAACCGAGTTTCCATTCCCTCCAATAATGGAAGTAATCCTAATCACGGTAACTGCGCTTATTGGAATTATCGGTCTAGGGGCAGCTCTGGAAGGTTATTTTAGAACATATCTAAATGTGGTTTTCAGAATAATTTTAGGTGCAGGTTCACTTATGATGATTGTCCCTGAAACGACAACCGATATTGTTGGATTACTAATTGTTGCAGTCGTATTTGCATTAAATTATTTAAAAAATAAAAAGGATACGAAAGCGATAGAGTCGAAATCTGCAAGCTAGGTATGGTACATATACTTAGCTTTTCTTTTCAACGCGCTTTTATATAGAAAAAACACGTATTAATAGGAGAGATGCTAAAAATGAAACTGATTAGTTATCAAGCCAAAAACAAGAAAACCTGGAGAATCGGGTGCATGTTGGGAGATCGAGTAGTTGATCTTCAGGAAGCTTATCGCCAAAAGCTTATATCAAATACAGAAAAAGATACATTAACTGCAATTGAACAAGTTTTCCCCGCTGAACCAAATAGATTTTTCTCTATAGGTAACAGTGTAATCGAAAAGGCGGAGGAAGCTTATGAATATATATTAAGCAACAATACAGAGGAAGTCTCGTATGCGAAAGGTGAAGTAAACGTGGGTATTCCCATATCTTCCCCATCGAAAATTATTTGTATTGGAAAAAACTATGCTGATCATGTTGCGGAAATGAAAAGTGAAATTCCAGACTTTCCTGTACTTTTTGCTAAATTTACGAATGCATTGATAGGACCGGAAGATGCAATTGAGAAATCAGCCTCGACGAATAAATTGGATTACGAGGTTGAGCTTACTATTGTAATCGGTAAAGAAGCTTCTAAAGTGAAAAAGGCTGATGCATTGGAATACATTGCTGGCTATACGATTGCGAATGATGTATCAGCCAGAGATTTACAGAAAAGGACACCACAGTGGTTACAGGGGAAAACATTGGATCGAACGACACCAATCGGTCCTTGGGTTGTTACAGCTGATGAAGTAGGAGATCCGTCCAATTTAGCTATTAAGTCGTATGTGAATGGGGAAGAAAGGCAATCTTCCAACACAAGTCATTTAATATTTGATATACCTTTCTTGATTGAGTTTATCTCCGATCTAATTACTTTAAATCCAGGTGATATTATATTAACAGGTACCCCAGATGGTGTCGGTTTAGCGATGAACCCACCGCAATTTTTAAAAGATGGGGACATCGTAACAATGGAAATTGAAAAAATCGGCAGGATGGAAAATAAAGTAATTGAATCGTAAATCGTTAACTTTTGAGAAGCTTCCATAACTATTGGAGCTTCTCAAAATTTTTATAGAGTGAAATGGGTTTTTGTGTTCCTTTTTATTATTACCATGTGTCCTTATTACTGTACTAAATCCACTAATGACATTTAATGATAATAATGGCAAAATAGAAGGGAGTGATATGATTTAAGGAGTGATGGTAATGAAACAGAATTTAGTCTTAAAACAATCATTACAATGGAAAATGAATCAGTCACTAATGCAATCGATTAATATTCTACAACTTACAAGCGGAGAATTGACCGATTATTTGAAAGAGGTTGCCAACGAGAATCCATTAATTGAAGAGATCCAATCAGATATGGACTGGGCACAGTATAGTCCAGTAAATACGAGTGTGCAATCCATTGGAGAAATCAATCAAACAGAGCTGACAATGTATGATCAATTGAAGGGCCAAATGTTTATGCTCACAATGGATGACGATTTAAGAAAGATTATTGAGTTTGGAATTGACTCGTTAGATGAGGATGGCTATTTGGATATCGAAATGGAAGAATGGGCAAGCTCATTAGGGACCACCATTGATATCACAGAAAAAGCCCTTGATCAAATTCAGTCATTGGAGCCAACAGGAATTGGAGCTAGGAGCCTTCAAGAATGTATATTGTTGCAACTCAAACAGTTAAACGGTTACAAACAATTCATGGAAAAACTGTTGACCGAGCATTTGGACCTTATTGCTGATTCAGATGTAGAATTAATCAGTCAATTGTATGATATTCCAACAGAAGAAGTGAATCTTATAATTGAAAATATAAAGCGTTGTCATCCTAAACCAGGTCGATTATTAACAACAACTGAACCGGAATATATCATTCCCGAAGCTTCCATCTATAAAGAGGAGGGGGAGTGGAAAATTTCCTTCTATAAATGGGCTACGCCGAGGATAACCTTAAATCCACAATATAAACATTTAAATGATCCTACAAATGAAGCTGCTGATTATTTAAAAGAAAAATATAAAGAAATCGAGTCGCTAAGGAAGGCTATAACGTACCGTGGAAACACATTGGAACGAGTGATACGAATTGTGTTGGAGAAACAGTTGGCATTCTTTGAACATGGTACATACATGATCCAACCGTTAACACTAAAAGAAATTGCAGAAGAATTAGATCTTCACATATCAACTATCAGCAGGGCAATTAGTCAGAAATATGTTCAAACGACCCAAGGGGTATTACCACTTAAATTTTTTTTGCAAAGTGGTAATAAAAAAGGAGACGGAAAAGGAACTGCTGCGTTCGTAATTAAACAACTTATCCAAGAGCTGATTACATATGAAGATAAAAATAAGCCTTTATCAGATGAAGCAATAAAAAAGAAATTGAAGGAGGAATTTTCAATTGAGGTAGCTAGGCGTACGGTCATGAAATACCGTGGACAGCTTAAATTACCATCGTCCACAAAAAGAAGATTGGGGGGATAAAATTGCATCGCGTAATATTTTATACAAAAGAAGATTGTTCTTTATGCGAGGATGCAGAAGCATTACTTTCTCTTTTTAAAGGAGAGTTTCCATATGAATTGGAAAAAAGGGATATTTATTCAAATGACAAATGGCTTGAAGAATACCATCTGCAAATACCTGTGATTGAGATAGAAGGAAAACAACTGAATTGTGAAGAATTAAATTATAATGCTATTGAAATGCTATTTAAAGATCAAAAAGGGGAACACGGTGAATAACCAGGTTCCTCTTTTTTTGGCAGTAAAGAAAGTATATCCATATTTCTTTCTGCATAAGTGCAACTAAGGCATCGCCCAAAGGCTTGGCGAATGCCAATTTTTCTAATGATAAAGCACAAATCCATGGATATAGACGTATTCATAATGTTTACGAATGCTTTATAGAGGAATAATTTATATAGCTGAAAATTGTTAAATAATCTTAACGGACAATTTAATGAGTTATTATTTGTATAACTTAGTCAATATGTTATAATGAATTTGTAATCGGGACATAATGCAACCCATAGGGACGAATTACGACCCGGTATAGAGGAGTCTTTTACATGAAATCCTTAATTGATTTACAAAAATTGTTAGTTCCAGAGTTACTCGAAGTAATGCAACAAAGGTATTCCTTACTGCAAAGAGTTCATTTTTTCCAACCTATTGGAAGAAGAGGTTTGGCAGAAAATACGAAATTGACGGAAAGACATGTCAGAGGCGAGATCGATTTTTTGCATGACCAAGGATTAATTGAAATCACTACTAAAGGAATGTTTATTACAAATGAGGGTAAATTAGTTCTGGAACAACTAGTGAAATTTATTGGTGAATTATCCGGGTTACATGTTTTAGAAAAACGAATTAAGGAAACATTACATGTAGGTGAGGTTGTTATTGTTCCAGGTGATAGTGATGTAAACGCAGGGGTTAAACACGAAATGGGAAAGGCTTGTGTTAGTTATCTCAAATCCATCCTCAAGCGTGATAATACAATCGCCGTAACAGGTGGCAGTACAATGGCTGCTGTTGCAAATGTGATGACACCTCTCGGTAAAGAAAGCGACCTTTTATTTGTACCGGCCCGTGGAGGAATTGGAGAAAAGGTAGAAAATCAGGCGTCTGGCATTGTTGCTGAAATGGCAAGAAGAGCACACGGCGAATATCGCATGTTATATGTACCTGATCCTATCAGTAATTCTACCTATGAGACAATCATTACAGAACCGGCCATTATTGAAATATTAGAGAAGATCAAAGGCTCGAATATTGTTATTCATGGTGTCGGCAATGCATTTAAAATGGCAGAGCGTCGAAGAACCTCTGAGCAAGTGATGGCGCTATTAAAAGAAAAGAACGCAGCCAGCGAAGCATTTGGTTATTATTTCGATAACTATGGGAATGTGGTTCATAAGGTGAAGACAGTTGGTATTCAACTTGAAGATTTAGCAGCTGTGGAACATGTCATTACGGTAGCTGGTGGTAAATCAAAAGGTGAGGCGATTGCTTCTTATTTTAAGCAAGGTAAAAGCGACCTGTTTATAACAGATCAGGGCGCAGCAGAACAGATTTTGAGAGGTACTCCTCTTTAAATATATACATTAGTAATAAATATTAAAAGATCTTTAGGAGGAATAGCAAATGACAGTTAAAGTTGGTATTAATGGTTTTGGTAGAATAGGACGTAACGTATTCCGTCAGGCTTTATCAAATGATGAGGTTGAAATTGTTGCAGTGAATGATTTAACAGACGCTAATATGCTTGCACATTTATTGAAATATGATTCCGTACATGGCAAATTAGAACAAGAAATTTCAGTTAATGGTTCAAACATCGTTGTTGGTGGACAAGAAATTAAAGTATTGTCTGAACGCGATCCTGCTAACCTTGGTTGGGGAGATTTAGGAGTAGAAGTAGTTATCGAATCAACTGGTCGTTTCACAAAAGGTGAAGACGCTCAGAAACACATCGATGCTGGAGCTAAGAAAGTAATTATTTCTGCACCTGCAAATGGTGAAGATTTAACAATCGTTATGGGTGTTAATGATGATAAATACGATGCTTCTAAACACAATATTATTTCTAATGCATCTTGTACAACAAACTGTTTAGCTCCATTTGCTAAAGTACTTCATGACAACTTTGGAATTAAACGTGGATTAATGACTACAATCCATTCTTATACAAATGATCAACAAATTCTTGATTTACCGCACAAAGATTATCGTCGTGCACGTGCAGCAGCGGAAAACATTATTCCTACAACTACTGGAGCTGCAAAAGCAGTTGGATTAGTTTTACCTGAAATCAATGGTAAATTGAATGGTATGGCTGTACGTGTACCAACTCCAGATGGTTCATTAGTTGATTTAGTAGCTGAACTTGATAAAAATGTTACTGCTGAAGATATTAATAATGCATTAAGAGAAGCAGCAGCAGGCCCATTAAAAGGCGTGTTAGAATACAGTGAAGAACCACTTGTTTCTACTGATATTATTGGAAATCCACATTCATCTGTAATTGATGGTTTATCTACAATGGTTATGGAAGACAATCTAGTTAAAGTTGTTTCTTGGTATGACAACGAAATGGGCTACTCTGCACGTTGTGTAGACTTAGCAGCATTCTTGAAAAAACAAGGACTATAAGAACAAGAGTGAATGCAACACTAGTCAAATAATCTATATACGATACAGTTTAGACGGAGGAGGATTCCATTCCTCCTCCGTTTTCTATTTATTCTTTTACTGTTACAAGCGCTAATGCCAATCATGGTA
Organism: Oceanobacillus longus; assembly: GCF_042650085.1. Lineage (NCBI taxonomy): Bacteria > Bacillati > Bacillota > Bacilli > Caryophanales > Bacillaceae > Oceanobacillus > Oceanobacillus longus. The sequence continues at coordinate 140,779 of NZ_JBHSAO010000006.1, read as the reverse complement.
TATAATGGTTACGAACGATGTAATCAGGGAAGACCTATAACAGTAAATATGTTACATAGGCCAAAATTAGGAGGGTTTATCATGAACAAAAAAACACTTCAAGACCTTGATGTTAAAGGGAAAAAAGTATTTTGCCGTGTGGACTTTAATGTTCCATTGAAAGAAGGGTCCATTACGGATGATACACGCATCAAAGCAGCAGTACCAACAATCAACTATCTAACGGAGCAAGGCGCCATCGTAATTTTGGCAAGCCATCTTGGGCGACCAAATGGTCAAGTAGTGGATGATTTACGATTGGACCCTGTTGCCAAACAATTAAGTAATTTAATTGGTAAAGATGTAGTGAAAACAGATTCCGTATACGGTGATGAAGTCAATGAAGCTATTTCCCAACTAAGTGATGGGGATGTTTTATTACTTGAAAATGTACGTTTTGAGGCTGGCGAAGAGAAGAATGATCCTGAATTGATTCAGGCTTTTGCTGATATGGCTGATTTTTATGTTAACGATGCATTTGGTGCAGCACACCGGGCACATGCTTCAACAACTGGTGTTGCTGAGAAACTTCCATCGGCGGCAGGCTACTTAATGGAAAAAGAAATTGCTGCCCTGGGTAGTGCGCTTAACAATCCGGAGCGTCCTTTTACCGCAATTATTGGTGGTGCGAAGGTGAAGGATAAAATCAATGTGATTGATAATCTGTTGGAAAAAGTTGATAATTTGATAATTGGTGGAGGACTTGCTTACACTTTCATAAAAGCACAAGGCCATGAAATTGGTAAGTCACTACTCGAGGAAGATAAAATTGACCTTGCTAAACAATTCATGAAAAAAGCAGAAGAAAAAGGTGTTAACTTTGTTTTACCAGTTGACGCAGTAGTTGCTGATGATTTTTCCGAAACAGCAAACACTAAAATTGTGGACATAAATCAAATTCCTGGAGACTGGGAAGCATTGGATATCGGTCCAAAAACGAGGGAAATCTACAGCCAAATTGTTGCAGATTCTAAACTAATTATCTGGAATGGACCAATGGGAGTATTTGAACTGAACCCATTTGCTGGTGGTACAAAAGCAGTTGCTGAAAGCTTAGCTGAAACAGAAGGTTTTTCAATTATTGGTGGCGGTGATTCAGCTGCAGCTGTTGAGAAGTTTGACCTTGCTTCAGAAATGAATCATGTATCAACTGGTGGTGGAGCTTCACTTGAATATATGGAAGGTAAAGTTTTACCTGGCGTAGCAGCTCTAGATGATAAATAAACCAAAACTAAATTTATAACTAATTCGAGAGGTGAGACGATGCGTAAAAAAATTATTGCAGGAAACTGGAAAATGAATAAAGTTTTATCAGAATCAAATCAATTCGTTAATGCGGTTGTCGGTAAGGTACCCGATAGTGAGCAAGTGGAAGCTATCGTGTGTGCGCCGTTCCCGTATTTATCATCATTGGTAGAAAAAACGAATGGTTCAAAAGTAAAAGTAGCAGCACAAAACATGCACTTTGAAGACAATGGAGCATATACAGGAGAAGTTAGTCCAGTTATGCTGAAAGACCTTGGTGTTTCGCATGTAGTTCTCGGACACTCCGAGCGCCGTGAGTATTTTGCAGAGACGGATGAAACAGTAAACAAAAAAGCGCATGCCGCATTTCATCATGGTCTAACACCGATTGTATGTGTCGGAGAAACGCTGGAACAACGTGAAGCAAATGAAACTAAAAATCACGTTGAAGCTCAGGTTAAAAAAGCAATTGAAGGTCTTTCTGATGAGCAAGTTGCTGAAACAATTGTTGCTTATGAACCAATCTGGGCAATTGGAACAGGTAAAACTGCATCAAGTGAAGATGCCAATGAAGTATGTAGCCACATTCGAAACGTAATTAAAGAAGTAACATCAGAAGCTATTGCAGAAAAAGTTGTCATTCAATACGGAGGTAGTGTAAAACCTTCCAATATAGAAGAATTATTATCACAATCTGATATTGATGGAGCTTTAGTTGGTGGAGCGAGTCTGGAGGCAGAATCCTTTCTGCAACTTGTGGAGGCAGGTACAAAATGAGTCAAAATAATTTAGCTGCATTAATCATCCTAGATGGCTTTGCAATCCGTGATGAAGATAAAGGTAATGCAGTCAAACAAGCAAATACACCTAATTTTGATCGTTATTGGAACAAGTATGCACATAGTCAATTGACTGCCAGTGGACATGCAGTAGGTCTTCCGGAAGGCCAAATGGGTAATTCGGAGGTAGGCCATTTAAATATTGGTGCAGGTAGAGTTGTCTATCAAAGTCTCACCCGCGTAAATCTCTCGATCGAAGAAGGGGATTTTTACGAAGTTGATGCTTTTCTGAAATCGATTCATCATGCGAAAACAAATGATAAGTCACTCCATTTATTTGGATTGTTATCCGATGGTGGTGTCCATAGTCATATTAATCACTTATTTGCATTGCTGAAACTGGCAAAAGACAGTGATTTGGATAAAGTGTATGTTCACGCATTTTTGGATGGGCGTGATGTAGGTCCACAAACTGCAGGGCAATACATTCAACAGACAGAAGAAAAGATGCGCGAACTTGGTATTGGTAAGTTTGCGAGTATCTCAGGTCGTTATTATTCCATGGACCGCGATAAACGTTGGGATCGTGTACAAAAATCCTATGAGGCGATGGTACATGGTAAAGGGCCGAAATATAAGCATGCAATGGAAGTAATTCAGGACAATTATGAGAATGGAATCCATGATGAGTTCGTCATTCCATCTGTAATCACGGATGATTTTGATGAGCCTGTAGGAACGATAAAAGATAATGATTCCATCATCTTTTATAATTTCCGTCCAGATAGAGCAATTCAAATTTCACGGACGTTTGCCAATGCTGATTTTCGTGACTTTGACCGTGGAGAGAATGTTCCAAAAGACTTGGATTTTGTTATGCTTACGAATTTCAGTGAAACTGTCAATGGTTACGTAGCATACGAACCAATTAATCTGGACAATACCATTGGTGAAGTACTTGCACAGAATGATTTAAAACAGCTCCGGATTGCTGAAACGGAAAAATATCCGCATGTTACATTCTTTATGAGTGGCGGACGTGAACAGGAGTTCCCTGGTGAAACAAGAATATTAATTGATTCACCAAAGGTTGCCACCTACGATTTAAAACCAGAAATGAGTGCCTATGAAGTAACCGATGCGCTTCTTGCTGAGCTTGACAAAGGCGAGCAAAATGCCATCATCTTAAACTTTGCCAATCCGGATATGGTTGGACATTCAGGGATGCTGCAACCGACTATTGATGCCATTGAAGTGGTTGATGAATGTCTTGGTAAAATTGTAGATAAGATTACGGAACTAGGTGGAAATGCGATTATTACTGCCGATCACGGAAATTCGGATGAAGTTGTTACAATGGAAGGTACACCAATGACTGCCCATACAACGAATCCGGTACCGGTAATTGTAACCAAAGAAGATGCTTCTTTGCGTACAGGTGGTATTCTAGCAGATCTTGCACCAACACTATTGGATCTACTAAATGTTAGTAAACCAGAAGAAATGACTGGAGAGTCATTGATTATTAAATAAACCAGCAGTATTAAAAAAATGAAAACAAAAAGGAGAGATTTTAATGCCATACATTACTGACGTATATGCTAGAGAAGTCTTAGATTCACGTGGTAACCCAACAGTTGAGGTAGAAATTTTCACAGAATCAGGTGCATTTGGTTCTGCTTTGGTACCAAGTGGTGCATCAACTGGAGAATATGAAGCTGTAGAATTACGTGATGGTGACAAAGACCGTTACTTAGGAAAAGGTGTATTAAAAGCAGTTGAAAATGTGAATGACATTATCGGGCCTGAGTTAATCGGTCTAGATGTTACACGCCAAAATATTATTGACGCCTTAATGATTGAACTGGATGGTACAGAAAACAAAGGAAAACTTGGAGCAAATGCTATTCTTGGTGTTTCCATGGCAGCAGCACATGCAGCAGCAAGCTATCTTGAAGTGCCTTTATATAACTACCTTGGAGGATTTAATGCGAAAGTATTGCCAACACCAATGATGAACATCGTAAACGGTGGAGAGCATGCTGATAACAACGTGGATATTCAGGAATTCATGATCATGCCTGTTGGAGCTCCAACATTCAAAGAAGCATTACGTACAGGTGCTGAAATTTTCCACTCATTGAAGAAAGTGTTAAGTGATAAAGGGCTAAACACTGCCGTTGGTGATGAAGGTGGATTCGCTCCAAACCTTGGTTCGAACGAGGAAGCATTGCAAACAATTGTAGAAGCAATTGAAGCTGCAGGCTACAAACCAGGTGAAGAAGTAAAACTTGCGATGGACGTAGCAGCATCTGAAATTTATGAAGATGGCAAGTACAATTTAAAAGGTGAAGGTGTCGTTCGTACATCCGAAGAAATGGTTGACTGGTATGAAGAAATGATTAATAAATACCCAATTATTTCTATTGAAGATGGCTTAGATGAAAATGACTGGGATGGTTTCAAATTGCTAACAGATCGTATTGGTGACCGTGTACAACTCGTAGGTGACGACCTATTTGTTACAAACACAGCGAAACTTTCTGAAGGAATTGAAAAAGGTATCGGGAATTCCATTCTTGTTAAAGTAAATCAAATTGGTACATTAACAGAAACTTTTGAAGCAATTGAAATGGCAAAACGTGCAGGCTATACTGCAGTAATCTCTCACCGTTCTGGTGAAACTGAAGATGCAACCATTGCTGACATTGCTGTAGCAACAAATGCAGGTCAAATTAAAACAGGTGCTCCTTCACGTACGGACCGTGTAGCGAAATACAACCAGTTACTTCGTATTGAAGATGAACTTGCTGGTATGGGTGAATATGCAGGATTAACTGCATTTTATAACCTGAAAAAATAAATAATAATAAATAATCCATTTAAAAGGAGGCAGAGAAATCTGTCTCTTTTTTTGCTAGGTAAGAAAGTCTAAACTTTTCTCAGCAAATAATTCCTCCAGCGCCCAGGGACTAGCGAGACTTCCTTCACCTCCGTACGATAAGTTAACATCGACTCCCTCCGGTCGGCGTGTTTCCTTTATCTCCTACGGCTCAGTCCAGTCCGTAGTCCCTAAACGGGCGCTTGCGCTTTTGTTCTGGGAAAATAGGACTACTTCTGATTGCAGAACATGGGACAGTTTGCTTCCATACCATATATTAAGTGAGACGAAAGTAAATCAGAGGAGGGAGAAAAGTGGCTCAGAAAGTACTCTTGTTTGGGGATATCGGGATTGATGACATCATTGCCTTGATTTATGCATCTTTAAACGACGAAATTGAAATCGTTGGGGTTGTAACTGGTTATGGAAATGTCACAAGGGAAAACGCATTACAGGCTATTTACTATCTGAGGGATGAATTGGATTACAATGAGTTCAATGTTCCGATTATTGCTGGAGCAGAACTTCCAATGACGGGGGAAATACCGTCTCCTGTTCCGGAAATACACGGAGAATATGGTATGGGACCAATCATGCCACACGAAACGGAGCCAAATGGAATTAGTGAGAATTTTTTTGACATTGTGGATATTATTGAAGAACATCAAAATGACTTGGTGATTGTTAATATTGGAAGGTTGACCTCACTTGCTACGATGTACTTGCTTTACCCGGATTTAATGGGAAAAGTAAACGGGATATATATCATGGGTGGGGCATTTTGGGTTCCAGGTAATATTACCGCTGTATCAGAAGCGAATTTCCACGGTGATCCAGTTGCTGCACAGCTAGTACTTACACATGCAGAGAATGTAACCATTATTCCATTGAATGTAACGGAGAGAGCAATCGTAACACCAGAAATGGTTGATTATATCGATGAAGTCGGTGAAGTTGATATGATCAAGCCGATGATCGATTACTATTATGATTTCTATAAAACAAGAAATCCGAATATACAGGGAAGTCCGATGCACGATGTATTAACATTAATGGCAACCAACAATGAAGATATGTTTACGTTCCGGGAGTTACCTGTGGATATTGTACAGGCAAGGGAAGGTACGGAAAGAGGGCATAGCATTGCTGACATAAGGCCATATGAAAATATGGAAGAAGAAGGTGCAACAGAGTTAAAAACACATCGTATCGCATTCGAACTAGACTATCCACAATTTTTTATGTACTTTATGACCAAGATGTCCGGACGACGTTTTTACTAGAAAGGGTGAATTAAAAGGGTACTGCGTATATAATATAGTAACAGTACTCTTTACTGCCTCTGGAGGTTTGCTTATGGATATTTTAAAAACAATGAAAGAACGTCGATCGACACATACATTTAAAAAGGAAGAAGTTAATAGTGAAATACTGAAACAGATTTTTACATACGGTTCATACGCCCCGACACATTATATGACTGAAGCTTGGAAGATTAAGTTATATCAGTCAAAGGGAAGGCATGCATTTATCGACGCAATTATCAAAAGCTACCAGCGCATTGGCATGATTAAAGGTGATGATGATCCAAAAACGTTGCGTATGATTGATTCAATGAAGGACTTTTTAATGGCAATACCGCATCACGCACTTATTTATTTTGAGAAAGATAATGATCCAATAAGGTATGAAGAAGAATATGCATCAGTAGCAGCATTTATTCAAAACGCACAACTTGCTGCGTGGGAATATGATGTAGGAATGCTATGGACAATTACGCCATATATGCATGACCCGCAGTTTTTGGCTAGTATCGGTTTAAATAGCGATACAACTAAAATAGCTGCCGTATTGCAGATTGGATACCCGAAAAAAGTCTCGCGAGATAAAGGCAGAACACCAATTGAACAGAAAATGGAAATAATTAAGGAATAACCTTCGACAAAATTCCCTATAATTCGGGGAGTGACAGGCACCAAAAAAAGCGCACAGGCCATGTTAGGTCTGTGCGCTTTTTGGATTTATTCTGTTTTTTCTTTTACAAATGCAACGACTTCTTCTGCAGTACCCATGGAAAGCAGTTGTTCTTTAAAGGAAGTCATTTCTTTTTTAGATAGGTTAAGAATTTGTGTTCTGGCTGGTAGAATGGATGTTGCACTCATACTAAATTCATCGAGTCCTAGTCCGAGCAGTATTGGAATGGCAATGGAATCTCCTGCCATTTCTCCGCACATACCAACCCATTTACCTTCTTTATGTGCCGCTTCGATTACAGTATGGATTAAATTCAAAATTGCGGGATTGTATGGCTGGTACAAATAGGAAACTTGTTGATTCATTCGATCAGCAGCCATTGTATATTGAATTAAATCATTCGTACCGATACTGAAGAAATCAACTTCTTTGGCAAATTGTCTTGCAATAACTGCAGTAGATGGAATTTCAACCATAATTCCAACTTCAATATCCTCGGAAACTTTTACACCTTCTGCAAGTAATGCTTCCTTTTCATCCAGTAAAAGAGCTTTCGCCTTACGGAATTCTTCCAGTGTTGCAATCATAGGGAACATAATTTTTAAATTACCGTGTACACTCGCGCGTAGTAATGCACGTAATTGTGGTCGGAAAACATGCTCATTTTCTAGACAGAATCGGATGGCGCGGAATCCTAAAAACGGATTAAGCTCTTTAGGTAAGTCCAAATAGCTAAGCTCTTTATCTCCACCGACATCCAATGTTCTTACAACAACTGGTTTATCTCCCATCTGCTCTAATACAGAAGTATAAGCTTCATATTGCTCTTCTTCTGTCGGAAGTTCTGATTTACCCATATATAAGAACTCCGTCCGGTATAAACCAATTCCTTCTCCGCCATTATTCAAAACACCTTCTACATCAGCCGGTGTTCCAATATTGGCAGCGAGTTCCACTTGCTCACCATCACTTGTGAATGTTGGCTCATCTTTTAATTTGGCCCATTCTTGCTGCTGTTCTGCAAAGGATTCCTGTTTCTTGCGATATGATTCTATTTCTTCATCAGACGGGTTAATAATGACAATTCCTTCCATTCCGTCTACGATAATAATATCGTCCTTGGAAACAGATGTTGTAATGTTTTTCGTGCCTACTACAGCTGGAATCTCAAGGGATCTGGCCATGATTGCAGAATGAGAAGTCCGCCCGCCAATATCAGTGGCGAATCCTTTAACAAATTCCCGATTTAATTGCGCTGTATCAGATGGTGTCAGGTCATTGGCGATAACAACCACCTGTTCATCAATTAATGCTGGATCAGGGAAATTTACACCTAACAAGTGTGCCATTACTCGTTTCGTAACATCTTGAATATCCGCCGCACGTTCGCGCATGTATTCGTTATCCATGTTTTTGAACATATCAATAAACATATTCGCCACTTCATCCAAAGCAGCTTCGGCATTTACTTTATCTGTATTAATTTTATCTTTCATTGGTTTAATAAGTTCAGGATCACTAAGAACAAGTAAGTGGGCAGAGAAAATTTCAGCATGCTCGTCGCCTATTTCGTTCTTTGTATGTTCTTTTATTTTCTCCAGTTCTTGTTTGGAAATTTTTAAGGCCTCATCAAGCCGTTCAGTTTCTTTATCGGGATTATCTATCGTAACATTTTCAAATGTTAATTCTGGGGCTTTTAATTCATATGCTTTTGCAATAGCTATTCCAGTTGATGCAGCAATTCCTTCTATTTTTCTCATTTCTTGGTAGCACCCTTTCTATGGAAGGTTCTTGAATTTTATTCGTACAATCTTATTCTAAACAGTTGTGATCGTACATGCAAGGGAAGGCACTATGGAAGTTGCGAATTCAACCATTCACATAATGATTCGAAAACTTCTTCTCGATTTATTTCATTTAATAATTCATGACGTCCATCGGTAATAAGCATAACAAGCACTTCTTCAAGACCGGCCTTTCGATAGATATCAGCGGTTTTCCAGATCCCCTTTGCGTAATTTCCAATTGGATCTGCATCGCCGCTAATTAACAGTAAGGGCAGGTCTTTTTGAATGGAGGTATTTTTCTTTTTATTTTGCATGGAAAGTACACCACTAAGCAAGTCATAGAAAAACCTTCCTGTTGGAACAAATCCACTAAAAGGATCGTCCATATATTTCTTGACGATGTCTTCATCTCTTGTTAGCCATTCAAAGCCGTTTTTCCGATCACTTATTTTTTTACTATTGCTGCTGAAGGCTAATCGGTTCATTAATTTCGATTCTTCTTTAGGTGGAAGCAACGAAGCGAGTCTTCTGCCAGCGATGGAGATGGTTCTGGGGTAATAGCCTGTTCCTAGCAGAATGACCCCTTTAAGAAGAGCACTATGTGTCTGTATATAGTTTCTTACTAAAAACGACCCCATACTATGTCCAACTAAAAATATGGGAATCTCCGGATAGTTTTGCTTGATATACCTTGTAATCTCATATAAATCATTCGTTGCCTTCTTAAACCCATCCTTATTGGAAAAATAACCTAGTATTCCTGATTTTTCACCAGTCTTTCCATGACCTCGGTGATCGTTTCCAATTACAAAAAAACCCTGTTCTAATAGATACGATGCAAATTCGTCATATCGGTTAATATGTTCCGCCATTCCATGTGCAAATTGAATGATCGCTTTTGGTTTCATTCCATCGATATACCATTGCTTGACGTAGATTTCCGTATAATCTTCCATTGTTAGCCAAAAGGAACTTTCCATTTTTTTCACTCCAGACTTAAAGTCTCTTTTATATAATATAAAATCATTTGCTTCAGGGGTGCAAACGTAAGCTGTGAAATTGAAAATATATCTTGCTAATTAAATCATTATTATGATAAAGTAATAAGTAGGTATTTGTCGGATACAGGAGGTGTCGTGGAAACATGGCAGGTTTAGTTAATGTATTATTAGTAGTAGATGCAATTATAATGATAGCATTTGTGCTATTGCAGTCAGGAAAAAGCGCAGGACTATCTGGAGCAGTCTCTGGTGGTGCTGAGCAATTATTTGGAAAACAAAAAGCACGTGGTGCAGACTTGATTTTACATCGTGGAACGGTTATTACCGGAATTTTGTTTTTCGTATTAGCTTTTCTAAGTGCATACGTATTACAATAGAAACCAATCCCTTATCATGATTTCGTGATAAGGGTTTTTTATTATTATATGTTGTATAGTAATACATATGGGGTAGAGTAAGAGTAGGAATGTGTAAGGAGATGCAGTTATTATGAAAATTAAGCAACCACAACCGTTTACATTTGAAGCAGGACCACGTGCTGTGTTATTACTGCATGGGTTCACTGGACATACTGCAGATGTAAGGATGCTAGGCAGATTTTTGGAGAAAAAAGGCTATACGACCCATGCGCCGATCTATCGGGGACATGGTGCACCACCAGAAGAATTGATTAAATCAAATCCCAAACAGTGGTGGGAAGATGTTAGGAAAGCATTTAAGCATTTAAGGGAGCTTGGTTATGAAGAAATAGCAGTAGCCGGACTATCTCTTGGGGGTGTTTTAGGGTTGAAGCTTGCCTATTCAGAAAATATTAAAGCAATGATTCCAATGTGTGCTCCTATGTTTTTTGATAATGAAACACAGCTTACACAAGGATTTAAACTTTTTTCTAAAGAATATAAACAGTTAGAACAAAAAGACGATGACACCATACAAAAAGAAATTGCTTCATTGCTTGAAGGCTCAGAAGAATTGTTTGATGAAATGGGTAAAACCATTAAAGATGTTAAAAATAATGTGGACACAATCTATACACCGGTTTTTGTAATACAAGCAAGAAAGGATCAAATGATTAATACGGAGAGTGCCATGTATATCTATGAAAATGTCGAATCCGATGTAAAAGATATAAAGTGGTATGAAGAATCTGGACATGTTGTTACAGTTGATAAAGAAAAAGAGCAGCTGCATGAGGATATTTTTCAGTTTTTAGAAACACTTGACTGGAAAATATGATTATATTTATTAAAAAATGCAAACAATAATAAGAAAGAAGGTGACCAGATGAAAGAGAAAATACTTCATTTCTTCAAAGAAAGTGGAACAAAACCATTAGCAGTAGATGAAATAGAAAAAGAGCTGGGAATTGATGATGCAGTTGAGTTCAAAGAGGTTATCAAAGCATTAAATGAACTGGAAAATGATGGTGAACTGGTACGAACGCGTAAAAACCGTTTCGGATTACCTGATAAAATGAACCTTGTTAAAGGGAAAGTACAAATGCATGCAAAGGGCTTTGCCTTTCTAATTCCGGAAGATGAGGAAACGAAGGATGTCTATATTCATGCCAATGATCTCGGGTCTGCAATGAACAATGATAAAGTACTTGTACGTCTGGAAAAAGCAGATACGGATGGTAACAGACCTGAGGGTAAAGTCATTCGTATATTGGAGCGTGCTGTAATACAAGTTGTGGGGACATTTGAAGACAACCGCTCCTTTGGTTTTGTCATTGCAGATGATAAACGGATCCCGAATGATATCTTTATTCCAAAAGGTGGCTCACATGGGGCTGTCAGTGGGCATAAGGTCATTGCACGTATCACGAAATATCCGGAAGGCAGAAAAAGTGCTGAAGGGGAAATTCTCCATATTCTTGGTCATAAAAATGATCCAGGAATTGATATTCTTTCCATTATATATAAACATGGAATCAACATCGACTTTCCAGAGGAAGTATTAGAGCATGCAACAAATGTTCCGGAAACGATTAAAGAGGAAGAGTTAAAGGGTCGTCGGGACTTGCGTGATGAAATGATCGTCACGATAGATGGTGCAGATGCGAAAGATCTCGATGATGCTGTAACGGTCAAAAAGCTTGATAATGGAAATTACAAGCTTGGTGTTTATATTGCCGATGTTACTTATTATGTGGAAGAAGAATCTCCAATCGATACCGAGGCATTTGATCGTGGTACAAGTGTCTATCTCGTTGACAGAGTAATTCCGATGATCCCACACCGGCTATCTAACGGAATCTGTTCGTTGAATCCACAGGTGGACAGGTTGACACTTGGTTGTGAAATGGAAATTAATACTGCAGGACAAGTAGTCAACCATGAAATTTTCCAAAGTGTTATTAAAACAACAGAGCGAATGACATATAGCGATGTTAATAAAATTTTGGTAGATAAAGATGAGGAAGTTCGGGCGAGATATGATGCATTGGTTCCCATGTTTGAACAAATGGAAAAGCTTGCTGAGATTCTTCGTAATAAGCGCTTTGGTCGAGGAGCAATTGATTTTGATTTTAAAGAAGCGAAAGTACTAGTTGATGATACAGGAAAACCGACAGATGTCGTCGTTCGTGAACGAGGAGTTGCTGAGCGTCTGATTGAAGAGTTCATGCTTGCGGCGAATGAGACAGTAGCAGAACATTTCCATTGGATGGATGTTCCGTTTATTCATCGTATTCACGAAGATCCTGATGAAGGGAAACTGGAAAAGTTCTTTGATTTCCTTGGAAGTCTCGGTTTATCTGTAAAAGGTACTGCAAATGAGATTCATCCACAGGCACTTCAAAAAGTATTAGATTCCATACACGGGGAACCGGAGGAAATGATCGTTTCCAAATTGATGCTGCGGTCGATGAAACAAGCGAAATATGATCCTCAAGGCATTGGTCACTTTGGATTGGCAACAGAATTTTATACACATTTCACATCACCAATCAGAAGATATCCGGATTTAATTGTTCATCGTCTCATTCGCACGTATTTAATAAATAATCAATTAGACAATAAAACAACGGGTCACTGGAAGAATAAACTCCCAGATATTGCAAGACATACTTCCGAACGGGAGCGCAGGGCTGTTGATGCGGAAAGAGACACCGATAATCTGAAAAAAGCAGAATTTATGAAGGATAAAATTGGTGAAGAATACACCGGTGTAATCAGCTCCGTAACCAATTTCGGTATGTTTATTGAACTGGAAAATACCATTGAAGGTCTTGTTCATGTAAGTTATTTGACAGATGATTATTATCATTATGATGATCGTAGCCATGCATTGATTGGTGAGCGAACCGCTAACGTGTATCGGATTGGACAAGAGGTAGAGGTAAAAGTTGTCAGTGTCAATACGGATGAGCATACAGTTGACTTTGAATTGGTTGGAATTCCTAAAATGAATAAGAGTAGGAAAACGAATCCACATAGGAAAGAGTTACCATCTAATAAAATGAAATCAAAAAAGAAAAAAAGTAAAAGATAAGCCAGACGTCCTGTTTGGCTTATTTTTTTTGCGGAATTTACAACAATGACAATTACCTAAAATTTGTGTCATCAAAACAAACATAGTTGCATATATATACTTTATAAAAGTTGCACCCGGGAAAACTATTTGTTGACACCTAACTAATTGTCCTATAGACTACTTATTATAATAGTCCTAATACTAATGTGTTTTCAGATAAACAGGTGCAAAATTAATAAAGGATGTTTGGAGTGATTTTTGAATGAATGATGTTTTATTTGCCTTCTTGTTAACGTTGTTTGCAGGACTTGCTACAGGCGTTGGAAGTTTACTTGCTTTCTTTGCCAAAACCACCAATACGAAATTTTTGTCATTTGCTCTAGGATTATCTGCGGGTGTTATGATTTATGTATCCATGATCGAGATTTTCTTTAAAGCTAAAGATTCGCTCACTTCTTCCATGGGAGCAACACAGGGGTATTGGGTAACAATACTAGCCTTTTTTGCTGGAATGTTATTGATTGGTTTAATCGATAAATTCATTCCAAAATATACGAATCCCCATGAAGTCAAAAAGGTAGAGGATATGGAAAAACCGACAAAACCTGTAAATGATCCGGCCTTATTGAAGATGGGGATGTTTACAGCTTTAGCCATTGCAATCCACAATTTTCCGGAAGGGATTGCAACATTTGTCTCTACGTTGCAAGATCCATCAATTGGAATAGCGATTGCAGTTGCAGTTGCGATTCATAATATACCAGAAGGAATCGCAGTGTCAGTTCCTATTTACTATGCTACTGGTGATAAGAAGAAAGCATTTAAACTATCTTTCCTTTCAGGGCTTGCAGAACCTGTAGGAGCAATTGTCGCTTTTCTGATCTTAATGCCTTTTCTCACTGAAACCTTATTTGGAATTATATTTGCTATGGTGGCTGGTATTATGGTATTTATCTCTTTGGATGAACTACTTCCCGCTGCAAAAAAATATGATGAAGCACACCTTTCCATATATGGCGTGATGACTGGTATGGCCGTTATGGCAGTCAGCTTGGTACTACTTGCTTAATTTTAATGTATTCTGATTGGAATCATACTGAATCTTTGTTAAAATAAAGGTCTATGGGAAGCAGTAGGAGGAACATTTATGCCAAAAGGACATGGAAAAGCAATCACCCAAAATAAAAAAGCATCGCATGATTATTTAATTGAAGAAACATATGAGGCAGGAATCGTTTTACAGGGAACAGAGATTAAGTCTCTACGAAATGGGCGAGTGAATTTAAAAGATTCCCATGCAAGAATTGACAGGCGCGGTGAAGTACAGCTAATCAATTTACACATCGCGGAATATGAGCAAGGGAACCGTTATAATCATGATCCTACTCGAACCCGTAAACTCCTGCTGCATCGAAAAGAAATTGATAAGTTAATCGGATTAACCCAACAGCAAGGCTATGCACTTATTCCATTGAAAATATATATTAAAAATGGATTTGCAAAAGTGCTGATTGGACTAGGAAAAGGGAAAAAGAAATACGATAAGCGTGAAGACCTGAAGCGGAAACAAATGAAACGTGATGTGGACCGTGCTATAAAGGAACATGTAAAGTAAGCTACCTTGTAAATTTTTCCATCCCTTGAATTTAACAGGATTTCTGTTATACTAGAAAATGTAGAACAAATTATGAATGCTCATTTTTACCGAGCGTTTCTCCTTTTCTGGGGACGTTACGGATTCGACAGGGATAGATTGAGCTCAGGTTGCACGTCGAGGTTACGGCTCGTAAAACGTTAAACGCCTATAATAACTGGCAAAGAACAAAATTACTCTTTAGCAGCTGCGTAAGTAGCACTAAAGGATCCTTCCTGTTATCGCCCGTGTGGCAGATTGAAGGGTCTCAAATGAAGCGGGCTATACTACCATCCTCCGTCTGGGGAACGGTAGTTGAACTGAATCAGACTAGCTACTCTGAAGCCTGTTGATAGGCTGAAGGATAAGCGAATCATAATATATCAACTAAGCGTGTAGAGGCCTGAGTGCCAATATCTCTGGACGTGGGTTCGATTCCCACCGTCTCCACCAATACATATGTTGGTGGTTTTTTTATGCCTTTTTTTAAAATCTTGTACAAGCCTTCCATTTGGATAGCTTGTGCTTTTTTTAGATTTCATAAACTGAAATAAATTTGAAACAGAAATGTAAGATTACTTGCTAACTAAATGTGGAATAAACCTATATGGAGAGAAATACATGAAATAATTCGACAAAATTCGGGTAGTGACAGGCACGGCTTTTCACTTCCAAGAGGGGTGTTTAATATATGAAGGGTATTATTTTGGCGGGAGGAAGCGGTACAAGGTTGTCTCCTAGTACGGACAGTATCAATAAACATTTACTGCCGGTCTATGACAAACCTATGATCTATTATCCGCTTTCCGTACTGATGCTTGGTGGGATTAAGGAGATTTTGATTATTAGTACACCAGAGGATACTCCACGCTTTGAGAAGCTTCTTGGCGATGGTTCAGAACTTGGAATTACGTTGAAATACCGGGAACAGGTCCAACCAAGAGGAATTCCGGAAGCACTCACCATTTCCGAGGAATTTATAGGAAAAGATAAAGTAACTTTGATTCTGGCGGATAATATTTTCTATGGTCAGGGATTTACAACACTTCTTAGAAATGCAATTAAAAACCATACGTATGCTACTATCTTTGGCTATCGAGTAAAAGACCCACGGCGTTTTGGGGTTGTTGAGTTTGATCATAGGCAAAAAGTTATTTCTCTGGAAGAAAAACCAGATAATCCTCAATCTGATTTCGCTGTTACTGGACTGTATATTTATGATCACCGTGCTGTCCAGATTGCGAAAAAATTGAAACCGTCTGACCGTGGTGAACTGGAAATAACAGATTTAAATAAAGAATATCTAAAATGGAATCATTTGGATGTTGAATTACTAGGGAGAGGATTTGCGTGGATGGATGCAGGCACCCAGGAATCATTGTTTGAAACGGCGGAGTTTGTAAAAACGACCCAGCAGCGACAAGGATTCAAGATTGCATGCTTGGAGGAAATCGCCTTTTATTTAGGCTATAACACGAGAGAAGAACTGTATGAAAAAGGGAAATCAATGGAGAAGAATGACTATGGGCAGTATCTCATGGAAATTGCTGACAGAAAACATACGGACCAATATTGGGACGCTATTGATCATCATCCGATGATGGGACTGGTGAAAAATGAATAATCAGGAGGGAACAATTCTTATTACGGGTGGAGCGGGTTTTATCGGATCTAATTTTATCCAATATTTTATGGGCGAACACCCTAATGTAACTATATTGAATATTGATAAGCTCACTTATGCAGGTTCAACAGATAACCTGAAAGAGGTGGAAAGATCAGATCGCTATCAATTCATCCATGGAGATATCGCACATGTAAGCTTGGTAAAACATGTTTTTCAAAACTATGATATTAGAGGTGTCATTCACTTTGCGGCAGAGTCTCACGTTGATCGTTCCATCGAAGATTCCAGAGCATTTATTGAATCCAATGTACTCGGAACGATGACACTTCTACAGGCTGCCAGAGATGACTGGGAAAAGAAAGGTGAGATTTCAAGCAGACGCTTCCATCAAATTTCAACGGATGAAATATACGGATCGCTAGGTTCTGATGGGAAATTTTCCGAAGAGACAACTTATGATCCAAGAAATCCTTATAGCGCCTCAAAAGCGGGAGCAAATTTACTTGTGAAAAGCTTCGGGTATACATATGGGATGAATATCGTCATTTCATCCAGTTCCAATAACTACGGACCGAAGCAGCACAAGGAGAAGTTGATCCCGACCATCATACGAAAAGCGCTTGCAGGTGAGCATATACCAATCTACGGTGATGGAAAAAACATTCGTGATTGGCTCTATGTAGAAGATCACTGCCGAGCATTGGATGCTATTTATCATCAGGGAAAACCTTTGGAAACCTATAATGTCGGTGGCGGCAACGAGAAAACGAATATTGCAATTGCTAAACAAATATGCGATATTCTCGATCAGATTAAACCGGAGATTAAATTGCAGGCAGGTATTCATAGCTTTAAAGAGCTGATTACTTTTACCGAGGATCGTAAAGGACATGACCGGAGATATGCTGTAGATGATAGAAAACTAAGAAATGAATTGGGCTGGAAACCAAAAGAAGACTTGGATGATGCACTAAGGAAAACTGTAGAATGGTATGTGAAACAATGGAATTTGCAAACAAACCGGTAATCTCGGTGGTCGTACCTATTTATGGTTGTGAATCTTGTCTGATAGAACTTTGCGGCCGCATAAAAAAGACAATTTCAACGATACCAGCCCAACATGAAATCATATTAATCAACGACGCAAGCCCGGATGATGCATGGGAAACGATTAAACGTTTAAGTACAGAGGATGAACAAATCAAAGGGATTGATTTTTCCCGAAATTTCGGCCAGCATCACGCGATTACAGCAGGACTTGATAATGCAAACGGAGACTGGGTTGTCGTCATGGACTGTGATTTACAGGACAAGCCTGAAGAAATCGCTAACCTATATGAAAAAGCTATGGATGGTTATGAAGTAGTTTTCGGCAAACGAATTAATAGACAGGATAAGTGGGTTAAGAGGAAATCTTCACAAGTCTTTTACCGTATTTATGATTATTTTAGTGAACAAGTTTCCGATTACTCAACTGCCAATTTCAGTATCAACTCAAAAAAAGTAGTAATGAGCTTCAGACGGATGCGCGAGCAGAATCGTAACTTCCCATTATTTCTTAAATGGATGGGATACAAAACAGCAAGCATTCCTGTAGAACACAATTTCAGAAAGGAAGGGAAATCTTCGTACAACATTAAAAAGCTGATTAATTTGGCGACAGATGCGATTATTTCACAGTCCAATAAGCCACTTCGCCTATCGATTCAAATTGGATTTTTTATTTCTCTTGTTTCTTTTCTGTATGCTGTGTATTTATTTTTCCGTTATTTCTTTCTTGATCAACCGGTCGCGGGTTGGACAAGCGTTATGGTTTCCATTTTCTTTCTTGGAGGCTTGATTTTTTTCAATCTTGGAATTCTTGGATTGTATATCGGAAAGATATTTAATGAATCAAAAGGACGCCCCCTCTATCTAATCAGGGAAACAACAGATGAAACAGATGAACGGAGCTGATACAATGACGAACTATTTGGAACCCACTCCTTGGGATCAACGGAATTTTCGTGTGCCTACCTATCAGCTGACGGAATATTCCGTAGAAGCCTTACAAGAGACACAGGATACAGAGGGACACTTCACTGTGAAGGTAGATCCATTTACTGATAAAGAAAACTTGAAAAAGTTCGGATTTTATTATGTAGATACATTAATGGAGCCAGTGTGCAAAAAAGAACAGTTACTCGTTCCAAAAGAAAGTGAAATTCGTTTTGCCCGTGAATATGACAAAAAGGAGATATTGGATATTGCCGAGGAGGCATTTGCGGGTGGACGTTTTCACCGCGATTTCAATATACCGGATTATATGGCGGACAAGCGCTATCGAAATTGGGTGAATGATTTGATTCAAAAAAATCTTATCCTTGCATTGTACTTTGATGGGAGCTTAGCTGGATTTTTTGCCTATGAAAATGATCATATTCTACTCTTAGCCATGCATAAGAAGTTTCGGGGAAAAGGTCTGGCAAAAGATTTCGCCGGATCCTGTGTTCAGGAACAATTCAAAATTACAGGATACGACACATTACGGACATCCATTTCCCCTTCTAATCCGGCATCATTGAATGTGTTTATTTCACTTGGCTTTCGTTTGAAGGGTTCCATCGATGTTTATCATAAATTAAATGGTTCACTACAGGCCGGAGGGGAATGAATGGGTTACTTATTTATTTTCAGTACGATTACTTTTACTGTCTACGGGCAGCTCGTAATCAAGTGGACCATGGATAAGCAGGGGGGACTACCTGAAGCATGGACAGATAAATTCATGTTTCTCATTCAATTATTAATGAACCCCTGGATTTTATCCGGTTTTCTGGCCGCTTTTTTGGCTGCACTCAGTTGGATGGCAGCAATGACAAAATTTGATATTAGTTATGCATATCCATTTATGAGCTTGTCTTTCGTGCTTGTATTTATTTTATCCGTGTTTCTATTCGGTGAACCGGTGAGTCCGCAAAAATTAATCGGTTTTGCTTTAATTATTCTAGGCATTATTGTAATGAGGTGATAATAATGATTCCATTTAATAAACCATGCATGATCGGACCAGAAATGGAAGCGATGAAAGATGCAATGCAGCAGAACGAACTTTCCGGAAATGGGCCGTTTGGAGACAAATGTACGTCCTGGTTAGAAAACAAACTCGATTGTGAAAAGGCAATCCTTACTCCTTCCTGTACGGCAGCACTTGAAATGACAGCTCTATTAACAGAGGTTGGTGAGGGAGATGAAGTCATTATGCCATCCTATACCTTTGTATCGACTGCCAATGCATTTGCACTCAGAGGTGCATCGATACGATTTGTCGATGTCTCACCAGAAACGATGAATATCAATCCGGAAAAAATCGCAGAAGCCGTAACAGAACGGACCAAAGTAATCGTCGTTGTTCATTATGCTGGCGTTTCCTGCGACATGGATTCGATTATGGAAATTGCTGCAGAACATGGACTTTGGGTGATTGAAGATGCCGCCCAGGGCCTGATGAGTAAGTATAAAAGAAAAAGTCTTGGTACGATTGGGCACATGGGGACATTCAGCTTCCATGAAACGAAAAATTACACATGCGGGGAAGGCGGTGCACTGATCATCAATGATCGTTCACTTGTGGATCGTGCCGAAATCCTGCAGGAAAAAGGAACAGACCGTTCACAGTTTATGAAGGGAATGGTTGATAAATATACTTGGCGGGATCTTGGCTCTTCCTATTTATTAAGTGAATTGAATGCCGCTTATCTCTCTGTGCAATTGGAACATGCAGATGTAATAAATCAGGATCGATTACGAGCATGGGAACAGTATGAGGAAGGACTGCAGTCACTGGTGGAGTCGGGGAAGATTGCCATTCCTACTATTCCCAAGAATTGCGAACATAATGCCCATATGTTTTATATTAAAACAAAGGATGACCAGGAACGTTCCAATCTGATGCTTTATCTCAAAGAAAATGAGGTGATGGCTGTTCCTCATTATGTACCACTCTGTTCTTCTCAAGCTGGGAAAAAATTTGGTGAGTTTGTTGGGGAGGACCGGTATACGACAACGGAAAGTGAGCGGATTTTGAGATTGCCCCTATATTATGGAATAAAAAAAGAGGATGTCGAACATGGTATCAAGAGTATTCACCAATTTTATAAAGCATAAATATATCTGGATTGCCTGTCTTGTCCTCATTGCCTATCTTACCCCTTATTACATATTAGGTGAGGACACTCATATCCGTATACATGATAATCTGGATTCGAATATCGTCTGGTATAAGATGCTTGCAGAAAGTGGTCAGATTTTCACCTTGACAGATACAATGCTGCCAAATGCCATTAACGGTTTGCCAAGGAGCACACTACCATCCGCTTTTGATGCAGTTGTTTGGCTGTATGTGTTTTTTGAACCAATGACAGCCTATACGATCAGTCAAACCATTATGCGTTTTGTTGCCTTTTTCGGGATGTACTTGCTTCTGAAAAAGTTTATATTCAAGAAAGAACAATCAGCATGGATTACAGTCGGAGCATCATTAGCTTTTGCAATGCTCCCCTTTTGGCCATCAGGTGCTTTGTCCATTGCAGGTATACCACTTGCACTTTACTTATTTTTAATGATTCGAAAATATGGTTGGAAAACAGCTAAGTATATTTGGTTGGTACTACTGCTGATTCCATTTCTATCCAATTTCGTCCTTAGCTTTGTTTTTTTCCTTTTATTAATGGGGTTGTTCTGGCTTATTGACTGGATTCGCTTTAAAAAGTCGAATTGGCCGTTTTTTACAGCAATTGCATCCATGACAAGTATCTATCTGCTAAAAAACTATTTGTTAATTACGTCGATGTTTCTTGATTCCAGTTTCACTTCACATCGGGAAGAACTCGATCTAGGACACAATACGTTTGAACGCAGTTATGAATTGGCCTGGGAAAATTTCCTATACGGACTAACCCATGATGAAGCACATCAGGCGTATATTGTCATTCCTACGATACTGATTGCCTTGCTAGTCGCAGTATATAGTAAAGTAAAGCCGCGATTACTGCTGACTCTCTTCTTGTTCAATTTAGCCCTTTCATTCTGGTATGCCTTTTGGTACTGGGAAGGGTGGCGAGTCATAAAGGACAATTTTATGATTGCCAACACGTTTAATTTTGGTCGTTTTCACTTTCTTGATCCGGCAATTTGGTATATTTGCTTTGCGTTGGCACTTGCCATTTTATGGAGATATTTAAAGTACGGAAGAGTGCTCGTATGTTTGCTTGTAATTGCCCAGTGCTTTAATTTATTTGGATTAACAGAAGAGCTTAAGTACAGGGATTTTAGTACGCCAACATTTGCAGAATTTTATTCAGAGGATTTATTTGATGAGGTAGCTGATTACATCGGTAAAGATCCTTCCGATTACAGAGTAGTTAGTATTGGGATGCATCCAACGATTGCACAGTATAACGGATTTTACACACTCGATACATACAATAACAGTTATCCACTTGAATACAAGTATGCGTTCAGGGAAGTCATCCAGGGAGAGCTTGATAAAAGTCCAAGTCTGGAGTCCTACTATGAAACATGGGGTGGAAGGCTGTACATGTACGTAGCAGAACATGGAAAAGACTACATGTTTACAAAAGATCGCAATGAACCGATTGAACAGCTAAACATTAATACACAGGCACTGGCTCAACTCGGTGGTGACTATATTTTCTCTGCAGCACCCATTGCGAATGAGGAAGAACTTGGACTGGAGTATGAGCAAACGTTTGAAAACAAGAGTTCACCCTGGCAGATCTGGCTCTATTCCCTGTGATACTTATAAATTGATAGAGGCAGTAGAAGACAGTAATTTATCCAGTCTTCTACTGCCTCTCTAGTATACAATCATTTCATGCAAACTTACGAACCCCTCTGAAACACAAATGTAACATTCTCATAATACGGATGTCATTCTCCAATGCTATACTTGTTCGTACATAGAATGGATAATTTTAGTACATTTTCCACATAACTGCAGATTGACGAATCAATCTAGTGTATATAAAGATTGCAGGTGTGGCAGAAATCAGGGGGAAGAAAAATTGAGAAAAACCTTAGTGGTAATATCCACAGTTATGATGATTGTTGGACTAGGTGGTTCATTATTCAGTGTCCCAGTCTTTGCAGAACCGACGAACGATTTAGAATCTATTCGTGACCAACGCAAAGATATTACAGAAAATCTATCAAAATCAGAAAAACAAATTACAACAATTTTAATAGAACTTGAAGCGTTGAATCAAGAAATCGAACGTGCGAATGAAGCGTTAATAGAAAAACAAAATCTAGTAGAAGATACAGAGAATAAAATCAACTCTACCGTAGCTGACATATCTGAGTTGGAAAAAGAGATGCAAGAATTAGAAGCAAAGATAGAAGAAAGATATGAGATATTAAAAGGACGTATGGTTTCTACCCAAAAAACAGGTGGGGATATTAGTTATTTAGAAGTTATTTTTGGTTCGAAAGACTTCGGTGACTTTATTACACGTGTTTCTGCAATGAATAAAATTGCCGATTCGGATGCTGCATTAATGGAACAGCAGAAATCTGATATGGAAAAAGTAGAAAAAAAACGTAATGAAGTGTTGGACAAGCTTAATGAATTAAACACAATGAAATTAGAACAAGAAGAAGCAAAAGTGGTAATCAGCCAACAATTACAGGAAAGTGATCAACGCAAAGAAGAGCTTGAAACGAAAGAACAAGAATTATCAGCATTAGCAAATGACCTTAAATTGAAAGATAGTGATTTAGCTTCACTTGAACAAGAAGTTAAGCAAAGTTTAGTAGCCGAATCGGCAAAAGCTGATGAGAAATCCAAAAACACGGAAAAAACAGTAGTTGAACCAGCTGTAGTTCAAATGGCATCAAAAGAAGAGAAACCTTCTGAAAAAGTTGAAACGAAGAAGTCTAAGGAAAACAAACAGGTTAAGCCTGCTGTTAAACAAGAACAACCTAAACAAGAGGCAAAAGAAGTAAAAGAGGAAAAAGTGGAAAAAGAAACACCAGCGCCAGTGAAAGAGGAAAAAGCGGAAGAAAAGAAAGAAAGTAAAACCTTTACTGTAAATTCGACTGCCTATACAGCTAATTGTGCAGGTTGCTCTGGTTACACGGCAACAGGTATTAATTTAAAAGCTAATCCAGATGCAAAAGTGATAGCGGTAGATCCAAATGTAATTCCATTAGGTAGTACTGTCTATGTGGAAGGATATGGATACGCAACAGCAGGAGATACTGGTGGCGCAATTAAAGGAAATAAAATTGATGTCTTTGTACCAACTAAGAAGGAAGCATACAGTTGGGGAGTACGTACTGTTAAGGTAACCATCGTAGAGTAATTTAAAAAATAGATTAAAAAATAAGTTACCTTGGAGCTAGAAGCTTAGGGTGACTTATTTTTATTTTGGCTCTCTTCGTAATTTATATAAACTAGGAAGTAATTTTAGGTTTATTTCCAGGGTTTGTGCTTTTGCCGCCGTCCGGGATCGCTTCAGGCGGATGCGCATCCTTAGGGCACGGCCTCAGCCCCGAAGAGAAAACCACCTTTATTTTAGGTTAAAAAACTAACGAAAAAATCACGAAATGTTTTTGTACATTTTTCTTAACCGATTTTATCATGGTATACTATGAAAAAGTCTAACAGGGGGAGTAAAATGAAATCGAACATCTCAAAAAGAGACCAGATGTTATTAATGGTTAAAGATTTAGTTCTTGAAACGATGCAAGATGTCCCTGTGAATATTTATCTTTTTGGATCATGGGCTCGCAATGAAGAAAAAAGAACATCCGATATAGATGTGGCTTTTGATTCGCAAAAGAAAATTTCTATTAAAAAATGGGTAGAATTGCGTGATAAGATAGATGAGTCAACGATACCTTATCATGTGGATTTAGTTGATTTACAAAATACTAATTCTGATTTAATTATGAAAGTAAAAAGGGAGGGTATTTTATGGAAAGATTACAAGAAAGACTCCAAAGCGCAAATAGAGCCTTAAGTACTTTACGTGAATTAGTAACAATAGAAAAACCTTCTGCTATTGAAAGAGATGCAGCGATACAGAGATTCGAATTCAGTTTTGAAGCTTGCTGGAAAGCGGCTAAACAATTTTTATATGATATTGAGGGTGTTGATATAGGTTCACCGAAAGGCGTGATACGTTCTTCTCGAGAAGTGAATCTATTATCGGATGATGAAACAACTCTCGGGTTACATATGGTAAATCATCGTAATTTAACCGTTCATACGTATAATGAAGAATTAGCTATAGAAATTTTTGCAAATTTACCACAGTACTATCAACTGTTGCGTAAATGGGTAGACCGAATGGATGATAAGTTATAATTTACTTATGAATAAAGCGTATGTCTTCTAGTGGAGAACATACGCTTTATTCAATAGCCTATGAAACCTTTGTATAAATGTATTATTAGGTAATTAGGTAAACGAATTATTAAAATCACTAAATCCCACAGAGAAGAAAGGGAGTGCTATCAATTTATAACTTGAACGCTCTGCATGAAAGCCAAATACCCGCAAATAACAACAAATAAAGACATAATGAACGAAAAGGCTGGTGACATTTTTTCTGAAAAAGAGGCAATGCTTATACCTAAAAATATAATAGCCAATACACCGAATAAAATACTGGATCCGTTCCACATCAATTCGACACCTAATTCCGGATGAACCGGTCCGTTATAAAACAATGTGAATAAAGATGAAATTCCTTCATAGCTGATAAGGCTTTCCAGATTGGTTGGCGGTGACTGCTGGCTCATGGCTCCAGTAACTGCGAATATCAATAAAACTACTAAAAACTCAATCTTTGTCCATGGTCGTGGATCGAAATCTGACTGTTGTTTCAATCTTTTTTTCAGCAAAATCCCATTAATTAAGGCATAGCCTATGAGTGGAATAATCAATAAATGTTTAATGAGCAGACTTTGTCCATAGGAGACCATCCAAGCATCCGTATAGCTATTCCATTCATTCGTAACATTCATCAGAAGGAGTCCGGATATAATGGTAAGGATAAAACAACTAAGTGCTGTCACATGGAACCATTTCAGAAAATTCATCCAGTTAGCAGTATTTTTTGAAAACCAGCTTACGACAAATAAAAGTCCGACCCATACCGTTACAGCCAGAAAATGCATCATATGGATTGCAAACCCTGCTATAGGACTAATTGAACTGGCATGACTTGACAAGGCAACACCAATAACTAGTAAGAATACAATAGTCAGCCCAGCCAATGAATAGGCTTTATGCTTTCGTCCATCTGTTAGTGTAATGAACAATCCTAAAATTATTGAAAGAATAAAGGTATATACCCATGCATTTCCAACTTTAAATGTCAGTAATACAGATTCAAATGCTGATCCTAATCCATAATCTTCATATAAATATAACACGAGCTGCAAAACGGGCATAAAAGAAGACAATGCAATTCCTGCAATTGCAAAAAGTAAAACATTCGTTGGAACAATCAAATTAGGTTTTCGATTATTTGGAACTAAAGAGAAAATATACGTTGCAATCAACAACGCGAAACAGATATAAAGAAGTGTTTCACTGATTATAGAGAGAAAAAACATTATTTATTTTTTCTCCTCAACCAGATAATAGCCGCCACGACGACAACGAGTACAACGATAATTACAATCATTAATGTATTAGAGCCTTCCGTTGCTTGTACATCAGCTGATTCAGTATCTGTTTCTATTGTTTCCATTGAATCTGATTGATTAGTAGCATCTCCGGAATTTTCACTATCTGCGGGCTCTTTTTCCTCCTCAGATATAGACTCATTTACAGGAGTATCCACAGTAAAAGAAAATTCTCCTTGGATTGGATGTCCATCTACACCGATAATGTTCCACAAGACGGTATATTGATCATTTTCCAATGGCTCGGTTAAGGTACCTTCCATTATATTGTCAGAAATAGTAATATCATTCACTGAAATGGTTTCTCCAGTTCCATTTTGTAATTCAAATGTACTTGCCTGTTCGATAGTAGTTTCAAAGGATAGTGTAATGTCAGTTAATGTTTCATTGACGGTGCTTCCATTTTCCGGATTTGAACTTTCCAGTCCAGTATGTGCAAATGTCTGATTCGTTAGTATAAATAAGAAGATAAAGGTTAGTGCTATCATTTTTTTCATATTATTCCCTCCAATAATGGTAGATGCCTATTAAGATTACTAAAGAATCGTTGCAGAAACAAGAAATAATTTTTATCTGAATTTTGACTTTTAAGATCTTATCTAGATCATTCCTACTGTTCATCTTGTCTATTTCGCGTTACTATTATTAATAGGATTATTTGAAAGGGGCAGTCTTCATGACTACATATCCAAATGTGAGTGAAACAAAAGAACGTATTAAACAATTAGTGTCAATTCCTAGTCCATCCGGAAATACATTTAAAGTGATTCAATACGTTGAAAATTTCTTACGCGATTTGAATGTGGAAACGAAACGTAATCGCAAGGGTGGATTAATTGCAACACTACCTGGTAAAAATGATTCTGAACACAGAATGCTGACGGCTCATGTTGATACGTTGGGGGCAATGGTTAAAGAAGTCAAAGGCAATGGCCGTCTACGTATTGATTTGATTGGTGGTTTCCGTTATAACTCCATTGAAGGAGAATATTGTGAAATTCATACTTCCACAGGCGATGTGTATACAGGAACCATTTTGATGCATCAAACATCGGTACATGTATACAAGGATGCAGGCGATGCAAAAAGAGACCAAACGAATATGGAAGTACGTATCGATGCAAAAGTTGCAAGTGCTGAGGATATTCGGGCATTAGGTATTGAAGTTGGTGATTTTGTTTCCTTTGATCCAAGAATACAAGAAACAGCGAATGGTTTTATCAAATCACGGCATTTGGATGATAAAGCAAGTGTTGGGATTTTGATGCAACTGATTAAACGAGTTAAAGAAGAGAATATTACCTTGCCATACACGACCCATTTTCTTATTTCAAATAATGAGGAAATTGGTTACGGAGGAAATTCGAATATTACTTCGGAAACAGTAGAGTATCTGGCAGTAGATATGGGAGCGATGGGTGATGGTCAATCAACAGATGAATACACGGTTTCCATTTGTGTAAAAGATTCCAGCGGTCCGTATCATTATGGTTTGCGTAAACATCTCGTTAATATCGCGGAGTCAAATGATATTGGTTATAAACTGGATATTTATCCATACTATGGTTCAGATGCATCAGCAGCAATTCGTGCTGGTCACGACATCATTCATGGTTTAGTTGGTCCTGGAATTGATTCTTCCCATGCATTTGAAAGAACGCATGAGTCATCATTAATCCATACTGAGAATTTGCTTTACTATTATATAAAGTCCAATATAGTATCCTATTAAATGAAAACGAGCTTACCAAATTGGTGAGCTCGTTTTTCTATAATACATATACGTAAATACAGACAAAGTGGCATAAACTGCCAAATAAAATAAATATGTGGAAGATTTCA
Source organism: Oceanobacillus longus (assembly GCF_042650085.1). Taxonomy (NCBI): domain Bacteria; kingdom Bacillati; phylum Bacillota; class Bacilli; order Caryophanales; family Bacillaceae; genus Oceanobacillus; species Oceanobacillus longus. The sequence goes on along the minus strand of NZ_JBHSAO010000006.1, from coordinate 112,795 downwards.
TGAAATCCAAAGTATTTCGATGATAAAAAGTTAGGTTTCAGCCAATAGATAAGCGCTCCCACTGTATAAAACAGACCTCCTACGATTAAAAAAAACATCCCACTTGATCCAAGTTCGGGGGATAATGATCCACTGAAGAAAACGACAATCCAGCCCATTAGTACGTAAAGTGCAGTAGACAGCCACCGTGGAGAATGAAACCAAACCAATTTGAAAATGACTCCAGCTATTGCAAGTCCACTGATAACTCCGCTTAGAACCCACCCTGTAACGCCATTTAAGGTAATAAGGCAAAAAGGTATGTATGTTCCCGCAATCAACACGAATATCATGGAATGGTCAATTTTTCGTAAAAATGCAATTACACTATCTTTTGCTATCACCATATGATAAGTCGCAGAAGCAGAATATAATAGTATCATACTTACTCCGAATATAACAACAGCTGTGACTGCCAGTGTACTGTCTGTAGTTTCAGAAGCTTTTATAATCAGAGCCACCAGCCCAATAACTGCCATGATTGCTCCAAATAAATGTGTAAAACCATTCATTGGTTCGCGAATATACTTATTCAATAATTACACATCCTTATTTTGTTATGTAGTTTTTAAAACTATATGTACATAATAGTACTATTTCGATATGTAGTCAATATTTTACTTTGATGTTGGCATCACATATAATGTAAAGTAACCTTTATAAATGGAGCTTAAACGATGAAAAATAAAAAGGAACTAATAGAATCACTGAACTTGGAAAACCAATTATCATTGGAGGATATACCTAACCTTGATCTATATATGGATCAGGTTATTCAGCTATTTGAAAATAAATTTGCAGCATCTAAGCGAAATGATGATGAAAAGGTATTAACCAAAACAATGATTAACAATTACGCAAAGGGAAAGCTTTTTTTTCCTATAAAAAATAAAAAATATTCCAAGGAGCATTTGATATTAATCAGTATGATTTATCAAATGAAAAGTGCATTGTCAATTAAGGATGTAAAGATGGCACTTGATCAATTGAATTCAAAAATAACAGATGAGAACTTCAATCTACAGCGTTTGTATCATAGTTACCTAGATTTAATGGATAAAAACAGCGCTATGTTCAAGAATGATGTCGATGAGCATTGGAAAGATATAAATAATGAAGTGAAAGAACTTGATAATAATCATGCCGATGATGAAGTGTATTTGGAACAAGTTTTGCTTGTAGCAACTTTTTCAAGCATGAGTAATTATTATCGTAGAGCTGCTGAGAAAATCGTGGATGATATGAAGAAGGAAGGGAATAAGGATGAAGCTTAGTATTTTGGATCAGGCACCGGTTACAAAAGGGAGTTCTACCAGAGAGGCTTTGGAAGCGACTATTGAACTGGCGCAGTTCGCTGATGAATTAGGCTACACCCGCTATTGGGTTGCAGAGCATCATGATCTGGATGGATTATCGAGTCCCGCCCCGGATATTTTGTTAGGAATAATCGGTTCTAAAACAGACAAAATCCGTTTAGGGTCTGGTGCTGTTCTCTTGCCTAATTATAAACCATATAATATTGCAGAGAGATATAATGTATTGGCTACGTTGTTCCCTGGTAGAATTGATATTGGCTTAGGAAGGGCACCTGGTGGATCTGCTGAGGCTTCCATTGCACTAGCAGGTAACTTCCTGGAAAAAGTACGTAAAATGCCGGAATTGATAGACGAGCTAAGGCATTTCCTTCAACATGATTTTCCAGAGAATCATATGTTTTCCAAAGTTACAGCCACCCCAATTCCAGAGTCTGCACCTGTTCCATGGCTTCTCGGAACAAGTGGAAAGAGTGCCAAGTTGGCTGCTGGAAAAGGAATGCCGTATGTATATGGACATTTTATGAGTCATGAGAATGGCGCAGAGATAATGAAAAGTTATTATGATCATCATTCTACAAATCCGGAAGCTTTTGTTGCTGTCTCCGTCATTTGTGCAGAAACAAATGAAGAAGCTCGGAAACTTGCTAAAAGCAATATACTTTTGCGAGTACTCCAATCGAAGGGAGAAGGGAAAAATGGTGTGCCTTCCGTCAAAGAAGCAACCGAATATCCTTATTCTGTTGACGATTTGCAAATGATACAAAATATGAATGATAATCAGATTATTGGTGACCCTGCAACGGTTAGAAATAAGCTGGAAGAACTACAACAGGAATATGGTACGGATGAATTTATGATTGTGACAATCACACATAGCTATGAAGCCCGAAGAAAATCATTTCAGTTGTTGGCTGATGAATTTAGATTAAGTGAATAGAAGAATGAAAAATCTTTTTTAGCTTTTCTGGAAATCGGAGGTTATCATGCAAAGTTGGGTTACTGACATAATGGAACAATTTGGCTACTTAGGAGTTTTCCTAATGATGACTTTGGAAAATGTGTTTCCACCAATTCCATCGGAAATAGTACTTCCATTCGGTGGGTTTCTTACTACCTATACAGATTTGACAGTAATCGGTATAGTGGTTACTGCAACTCTAGGTTCTGTCATCGGTGCTATGATTTTGTATTGTATTGGACTGCTGGTAGATGTGGAACGATTGGAAAAAATTGTCGAACGTTTTGGCCATATAGTCAAGATTAAAAAAGTAGACATTCATAAGGCAGATGCGTGGTTTGATAAGTATGGGTACTGGACGGTACTCTTTTGTCGGATGATCCCTCTCGTTCGTAGTCTGATTTCTATTCCTGCTGGGATGTCTAATATGAAATTCTCATTATTTCTGTTTTTTACTACAATCGGAACGCTTGCTTGGAATATGATTCTTATTTCGATTGGTGTCATCTTGGGAGAAAACTGGGAAGATATTTTGGGATTTATGGATGTATATTCCTATATTGTTTATCTATTGATTTTTATTATTATTGTAGCAATTATTATCTGGTATATTCGAAATAAAAGGAAGTAAGGATGCCACTTTGGCTAACCTTACTTCCTTTTTCTATGTCTCTTTCCGACAGATTATGACAAAAACCGGGGAGTGACAGGCACCGAATACGCCTGAGGGCTTAGTTCAAAATATATCTGAGGCTCATTACCGGAGAGCTTCATTCTCGGTAAGATTAAATCAGGATAAAGAAAGGAGGAAATAGGAATGAAGAAATTTATGTTGTTTACGTTCGGGCTTGTTGCAGTGTTTATTTTGTTGGCCAATATTGGTCCGATGGCACTGCTTGCGCTGAGTATTTGGTTACTATACATCGTTTTTAAGAAATTTGTCAAAAGCGATTCAACGGTAGGTAAAGTTGGCTGGGCGCTTGTTGGATTACTCGTGTTAAGTATTACTTTTTCAAACATGTTTGCTGTGATTGGTATTGCTGCAGCATATGTGCTTTACCACATTTATAAAAACTGGAACGAGGAAGAAGAAAGCTCTGTAGTTTCTGTTATAGAAGACGATGACCCATTTACCAATTTTGAACGTCAGTGGGCAGAATTAAATAGATAATAAAAATAGCTATTCCTAAAAGATTTTGTTGCTTTCTCTAATCAATAGAGTGTTTACTATCATTCCACTATTGACACCACAGCAGCTCTGGGAAATATACGTAGACTCCTGCGGGAGGAAAGGCATCGGTGAGACTACGAAGTGCTTTGGCACGAGGGGGCTCACCAGCCGCCCGCGGAAAGCGAAGTATATTTTCCAGAGCGGTAGCCGAAGTTACTTATATTAGTCACAGTATATAAATTTTGCATTCTTTAAAAGTACCAAATATAACGAAAAGAGCATTAAAATAAAAGGAGAGATTGATATGTCAACAAATATTTTCACTCGAATGAAAGATTCAATATCAGCAGATCTTCATACAATGCTGGATAAAAAGGAACAAAAAAATCCAATCGCAGCTTTAAATCAGTATCTACGTCAAAGCGAACAAGAAAAAGAAAAGGTAAGAAAACTGATTGACCGTCAATACAAATTAAAAGAGGAATTTTCAAGAGAATATTTGAAAGCACAGGATCTTGCTGACAGACGCTTGAAACAAGCAGCAATTGCGGAAAAGGCTGGAGAAGTAGCAATGCATGAGTTTGCGGTAAAAGAACATGAAGAATATCAGGTTCGTTCAGATCGCATGAAAGCCTCCCGTGAGGAAGCACTTGAGCAGCTTGAAACACTCGAACAAAAATATGAGGATATGAAACATAGATTAAAAGACATGCATTTACGTCGTATGGAATTGATGGGACGTGAAAATATTGCTAAAGCAAATCATCAAATCAATCGAGTAGTTGAAGAAACATCGGAAAAGCCATTTTCAAGATTCGCTGAGATGGAGCAATATATTGAGAATCTGGAATACAAAGTAAACAACTCCTATTACAAAAGTACATTCGACAGTAAAATTGCAAAGCTTGAAAAAGAGCTGAATGAACAAACAAATTAATGCAAAAGCAACCCATTTAGAAAAAGAATAAATCATGATATAATGTACAGGCTTGCACTATTTGAGCTTGTACATCTTACTACATAGAAAGGAGGATCACCAATATGTTCAAGTTTTTATCGACCGATTATTTCAACTGGATTTTGATCATTGGGGTGATCCTCTTTATTTTTGAGATAGCTTTCTTTTACGGGGGAACGATTATTCCAGCTCTGTTCTCCGCTTTATTTATGTATATCGGTTGGAAACATTTCAATCGATTATGGGGAAAAATTCTGTTCTGGATATCTTTAATCAGTCTCGTTTTTGCTGTATTAAATTTACTGGCAGTCCGGTTTTTGATTATTGCTGCAGTCGTTTTATTTATCATGAATTATTCCAAATCAAAAAAGGAAACGGAACATGATGAACCAATTCTTCCCGGTGGTGAAGTAAGAGAAGAAACGGTCATTGAATTAGATGCATTATTTAAGTCTACACTTTTTGATAATCAAATAACGGATGATACTGCCTATCAATGGAAGGATATTAATATACATGGTGCCTTTGGTGACCGTGTAATCGATCTGAGTAATACAGTTCTTCCAAAAGATACAGCTGTCATCTCGATTCGCCATCTTGTAGGAAATATAGTAATCTATGTGCCTTATGAGGTTGAAGTTAGTATACATCACAGTTCCATCTTTGGACGAGGGCATATTTTAGGAAACCATCATATGCAATTAATGAACAAATCGCTTTTCTATCAAACAGCCAATTACGATACATCTCAGCAGCGCGTGAAAATCATTACCTCTTTATTCTCGGGTGATATTGAGGTGAAGCGGATATGAATACAGTTATACGTCATATACTTACTTCCGTTTTATTTTGTATATTATTTACTTTACTCGTGGTAGGGGTGACTTTTTTCTTCTTCCCACCATCAAATTGGTCTGATATTTGGAATGAAGGTTTCGGAAATGTTTCCTATCTGGTGTGGATTATTGGGATTGCGATTTCAGTAGGTACAATTACAGGGATTTCTATCGGATGGTATTGGAAACAGCGGCTGCATTTGGTAGAACGCAAGCTTGATCAGATGGTGAAAGGGCAAAAGGTATCACAGGAGGAAGAAGCCTATAAAGAACTCACAAGCATACAGTTACGGATTGATCAATTACAGGAAAAATTAAGAAATCAGGCGGAACATGCCCAACGTCTAGCTACAGAAAGGGCTCACGAACGGGAGAAAAGTCTGCAGGAGATTGTTATACAGGAACGTAATCGCTTGGCTCGGGAGCTTCATGATTCGGTGAGTCAGCAATTATTTGCTGCTTCCATGTTGATGTCAGCGATAAATGAAAACAATCCACTAGAAGACGCAACTCTCAAACAACAGCTTACGATGGTTGAGAAAATGATACACCAATCTCAAGCGGAAATGCGTGCATTACTCTTACATCTTAGACCTGTCGCATTAAAAGGGAAGTCTCTTCAGGAAGGTGTAGAAGAACTTTTATTGGAACTTACCCAAAAGGTCCCGATGGAGATTGAAACAAAGGTCGAGGCATTTTCCGTTGATAAAGGGGTGGAGGATCAATTGTTCCGTATTTTACAGGAATCGATTTCCAACACATTAAGGCATGCCAAAGCAACCACATTGAATATCTTATTAATAGAACGGGATGAAACAATTATTTTACGTGTGGCTGATAATGGAATCGGTTTTGATATGAAAAAAGAAAAAACAAGTTCTTATGGTATGCAGAATATGCGGGAACGCGCATATGAAGTAGGGGGAACGTTCAAAATTGTCAGCTTGCCAAATGAGGGAACGCAATTGGAAGTTAAAGTCCCGGTCCTGAAGAAGGAGGAATTCTTGAATGATTAACGTATTGTTTGCAGATGATCATGAGATGGTTCGGATTGGAGTATCGGCATATCTTTCCGCACAGCCTGATATCGATGTTATTGCAGAAGCGGATGATGGTGCTCCTGCAGTACAGCTCGCTTTAGAATTGAAACCGGATATTATTCTAATGGATCTTGTTATGAAGGAAATGGATGGAATTGAAGCAACAAGAAAAATCATCGAGCAGTGGCCCGAGGCAAAAATTATAATTGTGACTAGTTTTTTAGATGATGAGAAGGTATACCCTGCTCTGGAAGCGGGAGCGACAAGTTATATGTTAAAAACTTCAAAGGCAAGTGAAATCGCAAAAGCAATTCGGGCAACCCATGGTGGCCAATCCATCTTGGAACCTGAAGTAACCGGAAAAATAATGACTCGTATGCGCAATAAACCGGAAGATCATCTACATGATCAGCTGACAGAACGAGAGAAAGAAATTCTGTTGTTAATCGCAAAAGGGAAAACAAATCAGGAAATTGCGAATGACTTATTTATTGCCTTGAAAACAGTAAAAGTGCATGTAAGTAATATTTTAGGGAAACTTCAAGTCCAGGATCGGACACAGGCAGTCATTTACGCATTTCAAAATAATCTCGTCACATAGAGGAAGAGCCTCGGATATACAGGCTCTTCCTTTTTTAGTTGGTATAGAAGTGGTCAACCAGATCATAAATAGATACCAACTCATATAAAATGATTAATTCGGGTGGAAAGTTCGTAGGATGTATTTCATTATTCTTTGTAATTTCCTCATTGTCTTCCCAAAATATAGCTGTTATTTCCTTAAGGCGGTTTGCATGAACTTCAAAATTATAGGAAGTTTCATCCTGCAAACTTTGTACGAGTGCCCTGACTGCAGTTAAGATGATGTTCCTCTCGCTATCAGTCCAAGATAGATTGATAATCGGATTGTGTATTAGATTACTTAAATGGTAATGAATGAGTCTCAAATTATTCAACTGACTTTGTAATTGCTCAAATTCTTCCTTCTCTGTTTCCAACAATGGATGATATTTAACTTCGTCTTTTTGAAAGCGAATTAACATTTCCGTTTGAATAATGTTTTGATCTAGTCTTTTCAATTCGTTCAGCATAGAGGATGTACTTTCGTGTTTATCTTTTAAAATAACTTCAAATAATTTTTCAATTTGTAATCCGGTTTGATGTTTAATATCTTTCACGTTTTTAGATATATGATTTCTGTAATCCGGAGGCAGAATAAACATGTTTACGATAGTTGAAACGCAAAGTCCGATTGTGGTAGTCCCTAACCTTGTAAAAAAAGCGATTAAAAGATTACTATGTGTGACATCAATCATTGCAACAGCAGTCAATGTAGCAACGAGTAAACCGTCTCGTAGCTTTAATCTAAAACAGACAGCGATTGTAAACACAGTTGCTAGCGCGTACGTAAGCGGTGAATTTCCAAAAAGAGATATAAATAGTACAGCAAAGGCCGAGCCTATTGCTGATGCAGGAAAACGAACAATTCCTTTTTGGATAGAAGCAGAAACTGTCGGTTCCACTGTAACAATAGCTGTAATTACTGCAAACACAGGGGGCCAACCGATCCATTCACATATAAAAGCAGTCAGGAAAACAGCTACTCCAGTTTTTACAACTCTGCTACCGATCATATACTTTTTCACTTATAAAACCTCTATTCCCAAAATTAACTAGTAAAGCCTATGATATTAACCTATTCTCTTACTATCTGAAAAAAAATTCAATTAATTTAAATAAAAGGGTTGCAATTTTAAAAAGGATAGCATAAACTGTTTTGTAACAGAAGAAATAATATAACAACTGTTATATAAAAGAGAGGAGGAAATAATATGAAAAGATATGAAGACGTATCTTGTCCGGAATGCGGAAAAGAAGTGGACTCCAAGAGCTATACACTGGAATGTGATTACTGTTTATCTAAAAAGGATGATTAAATTTTTTTGTATCTCATGTTATATAACAATTATATTTTAATTATATTATAGTATAACAGATTGGAAGTGATTTTCCGGATGTTTTTGAAAAGTGAAACGGTAAAGATCGAAAGCGAAAAAAAGTATGAAGAACTTCTTACCCCTGAAGCATTGGAGTTCTTGGAGAAACTTCATCATAATTTTGATGAACGTCGCAAAAAATTGCTTGAAATGAGGAAACAAATTCAACAGAAACTAAATGATGGGAAACCATTGAATTTTCTGGAAGAAACCAAGCATGTTAGAGAAGGGAATTGGACGATTGATCGTATTCCGAAAGATTTGAAGGATCGCAGAGTGGAAATTACTGGACCTGTTGACCGAAAGATGATTATCAATGCTCTGAATTCTGGAGCAAAAACATTTATGGCCGATTTTGAAGATGCAACTTCGCCTACATGGGAAAATGTCATGGACGGTCAGCTAAATTTGCAGGATGCAATTAGAAGAAAAATAGACTTCAAAGCATCCAATGGAAAAAAGTATGCTCTAAAGGATCAAACTGCTGTTTTAATTGTCCGGCCACGCGGTTGGCATCTGAAAGAAAAGCATATCCAGATTAATGGAAAATCAATTAGTGCGAGTTTCGTAGATTTTGGTCTTTATTTTTATCATAATGCGAAAGAACTTATTGCAGGAGGGTCAGGTCCATATTTCTATCTACCTAAGCTGGAAAATCATTTGGAAGCTAGATTATGGAATGACGTCTTTATTTTTTCCCAAAACGAACTTGGAATTCCACAGGGTACCATTAAAGCAACTGTATTGATTGAGACAATAACAGCAGCATTTGAAATGGATGAAATATTATACGAATTACGTGAGCATTCAGCCGGGCTTAACTGTGGTAGATGGGACTATATCTTTAGCTTTATTAAAAAATTCCAGAATGATACAGATGTCATTTTGCCTGACAGATCTAAGGTAACGATGGCTGTACCGTTTATGAGTTCGTACTCGTTGCTGGCAATCAAGACGTGTCATAAACGAAATGCTCCGGCTATTGGGGGGATGGCAGCGCAAATTCCTGTAAAAAATGACGAGGCAGCTAATAAAGCGGCGTTTGATAAAGTACGTGCCGATAAAGAAAGGGAAGTGAATAATGGCCATGATGGAACATGGGTAGCACATCCTGGAATGGTACAGATTGTAAAAGATATTTTCGATAAAGGGATGCCTGAACCTAACCAAATTTCCAATAAGCGTGAAGATGTTGAAGTAACTGCCGAAGACCTTGTAGAAGTGCCAGCAGGAAATATTACAGAAGAAGGCCTGCGAACAAACATTAATGTAGGTATTCAGTATACTGCTGCATGGCTTTCCGGCAGAGGTTCGGTGCCAATAAATAATTTGATGGAGGACGCGGCTACAGCGGAGATTTCAAGAGCACAAATATGGCAATGGATTAGACATCCAAAAGGGGTACTGTCAGATCGTAGAGACGTAACGATAGAGCTTGTGGAAGCAATAATGGAAGAAGAATTGAAGAAGATTAAAACCCAAGTAGGAACAGAATTTTATGAAGAAGGTCATTACAGAGAGGCAGCAACACTTTTTGAAGACCTTATTAAACAGGATCACTTTACTGAATTTTTAACACTACCGGCTTACGGCCAATTAATTAAAGGGGGAAATAAATAATGTCAACTGAAAATCGTGTAGAACAGTTAAAAAATGAATGGGAAAATGATTTACGCTGGATAGGAGTGGAACGTTCATACAGTGCTGAGGAAGTAATCCGTTTGCGTGGGTCGATTGACATAGAATATACACTTGCTGAAAGAGGATCTAAAAAGCTGTGGAATTTAATAAATACGGAAAGCTATGTGAATGCATTAGGGGCATTAACAGGAAATCAGGCAGTTCAACAAGTGAAAGCTGGACTAAAAGCAATTTACTTAAGTGGGTGGCAAGTAGCTGCAGACGCTAACACGGCAGGACAGATGTATCCAGACCAAAGCTTGTATCCAGTGAACAGTGTACCAAATGTGGTAAAACGGATTAACCAGGCGTTGCAGCGTGCCGACCAGGTCCATTATTCAGAAGGCAATGAAGAAATTGATTGGTTTGCACCGATTATCGCAGATGCAGAAGCTGGATTCGGTGGGCAGCTAAATGTTTTTGAACTAATGAAGTCGATGATTGAATCGGGAGCATCAGCAGTACATTTTGAGGATCAGCTTTCTTCGGAGAAAAAATGTGGTCATCTTGGTGGAAAAGTACTACTACCTACGCAAAATGCGATTAAAAATTTAATAGCCGCACGTTTTGCTGCAGATGTAATGGGTACACCAACAGTAATTATTGCCAGAACGGACGCAAATGCAGCTGATATGATTACAAATGATATCGATCCATATGATGAACCATTCCTAACAGGAGAGCGTACGTCTGAAGGATTTTATAAAACAAAATCTGGAATCGATCAAGCAATTGCAAGAGGCTTGGCATATGCACCTTATTGCGATTTAATCTGGTGTGAAACATCTGAACCGAATATGGAAGAGGCACAAAAATTTGCAGATGCCATTCATGAGCAATATCCGAATAAATTACTTGCCTATAATTGTTCGCCATCATTTAACTGGAAACGTAAACTGAAAGAAGAAGAAATTGCTAGTTTCCAAAAAGAACTGGGTAAGATGGGCTATAAATTCCAATTTGTAACATTGGCTGGGTTCCATGCACTCAACCACAGTATGTTTGAACTAGCACGCAAGTATAAAGATGAAGGAATGGCAGCATATTCTGAACTTCAACAGGCTGAATTTGACAGTGAACAATATGGTTATAGTGCAACACGTCATCAGCGGGAAGTGGGTACAGGATATTTTGATGAAGTAGCACAAGCAATTTCCGGGGGAACTTCTTCAACTACTGCTCTCAAAGGGTCTACGGAAGCGGAACAGTTTACAAGATAAGACAATATTACAAAGTAAGTGTCTATCCATGACGAATGGATAGACACTTTTTTAATGAAAAAAGGGGTTTAATGTCATAATTGAAATATAACTGTAACATTTTCATAATGTCTGTGACATTTTAGGATGCTATACTACATATTGCCTAGAAGAAATATAAAACTATTAAACTATTTACATAACTGCAAATTCGAGACAAAATTACCTACATACATAGAGAGCTTTGCGTTGTGCTAATGGAAGCGGGGAAATGAAAGTTGAAAAAGACATTAATGACATTAACTACTGTAGCTGTGGTTGGTTTAGGTAGTACTTTATTCACTGTAACTACCCAGGCGGAATCCGTCCAGGAATTAGAAAATAAACAAACTGAGATTCAGGAACAACGGGAAGCGTTAAAAGCAAATTTATCAGAAGCTGAAGGTCAGATTGCAGATGTGCTAATCGATCTGGAGGATTTAAATAAAGAAATCGATAAAGTAACGAATGCTTTAGAACAAAACCAGAAACAATTGGATGATACGAAAGTACATATTTCAGAAAAAGAAAATGAAGTAGCACTACTTGAAGAAGAAATAGCGGCTTTGGAAGAAACAATAGAAAAGCGTTATGATATTCTTAAGGAACGTGCTGTATCCTACCAGCAAAGTGGAGGAGAAATAAGCTATTTAGAAGTTATTTTTGGCTCAAAGAGTTTCAATGAATTTATTAGCCGAGTTTCAGCGGTAAATAAAATAACAGAATCAGATAGTGCCTTAATGAAAAGTCAGGAAGAAGATAAAAATGCAGTAGAAGAAAAACAGACTGCTGTTCTAGCCAAACTAGATGAATTAAAAGATACAGAACTTGAATTAAATGGTATTGTTGCACTAATCAAAGACCAAAAAGCTGAGAATGAAAGTAAAAAAGAAGAACTGAAAAATAAAGAAACTGAATTATTGGCAATGCAAGAGGAACTTCAAATAGAAGACGCCAGGTTTGCGTCCTTGGAGAAAGATGTTGATGCGAGTTTAAGAGCTGCTCTTGAACCTGCACCAGATGTAGCTGTTGCAAGTGCATCGGTGAATACAGATGACTCCAGTGATCTTACAACGTTAAGTAAGGAGACTAGCACCCGTACGAACGCAGGATCCGGAAATATTAGTACGGCAATGAATGCCGGCTTCTCCTACTTAGGAACGCCTTATGTATGGGGTGGTAAAACTCCAAGCGGATTTGATTGTTCAGGATTTGTTTCGTGGGCATTTGCACAGGCAGGCATTTCCATCCCATCAAGTACTTCTGGATTGGCAGGAACAGGTACTAAAGTTTCAGCAAGCAATATGCAACCAGGTGACATTGTATTTTTCAACACATATAAAACAAATGGACATGTTGGTATTTATCTTGGCGGCGGTAAATTTATCGGTGCACAAAATTCAACCGGTCTCGCTGTAGCAGATATGTCCAGTGGGTATTGGGCAGATCATTTCTCTGGTCATGTACGCAGTGTGAAATAATAGATGAATAGAAAATCCACTCTTATCGGGTGGGTTTTTTGTTTGGGGAAAATTATGATTAGATAAGGTAATAGAGAATAGAAATGTGTTAAACGTAAATTATAAGAAAAAAAGAACTTGAAATACAAATCGTTTTAAAAAAGAGGTTTACTCATATACAATTAAGGTAATAGGTAATCAGTTAAATAATCTATACATATTAAAGCAACATAATAAACTGTGTACATACGAGAGGAATTGTTATGAAGAAAAGAGCATATTTTAACCCAGTATTTTTCGTTTCAGCAATTATTGTTTTGATTTTAGTAATCATTGGTGCAGTGGCGCCAAAGACATTCGGTAATGTTGCAGGGAGTTTATTCGACTTTACGACGACTAACTTTGGTTGGTTTTACCTAATAGCTGTATTCATTATTACGTTATTTTTATTTGGAATCTCGATTAGTAAATACGGAAAAGTTCGCCTTGGCCCACCAGATTCACGACCCGAATTCCCATTTTTTACTTGGATAGGAATGCTTTTTTCTGCAGGATTTGGGATATCCATCGTTTTTTGGGGAGTAGCAGAACCGATGAGTCATTATTTCGCCACTCCATTTGATCATTTGCAAGCACAAACCCCCGAAGCTGCACGTGAGGCAATGGGATATTCATTTTTCCACTGGGGCATAAGTCAATGGTCGGTTTTTGCCATTGTAGGATTAATTATTGCATATTTGCAGTTTAGAAAGAATGAAAAAGGATTAATTTCCATTGCAATTGAACCTGTAGTTGGAAAAAACAAGGGAGTAGCAAATACGATAGATTCGTTAGCAGTAATTGCAACTGTAATGGGTGTGGCAACATCACTTGGGCTCGGTATTTTACAGTTGAATGGTGGTCTGAATGCAGTAGCTGATGTACCTAATTCAATGTGGGTTCAAATTGCAATTGCAGGGGTGATGCTTGTTGCCTACCTGCTATCTTCCAGCACTGGCTTAAATAAAGGGATCAAATGGTTGAGTAATTTAAATTTGGGATTGGCTCTTCTCCTCTTAGTCTTTGTATTTTTCGCTGGACCTACAGTGTTTATATTAGAAACGCTTGTACTTGCAACGGGTGATTACATAACGAATTTCATTCAGTACAGTTTACGATTAACCCCATATGAGGGTGGTACTTGGGTACAGGAATGGACGATTTTCTACTGGGCGTGGGCAATTGCATGGTCCCCATTTGTAGGTGCATTTGTTGCTCGTGTTTCTAGAGGTAGAACCATTCGGGAATTCGTCTTTGGTGTTCTGATTGTTCCACCAGCAATTGCTTGTCTATGGATCGCAACATTTGGCGGAACAGCATTGCATAGCGATTTATTTAATGGAACAGAAATAGCAGAAGCGGTAAATGAAGATGTTACCGTAGCATTGTTCGAAACATTTGGTGTCTTGCCTTTAACGGATATCTTATCGCTAATCTCGATTTTACTGATATTTACATTTTTGGTTACTTCAGCGGACTCAGCTACGTATATTTTAGGAAGTATGACATCCAAGGGTTCACTGAATCCCGCATTAATTACGAAGATGATCTGGGGCTTCTTAATCACAGCGATTGCAGTCGTATTGTTGATAGCTGGTGGTCTAGAGGCATTACAAACGGCTTCATTAACCTCAGCCCTGCCATTTACAATTATATTACTGTTAATGGTGGTATCTTTCATGAAGCTAATCAAGAAGGATTTCAAAGGTAAGAAGTAACCCATCAAGCAGCTAATAGTTCCATCTATTAGCTGCTTGTTTTTTATTCATATACAATCCCCATTTAAGTAATTTTTAGAAAAATTTCATTAAATATAGACTCCCATTTTTATATATATTATAATCAAATTAGGAAAGTGGGTGATTCGGGTGGGAAGGTAAAACAATATAGCGGATTCAGCAATGACTCAGTAAATGTTTTATTACCTCATATGTTGAATCACCAGCGGACGGAAACTCTATTTAAAATACTTAATTTTTAGAAAATCAGGAGGTGAAATCCTTGTGTCGTTGGCACAAGGATATTAATTGGACATAGATACCATATTAGGTTTACTTGCAGTTGCTGTTCTAATCGCGTTTACAGCTTTCTTCGTAATGGCGGAGTTTGCAATTGTAAAAGTGCGGAGTACACAACTAGAACCACATATTGAAAATGGAAAGAAGTCAGCGGTTTATGCTAAACAAGTCGTGACCCATTTGGATGAATATTTGTCTGCGTGTCAACTTGGGATTACAATCACAGCTCTTGGAATTGGGCGTTTAGCAGAACCAACATTTGAGAGAGTGCTACATCCGATTATCGGGGCATTTAATATCAGTGGCGCAATTGTTACAACGCTTTCGATTGCTATCTCACTCGCATTTGCAACGTTCCTGCATGTGGTTGTAGGAGAACTTGCACCGAAGACATTAGCTATTCAAAAAGCAGAGCAAGTTACACTGTTCGTAGCACGCCCTCTTATCTTATTTTATCGACTGCTCTTCCCATTTATCTGGTTCTTAAACGGTTCAGCACGACTCTTGTCACGTTCTGTAGGGTTACAACCTATGAGTGGCCATGAAGCCTCACATAGTGAAGAAGAATTGCGTTTAATTCTTGCAGATAGTTATAAGAGTGGTGAAATCAATCAATCAGAAATGATGTATGTAAATAATATTTTTGACTTTGATGAACGTGTAGCAAGGGAAATAATGGTTCCTCGTACTGAAATGGTTTATCTTGCAAAAGAAGATAGCTTTGAAGCGAATATCGAGATCATTCGTGATGGTCAGTTTACGAGGTATCCAGTTGCTGATGAAGATAAAGATAATATAATAGGTTTGATTAATTTAAAGGAAATATTTACAGGTCAGTATGATGATGAAAAACCAAACACCATAGAAAGCTTTATCCGACCGATTATTCACGTATCCGAAGCAACCCCAATTAAGCAGCTCTTGCTCAAAATGCAAAAAGAGCGGATTCATATGGCAATTGTTAATGATGAATATGGCGGAACTGCAGGTCTCGTTACGGTTGAAGACATCCTGGAGGAGATTGTTGGTGATATTCGTGATGAATTTGATGAGGATGAAATTCCGGATATTGAAGAAATTGATGAAAATACCATTCTTGTTTCAGGAAAGTTAAATCTCGATGAAGTCAATCAACGCTTAGGCACATATTTGGAAGATGATGAAGTAGACACGATCGGCGGGTGGTTCTTTACAAATAACCTTGATGCCGAAGCAGGTGCTACGATGGAATTTGATGGACATGAATTTATCCTCGATGAAAAAGATGGTTACCAGATTAAGCGTATTAAAATTGTAAAAGTATAGTAACCAAAAGCATTCCTATAAAAGGGATGCTTTTTTTCTATAGGCACTTGTATAAAAGGGGCAGGATTTATATGGAGGATTCATTCCGATGCAGCTCAATGTAAGTTTATAGAGTAAAAGATTATGTTTACTACTTCCAAATATAGGATAAAGGACTAATACAAATTCTTTTAAGGAGGTCACCTATAATGGGTATCGACATAAATAAAAAACTGAAAGAGTTAGAGAATGTACGTATGGAAGGAAACAATAAAGTGTTCACCATGTACTTAAATACAGACCCTGCTGATCCAGATCAACAGGGTGGAGAATGGAAAATCCACTTTAAAAATGGTATGCGTAATTTTGAAAAATATTTAGAAGAAGCAAATGATAAAGAAGAACTAAAAAACTTTCAACTCGTGAAGAAAAATGTTGAAAAATATATGAAGGAAAATGAACAACAGCAGTTAAAGGGAATCATTGTATTTGCGACTGCCGATGAAGTAGTATGGTATGCAGATATGGTTCAAATGAGGCTTGAAAATGAATTTTATTGGCAGGAGACCCCGGAGTTGAATCAGTTTAGAAAGCTTAAGGATACGTATCCGAAAACAGGCATTATCCTCGTACAGCAAAACGAGATAAAAGTTATTGAATCCTACTTGAATCAACTTGAAGACACTCTTTCCTATGAACTGGATGTGGAAGAAGAGACATGGCGTGTGATGCAAGGTCCTCGTAAGGGAAATTCCGCGACTGGTATGGGATCCACCAATTTACAAAAAGATAACTTTGAAGCTCGCTATGAAGCTAACCAACAGCGCTGGTATAAGAGCATTGCTCCAAAATTAGATAAACAGGCAAAGGAAAAGAAATGGGAGAAAATTTTTGTAGTTGGGGAAGCAGCGTCATCTAAAGAACTTGAGAAACAAATGAATAAAACGGTTAATGAAGTCATCCAAAAAAATATGCTGGATCATGAGGAATCCAAAGTTATGAAAGAAGTATTAGGGTAATTCGAACGGTAAATAAAGACAGTGCCAACAATATGATTGATGGTACTGTCTTTTATTCATTCTTCATTTTCAGTTAGGTATTTTTCGTTTACATATCCTGTGAAGTCGGCAGTTGTAATTTTGACCCATTCAATACCGTCATCTTCAACTTCAACTTCCTCATCAAGTGTGAGTACCCCGGAAATTTCAAAATCTGTACCTGGCCCACTACGGACATGAAGAGAATCTACAGTAACGATTCGCTTTGAATAAGTTGTTATATCCTCTGTTTCGGTTTGTTTACGATCTGTTTCTATTTCCGAAGTTTCTGTGTCAACTGCTTCTTGCGCATCGTTCTCCACTTCAACTGATTTATTTACAGAATCTGTCGCATCGTTAACAGCAAATTCGGGATTTGCGAAGTTATGCTGCATGATTGCCACAAATACGATAAAAGCAGCAGTTAATATGAGTAATAATGCAAAAATAATTCCTTTTTTCCTATCCATTTCTCACTTCTCCTAAAACATATATGTGTAAAAGTAGTATACATGAAACACGAGTATATTTCACGGGTTAGTATTTACCAAGACCACTGGTAGGAGTTTGAATGATAACCGGATTCTTTTTAGGGTCGAGCCATTTCAGTATAGAAACAACATTTGACTCAGACACTCCAACACAGCCTAACGTATATCCATTTGCAATATGGAAGAAAATTGCGCTACCTTTTCCAGGTGTTTGTGCCGTGTTGTAGTTAATTACAAAACCGTGTGTATATAAAGCAATATCCATATTTTCAGCGCTGGACCATTGATCGCTTGTCTCTGCTTTTGACTGCCAACTGTTATAAAGACTAGAATTAGAATCGTCAACCCATACATCGTCTGGAGTAATTGCTCGGTACGATAATTTTATTCCAGGGTTTCCTGCGCGTCCAAATGCATGTCCAATGGTATATTTTCCGGTTGGAGTTTTTCCATCCCCTTCAACCTTATTATCTGCAAACCCATTTTTACCAATAAATCCGGAAACGTCAAGAAGTTGCTTCCAATTTCCTTCTGCTGTCCTTTCGTAAGTTTGAACACGTGCGGAACTTGTTCCATATCCATTGGCAGTAACAAGAATCAATTGATTATTCCCATCTATCGTTTTTAATTTATCAGCATCATTTTGTTTTGGCGCAGGATTTTCTGTTTTCTGTGTTTCTTTTTCATCTTGTTTTTTACTATTTTCCTGCTTTGTTTCTTTTGCATTCGTATCTGCGTTTTGGGTACTATTCTGCTCTGGTACAGTAGATGCAGGCTTAGCCACCTTCTGGACAGCGACCTTTTGATCACTTACGTATTTGGCATTAACATAGCCAGAAATGTTATTGGCTTTCATTTGGACCCAGCCATCTTCAGTTGTAGAATCGGATGCCTGAATTGCCTGATTGATCTTCACGATACCAATGACCTCGCTGTTTACACCAGGACCTTGACGAACGTTAAGGGAAGATACACTAACAAATTTATTGGAGTAAGTAACAGGCTCCTGTTTGTTTTCAACCTGATCTTCTTCTTTAGGATCAGTTTCTTCCGTAGATTCGGTTTTTACTTCTGAGTCCTTGCTTGGAGTTGGGCTATCTTCTTCCTGCCCCTTATCAACGGTTTCTGGATCTGATTCACCTTCGATTTTTACTTCGACTTTTTTGTCCGTTTCTTCTTTACTATGTATCTGTTCAGAGTCTTTTTGCGCAACTGTTGGGCTGCTGTTAAAACCATTTTGCATAATGATTATAAATAATATAAATACGGTAGAAATGATTGCAACAAAACCAAAGAATATTCCTTTTTTCCTATTCATCAATTTTCCTCCTTTTAAACGTATCTCGAATAATTATACATGAAAGATACCAAAATTTGGAGAGATTCATTATTAAAGTAGATAGAAAACTGTAAAAACAAACCCAATCGATACGGAGAAAGAAGAGAAAACATAGAGAATTGCTGCTATGTATTTATGTTGCATCAGTAGTTGAAGCGTCTCATTACCAAATGTTGAAAAAGTGGTGTAAGCACCGCAAAATCCGACACCAAACAGAAGCCAAACGTTATCTGAAATTGCCTCAGTGATATAGAGATGAAACAAGAATGCCAAAAAAATGGATCCCGTAACATTGGCAATCCATGTAGCAAGTAGTCGTTTATTAAATTTAATAGAGATGGAGTATCTGACAATACTCCCAAGAAAACCTCCAAGGGCTACGAATAAAACGTTCATCTGGCAACCTGCTTTCCGTCTTTGGTAGATACTTGATACCCAAGATAACTGAAAACCAATCCACCAACGAAGGTAATGAGCAAATAACTGATAGCCGCAACTACATGTGAGCCCAGCAATTGAACAAATTCAACGGCAAGCGCTGAAAACGTAGTAAAAGAGCCAATTACCCCCGTTGTCAGTGCAGTAAATATATGGGGTGATAGTCTTTGTTTAATAATAGTATGATTTAATAGGTAAGCTAACACAAAACACCCAATCAAATTCACTAGTAACGTTGAAAAGGGGAATCCATCATTGGTATCTAAGAGTAAAGAAATCCCGTACCGGCTACTTGCACCCAGCATTCCACCGATACCTATTGCAAGATAAAGTTTCATATGGTTAGGCGCCTTTACACAACGGGCATAATCCGTAAATTTCAAATTTATGGTCCTCTATAGCATAATTGGCAAGTGACTGCTGCACATCATCCATGGGGCAAACTTCAATCTCTTTTGTTTTCCCGCACGTATTGCAAATAAAATGATGATGATGGTGATGGGTGCAGTTCATACGAAAGTGTTTCTCGCCGTTTAATTCAGTAGCTTCAAGGATTCCCACTTCATCATATAAATGGAGATTTCGATAGATCGTATCAAAACTGATTCCATCATAGGTCTTTTCCAAATAACTGATCAAATCTTTTGCTGTACGGTAACCGTCAGCCTCTCCGAAGTAGGCAAGGATATCTTTTCGTTTTCCAGTTGTTTTATAGCCTTTAGCCTTTAATAAGTCAATTGCTTCATCTATGTTCATACTGAATCCCTCACTTTTTTCGGTTTCGTCTGTAGTCGTTTTATTCCGATGGCCAATAGCAATATAAAGATGGAAATCATTACGATTGTACCACCTGGAGGTATACTTAAATAATACCCGGATATGAGTCCTAAGATAACGGAAAGTTCTCCAAATAATATAGACAACAACATCATTTGCTTAAATCCTTTAGCAAGTCGCATGCTCGCTGCGACCGGTAATGTCATTAGTGCAGATACTAGCAATACACCGACAATTCGGATCGAAGCAGCGATAACAAGTGCTGTTAATACAATAAATAGTAAATGAATTCGTTTCGCATGCAGCCCTGAAATTGTTGCATGTTCTTCATCGAATGACAAGGTGAAAAGTTCCTTATAAAAGAAAACGACAACAAGTACGACAAAAATAGAAATGCCAAGAATCATGAAAAAGTCATTTTGGCTAACAGCTGATACAGAGCCAAATAGATAGTTAAATAATTCAGTGTTAAAACCGTCAGCAATAGAAATAAAAATCACACTTAAGCCAACCCCTGCTGATAAGATAATTGGAATGGCAATTTCCTGATAAGCTTTATAAACGGATCTGAGTTTTTCAATCAATACAGACCCAATAACTGAAAATAGCATCCCACTATACAAGGGGGGAACCATCAATCCAAATTTCTTTTCAGCCATCAATCCAAAAGCGATTCCGGCTAATGTTACATGGGAGAGGGCATCAGCGATTAAGGAGAGTCTCCTTACAACGATGAATGTACCTAGCAGAGGGGCTATTACGCCAATCAGCAATCCGGTTAAAAAGGTGTATCTTAAAAAGTCATATTGAAAAAAGTCTGCTAGCATAATTGTTCCTCCAACGTTAATGATTGTGGCTGACAATATTTACGGGATGTCCATAAAATTGTGATAAGTCCTTTTCAGTAAGGGAAGTATATTCCTCC
The DNA here is from genome assembly GCF_042650085.1 of Oceanobacillus longus. Lineage (NCBI taxonomy): Bacteria > Bacillati > Bacillota > Bacilli > Caryophanales > Bacillaceae > Oceanobacillus > Oceanobacillus longus. The sequence goes on along the minus strand of NZ_JBHSAO010000006.1, from coordinate 91,754 downwards.
GGCTTCCCGTGGAAATGCAAGGTTTTATTCAGACAAACAATGTCAGTTGCGTACTCTGTCATCGTTCCAGTGTCATGTGTTACAAGCAGTAAAGTCTTGTTTTGCTCTTTGTGTAATTGATGTAATAGCTCGTAAAATCGTTTGACATTTTCATAATCAACCCCGACAGTTGGTTCATCTAATATAATCAGCTCCGGATCGTTTACGAGAGCACGTGCAATAAAGATTCGCTGTTGTTGCCCACCGGAAAGGTTGCCGATGTTTTCATAAGCGTACTCTAGCATCCCAACCTGGTCAATAGCTTCTAATATCTTTGCTTTATGTGTTTTATTCAAGAATTTAAAATAGCCAATTTTTGCTGTAAGTCCGGATGAAACCACCTCAAATACGGTGGCGGGGAAGCCTTTATTAAATGTGTTGGCTTTTTGTGACACAAAGCCAATCTTGTTCTTGTCCTTTCGATGGTCTTTAGGATCATTAAAAATATAGACAGAGCCTTCATGTGGTTTCATTAATCCGAGAATAAGTTTGATTAATGTTGTTTTTCCGCCACCATTTGGACCGACTAACCCCATGAATGAGCCTTGAGGCACCTCAAAATTAATATTGTCGAGTACTTTTTTGTTTTCATAGCTGTAACTTATCTTTTTCATGGAAACGACGGGTTCTGTCATTATTACACCTCTTTTATTTTGGGAAATAGCTGTCTTATTTTGTTACTTTGTCAAGTACTTCTAGGTTTTGTTCCATTAAAGAGAAATAGTCTTCCTTATTATTTACATCTTCCTCGGTTAATACGGACAGATTATGAATAATTAGTGAGTCGGCACCAATTTCCTCCTGGATAATTTCTGAAACGTTATTTGAGCTGTTTTGTTCAAAAATAATATAGTTCAGGTCATATTCTTTAGCTTGATCAATAATATTGGTTAGGTCCTTCTGTGAAGGTTCACTACTAGAAGACAATCCATTAACAGCAATTTGTTCAATTCCATATCTTTCTTCCCAATAACCGTATGCCGCATGGGCGACAAGAATATGTTTATCGTCTTTTGCACTCAATACCTCTGTAAAACGCTTATCCAATGATTGCAGCTCTGTTTCCAATGCAGTGAAGTTTTCATTATAGAGTGTTTTTTCATCGGGATTTAATTTAATTAGTTCCTCTTTTATGATTTCCGCCATCTCGATCATTCGTAATGGGTCGATCCAAATATGTGGATCATGATCACCATGGGTATGGCCATCATGCGATTCACTTTCTTCATGCTCATCTTCTACCTCAGCTTCATGGTCGTGTTCACCTTCACCGGATTCGTGACCGTGTTCATCCGTTTCTGTTTCGTGATCTTGCTCAGCCTCAAAATCTGAATGGAATAGCTCATCATGTACACCAATTTCTATTAGACTAACATCTTGAGATACTAGCGCATCTGCTGCAGTTTCTGCAAATCCTTCCATTCCTGCACCCATATAAAAGAAAGCAGAACTGTCTGCGATGGAAGTCATGTCTTTTGATGTTGGCTCATACGTATGTGCATCTACACCTGGAGGATAAACCGTTTTGGCTGAAACGGTCTCTCCACCGATTCTTTCCAAAGCATATTGAATAGGATAAATAGATGTATAGATTTGGAGATGGTCTTCCTGCTTTGAATTTACTTCATCAGCAGAAGAGCATCCAGCAACGATTATTAGTAAAGATAATAGCAATGTTATCGTTTTTAAGTTTCTCATGGATCAATAAAACCTCCGTCATTTTATGAATTTCTTTCAATATCATAACGTAATGATTACGGTTTGTAAATAGTAATGATTACGATTGATAGAAAAATAATTCAAATAAGAATAGGAGGATTATAATTAAAAAAAATTTCTAGAAGATTGACAATTACTCGTCCCACCGAAAATATTTTGTTATATCTCAAAGTCTATAAACAGCAAAATAACTGCAATCCGCCGTCCGGGATCGCTGCGGGGGGATGCGCATCCTTAGGGCACGGCCTCAGCCTCCTCGAGAAGACCACTCTTTGGTGTCTTCGGACACGTGCTCTTCCCGCAGGAGTCACCGCCCACGGAAAGCGCAGTGTATTTCCCAGAGCGATCGCCGAAGTTACTTATTCTAGTTCGCAGTTTATCTCAAGAGAGGATTATAAAGCAACACCATACAGAATAATCCTAAATAAAAGAAAACCTTTAGAAATAAATGAATTAAATTTATTGCGAAATGTCAGAAATTAGATTATACTATTAGACAGACGGATAGGGAACTGTCCTTTTATTTTAATCCAAAAATGAATGAGTATTCATTCAAAATTGATTGGGGGATAAATGATGAAGCATTCAATAAAAAGTGCCGCAGTACTTGGGTCTGGTGTTATGGGATCCGGGATTGCAGCCCACTTAGCAAATTTGGGAATACCAGTGATGATGCTTGATATCGTACCGCATGAACTGACTAAGGAAGAAGAGAAAAAAGGCCTCTCAATGGAACATCCTGGTGTGCGCAACCGTATTACTGCAGCTAGTAAAATGGCCTTATTGAAACAAAAGCCATCTCCAATTACAACTAAAAAAAGTCTTGATTTAATCTCGATAGGAAATATGGAAGATGACATGGGAAAATTGTCTACTGTTGATTGGATTATAGAAGTCGTTGTTGAAAATCTAGAAGTGAAAAAGAAAGTTTTTGCAAATATAGATACGTATCGAACGGAAGGAACAATTGTCAGCTCCAACACATCAGGGATTTCAGTGGAAGCAATGATTGAAGATTGTTCAGAGGATATGAAAAAACATTTTCTCGGAACACATTTTTTCAATCCACCACGTTACCTTAAACTGTTGGAAGTAATACCAACAAAGCATACGGATCCAGAAGTACTTTCCTTTATGAAGCAATTTGGAGAAGATATACTCGGTAAAGGTGTAGTCGAAGCGAAGGATACACCGAATTTTATCGCTAACCGAATTGGTACATACGGATTGCTTGTTACGGTAAGAGAAATGCAAAAAGGGGCATTCAGTGTTGGTGAAGTTGATTCGGTTACAGGTCCACTTATTGGCAGACCGAAAAGTGCAACCTTCCGTACGCTTGACGTAGTAGGCCTCGATACATTCAGTCATGTAGCTAAAAATGTTTATGACCAAGTGCAAGGAGCTGAAAAGGAAGTATTCGATGTACCAGAGTTCATGAAGAAAATGCTTGAAAATGGCTGGCTGGGTGCTAAGAGTGGTCAAGGGTTTTTTGTGAAAAAAGACCGCATTATTTATGAATTAAATCCGGAAACATTGGAATATGAAGATCGGAAACAATTGAAGACAACTGCAACCGAAATGGCAAAGCAGGAAAAAGGCCCACGCAACAAATTGAAAGCGCTTGTATCTGCAAAAGATGATAAAGCTGGGGAGCTTGTGTGGTCTGTGCTGAAGCCAGTATTAATCTACTCTGCTGAACTGCTTGGTGAGATTGCAGATGATATTGTTTCCATCGATCAGGCAATGAAATGGGGATTTGGATGGGAAGTTGGTCCATTTGAGACATGGGATGCAATCGGACTTCGTAAGTCTGTCGAACGAATGCAGGAGGAAGGAGAAACAATACCTGATTGGGTGCTGAAAATGCTTGGAAATGGGAATGAATCATTCTACAAAACAGGGAACGGATCCGTTTATTACTATGATCGTGAAGGGTATAAACAACAGGAATTTAATCAAAAAGAGATGAATATAAAGAACGTAAAAGAACTGAAAGGCGTTATTAAGAAGAATTCTGGTGCCAGTTTAATAGATATGGGTGACGGTGTTGCATTACTGGAATTCCATTCACCTAGTAATGCGATTGGTCTCGATATTATCCAAATGGTTAATTACGCGATTGAGGAAGTCGGCAAAAATTATAAAGGACTTGTGATAGGGAATCAAGGCAAGAATTTCTGTGTCGGTGCCAACCTCGCGATGATGTTGATGGAAGCCCAAGACGATAACTACTTTGAACTGGATATGGTCATTAGGCAATTCCAGAATATGGCGATGAATATTAAATACTCCGAGAAACCGGTAGTAACCGCAGCATTTAATATGACACTTGGTGGCGGGGCAGAAGTATCTTTACCTGCAGCAGCAATTCAAGCTTCACCAGAAACGTATATTGGTTTGGTTGAATTTGGTGTTGGACTGATACCTGGTGGTGGAGGGACGAAGGAACTTTATTTAAAAGAACTTCGAAATCTTCCACAAGGTGTCAATTTTGATTTAACAAAGATTGCAAATAACGTTTTTGAGAAGGTTGCTACAGCTAAAGTATCCACTTCTGCTGCAGAAGCGATTGAACATGGCTATCTTGATAGTAACGATAGGATCAGCGTGAACCCGGATCATCTTCTATATGACGCAAAGGAGCGTGTGCTTGCGTTAGTTAAAGCAGGATATAAAAAACCAAAACGTGAAACGATCCCTGTCGTTGGAGAAGCGGGATATGCGGCAATGGTTATGGGAGCAAAAACGTTGCAGTATGGAGGCTATGCTTCTGACCATGATGTGAAAATAGCTGAAAAATTAGCGTATGTATTATCAGGCGGAAGAATTAAAGAGGGAACGTTGATCGATGAGCAGGTCATGCTCGATTTGGAGCGTGAAGCATTCCTGAGTCTGATAGCAGAACCACTTACACAAGCGAGAATGCAGCATATGCTCGTAAAAGGAAAAGCATTACGGAATTAATCCGAAAAGGGGGAGAAAATGTGAAGGAAGCAGTTATTGTTGCAGGCGCAAGAACACCAGTTGGAAAAGCAGGTAAAGGGTCCCTTTCAAATACAAGACCTGATGACTTAGCCGCGCTCACCATTAAAGAAACATTGAGGCGTGCAGGAGGCTATGATGGAAGTATTGATGATGTCATTATAGGATGTGCAACCCCGGAAGCAGAACAGGGAATGAACATGGCACGAAATATCGCAGGTTTGGCCGGACTTAAGTATGACGTCCCAGGAATAACGATCAATCGCTACTGTTCTTCTGGCTTACAAAGTATCGCCTACGCTGCTGAACGTATTATGATTGGAGCAAGCGATACGATGATTGCTGGCGGGGCAGAATCTATGAGTCTACTACCAATGGGAGGACATGTAATAAAGCCGAACCCGAAATTGGTGCAGGATGCCCCTGGCTATTATATGGGCATGGGACATACAGCAGAGGAAGTTGCCAACCGCTTTGAAATTTCGCGTGCAGATCAGGATGCGTTTGCAGTACAGAGTCACCAGCGCGCGGCAAAAGCAATTGAAAGCGGTAAATTTAATGATGAAATTGTTCCTGTCGAAGTCACAGAGCGTGTGGTAGGTAGGAATAATAAGATTGAAGAAAAAAGTTTCCTATTTGAAATGGATGAAGGAGTTCGGCAGGGAACGACAACTGAAATTCTTGCTAAATTACGGCCGGCATTTCATGTAAAAGGATCCGTAACGGCGGGAAATGCTTCTCAGATGAGTGATGGAGCAGCTTCCGTACTCTTGATGGATCGAGAGAAGGCTGAAGCAGAAGGACTAACAGCCTTATTGAAATTCCGTTCCTTTGCTGTAGCAGGGGTAGAGCCTGAAATTATGGGTGTAGGGCCGGTGGAAGCCATTCCAAAGGCATTAAAGATTGCTGGACTGGAACTATCCGATATCGGCTTGTTTGAATTAAATGAAGCATTTGCTTCACAGTCCCTCCGTGTCATTCAGGCACTCAATCTGGACATGGATAAAGTCAATGTGAATGGTGGAGCAATTGCACTTGGTCACCCACTTGGATGCACTGGTACGAAATTGACATTAACACTCAAGCATGAGATGAAGCGTAGAAATGAACAATTTGGTGTTGTAACCATGTGTATTGGTGGAGGTATGGGAGCAGCAGGAGTTTTTGAACTACTGTAAGGTAAGCGGGATGTTGAAGATGGATAATATATGATATTAAAATAAAAATTCCTATAAAGGAAAGGAAGATTTTCATGAGTGAAACAAAAGATAAATTATTTAAAGGTGGCGCGTTTTTAATTGAAGATCTGACTGGAAATGACATTATAACACCGGAAGATTTTACGGAAGAACATAAAATGATTGCTAAAACAACCGAAGATTTTGTAATTGGAGAAGTTTTGCCTAAAGTAGATCATCTTGAAAATCATGAGTTTGATTACTCTGTTGAACTTCTAAAAAAAGCAGGAGATTTGGGGTTATTAGGTGCCGATGTGCCCGAAGAATATGGTGGTCTAGCATTGGATAAAATCAGTTCATCACTGATTACTGAAAAATTTGCACGCGCAGGCGGATTTTCTATCACTCATGGTGCCCATGTTGGAATCGGATCACTGCCAATCGTATTTTTCGGAAATGATAAGCAAAAGGAGAAGTACTTACCAAAACTGGCAACCGGTGAATTGCTAGCAGCATATGCATTGACTGAGCCAAGCTCTGGATCTGATGCATTAAGTGCAAAAACAACTGCAAAACTTAATGAGGCAGGAACACATTATGTATTAAATGGGGAGAAACAATGGATTACAAACTCCGCATTTGCAGATGTATTTATTGTCTATGCAAAAATCGATGGCGAACATTTCTCTGCATTTATTGTAGAACGTGAATTTCCTGGCGTTTCAACAGGAGCTGAAGAAAAGAAAATGGGGATTAAGAGTTCTTCAACCCGGACATTGATTTTAGAGGACGTTGAAGTCCCTGTAGAGAACCTCCTTGGTGAAAAGGGTCGTGGGCATGTAATTGCATTTAATATCCTTAACGTAGGACGGTATAAACTGGCAGTTGGTGGTGTAGGTGGATCGAAACGTGCGTTGGAATTAGCTGTTAAATATGTGAATGAGCGCAAGCAGTTCAATACACCAATTTCTAGTTTTTCATTAACACAGGAAAAACTTGCGACAATGGCTGCCGGAATCTATGCGAATGAAAGTGCTGTTTATCGTACGGTAGGCCTATTTGAACAACGTATGGGTGCATTGACTGACGAACAGTTAAAGGATGGACGTGAAGTAGCTCGTGCAATTGCTGAGTATGCAATTGAATGTTCCATGAATAAATATATGGCATCTGAATTACTCGATTACACTGCGGATGAAGCTGTACAAATGCATGGTGGATATGGATTTATGCAGGAATATGAAGTGGAACGAATCTATCGTGATTCCAGAATCAACCGTATTTTTGAAGGGACAAATGAAATCAACCGCTTGCTTGTGCCGGGTACCCTTTTGAAGAAGGCATTGAAAGGTGAATTACCATTGCTGCAAAAAGCACAAGGACTTCAAGAAGAATTAATGATGATGATGCCCGAAGAAATTGGTACAGAAGCATTGGAACAAGAAAAATATTTATTGCGTAACGCTAAGAAAATGGTTCTCCTTGGAGCGGGCCTTGCTGCACAAAAATATGGCAAAAATCTGGAAAGAGAGCAGGAGATCCTTGTAAATTTGGCAGATATGACAGCAGAAGTTTACAATATGGAGTCAGCAATTCTTCGTACGGAAAAAGCAATCAGTAAAAATGGAGAAGATAAAAGTAAACTCAAACTTCTATATACACAAGTGTATGTTCAGGAAGCATTCAATCGTATCGAAGCGAATGCAAAAGAAACATTGATAACGGTTGAAGAAGGAGACACACTTCGTACGATGCTGTCATCCTTACGTAAATTGACTCGTCACACGCCAATAAATGTTGTAGTCAAAAAACGTGAAATTGCAGCAGAAATTATTAAAGAAGAGAAATACGCCTTATAATAAAGTAAAAGTCTCTACGGTTCTAGTAGAGACTTTTGCTTTTTAAATAAGGCTGTTCTTTTGCACAAAATCTATAAACTCCGAACTAATTTAGATTAACTTTCCGGAGTTATATGCTTTTGCTGCCGTCCGGGATTGCTCTGGGCAGTCGCTTTCCGCGGGCAAGGCCTCAGCCCCGAAGAGAAAAGCCCTCTTCTGGTCTTCGGACACGTGCTTTTCCCGCAGGAGTCGACTACCCGCCGCTCACCCGGACTGGTAAAGCTGTGTGTTGCTATTTCAGATAAAGCCTGATTAGTAAGTTAGTAGCAATCTCCATACCAGCTCTGGGAAATACACGGAGACTTCTGCAGGAGCAGAGGCATCGGTGAGACAGCACAGCGCTTTAGCGCAAGTTGGCTCACCAGCCGCCCGCGAAAAGCGCAGTGCATTTCCCAGAGCGGTAGCCGAAGTAACTTGCTTCCATTATCAGCTACAACATAAATAGCAATTACTTCACTAATTCGCAGTTTATATCAAATACGAAGGTTATAAATCAGAAAACATTACGAAAAGAGCCTTAAATAAAAACACTTATAATGGATTTATGCACATTGGGTTTGATATAATGAAATTTAATTTAGTGGTATGAGGGGGTTATCGGGTGGCATTAACATTTTATTGGTATCCAAATTGTGGGACATGTAAGAATGCAAAGAAGTGGTTTGACACTAATAATGTCGATTATAAAAGTGTACATATTGTGGAAGCGACTCCTTCTAAAGAAGAACTAATGAATCTAATGGAGAAAAGTGATCTTCCGGCAAAGAAATTTTTTAATACGAGTGGGAAGAAGTATCGTGAGTTAAATATCAAAGATAAAATCAAGGATGCAAGCACAGAAGAAATGGCGGAAATATTGGCATCTGATGGAATGCTGATTAAGCGGCCCATTGTAACAGATGGCGAGATTGTTACAGTCGGTTTCAAAGAAGAAACATTCCAGGAAACTTGGAAATAAGTATTACAGGGACTAGAAAAAGAGAACATTAAATTGTATAGTTAGATTGGAATTAATTATTGGAGGGATAAGAATGAGCTTACCAGAGGAATTATTGTATTCAAAAGAACACGAATGGATTAAAAAAGAGAATGGAAATGTACGAATCGGTATTACGGCATTTGCTCAGGACGAACTTGGCGATATCGTTTTTGTGGAATTACCTGAAGTTGGTGACGAGCTAACCGTTGATGAGCCTTTTGGTAGTGTTGAATCTGTTAAGACAGTTTCTGAATTGTATGCTCCAATAAGTGGCAAAGTAGTTGAAGTAAATGAAGAGTTGGATGACAGCCCAGAGTTCGTAAATGAATCACCATACGAGAAAGCATGGATGGTTGTAGTGGAACTGTCTAATGAATCTGAGCTTGATGAACTACTTTCACCTGATCAATACAAAGAATTAACAGAAGAATAATGCTCCTTAGGCTGACTAAAGCACACAATTGTGTATAGTCAGCCTTCGTTTTATCATATAATGTATGTAAATAAGCATCTTTCTTGCTTGCATAAGGAGTGCTATGTGATGATAACTACTGAACCAGAGAAAGTAATTATTGTCGAAGGGCTGACAGACAAACGGCAGATTGCAAAGATCATCAACGACAATGTTACGATTATTTGTACGAATGGTACACTTGGTGTGGAGAAATTTGATGAATTACTGGAAACATATGAACTGGATGAGAAGGATGTTTTTATACTGGTAGATGAGGATAAATCGGGGATAAAATTACGGAAACAACTTGCTCGCGAACTGCCACATGCGGAACACATTTATGTTAGCAGTGAATACCGCGAAGTAGCTGCCACACCTGAGAAGATTCTTGCGAGTGCTTTACTCAGCAAACATTTTTCTGTCCATCCCATATTTTTATTTTAATGCAAAGGTATAAGGTGGTAAAAGGTGCAAACTATTACAGAAGAAACGCTTAAACAAGAACGAATGTTGCTCTATATTTATACTCCATTTTGTGGAACATGCAGTGTTGCACGTGCAATGCTTGAAAAAATTGAAGCGGTTCATCAGGAAAAAATATTTTTTGAAATGAATGCGTCTTTGAACCCCGAATTTATGATTGAGAATAAAATAGAAAGTGTCCCATGCCTGTTAATTAAGGAAGACAGCCAAATAAAGGAGAAAATCTATGCCTTCCAATCAACAGGCAATATCTATAGTTATTTAATAAAGTATAAGCCTGAGTTGTTTGCGAAAAGCTAAGGATAACAGAAAGATACAAAAATTTAATATTGACATGAATATTTCACCGTGCTACTATAGTCTCACTGATTCAAAACTTAATATTTTCTATCTCTTATCTTGAGCGGTGGAGGGACTGGCCCTTTGAACCCGCGGCAACCTTCAAATTTAAATTTGAAAGGTGCCAATTCCTGCAAAGTAGCACTTTGACAGATGAGAGAACGTGAGACTTTATGTAATCTATTACGTCTTTCTGTTCTCGAGCAGATAGACGTTTTTTGTTGATTGAATGTGAATCATTAGGAGGATAAATAGTGATTTCAATTGAGGGTTTAAGTAAAATCTTTGCTCTAAATAAGAAAAATATAACAGCTGTTGACGATTTGACCCTTAATATAAAAGAAGGCGAAATTTATGGCGTAATCGGATATAGTGGTGCTGGTAAAAGTACGTTCGTACGCCTGCTAAACCGACTGGAAGAACCAACTGCAGGTAAAGTTATCATCGACAACCAGGAGATTACGGCTTTGAATACGAAGCAGCTACGGCTTGCACGCCAGGAAATAGGTATGATTTTCCAACACTTTAATCTGCTTTGGTCAAAAACAGTCGAAGATAATATTGCCTTTCCATTGGAAATAGCAGGCGCATCCAAAGCGGAACGTTCTTTGCGAGTACAAGAGCTGATTGATCTCGTCGGACTTAGTGGACGTGAAAAGGCATATCCATCCCAGTTAAGTGGTGGACAGAAACAACGTGTTGGTATTGCGCGTGCACTTGCAAACAATCCGAAAGTATTGCTATGTGATGAAGCAACATCTGCATTAGATCCCGAAACGACCAACTCCATATTGAACTTATTGATGGATATAAATGAGAAGCTTGGTTTGACAATTATTCTGATCACTCACGAAATGCATGTTATTCGTAAAATCTGTAATCAGGTTGCTGTCATGGAGCAAGGGAAAGTCGTGGAACAAGGGCAAGTCCTAGATGTATTCACGCATCCGAAAATGCCCGTTACAAAGAAGTTTGTGGAACAAATTATGGGATCCAGTAGTGAAGATGATGATATATCGAATATGATCAATACGTATAGTAACGAGGGAAAAATTCTACGCTTGCATTTTCTTGGTGAAACTACAAATCAAGCCCTCATCAGTGAATTGGCGAAAAAGTTTGATATCGATTTGAATATATTGCAGGGGAAAATAACACAAACCCAGGCTGGCGGATATGGTACATTATTTGTCCAGGCGAAAGGTGAAATTGAGGAAATTGATATGGCAGTAAGCTTTATCCAGGAAGAAACCTCAGTAGAAGTGGAGGTTATCCGAGATGCTAACTAATTTATTTCCGAATATCGATATAGAAGATTTTTGGGTAGCTACCTATGAAACATTCTATATGACAATTCTGGCATTGATTGGGACATGTATTTTAGGTCTCATCTTAGGGCTACTTCTCTATCTGACAACGAAAGATGGAATTTGGCAAAATAATGTTGTTAATTTAATCGTAGCAGCCTTTGTGAATATATTTCGGGCGATTCCTTTTATTATATTGATTTTATTGTTATTTCCTTTTACTGATTTTTTGATTGGAACTATACGCGGACCAAATGCAGCATTGCCCGCCCTAATTATCGGTTCGGCACCATTTTATGGGAGACTCGTTGAGATTGCTCTCAAAGAAGTGGATAAAGGTGTTGTCGAGGCGGCAAAATCAATGGGAGCAAAGACAAGCACCATTATCTTACGCGTACTTATACCAGAATCCATGCCTGCCCTTATCTCAGGACTTACGGTTACAGCAATTGCTTTAATTGGCTATACTGCAATGGCAGGTGTCATTGGCGCCGGTGGACTTGGAAATTACGCCTATTACTTTGGATTCCAGCGAAGAGACTTTGATGTTGTATTTCTTTGTACAATTATAATTGTTATTATCGTATTTATTTTCCAATTTATTGGGGACTTTATTACTAATAAAGTGGATAAAAGATAATTGATTTGTATATAGGCAGATGCCCATTTCAAATATATAACAACATAGAAGGAGAGAAAAAGATGAAAAAAATTCTAGCATTATTATCATTAGCATTTGTACTACTATTGGTTGCGTGTGGTGGAGGAGATTCTGACACCGGAAGCGATAATGGAACTACTGAAGAAGGAACAGAAGAGACTACGGAGATTACTGTAGGTGCATCAAGTGTTCCCCACGCAGAAATTCTTGAAGAAGCAAAACCTGTGCTTGAAGAGCAAGGAATCACCTTAAATATTGAAGAATATCAGGATTATGTATTTCCAAATGATGATTTGGCAAGTGGTGAACTGGATGCAAACTATTTCCAGCATCTCCCTTATTTGAACCAAACGGTTGCAGACACTGGTTATGAAATTGAATCAATTGGTGGCATACATGTTGAACCAATGGGTGTATATTCTCAAAACATCGCAAGTATTGACGAGATTCCAGACGGTACAGAAGTAATTTTGAGTAACTCTGTGTCTGACCATGGCAGAATTCTATCCTTGTTTGAAGCTGAAGGATTACTTACACTTGACGAAGGTGTCAAGAAATCAGAAGCAACAATGGAAGACATTGCAGAAAACCCTAAAAATTTAAGTTTCTCTCCTGACTACGATCCAGCTTTCTTACCTGAATATTACAATTCAGAAGAAGAAGCACTTGTTGTCATCAATACAAACTATGCAATAGAAGCTGGTTTAAGTCCACTTGATGATGCATTATTTATTGAAGGCGAAGAATCAGAATATGTAAATATTATTGCTGCCAAATCTGAAGATAAAGATAATGAAGCTTTAAATACATTGGTTGAAGTCCTTCAATCAGAAGAACTTCAAAACTTTATTATTGAAAACTACAAGGGTGCCGTAGTTCCTGTAGGTGGAGAGAATTAATTGAAAACTGAATAATGAGGATTCCAGAGGATATGTTAGTTATTTATCCGTATTTTATGTAAACAATCTATTTGAAGTTATGGTTTAACCAAATATCGTTCTATTTCCCTGAAAAGAGGTTTATATCCGCTTTGTTAGGGGAATCGTCTCTGTGGTAACATTAATGTAGTTAAAAACTTGAAAGGGATGGTTCACTATTAATAGTGGAATAGACTTAAAGTATACTTCTGAAATGCAAAAAGGAATGGCTCAATCACGACATGTCAACTATGAGGAATACGGAAGAAAGCTCGATAAACGTATTGATGTTGAACGACAACGCGATGAAGAATACAAAGAGGCAAAACAATTAACCTCTAATATGGATGGTCAACTCCCTAAATAAATACTTGAAAAACAAAACTGATGTTCCTAATAGGAGCATCAGTTTTTTTATACGATAGAAAAAAGTTTACAGGAAAGAATAGTAAGAAGCACATTAATTAGCATTCTCTATTTTCAATTAGAGCGTATATCAAAAGTGTAGAAATCCTCGATTTTCTGCTAATCTAAAAGAGTTGATTATTAATTTGAAATGCTTTAAGATTGGAATGAGACTAAATTGAGAATGGATGTAAGTTCATTTGATGATTACTAGAAAATACAGTATTTGGAGGTATGTTTTATGTCAGGATCAGTTTTAGAAGTTAAAAATCTTCATGTATCCATTGAAGAAAAAGAGATATTAAAAGGTGCAAACCTTACGATAAAAGGTGGAGAATTCCACGCTATTATGGGACCTAACGGAACTGGTAAATCAACTCTTGCTTCTGCAATCATGGGGCATCCGAAATATGAAGTTACAGAAGGTAGCATTCTTCTTGATGGAGAAGACGTACTGGAAATGGAAGTGGACGAACGTGCTCGTGCTGGACTTTTCCTAGCAATGCAATACCCAAGTGAAATCAGTGGTGTAACGACATCAGATTTCCTTCGTTCCGCAATTAATGCCCGTCGCGAAGAAGGCGATGAGGTTTCTCTAATGAAATTCATTAAGCAATTAGATAAAGATCTTGATTTTCTAGAAATTGATCAAAGCATGGCAACACGCTACCTAAACGAAGGATTCTCTGGCGGGGAGAAAAAACGTAATGAAATTCTTCAATTAATGCAAATAAACCCGGCAATTGCAATCCTGGATGAAATTGACTCCGGTTTAGATATCGATGCATTGAAAGTCGTTTCCAAAGGGATTAATAAAATGCGCAACGAAGAATTCGGTTGCTTAATTATTACCCACTACCAACGTTTGCTAAACTATATTACACCAGATTTTGTTCACGTAATGATGCAAGGCCGTATTGTGAAGTCAGGTGGACCTGAACTTGCTAAACGTTTGGAAGAAGAAGGTTATGAGTGGATTAAAGAGGAACTAGGCATCGAAGACGAAACAGTTGAACAAAACGCGTAATGTTAGGAGGGGTAATATGACTGTAGAAACTAAGCTTCCATTTGATAAAGATTATATAGACCAGTTTTCCAAAGATCGTAATGAACCACAATGGATGACCTCGTTACGTCTTAGTGCTTTAGAAATGGCAGACACACTTGAGATGCCAAAACCGGATAAGACGAAGATCGGTAATTGGAATTTCAGTAATTTTAAGCACGAATTTACAGAAGGAGATAAAATCTCTTCCATAAAAGATTTGCCTACAGAAATGCAAGCGTATTTTGATGAAGGAAATGCGAATGAGAATCTCTTGATTCAGCGTAATCAATCTGTAGCATATAATACATTAAATGAAGAACTTAAAAATAAAGGCGTTATTTTCACTGATATTTTCACTGCGATGAACGAACACAGTGATCTCGTAGAAAAATATTACATGAAAGATGCAGTAGCAGTAGATCAAAACCGTCTAACTGCACTTCATGCAGCATTAATGAACGGTGGAATTTTTGTTTACGTTCCAAAAAACGTTCAAGTTGAAGAACCATTACAAGCTATTTTCTGGCAGGAAAACCCTGAAACAGCGTTATTCAACCATGTTCTCGTGGTAGCTGAAGAAGGAAGCTCTTTAACCTATGTGGAAAATTATATTTCCCATAATGATGAGCAGGAGACAGTAGCTAATATTGTATCCGAAGTATTTGCGCATGATAATGCCCAGGTTGCCTATGGTGCAGTGGATCATTTCGCTGCTGGGACAACAACCTATGTAAATCGTCGTGGAGTTGGTCATCGTGATACAAAAATCAACTGGGCATTGGGACAAATGAATGACGGAAATACAGTTTCCGAAAACATTACCTATCTGCTTGGAGATAATTCGACTTCAGAAGCAAAAGCTGTTTCGGTTGGACGCGGTAAGCAAACACAGAACTTTACAGCTAGCATTCGTCAATTCGGAAAAGAAACGGACGCTTATATTTTACAACGTGGGGTTATGAAAGGCAGTGCGACAACTATTTTCAATGCGATTGGGAAAATTGAGCATGGTGGTTCAGGGTCTAACTCTGAGCAGGAATCACGTGTATTGATGTTAAGTGAAAAGTCACGTGGTGATGCTAACCCAATCCTTTTAATTGATGAAGATGATGTTACTGCTGGTCACGCTGCATCTGTAGGTCGTGTGGATCCTCTTCAAATGTATTACCTGATGAGCCGTGGTTTGAAACAAGAAGAAGCAGAACGCCTTGTTATTCATGGTTTCCTTGATCCGGTTGTATCTCAAATTCCGATTGAGTCCATTAGAAAACAATTGACTCAAGTAATTGAAAGGAAAGTTAATTAATGGATGTTCAAGCCATTAAAGAACAGTTTCCAATTTTAAATCAGGAAGTCAATGGACATCCTTTAGTATATCTTGACTCATCAGCGACATCACAAAAACCGGTCACCGTAATAGAGGCTGTGAATAAGTATTACCGTGAAGATAATTCAAATGTGCACCGTGGTGTTCACACGCTAGGAACCAGGGCAACAGATAAATACGAAGGGGCCCGTGAAAAGGTTCGTGGATTTATAAACGCCGGGAGTACAGCAGAAGTAATCTTCACCCGCGGGACAACGACAGCTATTAATACAGTTGCAACCAGCTATGCTCGTAACACGTTAAAAGCTGGAGATGAAATTGTTATTACACAGGTAGAGCATCACAGCAATATCATTCCATGGCAACAGGCGGCAAAAGCAACTGGCGCAGCATTAAAATATATACCATTACAAAACGATGGGACAATTACATTGGAGGATGTCCGCTCGACGATTACCGAGAATACAAAAATTGTGGCAGTCAACCATGTTTCTAATGTATTGGGCACCATTAACCCAATCAAAGATATAGCGAAAATTGCACATGAAAAAGGTGCTGTCATCTTAGTTGATGGTGCACAGGGTGCTCCACATATCAAAGTGGATGTAGCAGAACTGGACTGTGATTTTTATGCTTTTTCCGGTCATAAAATGTGTGGACCAACCGGTATAGGGGTATTGTATGGTAAAAGAGCTCTCCTTGAAAATATGGAACCTGTTGAATTTGGTGGAGAAATGATTGATTTTGTAGACCTATATGATTCAACATGGAAGGAACTACCTTGGAAATTTGAAGGTGGTACACCAATTATTGCTGGAGCTATCGGACTCGGTGCAGCAATCGACTTTATACTTGAGGTTGGCCAGGAAAACATTTTGGACCATGAGCAAAAATTAGCAGACTATGCGATGGATCAATTACGTAAAATAGATGGTATGACAATCTACGGTCCTGAAAAACGTGCTGGACTTGTTACTTTTAATCTTAATGATGTTCATCCGCATGATACTGCAACCGTACTCGATTCTTTCGGGATTGCAGTGCGAGCCGGACATCATTGTGCACAACCATTGATGAAATGGCTGGAAGTATCAGCAACGGCACGTGCGAGCTTCTATCTTTATAATACAACTGAAGATATTGATCATCTTGTAGAGGGACTGTTAAAAACGAAGGAGTATTTTGGGAATGGCTTTAAATAACCTCGATACACTTTACCGACAAGTAATAATGGATCATTATAAAAATCCAAAAAACCGTGGAAATATTGATGGCGATGCAGTAACGATTGACATGAATAACCCAACCTGTGGTGATCGAATACAGCTACAGATGCAAGTTGAAGATGGTATTGTTAAAGATGCCAAATTTGACGGGGAAGGCTGTTCAATCAGTATGTCATCAGCTTCCATGATGACACAGGCAATTAAAGGGAGAAAAGTGGAAGATGCGATTAACATGTCCCACGCTTTTTCTGATATGATGCTTGGAAATGAAGTTGATACAGAAGAATTTGATATGGAAGACATTGAGGCACTTCAAGGTGTTGCTAAGTTTCCAGCGAGAATTAAATGTGCAACTTTAGCATGGAAGGCTATGGAAAAAGGGGTACAGGAAGACTAAGGTATATTGTTTTTAAATACCAATAGGAGGTTTTAGTAATGGCTAAAAATATGCCAGAAATCGATGAGTATAAATATGGATTTCATGATAAAGACATCTCTATTTTTCGTACGGAGAGAGGCTTAACAAAAAAAGTCGTTGAAGAAATTTCCAAAATGAAGGAAGAACCTCAGTGGATGCTGGATTACCGTCTGAAATCGTTGCAACATTTCTATGATCGTCCAATGCCGCAATGGGGTGGCGATCTTACCGGCCTTGACTTTGATGAGATTGTTTATTATGTAAAGCCATCTGAAAAGCAAGGGACTACGTGGGATGAAGTACCAGAGGAAATCAAGGAAACATTTGATAAACTTGGTATCCCTGAAGCAGAACAAAAATACTTGGCTGGTGTATCAGCACAATACGAATCGGAAGTAGTATACCATAGCTTGAAACAAGATTTAACAGATTTGGGTATCCTATTTACAGATACAGATACTGCATTGCGAGAACATGAAGATCTATTCAGAGAATACTTTGGTAAGGTAATTCCTTATTCTGATAATAAATTCTCTGCATTAAACTCAGCAGTATGGTCTGGTGGATCATTCATCTATGTGCCTAAAGGTGTTCAAACAACGACACCATTACAGGCATATTTCCGTATTAACTCTGAAAATATGGGACAATTTGAGAGAACATTGATTATCGTTGACGAAGGTGCTTCCGTTCACTATGTAGAAGGTTGTACTGCACCAGTCTATACAACAAATTCACTTCACAGTGCAGTTGTTGAGATCATTGTTAAGAAAGATGCCTATTGCCGTTATACAACGATTCAAAACTGGGCAAATAATGTGTATAACCTAGTGACGAAACGTGCAGTATGTGATGCGAATGCAACAATGGAATGGATTGATGGTAACATCGGTTCTAAATTGACAATGAAATATCCTGCAATCCTCCTAAGAGGTGAAGGTGCTCGTGGTAACACACTTTCCATCGCTATTGCAGGTAAAGGACAGATGCAGGATGCAGGTGCTAAAATGCATCACTTGGCGCCAAATACGTCTTCCACAATTGTTTCGAAATCTATTTCCAAACAAGGTGGTAAAGTATCCTATCGTGGACTTGTTCATTTTGGTCGTAAAGCAGACGGAGCACGTGCAAACATCGAATGTGATACGCTAATTATGGATAATGAGTCAACATCGGATACGATTCCATACAATGAAATTTTAAATGATAACATCTCCTTGGAACACGAAGCAAAAGTTTCAAAAGTTTCTGAGGAACAATTATTCTACTTGATGAGTAGAGGATTGACGGAAGAAGAAGCAACAGAAATGATTGTAATGGGCTTTATCGAGCCATTTACAAAAGAGCTTCCAATGGAATATGCAGTAGAAATGAACCGTCTGATTAAGTTTGAAATGGAAGGTTCGATTGGTTAATACTCAAAAACCCCGTCACTTGTGGCGGGGTTTTTCTAATGAATGTTTTCGGTTTTTAACGGATTAAATTTATCTGAATTTGAAGATGAGAAGTCATTATCGATTATTAATCCCCCGTTGCAGATAAATCATTTCTTCAGCAAGCTTTTGAATTCTCTCGGAAATCGTCTGATTTATTATTTCATCGCTTTCCAAGTTAAAGGAGTCATTTTGGATATAGACATTTCCCGTTGGAATTAATCCTTTAAAATAAGAAAGGATTGGCTTTAACTGATATTCTGGTACAAGAAAATGGTTGTTAGACCATCCTGTTGCAACAATCCCGGTTACTTTATATTTAAACGCATTTTCAGGGAGAAGATCGAACAAGTTTTTTAACGCGCCCGATATGGATGCTTGGTAAATTGGAGTTCCAAATACAAGAAAATCAGCGGATAAAATTTTACTTACAACCGCCCTAGTATCATCATTATAATCTGCTAAAGCAGCACCAACGGAAAATTCAATTTCATATTCCCTTAAGTCAATTAACTCCTTTTGTATCGTTCGGTCATGGAGTTGAGCCGCGACTAAAACATTGTTTACAGCTAAAGATGTTTTGTCACCAGCCAGTGCTCCTGATATACCGACAAGTTTCATCAATAATCCCTCACTTTATCATTAATATCTACAACATTTAATAATTTACTTTTTGACACCTTTTTTCACCCATATCAATCCTTTTCATCGTGTAAGTACAAGTATTTTACTGAACAACTCCTATTTTAGTGAAGCTTAGCCTATCCTTTATTTTCCCGCAACTAATTTGCTTGTTTTCTAAACGGAGACATTACCCATTTTAGATATGACAAATTAAGGCAACGAAATGTACGAGGCATATGATATGATGTTGTTACAATATAATAGATGGTAGGGATTAAATTGGTTGTTTTTGTTTGTTTGATTATTGGAGTGATTACTGCACTTGTCGGCTCAGCAATGGGCTTGGGCGGTGGTATCGTACTGATTCCCAGTTTATTATTTATGAGCACTATTTCGGACAGTTTTTCATGGGCAACTCCACAGGCAATTGTTGGTATTTCGTTGATTACGATGGTAGTTACTTCGTTGGCCTCCACATTGTCTTATGCGAAGGGGAAACGTGTGGATTATCAAGCAGGTGCCTTGTTTTTAACTGGGAGTATCCCAGGAGGGGTAGTCGGTTCCTGGCTAAATCAATTTGTTGATACTGAATCATTTTTAATGTATTTTGGTATATTAATGATTGTTATTTCGCTTGTATTGTTACTTAAAAAGAAACCTTTTGCAAAGCGGATATACTCCGAAAATGAAAGTGGTTTGCGATCGTTTGAATTGTATGGTGAAACCTATTACTATAAAGTGTCTGTTTTCGGAGCATTCCTCTTGTCAGTTATCGTTGGGACATTATCCGGTCTGTTTGGAATTGGTGGCGGTTCAATCATGGTTCCAGCAATGATTTTATTATTTGGATTTCCTGCACATATCGCAACAGCCACTTCAATGTTTATGATTTTCTTTGTAAGTATTGTAGGTGCAACGACACATATTTCATTAGGTCATATTCCATGGGAGTATGTGCTTTTCTTTATACCTGGTTCATGGATTGGTGGTAAACTTGGAGCAAAGGTAAATCAACTGATGCCCGGCAAAACGCTTGAATTGATATTGCGCATTCTGCTTGTTTTCATTGGATTACGTATGATATATCAAGGGTTATAGTAAGGAGTTATATAAATGGAAGAGAAACTTTATTTTAATTATACAAATGATCTACATAGTAATTTCGAACAATGGCCACGAGTATCAAGCTATTTAAAGGAATCGAAAGCGCTCCGGAAACAAAAAGGAGAATCAAGCTGGATCATCGATATCGGCGATCATGTGGACCGTTCCCATCCAATTACAGAAGCTTCAATGGGTAAGTCCAATATAAAGCTATTAAATGATGCAGGTTATGATTTTGTTACGATAGGAAACAATGAAGGGATTACCCTATCCCATCAAGATTTATATCACTTATATGATGAAGCGAATTTTCAGGTCGTATGCGCAAATCTAAATAGCACAGATCAAGAGGAACCGCCATGGCTAAATAAAACAATTAAGATAGAAACGGTTAATGGCGTAAAAATTGGTTTCATTGGATTAACTGCACCATTTAATGCATTCTATGAACTGCTAGGCTGGCATATTTCTCCTGAGTTTGATGCACTTGATAACCATATCGTTGAATTAGAACAATCGGTGGATATTATTATATTAATGTCCCATCTCGGGATCAGCGTTGATCAGGAGATTGCAAGGAGATATGAGGAAATTGACGTCATTATTGGTGGTCACACCCACCATCTGTTGCGTAAGGCTGAATCGATAAATAATACGATTATAACCGCTGCAGGTAAGCATTGTTCTTTTATTGGGGAAGTAATTTTAACGTGGGATCATCATCAGAAAAAGCTCGTGAAAAAAGAGGCTTATACAACCGACATAACAAATAAAGCGAAAGATTTACAGACAGAACAAATGATCCAAGAAATGCAGGTGGAAGCTGATAAATTACTAGGCAAGACCGTTGTGCATCTTGAACAACCGATAGAGGTCAGCTGGTTTACTAACTCTCCAATCATGCAGGAGTTAACGAATACATTAAGAAACTGGACAAAAGCAGATGCTGCAATGTTGAATGCAGGGCTGCTGCTCGATCGTTTGCCTGCTGGTGCTGTCACATACAAAGATATACATCGCATCTGTCCACATCCTATTAATCCTGTGGTTGTTGACCTGAAGGGTGATGAGCTAATTGAAGTAATCCGGGCCTCTTTAACAAAGGACTTTATGGAATTAAGACTGAAGGGATTTGGATTCCGTGGAGAGTTGCTTGGCAGGATGATGTTCTCTGGACTAAAAGTGGAAACTGCTTTTCATAGGGATGGCGGGGAATATGTAAAACGCGTTTTACTGGAAAACGGCAAGCAGGTGAACCCCGATCATACGTATTACATTGCAACCGCAGATACATTTACGTTTGGCCGGCTCTTGCCAGAAATTGCTAAATCAAATACAAAGCAGTATTTTGTACCTGAATTTCTGAGAGATCTGCTTGCACAGACACTCCGCAGTAATTTTTCCTAAAAGGGCCATTACTACTTACAAAGGAATTGTGACACGTCGCCCCCTATTTGCATACAAATATAAGGTAAATTGCGAAGGGGGCAATCATAATTATGATTACGATAAATCCGCTTGAAGTAGATGGCATGATTTTTACGGCAGTAAGTGTAGAGCTTCCGAAAACAACTCTGTTAACGATTTCCAACGACATCGGCTACATTATGTGTGCGGCATTGGACGTGGATATCTTTAATGAGATTCCAAAATTAAAAGAACGTCATGTTATTGCAGGCCGGGCAGTAGGAGTAAGAACGATTGATGAATTGCTGAATGCACCATTGGAAAAAATTACGGATGCATCGAAAGCCTATGGCTGGGAAGTTGGCATGACAGGAAAAGATGCCTTGTTGAAAATATCATGACCTCGAATGTCTTCCATATGGGAGACATTTTTGTTTGCCCCCTTTTTAAAAACTACTATAAAGTTTATATTGCAAAAAGAGACAATATTTTCATAGATTTAATGGTCATTTTCTGATATTATTTAATATGACTAAGGGCTCATTTTGTTGAATCATGTCGATGTAAGGGTAAGGGGATCATTATGAAACTTGCGAGTACGAAATCAATCAAACCTGGAACGAAGCTTGCGCAGTCCATTTATAATGAAAATGGTGTTGTACTGCTGGCAAAAGGCATGTCTTTAACGGAGAGAATGATTAAGAGGCTGCTTAACCAGGGAATTACATACATATACATAGAAGATCCACTGACAAAAGATATTTATCCTGAGTCAATTATCCCGGATCATTTACGTAGAAAAGCGACAGAAACGATTAAAGAAACATTCCATCAGATTAAAAAAGATGGTTTTCTGGATAATCCCTATATTTTAAATAAAAAGGGAAGAGATCTTGGTAATGTGGTCGAGCAGATTCTGAAAGAAATCCAAAACAGTGAAAAATCACTTACACTGCTTGCTGATATTTTTGTTTCTGATAATTATGTCTTTCAGCATTCACTTAATGTCGCAATTTACTCTCTTGCAATAGGGGTTCAAATGGACTATTCAAAAAATGCGCTGTTGGAAATAGGTGTTGGTGCAATGCTGCATGATGTAGGCAAAATCTTCATTGACCCTGAGATTCTACATAAACCAGATCGGCTGACAGATCAGGAATTTGAAATTATTAAAAGTCATACACAAATGGGCTATGACTATTTGCGAAAGCATTCGGGGATTTCCTCTGTAGTTGCCCATTGTGCCTATCAGCATCATGAGCGGCTAGATGGTTCTGGATATCCACGAGGCATTGAAGATAGAGAAATGCTTCCATATGCAAAATTAATTGGTATCGCAGACGTTTTTGATGCTGTAACGAGTAATCGCGTTTATCGTGATGCAATGCTTCCACATGAAGGATTGGAGATCCTTTATGCTGGTGCGATGCGTCTTTTTGATAAAGAGATGGTTGAAGCATTTAAGAAGAGCATTGCAGTCTATCCCGAAGGCTTGACAGTAGAGTTGAGTGATGGAAGGCAAGGTGTCGTTATCAGGCAAAACGAACAACTTTGTGACAGGCCCATCATTCGAATTATCCAGGAAAACGGCAAAGAAGTTGAAGAAGTTTATGAAGTAAATTTGGGAAGAGTCGTGAATGTAACGATTACTTCTGTATTAACGAAGGATTAATCAGTATTCTTCCCCGTGCTTTTACCTATTCTAACCCTCTTAAAACAAGCATAAATTGTTTTGAGGGGGTTTTTGGGTTGAGACATAAGAAGCGTTATCGAAAAAAAAACTTTGCATCGCCTCCAAATAATTTTATAATGATGATTACGTTACTTATATTTGTGTGCAGTGTTGGTCTTAGTATATGGATCATTGATAAGCGGATTGAACCGGTCTTAATGGAAATTGCAGAAGTAAAAACGGATGAATTTGCAACGCGTGCGATTAATTCAGCGGTAAGATTTGCTGAAGAATACAGCTTTGATGAAGTATTGAATATTACCTATGATAATGAAGGCCATGTCGCAACATACAATTGGAATCCCTCTGTAGTCAGTGAAATAAATCGGGTGGCAACAGATCGTGTTGAAGAATTCTTTTTAAATGTAAACAGGGGTGATCCAATTACGTATGATTATTCCCTTCATGATCCTTATGAATATGAAGAAGGGGCAGAGGGACGTGTAGAACAGGATCCGACATTGGTGGAAGTTCCACTAGGTCAGGTTACTGGAAATACAGTCCTGGCAAATTTAGGACCTAAGATACCAATAAATCTCGGGTTAGTTGGAAGTGTAAGGACGAATATTATACGTGAAGAAGAGGAGTTTGGTATTAATGGTTCATGGGTTTCCCTTTATGTAGATGTAGAGGCTGATGTTCAAATAATTATTCCATTCACCACAGATGTGAAGACAGTCAATACAGAAATTTACATTGATGGTGGGGCAATTATGGGGAAAGTACCCGACTTCTATGGTGGTGATGGAGGTGGACCATCCATCTCTGTGCCAAAAGACGACTTGCAGAATGACTGAAAATCTTGTATAGTAAAATCATAATTGAATAAAAACCTTATCAGATCGGTGAGGTAGAGGCGCAAATAATATTAGTAATCAACCGGAGGAGGACAACAGTGATGGTTGGTAAAAGGATTGTTTGCCGAAGTGTAATAAGGGTCAGACTTATTATTGCTGGTACATCTTTGAATAAAGGATGCACTGTCATGCAATGTATACGAATGTGCATGGAGAACTACTGATCGAAATGGAGGATAACGTATATTGTAAAACAATGATGGGTTATTTTCTGTCGTTGTTTTTTTGTGCGCAAAATTAATGACGTATGCTCGTACACCAGGCGTTTCGCAATCAATATGTCCAACTCCCACACATTCGATATTAACTAATGGAGGTAACATCATGGAAGGAACAATTTTATCACTTATTCCAGCACTGCTTATGTTGGTACTTGTCGTACTAACCAGGAAGGTATTGCTATCTTTAGGTGCAGGAATTATCGTTGGAGCTTTATTAATTCATGATTTTAACATTTTAGATTCCTTATCTGAAGTTTGGATGGTTTTTTATACTATCTTTGTTTCAGAAGGATCTTTAAATACAGGAAATCTGCTGTTATTAGGATTCTTATTATTATTAGGTATGATGACAGCATTTCTTCAAGCGTCAGGCGGCAGCAGGGCGTTTGGGGAATGGATGATGAAACGCGTCAAAACCCGAACTGGTGCGCAAGTAATGACAAGTGTTTTAGGTTTAATTATATTTATCGATGATTACTTTAATAGCTTGGCTGTTGGACAAGTTGTAAGGCCATTAACAGATAGACATAAAATCTCTCGTGCAAAACTAGCTTATTTTATCGATTCTACGTCTGCACCCATCACAGTTATTTCGCCAATTTCAAGCTGGGGTGCATATATAATAGGTATACTAGGTGGATTGTTTGCTGCTAATGGCATTACGGATATGCAACCATTAACAGCATTTATCCAAATGATCCCTCTTAATTTATATGCACTTTCTGCAATATTGCTTGTTTTCATGGTTGCCTATTTGAAGCTGGATATTGGCCCAATGCGTAAACATGAAGAACGTGCCATTAATACAGGAGCAGTATTGGATCCGGAACAGGATAAGGTACCTGGAGATTTAAGTGATACATTTAATCCACATCAATCAGGTAAAGTATACCATCTATTACTGCCGATTATTATTTTAGTCGTTGGTACAGTTCTATCGATGGTTGTTACTGGTGCCAATGCAAGTGATAATGTAACTATATTAACCATCTTTGCTAATACAAATGTTAATTTATCACTGTTTATAGGTGGAGTTGCTGCTGTTGTAACATCATTCGCATTTCATGTTAACTTAAGCATACCAAAGGCGAATGTAGGGAAAATCTTTTTTGAAGGTATTAAAACCATGCTTCCAGCCATTTATATTCTTATTCTTGCATGGATGATTGGTTCTATTATCGGAACAATTGAAACCGGAACGTATTTAGCAGAAATAGTGAGTGAAGCGTCCATCAGTTCATCGATGTTACCAGTTCTGTTCTTTATCATTGCTGGATTAATGGCTGTTTCAACTGGAACATCATGGGGAACATTCGGTATCATGTTACCAATCGCTGCTGAAGTTGCGGCCGTCTCTGACATGGAGATGCTTCTACCGTCCTTGGCTGCAGTACTTGCTGGTGCCGTTTTCGGTGATCATTGTACACCAATTTCAGATACCACGATCCTGTCTTCTACAGGTGCAGGTGCGAACCATATTGACCACGTGTTGACACAGTTACCATATGCACTCATTGCTGCTGGGGTAGCTATTGTAGGTTATTTATTGGTAGGTCTAATGAATATGGTATTTGTTCCACTATTCATTTCACTAGCTCTTGTGTTGCTAATTGGTTTCCTCATTCATTCAATCAAAAGTAAATAATAACAAATAAAAAATCTTTCACCCTATTTGGTGAAAGATTTTTTTGTTAGGAATGAGGGTAATAAATAGAAGATTTAAAAATTACTTTGACATAGGTGAAAAGTACCGATATAATACAAGCATAAATGTTAGAAAATAATAAACATTTTAAACATTCATTTTCACCATGATGCATAGCATAGTATTGCTAGTAGAAGAGAAAAAGGGGGAGGTTTATACATGGAAACACGTTCACAGTGGGGGACAAGAGCTGGTTTTATATTGGCAGCTGTTGGATCAGCGGTTGGTTTGGGAAATATTTGGCGTTTTCCAGCGGTTGCTTATGAAAATGGTGGTGGAGCATTCTTTATTCCTTATTTATTTGCACTGTTAACTGCTGGGATACCGATACTTATTATGGAATTTACCATTGGACATAAGTATCGAGGATCAGCTCCTTTATCGTTCAAAAGAATGAATAAGAAAACAGAATGGCTCGGATGGTGGGGGGTATTAGTCGCATTTGTTATATCTACGTACTACTCTGTTATCATTGCCTGGGCAATATCCTATTCTATATTCTCATTTAATGGTAGTTGGGGAACAGATACAGAAGGATTCTTATTTGGTGAATACCTGAATTTGGCTGAAGTCCCGGGTCAAATAGGAAGTTTAGTTCCTGGTGTATTCATTCCATTAATTATCGTTTGGGCAGTTGTTTTAGGTATTTTATTTAAAGGTGTGAAAAAAGGAATTGAAATTGCAAATCGAATTTTTATACCAGCTTTAGTAATTCTTTTTCTTATTATTGTTATTTATGCATTAACATTACCTGGTGCACTTGCAGGGTTGGACGCTTTCTTTGCACCTGATTTTGCCAGGATAGCTGATCCTGATGTGTGGGTAGCGGCCTACGGACAAATATTCTTTAGTTTATCTATTGCATTTGCAATAATGATTACCTATTCCAGTTACTTACCAAAGAAATCCGACATAACAAATAACGCATTTATTGTTGGGTTTGGTAATTCTAGCTTTGAATTGCTTGCTGGTATTGGTGTATTCGCTATTTTAGGATTTATGGCAACAGCAGCTGGTGTAGGAGTTGATGAAGTAGTAGCTGGAGGGGTAGGATTAGCTTTTGTAGTTTTCCCTGCAATTATTAATGAATTCCCATTCTTCAATGAATTTTTCGGCTTTTTATTCTTTGCTTCATTAGTTCTGGCGGGATTAAGCTCATTAATATCAATTACGGAGACATATGTCGCTGGTTTAGTAGACAAATTCAACATTTCCAGAACAAAAGCAGTACTTTTCGGTGGCGGTTTAGCTGCGGTAATTTCACTTCTTTATGCTACACAAGGTGGTCTTTATTTCCTTGACGCAGCAGACTATTTCATTAACCAATTCGGAGTTGCATTGATAGGGCTAGTGGAAGTTGTAATGATTGCTTGGGTATTGCGTGAACTAAAAGGTCTTCAAACACATGCTAACGGAATATCCGATATTCGACTGGGTTCATGGTGGACGATTTGTTTAAGTGTTGTGACACCAATCGTATTGGGTTATATGATGTTTGGATTGTTCAAACAAAACCTTTTAAAAGAATTTGATGGTGCTACTGGTAACTATGAAGGCTATTCGGATACCTTTATTATGTTTGGTGGATGGGCAGTTGCAGCTGCAGCTTTGCTTATAGGTATTTTACTCTCTCTTACAAAATGGAAAACATCGGCTACAATTGAGGAAGAAAAACAAAAGACTGGGGAGGCAAAATAAATGAGTGGTGGAGCGATATTTGTAATGTGCCTCGGTATCGTTATTATATGGGGTGGACTCGGAGCAAGCATTTGGTACGCAATCAAAACTTCAAAAGTGGCAAAGTAATGATTAAAAAGAGAAGAACCTTTATCATTGGGATAAAGGTTCTTTCTTTAGCTTTTATCTTTAGCCATGCGCTCCCATTTTATTAAATATGGATAGGGATCGAAGGACCATTCACTGTATCCGTTATCCTTATACATTCCATAATGCAAATGTGGAGGGAATTTCCCGGATGTACCAGGAGGTCCATACCCTGTTGAACCGACACTTCCGATAACATCGCCAGGCTTAACAACCTGACCAACTTTAATGTCATCACTGAATCCACTCATATGTGCATAATAATGATATATATTGAATATATCCCGAATACCAACCCGCCAACCACCATATAAATTCCAACCCATCATTTCGATAACGCCGTACGTAGTTGAATGAACAGGAACCCCGTAACTTGCAAAGATATCCGTTCCTTCATGGATTCGATTACCTCCGAATCCTCTCCTGTCACCCCATGTGTTCCGATAACTGTAATTGTGTTTTATGGCTACTGGAAAGTCTCTGTCCGTTAAATTTATACCCTGAAAGGTCTGGAATACCTTTGAAGTATTCATGATGGTTTGAACCGTTAAATCGCGATTGTAATGATTCCACAGTGCAATTCGAATTTCATCTTTGGATGGACCATATTCAAGAAGAATCATTGCCATTGTGTATAGAACATCTTCTTCGTTACCTGGGTCTGCAATTCCATCTCCATTACCATCTTTGCCTTTCCCATTGAATGTGTCGATGAGAGCTATGTCTTTCAGCAACGAACTGTTACCAGGCCCAAACCAAATTTCAGGCATAATTTCTATCGAGATGAGTTGCTCAGGTTCATCACTGTTCTTCATATTACGTTCATAATTATCAATTGCTGCTAAATAATACCATGGAATCTGCGTGAGTGCTTCTGTTTTCTTAAAGAGCGCCATGCGTTCATCATAAATATCTTCTTCCGCATGAACATGAAAAGGATAGAAGAAAAGAAACATCATACTAAAGCATGTTATGGTTGCCCGAAAGGACATTTTCTCACCTCCAGAAAGAATTATTTTTTCTATTTCCTATTTTTCCTGGTCATTAGTTAGACCTTGTGAGGATTTTTGCATTTCTTCAATAATCATATTAATCGTGTTATCGTAATCGCGATTTTCTGTTGAAGAATTATGCAGACTTTGAATGTCATACATGAGTGTTTCGTTGTCGGAAACATAAATATCGAAATAACTTGGCATGATAGACATCGCAGTTTTTTTGGCAATATCAGCAGCTTCTTCTTCAGCTGTATTTTCATTTCTGTCATAAGCAATTAGAACTTCTCTGTCCGTTACAAGGGTAGACACTTCATTAAAACCATTATTTTTTAAAATAATTCTGGTAATCATATCAGCCATCTCATTCCGGTCGATCGAAATCTCCTTATCGTTGTTTATCGTATCATTTTCAAATTGTTCTTTTGTATATCGGACATAGCCAATTTGATCATCGTCTGCAGGAGCTTCGTAATTTCTCGAAGGGTCCAATTCGTCTGCAATTTGTTCCTGTTCTGTCATTGTATTATCTGTTGTATTGCATCCAGTTAAGAATGTAGTAACAGCAAGAGCTATAAAAATGAGTGATTTCATATTCTTCCTCCTAACATATTTATTAGATGCCTTTAGTTTCTATAAAAAGCAAAAAATAATGCATGAAATATTTCTGGTTTCCATATCGCTTCATGTGGTAAACTAGAATCAGTTTAAGTGGGGTGAGTTTCTTGGTTGAATTGAACGGAAAGAATTATGAAATTATTGAAGATATTAAAGATGGATTTCAGGAAGAAGCAATAAAAGCCCGCTATTCCGAAATCCTGGCGAAGTATGATTATATTGTAGGGGATTGGGGATATGACCAGCTCCGATTAAAAGGATTTTATAAAGATAGAAATGCAAAAGCAGCGATTGATTCAAAAATAGGTACGTTAGATGATTACTTGCTGGAGTACTGTAATTTTGGATGTGCGTATTTTGTACTGAAGAAATTACCCAAATAACATAAATCATTCTACATACAATAAGCGACTGCAGTTTATAATTTGAACTGCAGCCTTTTTACTCTCAATCCCCAAGCTTATCTTTTTCATCGTCTGTCGGATGTGAGCCATCTGCCTGTCTTGGTAAACCTTCGTGTTGGTTCTTATCTGGAAAAACAAAAGCACTGTCACGATACTGTCCTTCTGTCCATGGTTCAGACTTACCTGTAACCTTTTCATCTTTATTAATTGCGGAACCATAGGAACCTTCAGGGAATTCTTCTGGAATCAACTGATTATGTTGTTGATTAACGTTTGGAAAATCGGAATACGGTTGCTTTTCTTTACGCAAAGTTAGTTCCTCCTTTCTTACGGATAGCTTTTGCAATAAAGAGAAAGCTATAACCTTTTTGACAAAAATAAAAACGGCACTTCCTTGTAACATTGGAAGAACCGTCTTTAAATTTTTTATGTGGAACGAATATAGCCTCTAAATTTTTTCTCCAATAGTCTCCCTATTCGGAACAGGGCGTCTTCATTGCCTGTTGCGCTCATTATTTGAACACTAACTGGCATATTGTTCTCATCTACACCTACGGGAACAGTTAATGCAGGAAGGCCCCATACATTCGCATATGCTACATACGGCATAAAATTTAGGAATGTTTTTCTAATGGAGAAAATTTCCTTAAAGACCTGACCATGTGGGAGGGCACCTGAATGATATACGGGGAAAATCAGTAGCCGATTCTTTAAATAAGCCGCCAGTAATTCATCGCCCTGTTCCAATGTTTCTTCAATCTCACTTACCCGCTTCAATGACGGACGGAACATTTTTGATCCCATAATTGCCCAGGAAAGATATGGATGCACCTTTGTCCGTTGGGTTAACTTTTCTTTGAAGAAAGAAGTATAAACATTTGATCTGTCATTGTTGTATGCTTCCAATTCAATTAATTTGCTTCCCTCAATGGACATTATTTCCTGCCAGATTAATGAGCTATTTTTAAAATAAGGAGGGACAGCCCGCTTGGTGGAGTATGTTTTCCCCAAAAATATTTCAAGTTGATCAAGAATTTCCTTCGTTTTTTGTGATAAAGGATAGTCTGTACTTCCTGGTAATATTTCAATTCTGAACCGATGCAATGGTTTAGAATCCAAGGAGGATCCTGTAAGTATTTGATACAATAATTTCATGTCTTGTACCGATTTACCCATCGGACCAATCGTCATCATGCGTTCCTGTAGCGGATGCACTACTTGAGGAATATGTCCAATTGTGGAAACTTGGTTCATTCCGGGCTTGAATCCGATGACACCATTAAAATGAGAAGGAAAACGAATGGATCCACCAATATCCGAACCGATGCCTGCAGCAGCACCGCCGACTGCGAGAAGTGCACCTTCTCCACCGCTGGAACCACCCGCAGTGCGACTTACATCCCAAGGGTTGTTTGTTCTTCCATATAATTTATTTTCCGTTTCCTGACAAAAACATAATGCAGGAGTGTTCGTTTTACCTAAGATAATAGCACCAGCATTCTTTAATCGGGTAACAACCTCAGCGTCCTCTTTGGAAATTAGATCCTGACGATGCTCTAGTCCTGCGGTTGTTTTCATCTCTGTGACGTGTAATGATTCTTTAATGCTGATAGGAACACCATGTAACGGCCCTTTTACTTCATTTCTTTCAATCATGGCATCCATTTCGTATGCATCTTCTAAGGCTTTCTCAAAGCGATTTTCAACCATAGCATTAATTTTAGGATTTTCTTCTGAAATATGGTTGATATAGGCCGTAACCGCTTCCGAACTTTTTATTTCCCGGTTTTGAATGGCATTGGCAATTGCCGTTGCATCCATATCGATAATCAATCTTTCTTTCATTTGCTTCCCCTCATCATAAATATCATTACATTTAAATATATCATGTTTTAGCTAATATTCATAAAGAATATGATATGATAAAATTATAGACAGTTAACGGGGGGAATATGTATGTATTTCGTAGACCGAAGTAAAATTGAGCAAACGCTTTTATATATGGAAGAAATTCTAAATGAAATGAAGAAACAATCCTTCAGCAGTTCGATGGAAAAATTTAGTTTGGAACGGATGGTTCATGTGCTGATTGAATCTACGCTCGATGTTGGAAATATGATGATTGATGGTTTTATAATGAGGGATCCGGGGAGTTATGAAGACATTATCGATATTCTGATTGATGAAAAAGTGATACCATCAGAAGAAGAGCAGGCATACAAGTCATTCATCAGTCTCCGCAAAATGCTCGTTAATGACTATACCGATGTCGATCATGTCATATTGCTTCATACGATGACCGAATATGGAGAGGTATTAGACCAGTTCAGCAGCAATATTCGAACATATTTAACGAATGAGCTTGGCGTAGCTAACGCTTTTTCAAATGAATGAAGGTGATGGATTAAATGAGTAAGCGTACATCGACAAAAGAGAAACTACTTATGGTCCTGAAAAAGAAAAACTGCTTAACGATTGGATCTATTATGGAGCACTTTACGATTTCAGAAATAGCTGTTAGAAAGCAGATTCATGAACTAGTACAGCAAGGTCTAGTAAAGCAGAAAACCAATAAGCATAAACTTGGTCGACCATATCTTACCTACGATCTGACAGAGAAGGGCCATGAAACGTTCCCTAACCAATATAAACGTTTTCCTGTAGAATTGCTTCAAGATTTGGAGGAATTACAAGGAAAACAGGCAGTTCACGAGCTGTTGAATAAACATACCGATCGAGACAAAATCTACTTAACTAAAGCAATTCAATCAGATGACTTTGATGAAAAGATAGCTGAGATGACGAGTATTCAAAATAAAAAAGGCTATATGCTTGAAGTGGAAAAATCGAAATCGGGTGACTATAGGATAAATAATTATAATTGTCCAGTTGCAAATATTGCTTCTTGTTATCATCAGATGTGTACAAATGAGAAAAAGCTATATGAAGAAGTCTTCCCGAAAAGTGAAGTCGAAGCTCATTCTTTTATCGCAAAAGGGGAGCCAATTTGCAGATGGACGATAACAAAACCGGAAGGAAGATGACAAAAACATCTTCCTTTTCGTTGAAAGAAGGATTTGCATGAAAAAGTATAAAGGGTATTTAATAGACTTGGATGGGACAATGTATCGTGGGACGGAGCCGATTGATGGCGCGGCAGAGTTTGTCGATATACTTTCCAAAAAGGGGATCCCGTATCTTTTTGTCACCAATAACTCCTCCAAAACACAGGAAGACGTATCCAATAAGTTAAATTCAATGGGTATAAAATCCGAGCCGAATCAGATCGTTACAACAAGTATGGCGACAGCAAATTATATCCGGTCTCAGAAAGAACATGCCCGTTGCTATATCATTGGTGAAGAAGGGCTTCACCATGCTTTAGAAGCAAGCGGCATGGTAATAACGGATGAAGATTGTGATTTTGTTGTAACTGGAATTGACAGACAAGTGACCTATGAAAAACTTACAAAGGCATGTCTAGCAGTAAGAAGCGGTGCTACATTTATATCTACCAACAGTGATATTGCGATTCCAACTGAACGCGGTCTCCTTCCTGGAAATGGTGCATTAACTTCTGTTGTTGCAGTAAGTACCGGTCAACAACCAATTTTTATTGGAAAGCCAGAAGCAATTATTATGGAAGAAGCTCTAACTATTCTCGGACTAGATAAAGAGGAAACGTTAATGGTAGGCGATAATTACAACACAGATATGATGGCTGGAATTAATGCAGGGATGGATACATTAATGGTTTTTACAGGCGTTACCCCTTATCGTGAACTGCCAAATTTAGTCATTCAACCAACATATCATGTGCACGGACTAAGTGATTGGATAGCTTCTATTTAGTAATAGCCAATTACACTAAAAATAATAGTTCACAAAGAAAAGGACATGTGCAATTTTCATTCACATGTCCTTTTTATTATTTATTAATAAGTTAGTCTAGGAGATGATTACAAAAATCAAATTAAATATCGACATCAGCCAAGTCTTCTGCATCGCTATGTGCTAATCTGCTTGAAGCTGCAGCGGCAATTGCTCCGACAATGTCATCAAGGAAAGTATGAATCTCGCCACTTGATTTATCATTTAACTTCTTCAAAATTCCTGGTTTTTGTTTATCAATATATCCGAAATTGGTCATTCCGATGGAGCCGTATACATTAACGATTGATAATGCGATAACTTCATCAACACCGTAAAGTCCTTCATCTATTTCGATTGTTTTCTGTAATGGTTGTTCAAGTTTTTTCTGCTCTGCAAGAACATCTAGCTGAATCCCTGTCAAAATGGCATTTTGAACTTCTCTTTTGGTAAGGACGCGGTCTACATTATGTCGGCATATATCCATGGATAAATTTTCATGATATTTGGATTGTAAATAATAGACCAGCTCTGCAATATCATCAAGCCCTACGCCGCGTTGCGTCAGTAATTGTCTTGCTTTAATTTCAAGTTCGCTTTTTTTTGTATATTTAGTCATAAGATCACCTTTTCTTTATTATAGTTAAGTTATCTTTCTTTCATTCATACACTTTTATTATAGGCGGAAGTTCATACACGAAAAAGAAAAAAGGAGAGATTGCTTTGCCATTGAAAGAGATGTTGAATATCCATTACCGTATCCAAACGGATGATAAATTATTTCTGGGAGAAAAAGAAGGATACAGACAGGATGATAATATCTATGTTACCATTTCTGGAAAGAACAGGGAAACAATACTAATGGAACAAGCAGCCTTATCTTACTATTTAAGAGAAAACGAAGTGGAAATGCTTGCCATACCGATTCCAAATATGAATGGGGAATGGTATACATCCTATGCTGAAGACTCCTATATGGTTTTGCATGTAAAGAATGCGAATCAGCAGTACAGTAAACCGATTGGAATTAAATTAGCGGAATTCCATCAAGTTGGTTCCAAATTCAGTTATGAGCCTAAGTCGATTTCAAGCTATGGCAAGTGGAAGGATCTGTGGATAGAAAAATTAACCGCATTTGAGAAAGGAATCGAAGCGCAAGCACAGGAAACACCTAATGAGTATTATCGTATACTGATGGATTACCTTCCTTATTTAATTGGTGTTAGTGAAAATGCCATTCAATATTTACAGGAAAGTGAGCGGGAACAACGTATCTTAAGTACGGACCAAGGGACAACAACATTTATTCGATTCGATTCTTTTATGGAACAATCCATTATTTGGGCAGATCAACTAGCATATGACCACCCTTCAAGAGACATTGCAGAATATATACGTTCGACTTTCTTAAAAAATGACCGTTCGGAAAAAATAATAAACTTTCTAAATGATTATCAGACTATTTCACCGTTATCTATCTTTGGATGGCGATTAGTGTACGCACGACTACTGTTTCCTATACATCTCTTTGATTTTATAGAGAAAGGGTTTGTGACTACACCGAATGCAAACGAATTAAGAAGAATCATGAAAGTGCAAATAGATTACGAAAAACGCTTAAGTAATTTTTATGAGACCGTAGGGGTGGATACTGAAAGTTGGGAGATTCCTGTGGTACAATGGCTGTAAAGATTACAAAAGGGTGATTCCGTGGATAAGGCAAGTATTTATATTACGCGAAAGATACCGAAGACATTGCTTTCGAATTATGAGGAGCACTTTACATTCCGGATGTGGGAGAAAGAGGATGAAAGCGTACCAAGGGATGTATTGCTGGAGGAAGCAAAAACAGTAGATGGATTACTCACGGTGCTTAGTGATCAGGTTGATGAAGCGTTGCTTTCCCAAGCGGTGAACTTGAAAGTAGTTGCCAACTTAGCTGTTGGCTATAACAACATTGATTTAAGTGCAGCCAAAAAACATAATGTCCTTGTGACCAATACACCGGATGTGCTTTCAGAAACAACAGCAGATCTTGGGTTTGCATTGTTGATGGCTACGGCGAGAAGAATTATTGAGGCAAATGAATTTATAAAAAACGGTGAGTGGAAAGATTGGGCACCATACTTGTTGGCGGGAGCTGATATTCACCATAAGACAATTGGAATTGTAGGGATGGGTCGAATTGGTGAAGCAATCGCAAAACGCGCAACCGGGTTCAATATGAATATTCGTTATCACAATCGGTCACGGAAGGAAGATGCAGAGAAAAACCTCGGAGCAGTTTATTCGAGTTTTGATGATTTGTTGAAAGAATCTGACTTTATTGTTTCGGTCGTTCCTCTGACAAAGGAGACGGAAAATATGTTTAATAAAGATGCCTTTCAAAAAATGAAATCATCTGCCATTTTTATTAATATATCCCGTGGAGATGTTGTTGAAGAATCGGCATTATTCGAGGCATTAAAGGAAAATAAAATTAGAGGTGCTGGGTTGGATGTCTTTCGTGAAGAGCCGATTCATAGCGACAATCCGCTCATAGGTCTGAAGAATGTAGTATGTCTGCCACACATCGGATCGGCAAGCGATGACACACGTACGGCAATGATTAGACTGTGTTTGGATAATATTAAAGGAGTAATAGGGGGAATGGGTGCGAAAACACCTGTTGGTTGAGGCATTGCTTATGGGTAGTATAGTAGTATAAAAAAGGCAGACAAAAGTTTGTCTGCCTTCTAATATATAATTTTTTGTCCTTAAAATACTTGTTCGATCTCTCTAACACCAGGAACTTCTGCCATAAGCGCGCGTTCAATTCCTGCCTTTAATGTAATCGTGGAACTTGGACAGTTTCCACATGCACCCATAAGACGAAGAAGAACAACACCATCTTCATCCACGTCGATTAGCTCAACGTCTCCACCGTCGCGTAGTAAGAATGGACGTAATTTATTTAATACTTCTTGTACTTGCTCTTGCATATCCATCTACTCCTTTCCATATTCCCATTATAAATTGTAAATGCGTAAAAATCTATCTTAAATTTATTTATGTCTCCAGTTATTTATAGTTTATCTTTTTATCAAGATTTTGTAAAATAAAAGTAACTACATACAAAAGCGGAAGTGTGCGTTAAGCCGAACAAAACTGGAAGTAGGAGGAAAATGGATGGAAACAAAGAAAGTAACGATTACAATTTATGGAGCGGAACAGATTTGTGCGAGCTGTGTTGGGGCTCCAGGATCAAAGGATACGTATGAATGGCTTCAGGCAGCAATTGGGAGAAAGTATATGGATGACCCAATTGCATATGAATATATTGATATCAACCAACCTCCAGAGGTGGAGGAGCATAAACAGTTTGTGAAACAAATTTTTGAAGAAGATCTATTTTACCCAATTGTCTTCGTAAATGATGAAATGGTCGCAGAAGGTATTCCGCGCTTGAAAACAATCTATCAATCATTGGACAAATATGGCATACCATTACAGTCATAAGGAAAGCAGGGAATGAAATGGAAATACCTTTTATAAAAATGCACGGGCTAGGAAATAATTATATCTATATTGATTTATTCCAACACAATTTAGAAGAAGAAAAGCTAGCAGATATTGCCGAAAAAGTTTCAAATGTTAATACAGGAATTGGATCAGATGGCATGATATTGATTCATCCGAGTGATAAGGCAGATCTCGGTATGCGAATTTTCAATAAAGATGGCTCTGAAGGAATGAGCTGTGGGAATGGTTTACGCTGTACGGCAAAATATGCATATGAGCATGGCATCGTAGCGAAAGATAAATTCACCATTTCCACAAAAGCTAATGTCGTGGAATCGGAAGTTACTGTTAATGGTGATCAGGTTGAAGAAATTACGATTAATATGGGAGCCCCATATCTTCGCCGGATGGATATTCCTATGATGGGAAATGATGACCCTAAAGTCATATCTGAACCGTTTATCATTAGTGGCCAAAAACTGGAAGTAACCGCAGTATCGATGGGTAATCCGCATGCCGTGTTTTTTGTAGATAGCATTGGAGAAGCTCCATTGTATGAACTTGGACCTAAAATTGAAAAAGATATGCGCTTTCCAGAAGGCGTGAATGTGGAATTCATTGAAGTAGTATCACAGAATGAGATTAATTTCTGTGTGTGGGAGCGTGGTT
This sequence comes from Oceanobacillus longus, assembly GCF_042650085.1. Lineage (NCBI taxonomy): Bacteria > Bacillati > Bacillota > Bacilli > Caryophanales > Bacillaceae > Oceanobacillus > Oceanobacillus longus. The sequence goes on along the minus strand of NZ_JBHSAO010000006.1, from coordinate 53,410 downwards.
CCGGAGTCACACAGGCATGTGGGACTGGCGCATGTGCAGCAGTCGTCGCATCTGTTTTAAATGAATACGTGAAGCGGGATGAAGATATTGTCGTCCATTTGGCTGGTGGAGATTTGACAATTAAATGGGATGAAAAAGGCGATGTTTGGATGACTGGTGGAGCAGATGTAATCGCTACAGGAACGTTTCAGTATTAAAATATAGATATTAAATAGTTGAATAACGTCTCTTCTATTTGTATACTTAAGGTAGAAATAAAGAGGAGGTCCGTCAAATGGTCATTAACATAACGGAGAGTGCCAGTGCCCAAATCAAAGAAATGATGAAAGAAGAGTCGGATAACGTACATTTCCGCTTTGGTATCAAAGGCGGCGGTTGCAGCGGATTATCCTATTCAATGGGTTTTGATTATGAAGTAAATGAAGAATTAGATGTCGTGGAAGATATAAAAGGAATTCCTGTTGTATTATTCAATCAGGACGTCGCTATCATAGAAGGTACAACAATCGATTTTAAACAAAATATGATGGGCGGCGGATTTAGCATTGATAATCCGAACGCAATCGTATCATGTGGCTGTGGGTCGTCTTTCCGCACGAAAGATAAAGTAGGAAGCCCAGGAGACTGTTAATAGAAACCGGAGCGTGATAACACGCTCCGGTTTCTTTGTTTTTATACAATCGTTATGAATGTTACTTTATTAGCATGGCGGAGTTGAGGTGAAATGCGAACTAGATAGGGAACTTCGGCGATCGCTCTGGGAAATACACTGCGCTTTTCGCGGGCGGCTGGTGAGCCTCTTCATGCTAACGCATTTCAGAGTCTCACCTATGCCTTTCCTCCCGCAGAAGTCTCCGTGTATTTCCCAGAGCTGGTTAGAAGGCTGCTGATGATTACTTCACTTGCGGGTAACTAAAATAGTATTATACAGCTTCACCAGTCCGGGTGAGCGGCGGGCGGTGACTCCTGCGGGAACAGCACGTGTCCGAAGACCCGAAGAGTGGTTTTCTCTTCTGGGCTGAGGCCGTGCCCGCGGAAAGCATCCGCCCGAAGCGATCCCGGACGGCGGCAAAAGCACAAATCCTGGAAATAAACCTAAAATTACTTCGCAGTTTATAGATATTGTGGCAAAGACAACAAAATTTCAGGAAAAGGCTTATACAAAAAACCATCCAACAATAATTGCTTGTTGGATGGTTAGTATTTTAGAACATTGCCGTTGAATGTTTGGGCTGAATACGTGCTTTGGGATCGATATAGTTTTTAGCGTTGTTGATTGCTGTTGGACCTTCGCCAAACCCGGTCACAATCAATTTAACTTTTCCATCGTATGTGCAAATATCTCCCGCGGCATAAATTCCCGGGATATTCGTTTCCATTTTTGTATTTACTACGATGCTGTTTTTCTCGATATTAAGGTCCCAGTCTTTAATTGGTCCAAGGCTTGAAATGAAACCGTAGTTACAGATCACATCATCGACTTCAAGTTCCATCTCTCTTTCACCTTTTACCTCTTCCAAAATAATTTTGTCAATTTTATTAGACGTGATAATGTCAGTTGGTGTAAATGGTGTCAGTACTTCTACCGAAGAATTCATCAACTGCTCCACACTATGTTCATGTGCACGAAATTGATCGCGGCGATGAATAAGTTTGACATTTTTTGCAACTTTTTCAAGCATTAGAGCCCAGTCTACAGCCGAGTCACCGCCCCCCAAAAGTACAACATTTTTATCTTTAAATTGATTCATGTCTTTTACATAGTAATGTAAGTTTGTTCCTTCAAAACTTTCGCTTTCACCAATATTTAAACGGCGTGGCTGGAATGCACCGTTTCCTGCTGTAATAATGATAGTCTTCGTATAATGAACTTCTCCAGTAGTGGAAGTCATCTTGAAGGAATTGTCTTCCAAGCGTTCCACCTTATCTACCGCCTGCCCAAGAACAATTTCCGGATCAAACATTGCTGCCTGCTCCTCAAGCCTGTCCACCAGTTCCTGTGCTCGAACTTTTGGGAATCCTGCTACATCATATATATATTTTTCCGGATAAAGGGCTGTAAGCTGTCCACCGGTATGTGGTAGGCTTTCGATTATTTTCACACTTGCCTGGCGCATTCCGCCATAGAAAGCTGTAAATAATCCGGTCGGACCCGCTCCGATAATTGTAATATCATATACTTTTTCAGACATGGTAAACCCTCATTTCTATCTATTAATTTTGCCCTTTATATCGTACCATAAAATGACTCGAGCATGGTATAAATGCGTACTTTAAAGATTCAGGGAAAAAGAAGCGGAGCACAATAGCGAAAATATCTAATAAAGGGTTGAAATTTATGATTAAAAAGGCTAGTATAATAAAGTGCATATTACAAATAGGTTACAAATAGATTTTATTTCGGTAACTTTTGCATATATTTATAGTCAATTTAAAGGTTTGCATACTAGTGAAATATATCACAAATTATACAACTAAGAAAAATGGAGCAGTGAAATAAAATGAACAAAAAACATATCGTTATCTTGGGAGCTGGATATGGTGGGATGATGACAGCAGCAAAACTGCAAAAGACTCTGCATACAAACGAAGCTGTTATTACGCTTATAAATAAGAACGACTACCATTATCAAACAACGTGGCTACATGAAAATGCTGCCGGAACACTTCATCATGATCGAACGAAAATTAAGATCAAAGACGTAATTGACTCAAATAAAGTTAATATTGTATTAGATGAAGTGATTTGTATAAAGCCTGAAGAAAAAAAAGTTAAACTTGCAAATGGGGTAATGAATTATGATTTCCTCGTGATTGGTTTAGGATTTGAACCTGCTACATTTGGTATACCTGGGCTTAGTGAACATGCATTTACTATCGGAAATATAAATAATGCTCGTTTAATTAGAGAACAGCTCGACTTCAATTTTGCCAGCTATCATAATGAATTGGAAAAAAATGATGCACGCCTGAATATTGTTGTCGGCGGTGGGGGATTCACTGGAATTGAATTTGCTGGAGAATTGGCAAATCGAATCCCACATCTCTGTGAAGAATACGATATTGAAAAGACACAGGTGCGAATTATTATTATAGAAGGCGCTCCAACTGTCCTTCCTGGATTTGATGAGCGACTTGTATCATATGCTATTAATTCGTTGGAATCCCGTGGTGTTGAATTTATTAATGGTGCCCTTCTGAAAGAATGTAATCAAGATTATATTGTGTACGAAAAAGATGGAAAACGGACGGAACTTCCAACGATGACAACCATTTGGGCAGCGGGAGTACGCGCTAATTCGGTTGTAGAACGATCCGGGTTTGAAACGAATCGTGGGAAAGTGGAAGTTCGAAATGATTTGCGTACGCCTGATTTTGAAGATGTTTTTGTAATTGGAGATTGTGCCTTAATTAAAAATGAGGCGACTGGTAAAGCGTTTCCTCCAACTGCACAAATCGCCATTCAACAGGCAGAAACTGTCGCCCATAATGTGAGAGCAAAAGTTCGCCGTAATGAATTGAAGTCTTTTTGCCCGAACTTGCAAGGAACCATTGCTTCTCTTGGTAATGATGATGCGATTGCTGAAGTATTTGGCCGTAATTTATTCGGCTGGAAAGCAGCTTTCATGAAAAAAATGAGTGACAATCGTTACCTTCTAAAGTTAGGTGGAATCGGCCTCTTAATGAAAAAAGGGAAGTTTAACTTTTTTTATTGATATTTTATGACAATCATGCAAAGGCAAGGGTATAGCCTTTGCTTTTTCTTTGTTTTATTATAAAATGGCTTTTATATGCCTACATAGTTAAGTGAGAGGAGTTATAACATTGATTCAATTAATTGTATCCGTCATATTATATTTTGTTATATTTTTCGGAGTAGCTTTTATTCTAAATATGCTGTTAAGAAAAACGTGGCTGATGTCACTCCTGTATCCATTCGTTGTAATAATGATTGTTGATAATCTCTCAACAATGGAATATTTTAGGAACACAGGAGAATCTTTTTCCCAGTTATCTGCTGAAATTACTAGTTTAGCAGTAATGGATATCATTATTTTATCTTCTGGATTTATTGGTACAATTGTTTCTGGTTTGGTTATAAAATTCCTGCGTAAGAGTGGATATCAGATGTTTTAGTCTTTTTTATGAATAAATTTTAATAGATTGGAAATGATAGCATCCAAGAGGTGTTATTTATGAAAATCAAAAATTTTATTTGGCATTTAGTAATGCTGACACTGATTTTAGTACTATTTTTTCAGGCAGCAACATCCGTTTCCGATGTATCATTGAGTGAAAAGAACGTTGAGGCTGCAAGTGTCCAACTGGATTATTCTTTCACTTCAAAACCAGCAGAGTACAGACACAGTGCGTTAAAAGATAAAGGATTGAATGTTTCAAATGTAAAACAAAAGTATATTTCAAGCGATGAGATTGAAGATCCAAAAACAATTGAAGAAGTAATTGATTTCGATCAGTATCCGGTTGCAACGGTTTTGGCTACAGGTTATACGGCTGGAATTGAGTCCACCGGTAAGACCCCTGATCATCCCGAATACGGTATTACTTTTTCTGGTGTTAAAGTGAAGCGAGACTTGTATTCTACCATTGCTGCAGATTTAGATATATACCCACTTGGTACAATTCTTTATATCCCTGATTATGGTTATGGTGTAGTTGCTGATAAGGGAAGTGCAATCAAAGGAAACAAAATCGATTTGTTTTATCATTCCGTTGAAGATGTTTTTTCTGAGTGGGGGAAAAAAGAAATAGAAGTATATATTGTCGAAATGGGCAATGGAAAACTGAACGAGGAACAACTCATCCAATTAAACGAAGAAGAAACCATGCAAGTATTTCGACAACAAATTAATGAGAGTTAAATATCAATAGCGGACGCGAAAAAGTGTATTGACATAGCCTGCAAATAAAGAAAGACTCCCAAATGGAATACGGGAGTCTTTCTATTTATTGGAAAAGCGGGTAGAGTAGGAAAGCAATGATAACTCCTGTCAGTCCACCGAAAAAGACTTCGATAGGCTGGTGACCGAGTAATTCTTTCAGTTCTCTGCGTTTCTCCGTTTCTTCCTTTTTATTCCAATCTTTCGCGCTGTCTGTGAAATGTTGAAAGTCTTTGATTAATCGATTCAGAACAGCAGCCTGTTCTCCGGCTTGTCTCCGTACCCCAGAAGCATCAAACATCGTTATGACACTAAAGATACATGCCAATGCAAATACACTTGAGGTTACACCCTCTACAATACCAATTGCAGTTGTCAATGCAGTTACCGCAGCTGAATGACTGCTTGGCATTCCACCAGTACTCAAAGCAAGTCCCGGCTGGAATTCTTTTGTAAAAATTAATTTAATTGGAATTTTAACCAACTGGGCAAATACAATTGCCGCTAAGGCTGCCCATAAAGGGAAATTGGAAAACGGAATCATTAGCTAAATCATCCTTCCTGCTGATGGAAACCTGTTTATATACCGGTTCGCTTCCGTTTTGTTTTTTTTTATTTTACCATACAGAAGTATCAGGGTCTAAACTTAAGGGAGTACATCCGATATTATTTTTTATTTTAGGAAACGAATATTTTAAAAAACAGGTTGTCCACTTTTAGACAACCTGTTTTAGAAGAGCTTTATTTAATTACAGCATCTAAAGCAATTTCCATCATTTCGCTAAAAGTTGTTTGACGTTCTTCTGCAGTTGTTTCTTCACCAGTAAGAATATGGTCGGAAACCGTCAGTACAGATAATGCCTGTCTGCCATATTTTGCGGCCAATGTATAAAGTGCTGTTGATTCCATTTCAATTGCTAGCACTTGGTACTTAGCTAGGAGTTCATTTACTTCTTTTGCATTGTCACGATAGAAGGTATCACTTGTGAATACATTTCCGACACGGAGGTTAAGTCCTTTTTCCAGGCCAGCATCATATGCATTCTTCAAAAGATCGAAATCTGCAATTGGTGCATAATCAATTCCTTGGAAGATTAATCGATTCATTTGTGAGTCAGTTGTTGCTCCTTGTGCCAGGATGACATCGCGAACTTTGACATCCTTCTGAATAGCTCCACAAGTTCCTACGCGGATCAGTTTTTTTACATCATAGCTTTGAATTAATTCATTAACATAAATTGAAATGGAGGGGACACCCATCCCCGTTCCTTGTACAGAGACACGTTCTCCTTTGTAAGTTCCGGTATAACCATACATCCCACGAACTTCGTTATAAAGTTTTGCATCTTCCAGGAAAGTCTCAGCAATAAATTTCGCGCGGAGTGGATCCCCTGGTAAAAGAATTTTATCGGCAATTTCACCTTGTTTGGCACCGATGTGTACACTCATATATTTTCCTCCTTGTTTCTCGAAACTTCTTTTAAAATAAAGTTATCATAACAGCAGGTTAAAGACAAATTTCCGCATCATTCTATTTTTTTAGAGTTAAATGTTTCATAAAATCGTGTAATTGTATATAATAAACGTAGGTTTATGTGGACCACATAACATGAATGGTTTATTATATAAACAAAAGATAACTAATAGGTTTTGGAAGGATGGAATTAAATGAAAACACAAACATTTACGATTACAGCTGAAACTGGAGTTCATGCACGACCTGCTACACTACTAGTTAATAAAGCAGGCCAATATAATTCTGAAGTAGAGGTATCTTATAAAGGGAAAAAAGTTAACTTGAAATCCATCATGGGTGTTATGTCACTTGGAATTCCAAAAGATGCCGAAATCGAAGTTTCTGCTGAAGGTAGCGACGAAGAAGAAGCATTGAGTGGTGTTGGAGAAGTAATTAAAGAACACTTAGGCGAGTAGTATTAAAAGAAGCCAGGGATCCCTGGCTTCTTTTAATTGTACAATTTCTTGTAATGATTCTCTTCTAAATCCTCCAGTTTTAATATAGCTTGACGGTTAAATTCTGTATTCTCGACTGCCATCTTCTCTTTGTATTCATCCACTGCTTTTTTCAGAGATTTCCCATAAGCAGGAATTTCCTCATCGATTGGATGAATTGCAGCTTTTTTCACATTCATTTTTTCATGGAATGCCAATGCTTTTCGTTCATGGAAGAAGACATCTTCAAGCGTCCCGTAATTATGCAGATCACCCTGAAGTGGATGTTTCAACACAGCGAGTACTTCAATTAAATAATTTGCTCCACGATCCTCTTTTACTTCACCGATATATGTACCTGAATGATAATGTGCTTTGACAATATCCCCAATTATAGCTTCCGCCATGGTTATCACTCTCCTCAGCTATATTGTGCCAAAAATGTAACAAATTAGCGAATATTTAACTCAGGTTGTTGGCTATAACTAGAACTTTGATATAATAGGAAAAGAAGGGTGTGAAGTATAATGATGCCATTTCTTTATTTTCCGGAAGATAAAACCGAGTATATTCCAGCGTTCATCGCACTGGCGATTTTTATGACTCTAGCGGTTATTGCAATGTATTTTATGATGAAAAAGTCGAGAAAAGATGAAGCGGATTTTAAAAAGAAATACAATCAACAATTAGAAAGCGCCAATAGCACAACAGATAAGCCTAATTCCTGAAGTTAAGTCTCCTTATATCTGAAAAGATGAGGAGGCTTTTTGGTTTAGGTTATAGATTAATTGCAGATACTGAATACAAAGAAATGCAAAAGGAGATAAGTTATATGCGTTTTATTTTTCTGTTTAGTATTCTGCTGCTTGGGGCATGTCAGACGGACAGTCCCACGACACAAACAATTGAAATGTACAATGGTGCAGGGGATATGGTAGGAACTGCGACAATGAATGAACAAGAAGATGGTGTAGGGATAGAGCTTAAATTGGAAGGGCTTGAACCCGGATTTCATGGCATACATGTACATGAGTTTCCTAAATGTGAAGGACCTGACTTTACAACTGCGGGAAACCACTATAATCCGGAAGGGAAGGAACATGGATTGATGCATCCGGACGGACCACATATGGGTGACTTGCCAAATATCGAAGCTGATGGTGGTGGGCTTGTTGAAGCTGAATTAATGCTCGCCGGCGCTACATTGCTGGACGGCAAGAACTCTCTCTTAAATGAAGAAGGAAGTTCACTGATTGTTCATGAAGCACAGGATGATGGTGTCACCCAGCCAAGCGGAGATTCCGGGGTGAGAATACTTTGTGGTGAAATAAAGAAAGATAAGGATAGCGGCGTATCAGATGAATCACCTACAGACCCAACAGAAACAAATGAAGATCAGGAAGAGTAGTAATTAAAGACAGCTTGGTGTAGTTTCACCAAGCTGTCTTTATGCTTACATATGGATCAAAGTGCTTTTACAGCATCAATGATTCGCTTCACGCCTTCTTCGAGCGTTGCCCGTGGGCAGGCAATATTGATTCGCATGAATTGTTTGCCCTCTTCACCGTAGTCAACACCTGCATTCAGGCCGACTCTTGCCTTTTCAATCATAAACTTTTTCAATTCCTTACTATCCATACCAAGTTCACTGCAATCAACCCAGAGTAAGTATGTTCCTTCCGATTTAATGACTTTTAATTGCGGTGCGTGCTTATCAAACATTTCTGTTACATAATTTTTATGATTTTCTAACAATGCAACAAGTTCATCCAGCCATGGCTCTCCATATGTATAGGCAGCTTCCAATGCTGTATTACCCATTGTGTTCAACATATTATGAAAACCTTGCTTACTAAATGTTGTATCGAGTTTCTTTCTTCTTTCCTTATTGGTAGTAACCACATAGGAAGCATCCAACCCAGCAAGATTAAATGTTTTCGACGGTGCCATAAACGTTATCGTTTGATCGGCGATTTCCTCCGAAAGGGATGCGATTGGAATATGATGTTCACCAGGGAACACGAGATCACTATGAATTTCATCAGAGAAAATCATGACATCATACTTCAGGCAAAGTCTTGCCATTTCTGCCAATTCTTCTTTTTTCCAAACCCTTCCAACAGGATTATGCGGAGAGCATAAGATAAACGCTTTTACGTTATCTTTCAATTTTTTCTCGAAGTCTTCAAAATCAATCGTATAATAATTATTATTTTGTACAAGTTTATTTTTTACTACTTCTCTATTATGTTCTGTAATTACACTGTAAAAGGGAGTATAGACAGGAGTTTGAATGAGAATCTTATCATTCGGTTCGGTAAAGGCCTGTACAGCCATATGCAGGCTTGTTACCACACCTGGGCTATAAGATAGCCATGATTTATCAATTTTCCACTGATGCCTTTTCTGTAACCAATTTAGGATGGAGTCTGATACATCGTCATCGATAACGGTATATCCATATATTCCATGCTGTGCTCGTTTTACTAATGCATCGTTTACTTCATCTGGTGCTTTAAAATCCATATCTGCAACCCACATTGGGAGAACATCGTCAGACTGAAATACTTCTTGTAGTAGGTCCCATTTAACCGACCTTGTGTTTCTGCGTTCATATAATTCGTCAAAAATACCCATTATCAGCTGCCTCCTAATATTCATGTAGTGCTATTATATCAAAGAAAATAGCAAAAAAAAAAGCAAAGCGTCTAAACGCCTTGCCTACAGGGGGAATACGAGAAAGTCTTACATTTATAGTATTACCCGGTGTTGCGAATTATAAACAATATGTTTGAACTTTTTTTGAAAAAATTTTTTATAAACGTTTTTCAAGTTCCTCTTTTTCTTTCTCGAAGCCAGGCTTACCAAGCAAAGCAAACATATTTGTTTTGTATGCTTCCACACCTGGTTGGTCAAATGGATTAACTCCAAGTAGGTAGCCACTGATGGCACAAGCTTTTTCGAAGAAGTAAACCATGTAGCCAAATGTATATGCATCAAGTGCAGGCACTTCAACAATCAGATTCGGTACATCCCCATCTGTATGCGCAAGCATCGTACCTTGAAATGCTTTATTGTTAATTTCATGGATTGTTTTCCCAGCAAGATAGTTTAGGCCATCCGAATTATTTTCTTCTGCTTCCAACGTCATTTCCTTTTTAGCAGTGTTCACATGTAGAACCGTTTCGAAAATATTTCTGCGCCCTTCTTGAATGTATTGCCCAAGTGAATGAAGATCAGTTGTAAAATTAGCTGATGAAGGGTAGATGGCTTTTTGATCTTTTCCTTCACTTTCGCCAAATAACTGTTTCCACCATTCAGAGAAATATTGCAGGCTTGGTTCATAATTGATCAGAAGTTCAGTGACTTTTCCTTTGTTGTACAATACGTTTCTAACAGCTGCATATTGATATGCCGGATTTTTTTCAAGTGTAGGTTCAGCAAAGTCATTCATCGCGTCTTTCGCACCTTGCATCATGTCATCAATGGAAATACCACTTACTGCAATCGGTAGAAGTCCCACTGCTGTAAGTACAGAATAACGTCCCCCAACATCGTCAGGAATGACAAATGTTTCATAGCCAGCATTATCTGCAGATGTTTTTAGAGCGCCTTTTGCTTTATCTGTTGTTGCGTAAATACGGCCTTTTGCTTCTTGTGCACCATATTTTTCTTCCAAATATTTTTTGAAAATACGGAAGGCAACTGCAGGTTCTGTTGTTGTTCCACTTTTGGAAATAACGTTAATGGAGAAATCTTTGTCTTTTAGTACATCAAAAAGCTCGCTCATATATGTAGAACTTAAATGATGGCCAACAAAAATAATTTGTGGTGCCTTGCGCTCTTCTTTGGAAAGCAGGTTCTGGAAAGAATGGTTCAACATCTCAAGTGCTGCACGTGCTCCAAGATAAGAACCACCAATCCCAATTACTAGCAGAATATCAGAATCATTTCTGATTTTTTCAGCACTTGTTTTAATCCGTGCATATTCTTCTTTGTCATAGTTTTCTGGTAGATCAATCCAACCAAGGTAATCATTGCCAGCACCAGTTTTTTCGTGAAGCATATGATGAGCTGCTTCAACAAATGGACTTAAGTTGTTCACTTCCTGTTTGTCGAAAAACTTCAGAGCTTTATCGTACGTAAATGATACATGTGTCATTGTTATCCTCCTTGTGGCTACAGTAATAATACTATTTTACTTTAAGCTATTAGGAATGTGAAATCAAGAACAAAGAGAGTATACTCAATTATTTTCTGAAAATAGTATTAACGTAGAAAGAATTAATAAAAAAGAGGCATACGTGGTAGGTAAGTTAATATCCACCACGTATGCCTCTTTTTCCTGTTGCTTACTTCTTTTCTGATTGATCGATCCACTCTTGAAGTTTATCTTTCAATGTGTTGAATCCAGCTGTATCATTTTCCTGTTGGAATGTAGCTTGAGGTTTCTTTGCTCTTGCTGCTGGTTTTTTTGGAGCTTCTTCTGTAGCACGAATGGATAGAGAAACTTTATTTCTTGCTTCGTCAACGTTCATAACTTTAACTTTAACGTCGTCTCCAACTGTTAGGTGCTCATTGATATCTTTAACATATCCATGTGTGATTTCTGAGATGTGAACTAATCCTTGATTATCATCGTCTAAAGCAACGAATGCACCGTATGGTTGAATTCCTGTTACTTTACCGTCTATTATCTGACCAGCCTCAAATTTGTTAGTCATGCTGAACAACTCCTATACCTATATTCGATTCTAATACACAATATATTATTATAGCACAGTTTATTGATTCTAGCAAAGTAAAAATAGAAACTATCGGTTTTAAATTACCAACGTGTTAGTGAAACAAGAATATCATTCTTCATTAAGATATGCTTTGATTCTGGATGCATATAATAATTACCTTCCCGTATAAAACCGAAAACCAGATTTTCCTTTTTGAGCATTTCATTCAACACCAGGTTAAAAGGTTGGCCTTCAAGCTCTTTCGGAAGTTTCATATGTGAAAACTGCTGCTGACGTAAAATTTGGATGATATCTTCAAATGGGGTAGCGGTCTTCCTATGAGAAAGTTCATGAAAGAACAAGCCACTCATAAAATCATTCGATCGTATAATAGTTGTAGCACCGGCACGCAACGCATTTTCAATCTGTATTTTGGACAAAATTTCAGCTACAATGGGTATCTTTTCATTATTTCCTCTAACTGCAATCGTAGATAAAATGGTGAATTGGTCTGACTGACGTTCATTTTTAGTTATATCTGCACTGATTAACACGCGATCAGCATAGGCAACATTTGCTTTTTCTAATACACTGTCTTCCGTTGCATCGCCGTTAATAAAATGAACCGGGAACTCCTGATATGTCAGATGGTGTAACGTCCTGTCAATCAACACGATTCGGATACTTGGATGTTTTTCCGCTACTATATCGATTAATTGCCTCGTCCGTTCATTCCAACCGATAAAAATAAAATGATTACTCCCCTTGAACGGGAGTTTACCGTTTTCTAAATCTTGTTCATGCTTCACAGTTGCGGTGGATAAAGAAGTGATATAAAAAGCAAGAAACCCACCCCCTGTTAAAATCAGCAATATAGCAATAATCCTGCCAGTTGGAGTCAAAGGTACATAGTCACCATATCCAACTGTAGATCCAGTAATAAAAGCCCACCAAACCCCATCAAAGACGGTCGGGAACTGTACAGGTTCTGTTAAATGAATGAGAAATCCAAAAAAGGACATAAGAACTAAAATTGTAACGAGTAGCTTAAGTGCAGTTGGAAGGCGATAATAAATTTGTTTCAGAAATCGAATATACATGACATCACCTTAGAAATAAATGGATTTTTACATAGTATGTGCCAAGTTAGGAGGAGGTTATACAAGTTGTATATATTTGTTATTGTTTTATGTTATAAATCAACTTTCGGAGTGTGAAATGAACAAATAAGCCTTGATAGAATTAGGAGGGATTGTGCTACACTGCTCAAGTTGACTTTGGATGAACTATTTGCCCTGAGCAGTCTGGGTACATCGAGATTTCAAGAGGCTCTTTCCATTTTTTTACTTCGGATTTTCTATAAACTCCGAAGTAACTGCTAGTTGATTTCCGCTGCGGACAGTTGCTTTCCGCGGGCACGGCCTCAGCCTCCTCGAGATAACCACTCTGCGGAGTCTTCGGACACGTGCTGGGACTGCGATTACTCGCCCCATCGAAAACATTTGTTCCCGCAGGAGTCAACTGTCCTCCGCTCCAATCAACTGCCTTAATAGAGCGAATTCATTAACTACTCATTAAAGTGCTTTTAAATTTTTTATTGGACACTATACTAGCTCTGGGAAATACACGGAGACTTCTGCGGGAGGAAAGGCATAGGTGAGACTCTGAAATGCTTCAGCATGAAGAGGCTCACCAGCCGCCCGCGAAAAGCGCAGTGTATTTCCCAGAGCGATCGCCGAAGTTCCCTATTCTAGTTCGCATTTTATCTCAACTCTGCGATGGTTAAAAGGCTATAAATAGTGCGAAAACAGCCCTGTTTTAATCAAGTTTAGCAAGGGGATATTAGAAACATTCTAAGTTTAACCCAGTTAACTGATCGAACTTGCGAAAGTTGAGTTACGGCATTTTTCACCCACAAAAAAAGTAACAGCAAAAAATCACTGTTACTTTGGAATGTTATTGCAATGTTTCTCTTAAACTGGTATAAACATCTGTCCAAAATTCGGGATGGTCCCGGTAAGATTTTGTCATAAATAGAAATACTTCACTCGATTTTTCTTTAAAGTCTTCTGCATCTTTTGGTGGAAGCTTACGAAGTGACTCATCAACAAATTTCTGAATCTTTGTTGCGCGTGGTCCCCATTTGGCAACTTCATTCCCATCTTCATCCATAAAGATAAATATGGGGATGGAGCGAGATTTGCCATTGGTCAAGTATTGGTCCATCAGCTCTAGGTTTTGATCTCGTAAAAGCATCCGTACCTGAATACCTGATGCCTCAGATAGCTTCAAAAGAATGGGGATATTAAGCATAGCATCACCGCACCAGTCTTCCGTCAAGACAATTGCACGAAGATTTTTTTCACGCATTTGTTCGAAAAATGCTTCATCCTCAGGCAAAATGAATTGATCATAAATATACAGTAAATCATCCTTGTGCTTATCCATTGATTCAATATAAAGATCCGGGTTCAAGCCTTTTTCATACCATTCATTCAAATTCATCTTTTCACACTCCTTACAGATTGTAATCCTCTTTATTAAAGTTTACCCATTATTGGATGAGGCGTAAACAAAAGTGCTCTTCGGTAAAATCTTTGCTATCATGAAATTAATGAAATGTTTTACTCGAGGAGGAAGAAATGATGTCAAAAGTAAATCAGGAATTTTTATTGGAATTATTAAAAACCCCATCTCCATCCAGTATGGAAATGGATATACAAAAGAAATGGATTCATTATGTAAAGGATTTTGCTCATGAAATTCGCACCGATAATGCAGGAAATGCAATTGGTGTACTAAATCCTGAAGCCCCATTTAAACTATTACTTGCAGGTCATAGTGATGAAATTGCGCTCGTAGTAAATCGGATTGATGAAAGCGGCTATCTGCATTTTGATAAGATGGGTGGAATTAATCCAAAAGCTGCCGTTGGAATGCGTGTAACTGTACTTGGATATAACGGAACAGTTACTGGAGTTATAGGTGTAAATGCACAGCACCATGGAGGTTTGAAGAATGATTTCGGCCTCGAAGATCTTTTTATTGATTGCGGCTATAAAACGAACGATGAGGCAGGGAAAGATGTTCAAATCGGTGATCTCTGTGTCTATAAAACGGAACCTGAGATTTTAAGAGATCGTTATGTAGCAGGAAGGGGACTCGATAACCGGACGGGAGCCTTTATTGTTGCAGAAGTTTTAAAACGTCTTTCTGAAAAAGATGTAAAGGTTGGCGTTTATGCAGCAAGCACGGTTAATGAGGAAACGAATATGGGGGGCGCGTATTTTGCAGCGGCAGGTATCGAACCGACAATGGCAATAGCCTGTGATGTGACATTTGCAACCGACTATCCGGGTGTAAACAAAAATAAGTATGGTGATATCACGCTTGATGGTGGTCCTGTACTTGCAAAAGGTGCACCAATCAACATAAAAATTAATAAATTGCTTGAACGTACTGCGAAAAAGCTGAATATGGACGTACAATATGAACTTACTCCGAGAATGACCGGTACAGACGCAGACAAAATGCGATTAACTGGCAAGGGAGTTCCTGTTTCTTTAGTATCCTTGCCATTACGTTATATGCACTCACCAGTGGAAACAGCAAGTTTTAAAGATATTGATGAGGAAATTGAATTACTCGTCACGATGATTACCGACATGACCGGAGAAGAGAGCCTAAATCCGCTAGAAGATTAAAAAAATTGTTGCTTTTATCATAAAATCTATAAAATAGGTTTATTTCCAGAATTTGTGCTTTTTCCGCAGGAGTCACCGCCCACAGCGATGCCGGACTAGTGAAGCTGTAGGGTGCTTTTTTACCTATTAGCAAGTGTAGTCATTGTCAGCAACCTTCTAACCAGCTCTGGGAAATATACGAAGACTCCTGCGGGAAGAGAGGCATAGGTGAGACACTGAAATGCGCTAGCATGAAGGGGCTCACCAGCCGCCCGCGGAAAGCGTAGTGTATTTCCCAGAGCGGTCGCTGAAGAGACATATCCTACTTCGCATTTTATCTCAATTGCGAGGATTAAAAACAAAAATTACAAAAGAGTCTAAGCAAAAAGGCGATAGTGTCCAATAAAGTGGACGCTATCGCTTTTTTACTCGTTGCAACAAAAGTACTACCTATATTTCGAATCCCGACTATTGAACCATTTCTTATTAAGAACGAATGAATCTATACGCTATACATAGTCCTATTTTTCCTAGTTCTAGAAAAATACTATCATTCTTTAAAATATAAGTAGGTTTATATAATCATTTTATCAATAAATTGTTAACTAGATAACTAATAAATCCCTTATAAACCCTTGCTTACAGGTAATTACATGCTATTTAGTGGTTGATATTAGTTGAATAAAATACGAAAAATTCATACTAATCTATCAATTTTAAAAATTCGGATTATATTCGACGTAGTTCGACACTAACCTTTCTATTTATCTACTATACTGGCACTATCAACGAGAATTTGCACTCACACCACAGTGGCTTTAAATCGACATGATAAGTGTTCGCATTTGAAAAGGAGGCTAGGGTGTTTTTTTGTGCGTTTTAATGTCGTATTTTCAGCTGGTATTGCATTGGTTTAAAAATTGAGGGGAGGAAAAGATTTGAGACTAAAGAAAAGGCGTCAAGTGAAAGCTTTTAGTATCGCAGCATCATTTTTAATGACATTTTCTTTAATTGCACCAAGTGTAGCGCTTGCTGAATCGAATAGCAAATCGTCTTACTCACTAAATGATTCCAATAAGGTAGCAGAAGTTAAAGTAAATGACCGGCTGATGAAGCAATTTAATGATGATGAAAAAGTTACCTTTCTTGTTAAATTTAAAGAAACAGCAGAAGTAGAGAAGGTGGCTAGTGAAGCTAGGGAAAGTGCGGCAAAGGAAAGTCTTTCAGCACAAAAAGCAGAACATATTCAGCGCTCTGCAGTAATTGCTGAATTGAAAGCAACGTCCTTAACGTCCCAACATAATGTAAAGGAATTCTTGGAAAAGGAAATAGAAAATGGAAATGCTGAAAATCTCAAATCTTATCACATTGTCAATGGTTTGGCAGTAACAGCAACAAAAGAAGTAGCGGAAAAAATCGCTACATTTTCTGAAGTTGAAAAAATCTTACCCAATGAAACACGTGAACTGTATACAACAGTTTCCAAAGATGCAGAAACACCAAATTCTGATATTGCAAACGTAGAGTGGAATGTAGAACGTGTTGGCGCTCCTGGTGTTTGGGATATGGGATTTGATGGTTCAGGTGTTGTTGTAGCAAGTATCGATACTGGTGTTCAGCATGATCATCCAGGATTAGCCGATAAATATCGTGGCTATGATGCTGCAACTGGCGAGGTAGATCATACGTACAGCTGGTTTGATGCAACAACAGGTCAGGATGTTCCTTATGATGACCAGGGGCATGGTACACACGTAACTGGTACAATGGTAGGTAGTGAGCCAGATGGTTCGAATCAGGTCGGTGTAGCACCTGGAGCTAAGTTTATTTCAGCTAGAGCTTTCACTGCAGCTGGAGGAACAGATGTAGATTTATTAGCATCTGCTGAGTGGATCTTAGCACCTGGTGGGGACGCTTCTATGGCTCCGGATGTTGTCAATAATTCATGGGGTGGTGGACCAGGTCTTGATGAATGGTACCGTGATGTAGTTATTTCTTGGAGAGCGGCGGAAATTTTCCCTGAATTCTCTGCAGGTAATACTACGTTCTCTAACCCAGGTGGTCCTGGATCAATTGCAACTCCAGCAAACTATCCAGAATCATTCGCAACTGGTGCTACAGATATTAATGACAATTTAGCTAGCTTTTCATTGGAAGGACCTTCACCATATGAAGATGATATTAAACCGGATATATCAGCTCCTGGTGTGAACATTCGTTCAACGGTACCAGGTGGTGGCTATGAAGGTGGATGGAATGGTACATCAATGGCGGGACCTGCAGTCTCTGGTGCAGTAGCACTTATGATTCAAGCGAATGCTAGTTTAACGGTTGATGAATTGGAAGAAATAGTTATGAGTACAGCGACACCATTAACAGATGGCACTTATCCTGAGGCTCCAAACATGGGGTATGGATATGGTCTTGTTAATGCATATGACGCTGTTTCATCTCTAGTAACTGGTCTTGGAACATTAGAAGGACAAGTAACAAAAGAAGGGGAAGACACGGAAGCTCCTACTTTTGAGCATGAGGCACCAATAGAAACATATGAAGGCATGGATCTTGATTTAAGCATTCAGGCTACAGATGATATTAGTGTTAATTCTGTAGAGGTTATCTATGGTGATGGACAATCTATTGAAGCATCTCGAGTAACAGGAGATTTTAAATCCGGCGAATATGTTGCAACCATTCCTGGGGAAGATATAACTGGTGATTCTTTTACCTATCAAATCGTTATTAATGACTTTGGCGGAAATGAAGTAATCAGTGATGAATATACGGTTGCAGTTCATCCTGGTATCACGGTAGGCTATTCTGCAGACTTTGAAACGGCTCCTGCAGGCTGGACACTATTCGGTGAAAACAATAGCTGGAATCGTGGTATCCCAACTTCTGGACCAGGAGAAGCTGTTTCAGGTGAAAATGTCTATGCGACAAATACAGAAGGAACGTATAGCAATAATGAGAATTCAACACTAGTTATGCCTCCAATCGATTTGCCTGAAGGAGAATCCTTCCTGCAGTTTGAACAATGGTATAACATTGAAAATAACTGGGATTATGGTCATGTGTTCATTTCAACAGATCAGGAAAACTGGACACAACTATTAAGACTGACGAACACATCTGATGGATGGGAACAAGTTGAAATTGACCTTTCCGAATATAGCGGAGAACGTGTCTACATTGGTTTCAACCTTGATACAGATGGTAGTGTTTTAAGAGATGGCTGGTATATTGATGATGTAGCATTATCAGATACATCATTGGGAATAGTAGAAGCTGAAGAGCCAATTTCACTCGGCGTAATCGGTCCAAGTGAAGAAGCTAAAAAGGAAAAAGTTAATCCAGATAAAATGCAGCCTGTCATGACAAGGAATGAATCTGTTTCATTGAGTGATGAAGGAATTCATCCAACACTACTACCATTAGGTGCACAAGTAAGCGTGCTTGAAAGTGGGCGTTCGGTAAACACGAACCCACAAGATGGAAGTTATTCCTTACTGCATGCAGCAGGTGAGTTTACAGTTGTAGCAGAATCTTACGGTTTTGAATCGGAAGAACAATCCGTATCAATCGAAGCAGACGGAACTGCGGTAGCCGATTTTATATTGGAAGAAATTGATCAATACACGGTTAGTGGTACGGTTACTGATGAAGACACCGGAGAAGGAATCGAAGGTGCAACAGTGCTTCTTGTAGAAGATGCAACTATTGAACCTATCGAAACAGATACTAGTGGTAGTTTCGCATTGACTGCATACGAGGGTACGTACACATTGAAAATTCTTGCAGCTGGATATCATGGAACTGAGGTTGAAGTGGATCTTGATGGTTCAGACGCTGAAGTAAATGTGGTACTGGAACCATTCTACACGGTTCCTGGCGGAGAAATTGGTTATGATGATGGAAGTGCAGAGAATGCACGTGCATTCTATGACGCTGGAAATGGATGGGCAGTAAAAATGTCCCTACCTGAAGGACAGGAATCTGCTATCGTAACGGATGGTGTTTTCCAATTCCATGGTACCGACTGGCCAACACCAGGTGGAACTGAATTTGCTGTAGAAGTTTGGGATGCTACAGGTCCGGATGGAACACCAGGAGAAAAATTAGCTGGACCGGTTGATGCAGAGGCAATCAGAAGCCTAGATGAGTGGACTGTTGTTGACCTAACCGAACATTCTATTCAAGTTGATGGTGACTTCTATATGGTATACATTCAAACGGGAGCAAATCCAAATGTACCAGGACTTGCAACAGATGAAAATGGACCAAATGCAGAACGTAGCTATCAATATGTTGGTGGTGCATGGGGACCATCTCCAGCAGCGGAAGGTAACTATATGATCCGTGCTCGTTTAGCGTATGGAGTAGATGATCCTGTAATTACTACACCTGCAGAAGACTTCATTACGAATGAAACGGAGTTGACAGTAGCAGGAACTGCTTCTGCAACAACAACTGTTCAGTTATTGAATAATGGAGAAGAAATTGAATCTGTTGAAGTTGGCTACGATGGGTCTTTTGAGTTCCCAACTGAACTGACAGAAGGAGATAATGAATTCCAGGCATTAACGTTATTAAACGGTGTAGTAGTTGGTGAATCTGAAACAGTGACAGTTACTCTGGATACAGAAGCACCAGACCTAACAATTGATTCTCCTGCAGATGGAGATCAAACTACTCGTGAAACAGTAACAGTTGAAGGTACTGTAGCTGATGCAAATCTTGACTTTGTAGAAGTGAATGGTCAAGCAGCTGCTATTGAAGATGGAAGCTACTCTAAACGTATCTTGCTTGATGAAGGCGAAAATTCAATTGAAGTTGTTGCAGCAGATTTAGCTGGAAATACAGCAACTGAATCGATAGTCATCGGAGCAGATTTCACTGCTCCTGAGATCTCAAACTTAACACCTACAGAAGATGTCAATCTTAAAGCTGGTGAAAGTGTCATGATTGAGTTTGAAAGCGAGCCAGGGTTAGATGCTTCATTTATGATCCATATGCCACTCACAAATCTTGGAGTTGCCAATGCTACAGAACTTCCAATGATGGAAACATCTGATGGAACCTATGTAGGTTATTGGACAGTACCAAGTAATGTAACTGCAGAAGGTGCAGTTGTAGAAGTAAAAGCAGTAGATGAATTTGGTAATGAAACACGCGATCAAGCGGAAGGAAAGCTATATATCGGCGATGAAGAAGATGAAGGTAATGGCAATGGAAAAGGTAAAGGAAAAGGCAAAGGTAACGGAAAAGGTTAAAAGTAAGAATTAGTAGTAGGCAAACGAAGAGAGTGTGGGAGAGTTTTTTTCCACACTCTCTTCGTTTGTTTTACTTTTGGCTGAGATTTCTAATTATTTTTCTTGCAAACTAGTGAAGATCTAGTATAATATAGTTAAACAATTAAATAATCGATTCCAATCTTCGGGGCAGGGTGAAATTCCCGACCGGCGGTGATAAGTATAATTACTTAAAGTCCGCGAACGGTATGGCAGCTTTGCTATATGGTTGACCTGGTGCAATTCCAGGACCGACAGTTACAGTCTGGATGGGAGAAGATGTCGAGCCTGATTTTGGTGTATCCTTACACCATTATTTACCGATGAATTTAAAACCCTAAAGCCCTAAAGCCCTTATTTGCTTTAGGGTTTTTGTGATTATTCGGTAAAGTTCAGGGTAGCAATCCTTCATCACGAGAGCGGAATCGATAAGATGAAGGAGGAATAGGATGATGCAAAATACAAAAAAGCAATCATCAAATTTATTAAAACTTATTATTTTAGCATTGTTGGGAACGATCTCACTAGTCTTATTTTTTATTAACTTCCCACTACCATTTTTACCACCGTATTTAAAAATAGATTTCAGTGATGTGCCAGCATTAATGGCATCACTCATTTTCTCCCCGATTGCAGGTGTTATCGTGGTAGCGGTGAAAAATATCCTTTATTTAGCAGTATCGGGAGCAGGTGATCCAATCGGAGTTTCAGCTAATTTCCTTGCCGGGGTCATGTTTGTTGTTCCTGTTTCGTTGCTTTATCATAAGTTTAATGGTGTTAAAAGCATTGTTTCCGGATTAGTGGCTGGAACAGTCATCATGGCAGTAGGTATGAGTGTGCTTAATTACTTCTTTATCCTCCCAGCGTATAGTTGGTTTATGGGCTGGGAAATGACTGATCAAGTAATCTGGACATCCGTATTGGTAGGTGTACTTCCATTTAATATAATTAAAGGAATTGTTGTTGCGTTACTATTTGTACCAATATTCATAAAAATGCGCAGCTGGATAGAAAGCCAACAAGCAAGATTTATATAAACGACAAAAGTTAACATCAGAAAGCTAATCTCAGATGAGGTTGGCTTTTTTTTTCACAAAAAGAAATCACCCCATGTTCAAAAGGGTGATTTCAAACTAGTTCTCTTCTTCAACTAAATTTCTGGCAATCGGCATTACTTCCAGTCTTTCTTCTGGAATTGGTTTGCCTGATTTTTCACTAAGACCATAGGAGCCATTTTCTATCCGATCAAGTGCATCTTCAATTTCTTTTAAACGATCCTGCCGCATAAGGTCCAATCCCGCGTCACGTTGCTGTTCGAACTGTTCAGTACCCATATCAGCTGGGTGGTTATCGTAATCAGCAAGTTCTTGGATTGATTCATTTGGACTTTGATTGCTATTGGAATGGATTTCCTGCTCCGTCTCGTTTTTCATTTGTAAGAGTTTTTCTTTGAAATATGCAAGCTTCTCATTACTAAGTTGATTCATAATTCCATCCTTCCTTTCGTTACGGAGGCGCTTATTTCATCTCTGGCACGTAGAATTAAATAAACGCTGCCAGAAGGAGTGAAATACCCAAAAGGAAACCATAAATCGTATTTGTTTTTGCGGTCGCTGCCATGGCAGGCATCATTTCAATTGCTTCTGTTTTACCTCGGAACTTCTTAATAACTTCACGGGCCTTCACAGCACTAAAAAATGTGATCAGTGACCAAAGAGGCAAATTCCCGATAATAATCAAGATTCCAGTGATTACATAGGCTATAATCATTAAAAAAGCGAGCAAGGTGACGGATCTTTCTCTGCCAATTAACACAGCGATTGTTTTCCTGCCGCCTATTTTATCTCCATCACGGTCACGAATATTATTGGACAAATTGATACTTCCGATGAATATTGAAATTGGAATAGAAATCCAAACCATTTCAGCTGTAACAGTACCGGTTTGTATAAAGTAAGTGATGCCAATAATTACTGTTCCCATTAATACGCCTGAAAATAATTCTCCAAATGGGGTATAGGATATAGGAAGCGGCCCTCCAGTATATAAATAACCGAAAGCCATACAAACTAAACCAATAACTGCAATCCACCAACTGGAAGTCATACAAATATAGATGCCGAGAAGAATGGAAATGCCATAGAAACCAAATGCCAAATTCCGGATTCTTTTCGGTGCAATACCGTCCCGAACAATAGAACCGCCAATACCGACAGACTCATCAGTATCTAAACCTCGTACAAAGTCGTAGTATTCATTGAACATATTCGTTGCTGCCTGTATAAGTATGGATGCAACTAACATAGCGAGGAATAATAACCAATCAATGGATCCTTCATTAAAAGCGATCATCGTTCCAACAAAAACGGGAACAAAAGATGCTGTGAGTGTATGTGGGCGCAATAGACGCCACCAAACGTGAAAACCACCACGTTCATTTAAAGCCTGTTTAATCGTATTATTATCTGATGACTGCATGTATTTGTTCCCCCTGATTTATCTCTGCCAATCAGTATAATTTTAGGGAAATACAAGAGGCCTGTCAATCTATTCCGAACGGTTCTGCTGACAATTTTTGTAGAAATTGAAGGCTTTTCTTGAGAAACTGACGAAAAGAGCATAAAATAAGGTAGGATGTCTCTGACTTCAGGACATGACGGAGGTTAATTTAGATGATTGATATAAAGGAAAAACAAGTAGTATCGATACTGAATGAGGCTATACAACAACTTCAGACAGAAGATGATACCAGACTTGTAAGTATAACGAAAAAAATAGAAGAAACGGATCCGCTTTGTTTCTTTGATGCAGCTAAGCAAATTGGAGGAAATCGCACATTTTGGACAAGCTCATCCCAACAGTTTCTGCTTGTAGGCGCTGGAAGCGCGCACCAAATCAGTGCAGAGAAATCACGATTTGAGGAAACGGAAAAACAATGGAACTCCGTATTAGAAAAGGCATTCGTTCATAATCCATATGACGTTCCTGGGACTGGAGTCGTTGTACTTGGCGGCATGTCTTTTGATCCAAAAAAGAAACCAACGAAGTTATGGAAGAAGTTCAAACCGAGTAACTTTACAGTACCTGAATTTCTACTGACAAAATATGATAAAAGCTATTATTTTACAATAAATATTTATGTGAAAAAGAATGATCATGCCAAGCAGCTGGCAGATGATTTAAAGATGATGGAAAGAAAGCTTATTTTCAATCATAAACGAGTAGCCGATCGATTGAAAATTACCAAGGTGAAAGAGATAGATCCGGAAAAATGGAAAAACAGTGTTCGTAGAGCTACGGAAGTAATAGGGAAAGGCAATATGGAGAAAATCGTACTGGCCCGGGAAGTCCGGTTAAAATTCAACCAGAAAGCAGATATTTCAACCGTACTAAAGAATCTTTTAAACACACAGCCAAACAGCTATATCTTCGCCTATGAAATGGATGAAGATTGTTTTGTTGGAGCTACTCCGGAAAGACTTGTAAAACTGGAGGGAACGAAGCTTTTATCCACGTGTCTTGCAGGTACGGCTTCCCGTGGGAAAACAGAAATAGAGGATAGGAAAATTAGTGATGACCTTTTGCATGACGAGAAGAATCGACAAGAGCATGATTTCGTTGTGAAAATGATCAAACACGCAATCATGGATTATTGTACAGAAGTGAATATTCCGGATGAGCCAGTCATCTATCCGTTACGTAATTTACAGCATTTATACACACCTGTGACGGCAAATCTAAGAAATGGCTACAGTATTTTTGATATTATTAAGCAATTGCATCCTACACCAGCGCTTGGTGGGACACCACGTACGGAATCGCTCGCATTCATTCGTGAAGAGGAACTTTTGGACCGTGGGTGGTATGGGGCACCAATTGGCTGGATGGATAGTAATCAGAATGGTGAGTTCGCTGTGGCGATACGCTCTTCTCTCATACAAGGTGACGAGGCATCCCTTTTTGCAGGGTGTGGCGTAGTGAAAGATTCCGATCCAGACAGTGAATATGAAGAAACAAAAATTAAGCTTGTGCCTATGCTATCTGTTTTAGGAGGCAAACATTAGATGAACCATATAGAAACATTATCAAGATATACAGCAAACTTTGTAGATGAGTTAACAAAAAGTGGAGTGACGGATGTAGTAATTTCACCCGGTTCCCGATCTACGCCGCTTGCATTGACATTTACGGAGCATTCTTCCATCAAAGAATGGGTCATTATCGATGAAAGATCTGCAGCATTTTTTGCAATGGGAATCGCGAAACAAACGAATCGGCCGGTTGCACTTATTTGTACATCCGGAACAGCTGCAGCTAATTATTTTCCTGCTATTGTCGAGGCGCATTACAGTAGAGTACCATTGATAGTTTTAACAGCAGATCGCCCGCATGAGCTACGTGATGTTGGTGCACCACAGGCAATTGAACAAATTAAATTGTATGGTGATTATGTGAAATGGTTTCATGAAATGGCACTGCCTGAAGGTACGCCTGAAATGCTTGGTTATGCAAGAAATAAAGCAGCAAGAGCGGTGTATATGGCACAGGAAGGAAACCCTGGACCGCTTCATTTAAACTTTCCATTTCGGGAACCGCTCAACCCAGACTTTTCTTTGAGAAATTTATGGGAATCTCCTGCTACACAACAACAAACACAATCCGTTAATCCGGTCTTTGATGGAAAAAAAAGATTGGCAGCGCAACACGTTCAACAACTTGTTAAAACATTGGGTGATGGTCAAAAGGGTGTTATCGTTTGTGGACCGCAAACGGATCCGGATTTTGCTTCTGCAGTAACTGAACTTGCGCGTATTTGGGGTCTTCCTGTTTTGGCTGATCCATTATCACAAGTACGTACAGGCAGCCATCATAAAGATCAGGTTATTGAATCCTATGATGCTTTTTTAAGAAATAAATCGATCCGTGAACAATTGAAGCCAGATTATATTATTCGGTTTGGTGCCATGCCTGTTTCAAAGGCATACCTTTTTTATGTGAAAGAAAACAAAGATTCTAAGCAATACTTAGTGGAAAATTATACGGGTTACCGCGAACCGACTGGAAATATAACGGAATTCATTTTTGCGGATCCGGTTATGCTTTGTGAGGATTTGATTGCAGGATCTGCTGCATTTGATGTGGATACAGGATGGTTGAATCGTTGGCAGGAAATGAACAGTATTTCTAAAAAACATCTGTTAAGCGGCACGGAAGCGGCAATAACAGAAGGGGAAGTTGTAAGAGGATTGTGCGATGTAATCCCAGAAGACAGTACATTATATGTCGGAAATAGTATGGCTATTCGGGATGTGGATTCGTTCCTAATGACGACACCGAAGAACATTTCGATACTTGCAAATCGTGGTGCCAATGGTATTGATGGTATGATATCAAGTGGTGTTGGTGCGGCAACCACAGGCAAGCCGGTTACTTTATTATTAGGCGATTTATCCTTTTTCCATGATATGAATGGACTTCTGGCCGCAAAGCATTACAAGCTTAACATTACGATTTTACTGGTAAACAATAATGGTGGAGGTATCTTCTCCTTTTTACCTCAGTCGAACGACAAAAAGCATTTTGAAGCACTTTTCGGCACACCAGTGGATATTGAATTCGAAAATGCCATTACCATGTATGGTGGGGAATATGCTCTAGCGACAACAGAGGATCATTTAAAGGAACTGCTATATACAAGTTACCAGCACGAAGGTCTTTCCGTTATTGAAGTAAAAACAGATCGTAACGAAAATGTGGAATGGCATCGTGCGAAGTGGCATGCTATTGAGAAGGGAATCTTACAAGAAGGGGATTGATATTTTTGTATTTTTCCAGAGAAAATGTAACCTATTGGTATGAGGAACGAGGTGAGGGATTTCCGGTTGTGATGTTGCACGGGTTTACGGGAAGTTCAGCTACATGGCAATCTTTTATCAATGCGTTTGGTTCCGGCTATCGAATCATTACGATTGATTTGCCAGGGCATGGTAAAACCCGTACCCCTTCGCTCAAATCGATGGAGGAGTGCTGCGGAGATTTGCATTCACTTTTTCTATCACTTCAATTGGAGTCCTTCCATCTAGTCGGATATTCCATGGGCGGTCGTACTGCTTTGTCATACAGCCGGTTATATCCGGAACGAGTGCGTTCTGTCGTTTTGGAAAGTGCATCACCAGGAATTGCAAGCGTTCGGGAACGAAGGTTGCGCAAGGAGAGTGATGAAGTGCTTGCCGAGCGAATTGAACAGGATGGCGTACCATTGTTTGTGAATTATTGGCAGGACATTTCTTTGTTTCATACACAAAAGCGTTTAGCGCCCGATGTTCAGGAACAGCTTCGTTCGGAACGACTTTCTCATACTTCTGAAGGATTGGCATTATCCCTTCGTACAATGGGAACAGGCAGCCAAGTATCGCTATGGTCTCATCTTGAAAACTTGGATATGCCGGTGCTTTTGATTACCGGAGAACTTGACCCTAAATTTGTAAAGATTAATAAAAAGATGCAAAGTCATTTGAAATCAGGTAATCTGATTGTATGTGAGAATGCAGGACATGCAATTCACGTGGAAAAACCCGAAACTTTTGGTAAGATAGTAATAGGATTTATAAATGCGAATACTGGCTTAGATTGAAGAACTACATAAAATCTATTTTTAGGAGGAACCTGAAATGACTGTAGAATGGCAAAATGTGAAGAATTATGAAGAAATCATTTATGAGAAATATAATGGAGTAGCTAAAGTAACTATTAATCGTCCCGAAAAACGCAATGCATTCACACCACGGACTGTTCAGGAGATGATTGATGCGTTTGTAGATGCACGTGATGACTCATCAATTGGTGTAATTGTACTCGCTGGTGATGGAGATAAAGCATTCTGTTCCGGAGGAGATCAATCTGTCCGCGGACATGGTGGCTATGTTGGATCAGACAATATTCCGCGCTTGAACGTACTTGATTTACAAAGCTTAATCCGTAAGATTCCAAAACCGGTAATTGCAATGGTTTCTGGGTACGCAATCGGTGGTGGGCATGTATTGCATATTGTTTGTGATTTAACCATCGCGGCAGACAACGCAATTTTTGGACAAACTGGACCAAAAGTGGGAAGTTTTGATGCTGGATATGGCGCAGGATACCTTGCGCGCATGGTCGGTCATAAACGTGCACGTGAAATCTGGTACCTATGCCGCCAGTACAATGCCGATGAAGCATATGAAATGGGTATGGTTAATAGCGTCGTACCACTTGAAAAACTAGAAGAAGAAACATTACAGTGGTGTGAAGAAATTCTAGAAAAATCACCAACTGCACTACGTTTCCTTAAAGCATCATTTAATGCGGATACAGATGGGCTCGCTGGTTTGCAGCAACTTGGTGGAGATGCGACATTACTTTACTACACATCAGATGAAGCAAAAGAAGGACGCGACGCTTTCAAAGAAAAGAGAAAACCGGATTTTAAACAATTCCCGCGTTTCCCTTGATCCATTGATGGATGCACATACGAAAACCTTTGCTAACCTGGGCAAAGGTTTTTGTTTTTAGTGGTATTAGCTCTCGATTCGTTATATCCATCCATGGTCACTATATATAAGTAAGGAGAATCAACATAATGGCAGAAGTTATACCACATTGGTTAACAAAGCAAGCTGATTTATCTCCAGAAGCAATTGCAATGGAGTTGGAAGATGGCAGCACGGTTACATTTAAAATTTTAAAAGAAAAAAGTCAGCGCTTTGCTAAGCAACTGGCACAACGTGGAGTTTCTGAGGGAAGTCATGTTGGAATTTTATCGACGAACCAGATCCCAATGATTGTGGCCATTCATGCATTAAGCTATTTAGGTGCTGTTGGCGTTCTATTAAATACTCGGCTGACTGCCGAAGAGCTTAATTATCAAGTGACAGATGCAGAAGTTTCCATTTTGATTACTGCAGATCATTTAAAAGAATCATGTCAAACTTTAAACGTAAATCACATTCAATCATTTTCCGATATTGAAGCACAACCAGGAAAAGAGGTAACTTTAAAATCGGAGTTAGATTTGGGTAATACTTTTACGATTATATACACTTCTGGCACAACTGGTTTTCCGAAAGGGGTGCTGCATACGTATGGCAATCATTGGTGGAGTGCAATTGGGTCAGCATTGAATCTTGGTTTGAATAAAGATGATAAATGGCTGATACCACTTCCAATTTTTCATGTTAGTGGATTATCTACATCAATCAAGAGTGTAATCTATGGCATGCCAGTCTATCTTTTGGAAAAATTTGACACCGAGGCAGTACATCAAGCCATTATCAACAAAGGAATTACGATTGTTTCGGTCGTCACTATGATGGTGCAACGTTTGATGGATCGACTTGGTGATGAAAGCTATCCCAAAACACTTCGGTGCATGCTTCTAGGTGGTGGACCAGCACCAAAGCCAATGTTGGAACGAGCAAAGGAGAAGAAAATTCCTGTATTTCAATCCTATGGCATGACGGAGACTGCTTCTCAAATTGTAACGCTGGGACCGAAAGATGCTCTGGAGAAAATTGGATCAGCTGGAAAACCACTATTCCCTGCACAATTGAAAATTGAACAAACTACAGATGAGTTAGTAGGGGAAATTCTCGTAAAAGGCCCTATGGTGACGAATGGTTATTTTAAAAATGAGGATGCAAATAGTAAATTATTCGACAATGGCTGGCTAGCAACAGGTGATGTGGGTTATCTCGATGATGAAGGATTTCTTTATGTCGTGGACCGACGCAAGGATTTAATTATTTCAGGTGGGGAGAACATATATCCATCCGAAATTGAAAGTGTGCTTAGCGGTATGGAACAAATCCGGGAAGTGGGCGTTGCTGGAAAAACAGATAATGTGTGGGGGCAAGTACCTATCGCATACGTCGTCAAACATAAAGAAGTAACCGTGGAGGCCATTTACACCTATGCCGAAAAACGTTTGGCAAAGTATAAATTGCCTAAAGAAATACATTTTGTTGAAGGAATTCCTAGAAACGCTTCGAATAAATTGGTGCGTAGTAAATTAATCGATTTATATTAAATGTTTCAAGCAGGCTCTCTTAAGGTATACATAGGTATATACTTGAAGGGAGCTTGATATGTATGAACAATTTTATGAACGATTATTTGTCGGGTAGTTTTATGCAAGGACTGCAAAATTTTGTAGTAGCACTCATTGTTTTATTAGTAGGTTGGTTGATCGCCAAATTAATCGGGAATTTAGTTGAAAAAGCGTTGAAAAAAACCGATTGGGACGATAAATTAATAAACAAATACCGTACAAGTGATAAACCAGTAAACGCAGCTAAGCTCATTGGAAGAGTGGTCTATTACATACTTCTAGTGGTTGTCTTCATTCTGTTCTTCAATGTATTGAATCTGAATATGATTGCAAATCCACTTTCTGAACTTATTTCTACATTACTGAACTTTATACCCGCAGTTCTAAGCGCAGCACTTATTCTTTTACTAGCATGGGTTATTGCGAGTATTGCCCAATGGTTAATTGTTGAAGGAAGCAAAAAAGTCAATTTACAACATTTGCTTTTCAAATTTAAGCTGGCAAAAACAGAAACAGATATACAAAAATATACACAAACAATTGGTAAGATCGTATTTTATCTAATTTTACTGTTGTTCATCCCAGGTGTTCTTGATGCACTGAATATTCAAGGTGTAGCAGAACCATTTAGTGGCTTATTGGCAACGATCCTTGGATTCATTCCGAAATTGATTGCAGCAACCATTATTTTTGGAGTAGGATGGTTTGTAGCTAAAATTGTTCAGCGTATTGTAACGAATCTGTTGCATGCCGTTGGTTCCGAAAAACTGATTGATCGCCTGAAGCTTACCAAATTGTTTGAAGGGACAAGCTTTGCGGCATTTGTAGGTAATATCGTATTTATCTTAATCTTGATTCCAATTACGATTGCTGCACTTGAACAACTTGAACTAAGAGGAATTACAGACCCGGCTATTGCGATGCTGAACACAATAATGAACATGATTCCAAGTATCCTAGTTGCAATTGGACTTGTTCTTGTCGGTGTTTGGTTAGGTAAGCTGATTGGTGGGTTTGTGGAAGATTATTTACAACGACTAGGTTTCAATCGATTATCTTCTAAATTAAATGTTGGCAGTAGTAACCGAGCGTCCAATATAATGATACCTTCTACAATTGTAGGATATATCGTACAAATACTGATTGTATTTTTCCTTACCGTACAGGCATTGAATCTTGTACAGCTTGACTTCCTTGTAGGAATTGCTACTATAATTACAGCTTATATTCCACATGTGCTTGCTGCAGTGCTAATTCTAGGAGTAGCGATTATCCTGGGAAATATGGTTCAAAAGCTGTTGAGAAATATCCTAGATGGTCCTGCTGCTAATGCGCTGGCCGGTTTTGCGAAGTATGCCATTTTTGTATTAGCTGGATTTATGGCGCTGACACAACTTGGAATTGCTCCGACTATTGTTAATGCAGCATTTATCCTCATCCTTGGTGGTGTAGCTTTAGCATTCGGTCTTGCATTTGGACTTGGCGGAAAAGATTTTGCAAGCAAATACTTACGTAAGTTTGATAACACGATTGATGAAACATCCGTGAAAGAACAAAAAGCGAAACAATCTGATGTAACAGATCTGATGGAAGATACAGAAGTGAATCTTAATAAGTCTACGGAACAGACTATCGATGATACAGATCCACTTATCAATGATGATCCAGAAAAACGATAATAAATAACATTCGAGCATTTGCCTGACTATGGGCAAATGCTCTTTTTGGTTAAATTTTTGTGAATGAGCCAAATTAAAGACAGGAGGTGCTGTAATTGGAAAAGGGAAAATACTATGTGAACGTTGGTACTGGCGAAATTTCCAAGAACCGCTATCAAAATAATGATGATTATGTAATCCACGCAAATTCCGAAGATATAGCCTTGTTAAGAGCCACAATGGAGAACATGCACGGAGCAAGCTTTGATTCGTTTATACGTGCTCATATTCCAATCGTTCCATATCATAATGACAAAGCCAACGATGAATATGACATAAACATCACAGAAGCATTTAGAATGCTCCATCAACTTGGGGATGAACAGACAAAATCCCATATTGAATCAATGGGAATCTTATCGGACAATCATATGTAGCTAAATTTTGGAATATAAATTGTAAAACGTGTTTAATCTCTTGGAATAAAAGGAATAGAAAAAGCACATAACACTTTATGAACGACCAGGGGGATTTAAAATGAAAAAACATCATATGACATTAAAGTGGATTATACCAATAGGAGTCATTGCGCTATTCCTATTGGTGGGGAATCTGACTGTCAATAAGGAGCAGGTATTTGCGAATGACCATCAGCAAATCAAAACATTATCTTCCGTTAAAGAAGTAGTGAAAACACAGGGAGAACAGAAATTAACACATGAGGAAGTAATAAAAATAACAAATCGATTCATGGATATTCTCGTACAGGATATCGATGCCAATTATAAAGTAATTCATTTCGATACAAAAGATGAACTTCTGAATGAATTCGAAAAAGTAACAACGAAGGAAACTGCACAGCAATTTGTTGACTTTTATTACAGTGAGGAAGCAGATGGTATGTATATTTTGCCAACAGAAACGCCACCATGGTTTCTTGAAGAAAATGATTATGATATGATAACTGTGGACGCTTCAACGGTAAAAGTTGTTCAGGACAACCATACAGATCTTGATGGCAACTACTCGCTGGAGTTGGAATTCAGATTTGATAACGATTGGAAAATAACAAATATCACATATAACTAATTTTCCAACCAGCAAAAAAGGCAGTTGAATTATTTGATAACATTCAGAGATTATTACAACAATGAAGTAAAGCTTTCCTTTGAAGATCACCCCTTTTCTGAAAGTCCCATGCATGTGTGGGTGATATGCAGGCATAAAGGGCAGTGGCTTTTAACCAAACACAGTGAACGCGGATTGGAGTTTCCAGGTGGGAAAGTGGAAGAAGGAGAAACAGCTAAAGAAGCTGCCATACGAGAAGTGATGGAAGAAACAGGCGGTACCATCCAGGATATTAATTATATTGGTCAGTATATGGTAGACGGCAGAAGCGATACGGTAATAAAAAATGTTTACTTTGCTACGATTGATAAGCTGACAGAACAGGAAACTTATTACGAAACAGAAGGACCTATTCTGCTCAACTATATCCCTGGTAAAGTCAAATATATCAAGAAATACAGTTTTATTATGAAAGACGGAGTTCTGGAAAACTGCATGAAATACATTAAAAGCAATAAAATACAATGAACAAAGATCAAATCCTGATGGGTTTGATCTTTTTTAAAGCTAATTTTCGTCGTGTTTGTTGCTATTCAATCATCGCAGAGTTGAGATAAAATGCGAACTAGATAAGTTACTTTGGCGACCGCTCTGGGGAAATATACTTCGCTTTCCGCGGGCGGCTGGTGAGCCCTCCTCGTGCTACCGCACTCCGGGGTCTCACCGATGCCTTTCCTCCCGCTGGAGTCTTCGTATATTTCCCCAGAGCTGGTTTTAAGCTTACAAACTATTAACTGCAATATAAATCATATCACATAGCTTCACCAGTCCGGGTGAGTGGCGGGCGGTGACTCCTGCGGGAAAAGCAAGTGTCCGAAGACCCCGCAGAGTGGGTTTCTCGAGGAGGCTGAGGCCGTGCTCGCGGAAAGCATCCGCCCAGAGCGATCCCGGACGGCGGGAAAAGCACAAATCCTGGAAATAAACCTAAAGTTACTTCGCATTTTATAGATTTTGTGGCAATACCACAAATATTTTCGGTAGGAAGAGTAACCGCAGTCCCAATCTTTTAGAAAACAGCCATTTAAATAAAAATTGCCGTAAGCTTCACAATCAATCAACAAAAAAAGCAGAAATATACAGCCTGAAGAATCAAGCTATATATTTCTGTTTCTGATTAGCCAACGCTCGAGCCTTTCCACCAACTTATACATCATCGCTGCCAAGATAGCGATGATAACAAGGCTTGACATAACGAGGGTGAAATCAAATACTTGAAATCCATAGATAATTAAATATCCAAGGCCTTGTTTGGATACGAGATATTCCCCCACAATAACACCAACCCAAGAAAGGCCAACATTTACTTTCAAAGTAGAAATCATGGCAGGCATGGCTGCTGGGAAAATGGCTTCCTTGAAGCATTGCCATCGCGTTGCACCGAAACTCCGCAGTACTTTCTCATAGTTTGGATCAACTTCATTAAATGCGGAGAAGACAACTAAGGTGGTTACGATAACCGAAATGATGAACCCCATAGCGATAATAGAAAGATAACCAGGCCCGAGTGCTACAATAAGAATTGGTCCGAGAGCTACTTTTGGCATTGCATTGAATATAACAAGATAGGGGTCCATAATTTTTGCGAACCGTCCGGATGACCAGAGCATCGTAGCGATAATAATTCCGCCGATTGTTCCGATGATAAACCCAATGATCGTTTCAAAGAGAGTTATCTGTATATGGGTAAAAATAGAACCATTCGCAAAACGGGTTACGAGCAGATTAAAAACCTTACTTGGCGAGCTAAATAACAATGGATCGATCCAATAGAAGCGGCTGGCTGTTTCCCAGAGGCCGATACACACAATTAGAATGCTTAGCTGCCAACTGAAAATGATTTTTGTTTCCCTTTTTAATCCCCGTTGATACCTTTCAAATAATTGGCGATCATTCATATGAGATTTCCACCGCCTTTTTGTCTGACCCCTTTGCTTCGAGTTCATCCCAAATTTTATCAAATAGAATCTGGAACTTTGGATGACGTCTTACCATAAAAGGGACTTCGTTACGAAGCTCGATTGGAACATCATATACTTTGGCAATTGAC
Organism: Oceanobacillus longus; assembly: GCF_042650085.1. Classification (NCBI taxonomy): domain Bacteria; kingdom Bacillati; phylum Bacillota; class Bacilli; order Caryophanales; family Bacillaceae; genus Oceanobacillus; species Oceanobacillus longus. Next base: position 18,940 of record NZ_JBHSAO010000006.1, on the reverse strand, counting down.
CCCGGATTGGCATTCATCATAACAATGCGGTCGCTCATTGCGATTGCTTCTCCAATATCATGTGTTACAAGTACAGCGGTTTTATGATAGGATTTCAGTAAATCTGCGACGAGATCCTCCAGATTCAGTTTTGTCTGGTAATCAAGTGCTGAAAATGGTTCATCAAGCAATAAAATTTTTGGATCATTAATGAGCGTTCTTACTAATGCTACACGCTGACGCATACCACCAGAGAGTTCATTTGGATATTTTTTAGAAACATCTCTTAAGCCAACCTCATCAAGCAGTTGAACTGCTTTATCCTTTAATTCCATGGTATTAATCTTATTGATTTTAGGCCCGAGCAGCGTGTTATCAATAATCGTTTTCCAAGGAAAGAGGTAATCCTGCTGGAGCATATAACCAATATCCATTTCGGATTCCCCAATCGCTTTTCCCTGGAGGAAAACATTTCCTTCCGTTTGTCGGATGATGCCAGCAATAATGGAGAGAAGGGTAGACTTACCACACCCACTCGGTCCAAGCAATGCGACAAATTCTCCCTCTTTAACGTTTAAAGAAATATTATTTAATGCTTTGGTAAAGCTATTTTTAGAGAAATAATGATGGGAGACATGGTCTAAAGTCAAAAATGACACAAGCTCTCCTCCTTTTAATCCGTCATGACTCTTTCAGCATAGTCGGTATCCACTAAGTCACCATAAGGGGCATCAACAGGAAGTTCTCCAGCCTCTTTCATAATGGCTTTCAAATTATCCCACTCTTCCTCATCCAAGATTGGATCAGTGGCAAAGGATCCCTGGCTTTTATAGCGATCAATTGATGATGCGAGCATTTCCAAATCGGTATCCTCAAAGTAAGGCTCGATGACTTCAGCTATTTCTTCAGCACTGCTTTCCTGAACCCATTGTTGTGCTTTATAAATCGCACGGGTGAACGCTTCCACAGCTTTATCATTCTCTTCCATATAGCTTTGTTTCGTCATAAAGACGGTATAAGGGACTTTTCCCGATTCCTCACCGAAGGAAGCGACAATATGACCTTGACCTTCTTTTTCAAATACACTCGCAGTTGGTTCAAACAATTGAACATAGTCGTAATCCCCAGAGGCAAAGGCGCCGGCAATATTCGCAAAATCGATGTTCTGAACAAGGTCGAGGTCTGCGTGTGGATCAATGCCATGTTGCTTTAAGACATATTCTCCAACCATTTGAGGCATGCCGCCAACACGCTGTCCTAAAAAGTTACTACCTTCAAGATCTTCCCATGTAAAATCAGGTTTTGGTTCCTTTGCTACCAGAAAAGTACCATCTGTCTGGGTTAGTTGTGCGAAGTTAATCGCATAATCCCTTGAATCCTGTGCATACACGTAAATGGATGTCTCAGATCCGACCAATGCAATATCAGCCCCACCTGAAAGAAGTGCAGTCATCGTCGTATCGCCGCCCCATGTAGTTTGCAGCTCAACGTCAAGGCCTTCCTCTTCAAAAAATCCCTTCTCAAGCGCTACATACTGTGGTGCATAAAAGAGAGAACGCGTAACCTCTGCTAAACTTATTTTTGTTGTTTCCGCAGCATTACAAGCCGAAAGGAAAATGAGGAAAAAACCTGACAAAACAGCAATGAATCTAATTTTCTTCATACAATTCTTTCCCTTCAAAATATGTGATGGTTTATCAACACATTTTATGCGATATGAGAAAAATGTGTGAATGCCCAGATGAAGAAGAGTGGTATACAGTGTATCGAACGCTACATACAAAACCAAATACCGCACCCAACTCAGCTCTCAAATACTATTAAAAAGTAAAGGACTTTTCGCATGGATTGTTGTTAACTGCTCCGTAGTCGAGATAAAATGCGAACTAGAATAGGGAACTTCGGCGATCGCTCTGGGAAATACACTGCGCTTTTCGCGGGCGGCTGGTGAGCCTCTTCATGCTGAAGCATTTCAGAGTCTCACCTATGCCTTTCCTCCCGCAGAAGTCTCCGTGTATTTCCCAGAGCTAGTATAGTGTCCAATAAAAAATTTAAAAGCACTTTAATGAGTAGTTAATGAATTCGCTCTATTAAGGCAGTTGATTGGAGCGGAGGACAGTTGACTCCTGCGGGAACAAATGTTTTCGATGGGGCGAGTAATCGCAGTCCCAGCACGTGTCCGAAGACTCCGCAGAGTGGTTATCTCGAGGAGGCTGAGGCCGTGCCCGCGGAAAGCAACTGTGCGCAGCGGAAATCAACTAGCAGTTACGTCGTAGTTTATAGAAACTGCGAAGGTTAAAAAAGCAACAAAGTTTACGAAAAGAGCCAAAGTAAAAAAGCCGGCCTCCATCGGGAGACCGGCAACTAGCATAAAAGCTGACCAAGACTTTCACTCCTATATATAATCCTTTTGGGATGAGGAAACAACGTTTTAACCTTTATACAAAGGACCTGCTTGCTTGATTTTGTCACTTGCCAACGTGAATTTTTCAAAGTTCTTTTGGAATTTAAGGGCAAGTGATTCAGCAGCTTTTTGATAGGCAGCTTTGTCGTCCCATGTATTCTTAGGGATAAGAACTTCATCAGGAACACCGGGTACATGCATTGGAATTTCTAATCCAAAGATGCCATCGGTTACTGTTTCAACAGAGTTCAATTCACCTTCCAATGCAGAATGGATCATTGCACGAGTGTAGGAAAGCTTCATACGATTTCCTTTACCATAAGAGCCACCAGTCCAACCAGTGTTAACCAAAAAGACGCTGGATTCATACATATCGATCTTTTCCCCAAGCATTTCTGCGTATTTTGATGGAGCTAAAGGGAGGAATGGAGAGCCGAAGCAAGCAGAGAATGTGGCCTGCGGTTCTGTTACGCCACGTTCGGTACCAGCTAGTTTGCTCGTGTAACCACTAAGAAAATGATACATCGCCTGTTCCTTCGTTAATCTGCTAATCGGTGGCAATGTACCCGAAGCATCGGCTGTCAGGAAAATGATTGTATTCGGATGCCCTGCAACACTTGGTATAACGATATTATCAATATTTTCAAGCGGGTATGCTGCGCGCGTATTTTCAGTTAGAGATATATCATCATAATCTGGAATACGTGATTCCGAATCCAAAATCACGTTTTCAAGTACAGAACCATAGCGAATGGCATTAAAAATTTGCGGTTCCTTTTCTTCAGAGAGATTGATACATTTTGCATAACAGCCGCCTTCAATATTAAACACGCCATTTGGACTCCAACCATGTTCATCATCACCAATTAAACGACGATAAGGATCTGCCGACAATGTTGTTTTTCCAGTACCGGATAGACCGAAGAATAATGCGACATCACCTTCAGCACCGACATTTGCAGAACAATGCATGGATAGCACATTACGTTGTGGGAGTAAGTAGTTCATGATAGAGAAGATTGATTTTTTGATTTCTCCCGCATATTCCGTACCCCCAATTAATACGATGCGTTTCTTGAAGGAAATCAATATGAAAGCTTCTGAATTCGTACCATCTATCGCTGGATCTGCTTTAAAGTCAGGAGCAGAAACAACAGTAAAATCAGCTTGATGATTATCTAGTTCTTCTTCTGTCGGTGGTATAAATAACTGTCTTGAAAATAGATTGTGCCATGCGTATTCACTGATTACCTGAATCGGTAAACGGTATTTCTCATCGGCTCCTGCAAAACCTTTAAACTGATAAATTTCCTCTTTCCCATTTAAATAGTCAATCACTTTTCTGTACAAAAGATCAAATACTTCTTCACGAATAGGTTGGTTTACTTTTCCCCAGTCAATAAAATCCTTAGAAACTTCATCGTTCACAATAAATTTATCCTTTGGTGAACGGCCAGTATATGTTCCAGTTGAAGCACAAACTGCACCAGTTGAAGTCAAACTTCCTTCATTACGGCTTAAGATCTTCTCAACTAATTGTGACACCGATAAGTTTTGGTGAATATTTTGATGGGTGTAAAGCTCTTTTAGTAATGACTTTTCCACAGTTTTCATATTGAATTCTCCTGCCTTTTTAAAGGTTTTGTATGTTATAATGAAATAACTTTTCAGATTATTTATCTTAATATGGTTATTAGTATAACACATTTAAATTAATAGTCCATACTAATTAAATAAGAATTTATGAAATTTATGTGATTCCGCTTACATCGTTAAAACAGTTGACAGTTTACCATTGTTTCGGTAATCTAATTTTGAACGGATACTCTCTTATTCAGAGTTGGTGGAGGGACAGACCCGATGAAGCCCAGCAACCATCACTACGGTGAAAAGGTGCTAACCTGATGCAAGGATTTTTCCTTGAACAATAAGAGCGAAAGGCCAGCTTGTAGTCCCTTTCCTCATGCATTGTAGGAAAGGCTTTTTTTGTTTTTAAGGATAGTAAAATTATTTTTAATGAAAACATATTTAACTGGTCATATAAAAATTGTTTTACCTTTTGAAGGTACTTTGAATAATATAGAAGAGAAAATTGATATCGAGTTCCGTAACACATAACAAAGGAGAGTTTAGCCATATGGCTGCAAATCGTCGTTTATTTACATCAGAATCCGTAACAGAGGGACATCCGGATAAAATGGCAGACCAAATATCCGATGCAGTTCTGGATGAAATTTTAAAGAAAGATCCAAATGCAAGGGTAGCATGTGAAACTACTGTTACAACTGGTCTCGTATTAGTAGCAGGTGAAATTTCCACAAGCACCTATGTAGATATTCCAGCGATTGTTCGAGAAACAGTCAAAGGAATTGGCTATACACGTGCAAAATATGGCTTTGACTATGAAACATGTGCCGTACTTACTGCAATTGATGAACAATCTGCGGATATTGCTGGTGGAGTTGATACTGCACTGGAAGCACGTCAAGGAAAAATGAGTGAAGATGAGATTGATGCAATTGGTGCAGGAGACCAAGGATTAATGTTCGGTTTTGCCTGTGACGAAACAGAAGAATACATGCCTTTACCTATTTCACTGGCACATAAACTATCCAAACGTTTGGCAGATGTCCGAAAAGAAAATGTATTGGATTATTTACGTCCAGATGGAAAAACACAGGTAACTATAGAGTATGATGAAAATGATCAACCGGTTCGAGTTGATACAATTGTTATTTCTACACAACATCACCAGGATACAACTACGGAACAAATTGAAAAAGATATGATAGAACATGTTATTCGTGAAGTTGTTCCTGCTGCCTTACTTGATGAATCTACGAAGTACTTTATTAATCCGACTGGCCGCTTCGTTATCGGTGGACCACAAGGAGATGTCGGCTTAACGGGCCGTAAGATTATTGTTGACACATATGGCGGGTATGCACGCCATGGTGGGGGAGCATTCAGTGGGAAAGACGCTACAAAAGTAGACCGTTCTGCTGCATATGCTGCACGTTATGTTGCTAAAAATATTGTAGCTGCTGGCCTTGCAAAGTCATGTGAAGTTCAATTGGCGTACGCGATCGGTGTAGCAGAACCTGTGTCCATTGCAATTAACACATTTGGTACAGGAAAGGTTAGCGAGGAAGTTCTTGTAGATGCAGTCCGTAAATTATTCGATTTGCGACCAGCAGGAATTATCCGTATGCTTGACTTGCGTAAACCAATATACAAAGAAACTGCTGCTTATGGACATTTTGGCAGAACTGATATCTTATTCCCATGGGAGAAAACAGACAAAATTGATGAATTAGTAGCAATGACGAAATAAAACGTATGATAGAAAGCCACACAACCCTGTAAAGGCTGTGTGGCTTTTTGGCAAGTAAACATTCGCCAAAACAGTAGTTATTTATTCGAATAAAGTTTGGTAGTATAGAAGTAAGGGAGGGTAGGGTATGTATTATTATGATAATGGCGATCATTTAATATTGAAAATAGTTATCCTAACAGGGACTCTTTCACTAATCCTTTTCATTTTTAATTGGATCATGAGGAAATTATTGAATGTTGAACGTCAGAAATGGTTCTCTAATCATTATGTTAATGATACACATAAAAAGTATGATAAAAGAATACGAGTAATTTCTGTTATCGCTTATTTGATTGCTATGTTTTACCTGATTGCTGACTCTTCGAATTTTGGTATGGAAACTTCCTGGTATTTATTCGTAGTTGGTATGGTCATTATGGCAGTACAAGAATTAATACGGGCTTATATGGAATGGAAATATCTAAAAGATAAAAATAATTATCTGTTTACACTAATTCAGTTGATATTTATCATTGCTACTGTAGTAGTCGTATTCAGATCTGATTTCTTTGGGATGTTTAATTTGTAGTTAGGTTTTCATTTGTAAGCTATATTCGAAATGGGGGTGTGCTTTTAATCCTTGTAGTTGATATAAAATGCAACCATAACTTTATCTATTCTTCATATAATAACAACAGGAAACAAACACGATAGTGCCTGTTCCCAACTGTGTTTTATTGCTCTTATAGTTGTGCCTTAAATTTGAATAAATGTCTTTATTAATCTAAGATTTTTTCATCACTTCGGTATTCTAAGATATCCCCAGGCTGACAATCTAACGCCTTACAAATTGACTCTAAAGTAGATAATCGAACCGCTTTAGCCTTTCCATTTTTCAATATAGAAAGATTGGCCATTGTTATTCCAACCCTCTCCGAAAGCTCTGTAACACTCATTTTCCTTTTAGCCAACATCACATCAATATTGATTATTATTGCCATTGTTTTCACCTCAGATGATTAAGTCATTTTCCGATTTTATATCAATTGCTTCTTTTAAAAGTCTTTGAAGAACAGCAGCAAATACTGCAATCACCAATGATGCAAAAGCAGGAACCATTCCTACTATGATCAGACCTGGTGCATTGTCAAGCTCTGCTACGAGAAAGACAAAGGGCAATATTACCACATACAAGCCACAGATTGTCATTGCACACAATTTGATTTTTTTTAGAGCTTTAACCGACAATGGAGAGAAAGCCTGGTTTTTGTCAATATAGCTTAATAGTTTAAAAGCCTGATACAATGCAAAGAAAAAAGGGATTACGGATACATATATACCTATTAAAATTGGATATAGGATAAGCGAATAATCTGGATTTACTGGATTATTAACTAACCAAGGCAACCCAAATAGGCATAAAGCAAGAACTGGAATTCCAATAAGAATTACAGCCAATTTTAAAAAGAGTGTTGATCCACGTTTCATAAAAAGCACCTCATTTAATTATTATAAAATTGATTTTAACAGGTGTTTTATTGTTTTGCAATAAATTTTTATTGAGTATAGTAATGTTTATGTTGTTTTTTCTTTTTAGACAAGATAAAAGCATTCCTCCTATAAAGAAATGCTGATAGATTTAAAACTATAAATTATATAAATAGCTCAACTTAAAGCCCCATATTTGTATGCTCTCTATAATATTTCCCTTTTTCCACGTATGATTTTCTAACACGTTCCATTTCAGCATAATCTTCTTCGGTCAGTTCCCTTACAACCTTGGCTGGCCTACCCATTACCATGGTGTTTGGCGGGATTTTTTTACCTGGTGGGACGAGACTTCCAGCTCCGACGAATGCATTTTCGCCAACTTCTGCTCCATCCAAAATAATCGACCCCATTCCGACCAATGCATTTTTACGGATGATGGCTGAGTGGAGGGTAACCTGGTGGCCAACCGTTACATCGTCTTCCACAATAAGCGGGTTATTAGGACTTTGATGTAGCATGGATAGATCTTGAATACTAACCCTTTTGCCTATACGGGTAGGTGCAACATCTCCACGAATCACAGTTTTGAACCAGATGCTTGATTCTTCGCCAATTTCGACGTCTCCATTAATCACCGCATCTTTTGCGATAAAAGCAGTATCATGAATTTTTGGATATATATGATGATAGTGGTCAATCATGATTATTCCCCCTGTTTTCATTTGTATTTTTCAATTCATTTTGGTGATATAATTAGTATAGCAAATATGATGGAATAATGTATGGAATGGAGGGAACCATGTGAATCGGGCACCAGGCAACGCTATTTCACTACTAAGGTCCAGTTTTCAGAAAATTTTTCCGATGGTGGATGAGGAAATCAATTATTGGAGAAATCGGGCGGAACAGATTCCCAATAAGGAATTGAGGTCACAGGCAATTGCGAGTATTGATTCCAAAAAGTTTCATTGTCAGGGTGGGGGTGTGTATGCACTCCTTGCGGGCGAGAATGCGAAAACAGCGATTCGCTTCATTGTTGCCTATCAGACAATCAGTGACTATCTTGATAATCTTTGTGATCGCAGTACATCTCTTGATCCTCATGATTTCCGACTATTGCATCTGGCAATGAAAGACGCTCTGACCCCTGACAATAAGGAGTTGAAGAACTATTACCGTCTACGTGAAAATCAGAATGACGGGGGATACTTAACAGAGCTCGTAGGAACATGTCAACAAATTCTTGAAGAACTGGATGGTTATACAACGATTATCGATCAGGTCTGGCAATTGGAGGAAATGTATGCTGATTTACAGGTACATAAGCATGTAACCGTTGAGGAGAGAATACCCCGTTTAACAAGTTGGTACGAGGAAAACAAAGAGAAGGTATCCGAATTACCATGGTATGAATACGCTGCAGCAGCGGGTTCGACAATAGGAATCTATTGTCTTGTATCCTATACATTAGGTGGTAAAATGGATAGCAACATATCACAGATTATATATAATGGATATTTTCCATTCATGCAAGGCTTACATATCATGCTTGATTATTATATTGATCAGCAAGAAGACATGGAAGAGGGAGATCTGAATTTCTGTAATTTTTATTCCGATGATCATGAAATGAAGGAACGTCTCATCTACTTTATCAAGCAGTCTAACAAACATGTTAAACAACTTCCAGACAGGAGATTTCATGAATTGATCGTTCAGGGCCTTGTTGGACTCTATTTAGCTGATGAAAAATTGGAGCAGGTAAGAGGTTCAGAAGAGATGTGCAAGGCGCTACTGAAGGCGAGTGGAACGACTGCAAAATTTATTAATTTCACCATTAAATTTTATCATAAAATGGAAAATTCCTGAGGAGGGAACGAACATGTATGAGTTAAAAACAAAAGAAACAGACCGTAGTGTAATAGAATTTATCGAAAATGTGGATAATCCCAAAAAGCGGGAGGATGCCTACAAACTTCTGGATATCTTTACGGAAACAACGGGTTTTGAAGCAAAGATGTGGGGACCAAGTATTATAGGATTCGGTTCGTATCATTATAAATATGAAACAGGTCATGAGGGCGATGCACCGTTAGTTGGCTTTTCGCCGCGTAAAGCAAAACATAGTCTCTACTTTGCTACTGGGGATGATAGAAGAGGAGAACTGTTGAAGGATTTTGGGAAGCATACGACAGGAAAAGCTTGTGTCTATATCAATAAAGTAGCAGATATAGAAATAGACGTTTTAAAAGCATTAATCAATCAGTCGGTTGAATTTCTTCAGGGACTATATCCGAGTAAATAAAGAAATGGGATTACATAGTTTTTTTGTAATCCCATTTGTAAGGGGTTATGCCTTATTCATACGACTCGTTAGAAATAGATAAATAGCGATGCCACCAAATGTTATCATTGTCCCGGTGATCAAGCGGGGTGATTCGGTCATCGTTGTGTAGCTTAAAAAGAAATCTGGAAGTGTCAGTAAGGCTAGCAGAACTAATATTACCCATGTTTTCGCCCAGATAGAAACGGCTAAGACAAAAATAAATGTTAGAATTGCAGTAATGATTGAGCCAGTCATGCCAAAATGGATGATAGGGGTTGAAATTGCACCGTTAAGAAATATCAGGCCAATAAATAAGCACATAGGAAACATTCCAAGCAGGAAAAAAATGATGAATTGTTTTCTAGTTGATACGTTATTTGCTGATACATACCGGAATGTCACAGAAACACCGGCTAGAAACAGTGCAGTTATAGCAATAAAACCTAGAATTTCCATGAGGGAGTACGAAAGCAATCCTTCAAATAAATCACCGATAATGACAAACGAAAATGCTCCAAATAAAATAATTGGAATATATTTTATCCACGCTTTATAATCTATTGTCATTTCATTAGAAATTTTTCTCATATAGGATTTCGGAGATTGACCGACAATATGTTCAATCGACTTCCCGTTTTTCTCCGCTTCGATTAGGTGGTCCTCCAGCTCTTCAACGATTTCATTCGTTTCCAGTTCGTTTTTTCCACTAGAAAAAAGGTACACACGCAAATCTTCTAAAAATTTTCTACTCTTCCGTGATAGAGCTACTTCCTGTTTAATCATTCTCTCATCTCCTCATGATTACTTGTTTCATGATTAAGCACATTGTTAACACTGCTTTGCATGTGACTCCATCGTTGGAGAAACTTTTGCAATTCTTCTTCTCCTTTTTCAGTAAGCGAATAGTATTTTCTTTTTGGTCCAGCAGTCGACTTTTTTAACGTGGAAGTAATTAACTTTTCTTTTTGCATCCTTAGTAAAAGTGGATAGATTGTACCTTCACTGAAATTTTGAAAGCCGTATTCGCCAAGCCTTTCAGCAAGCTCATAGCCATAAACTTCTTTATCTTTTATAATTGCTAAAAGACACCCATCAAGGATCCCCTTCATCATCTGTGTTGTTGACAAGCTGGATTCGCCTCCGATAGTCTTGCATTGCAAGGTATTTAGTTATTATAATTTGACTTGTATTACAAGGTATAGTAAAAGTATATATTTATCTAACTTGTAATGCAAGGTAATTATCGATTTTTGTAAAAAATTATTAAAGGTATTTACTGCTATTTATAGAAATATATTATAGGAAGTTTATGCAAGTGGGAGGGAACAGAATGAACGTACTAATACGAAAAGCGGAAGAAAATGATGTGCCTCACTTAGCTAGGCTAATGGGTGAACTAGGATACCCAACAACAATAGAGGAAATGGAAGCACGCTTCTCAAATATAAATGCATCACCTTTTTATCATACATTCGTTGCAGAGGTAAATGGCATTGTAGCTGGCATGATTGGTATGATATGGAGTCATCATTATGAAAAAAATGATGACTACGTCAGAATCGTAGCATTTGTAGTGGATTCTAACTATAGAAAGCAGGGAGTTGGGAAGAAGTTGTTGTTGGAAACAGAAGTTTGGGCTAAGGAAAAAAGGGATTCAAAAGCTTGTTTTGAACAGTGGAAACCGCGATGAACGGGATGATTCACATCTATTTTATAAACGGAGAGGTTTTGAAGGGAAGGCCACTGGTTTTTATAAAATTCTGGGTTAAGTTTGATAAACTCTGTGATTAAAGGAGTGGCAACCACATGTTAAAGCATGCGTGGATTATATCGCTTATTCGCTTTCCCATGTTAATCATTGCCATGATCGTTATGTTTTTATTGTTACAATTGTTTGGTCTGGAATTTCAGTTTCCGTTTCTTTCGGAACTGTCAACCGTGTACTTTACAGTGGTCAACATCTCATGCTTCGTGCTTCTACATCGGCTATTGAAGGTTGAGGGGCGGTCGTTTAAGGAATTAGTCGGATATCAGCGCGACCGTCTGGGTAGTGACATTCTTTATGGATTTCTTTGGTTGTTTCTGCTGTTTATCCCATTTGTATTAACGGTAATGGGCATCATGTTTGTCATGCATGGAGCAGAGATGTTTCAACAGTTTGAGGCAGTATTTGCCGGAGAGGAAGCTTTTTTGTATGAGCGACCGAAATGGCTACTGTGGTTTGCTGCATTTGTATCTCTGCTGTTTCCCTTTTTCAATGCGCCAATCGAGGAAATGATGTATCGCGGATATGCACAGCCGACATTTAACAAGCATTATAAAAAAGTATGGGTTGCTATTCTGATCCCTTCCATCGGTTTTGCTTTGCAGCATACGATGCTTGCGGTAACATTACAGGGAGCAATCGTCTATGCTGCTGCATTTTTTGTATGGGGTGCTTTCAGCGGGTTAATTTTTCATAAACAGAAGCGGCTCTTTCCACTGATTGTATGTCATTTTATCGTAAATATCAGTTTCAGTGTTTTTCCGATTATCTTTTTGATATTGGGAGTTTATTAGTTATTTGCTTAATAAATTGGAGGAATCAATCATGGACAAAGAATACAATGATTTGATTGGTGATATGTTGAAGGAGTCTGGTGAAAAAGATAATTTTGGCTTCAATTGCAAAAAGAGAAATCCACCCTTATACATGAAGCCGAAACGGAAAAGGACATGAAGGAAATAAATAGAAAGATTATAGAATATAATAAGGCTTGCCGTCATCCATGCAAAAATTGCCCATAAAACTGGATGAGTTAGAAAAGGCAAAAAAAAATTTGGTGAGTGGTTCCCAGATGATTTGTTTCCATTAGACAAATTTTCTTTCTCGAAATTTCATACATTAACTAAACAATTAGTGATGTTTGTGATGATGCTTGTAGCTTTAATTGCTGGTGGATATATCGCCTATATACTATTCATATTGATGTTTTATGGATTTGGACCAATAGGTATTACGAGAGCATTAAAAAGTAAAAATTCTAAAAGAAATAAAAAGGATGGCGTATTAATCGTGAAATTGAACAAGGATAACCAGTATATGAAAAGTGTATATCTAAAATCAGAGATGATTGAATCATACGATAGCTTTCCGTTTAATCTTCCAGTCGTTAAAAGGATGGAGGAATTGGTATTTCATCCAAATGTAACATATATCGTCGGTGAGAATGGGATGGGAAAATCTACCCTGCTTGAAGGGATTGCCATTGAATTAGGTTTTAATCCAGAAGGTGGTACAAAGAATTTTAACTTCTCCAGTTTTGATTCACATGCTAACTTAGACAGGTATCTGCGGATTGTGAAGGGGGCTTTTAGACCGGATGATAGCTTTTTCTTCAGGGCTGAAACATTTTATAATTTGGCGAGCAATATAGAGGAAATGGATTCAAGTCCAGGTAGAGGCTCTAGAATTATCGATTCATTTGGTGGGAAGTCCCTGCATCAACAATCACATGGCGAGTCCTTTTTTGCCGCCTTTATCAATCGTTTTCAAGGTAGGGGCTTGTATATTCTTGATGAACCTGAAGCATCGTTATCACCATTAAGACAATTATCCATGTTGGCTAGAATTCATGATTTGGTAAATCAGGAATCTCAATTTATTATTGCTACACATTCCCCAATAATGATGGCATATCCAGATGCAAAAATTCTACAGTTAACGGATGTGGGAATGAAGGAGACAAAATTGGAAGACACCGATCATTTTACGGTTATGAAACAATTTTTTGAGGATAGAGATCGATTATTTCATCATTTATTTACCTAAGAAATTGAAACTTTATTTCCTTTCTAATCGTATAAATCAATAAGATGTAAGAAGTGATGATGCTTGGAAACAGTTGCATTCGTTTTTGGGATATTAGCATTTGTTTTCGCTGTAGGAGCCCAAACCCAAATTAAAAAGTTGGAGATACGTCTAGAAAAATTAGAAAAGGAGAAAGAATGATGCGTTCACTTCAACAAGATAAAAAGAAGAAAGGCAGTGCTTGGGACTGGATAATGGACATCCTGCTATTTATTCCAGAACTGATTATTATTCCGTTTCGACTGCTTTTTAGAGGAGTAGCTGCACTGTTTAAATATTGGAATTAATCATATGGAGCAGTAGTAGGATAGGAGACTGAGCCACGAGCGAAAAAGGAGCCAGCTTCTTAAAGCGAGAAAACCAGCACCTGTTTTTGGGGGCAAAATTTGGGAAGTGACAGGATCCTAGATCTTTTTCTCTATCGCAAGAATAAATGGTGGGTCGTTTTTCTGATTGATAAAGCCATAGCGTAATACATTATATTCTTTCTGGTCCAGTTGAAGAAGGTATGCCAATAAAGACTTTTTCTCATCCTTACCGCCCTTATGTCCATAGTATACGACAAGAACAACAAGACCACCTTTCTTTAATAGAGTTAAAATAGAATCAATTGCAGTTACGGTGGACTCTGCTTTTGTAATAATGGATTTATCGCTTTTCGGCAAGTATCCGAGATTGAATATGGCTCCACCGATCTCTGTTTTCTTTATATAGTCACCAATTTGTGCATGGCTATCATGAATAAGCGATACATTTGTCCGTTGATAGCTAATCAATGCTTTCCTAGTACTTGCAATGGCTTGTTCCTGGAGATCAAAAGCATAGACATGTCCGTGTTCGCCGACAATGTTGCTTAAAAATAAGGTGTCATTTCCATTACCACACGTTGCATCAATTACTTTTTCACCTTTTTCAATGGATTCTTCGAGTAAATAATGTGCATAGTTTAAGACGCCTTTTAGCATGTATGAGCACTTTCCTTCGTTATAAATTTAATGTTTTCACTTATTTTATCATGAAAGCGCTTTTACAAGGAATAAAATATAAATTAAAATATTTCTGAAAACGGCGCACTATCAAATTTGAACATTTCACATAGAATGAAGCATTAAATAGAAAATACGTGTCGCCTTGACAATGAGGCGCGTTTTCATTATAATTCGGATAAATAATTCAACGACTCTGATAAGGATTAGTAGTAAATTTTTTCAGGCTTAGAGAAGTAGTGTTTGGTGGAAACTGCTGCTGGAAATATTTATGAACTCACCTTTAATGTTGCAGAAGTGAACGCAAGTAGCTTCTGCCGATCCATCCGCGTTAAGGATTACAAGCGAACGCAATTTTAGCGTTAATTTGGGTGGTACCGCGGGAGATAAAGCTTCTCGTCCCTACATAGGGATGAGTGGCTTTTTTTGTTGTTGAAGCTAATGTTAAGCGGCCCTCGAATAGAGTGTTGAGCAGTGGAAGGAAGGTAAAGAATATGAGTTTTAACCATCAGCAAATTGAAAAGAAATGGCAAAAACATTGGTTGGAAAATAAAACATTTAAAACGGAGACCTTTTCCGAAAAGGATAAATTTTATGCACTTGATATGTTCCCATATCCATCAGGGGTTGGGCTCCATGTTGGGCATCCGGAAGGCTATACAGCAACGGATATTCTATCTCGCATGAAACGAATGCAAGGTTATGAAGTGTTACATCCAATGGGCTGGGATGCTTTCGGTCTTCCAGCAGAGCAATATGCTATAGACACAGGGAATAGTCCTGCAGAATTCACTGCGAAAAACATTGCTACTTTTAAACGTCAAATCCAGGAGCTTGGTTTCTCTTATGATTGGGACCGTGAAGTAAATACAACTGATCCAAATTATTATAAATGGACACAATGGATATTCATTAAGCTTTATGAAAAGGGTCTTGCCTATATTGATGAAGTTGCTGTTAACTGGTGTCCTGCTCTTGGAACGGTGCTGGCAAACGAAGAAGTTATTGATGGAAAAAGTGAACGTGGTGGGCATCCTGTTGTACGTAAGCCAATGAAACAATGGATGCTGAAAATAACTGCTTATGCAGATCGCCTTCTTGAAGATCTGGATGATTTGGATTGGCCGGACAGTTTAAAAGAAATGCAACGCAACTGGATTGGTCGCTCAGAAGGTGCTGAAGTAACGTTCCATATTGACGGACATGATGAAGAATTTACTGTCTTTACAACACGTCCAGATACATTGTTTGGTGCAACCTATGCCGTACTTGCTCCAGAACATCCATTTGTTAAAAAAATTACAACTGCAGAACAAACAAATGCAGTTGATGCTTATTTGAATGAGGTACAAACAAAATCTGACCTTGAGCGAACCGATCTTGCAAAAGGTAAAACCGGTGTATTTACTGGAGCATATGCGATTAATCCAGTTAATAATGAAAAGATGCCGATCTGGGTTGCTGATTACGTATTGATGAGTTATGGGACGGGTGCAATTATGGCGGTACCAGCACATGATGAACGTGACTATGAATTTGCAACCAAATTTGAGCTGCCGATCATAGAAGTTGTGGCCGGTGGAGAGGTTACAAAAGAAGCTTATACAGGTGATGGTGAACATGTAAACTCTGACTTCTTGAATGGTCTTGGAAAAGATGAAGCGATTAGTAAAATGATTGACTGGCTTGTTTCAGAAAATAAAGGCGAAAAGAAGATCACGTATCGTCTACGTGACTGGTTGTTCGCAAGACAACGCTACTGGGGTGAGCCTATTCCAATTATTCATTGGGAAGATGGTTCGATGTCAGCGGTTCCTGAAGAAGAGCTACCATTGGAACTTCCAGTGATGTCGGAGATAAAACCATCTGGTACAGGAGAGTCACCTCTTGCCAATAATACAGACTGGGTCCATGTCATTGATCCAAAAACAGGTATGAAGGGGCGCCGTGAAACAAATACGATGCCACAATGGGCAGGCAGCTGCTGGTATTTCCTTCGTTATATCGACCCGGACAATACGGAACAGCTTGCAGATCCAGAAGCATTGAAAGAATGGTTGCCAATCGATATTTACATCGGTGGAGCGGAACATGCCGTACTTCACTTGCTATATGCTCGTTTCTGGCATAAATTCCTGTATGATATCGGTGTAGTATCCACAAAAGAACCATTCCAGAAATTGTACAATCAAGGAATGATCCTTGGTGAAGGTAATGAAAAAATGAGTAAATCTAAGGGGAATGTGGTTAATCCAGATGATATCGTTGTTTCCCACGGTGCAGACACACTTCGTTTATATGAAATGTTCATGGGCCCACTGGATGCATCTGTTGCCTGGTCAACAAATGGACTTGATGGTGCTAGAAGATTCCTTGATCGAGTTTGGAGATTATTCATCAATGAAGATGGTAAACTTTCCGATAAGATTATCGATGGAGAGAATGCTAATCTTGATAAGGTATATCATGAAACAGTGAAAAAAGTGACGGATGATTTTGAGAACCTTCATTTCAATACTGGTATTTCCCAAATGATGGTGTTCATCAATGACGGTTATAAAGCAGACAGTATACCAAAAGCATATATGGAAGGTATTGTGAAGCTGCTTTCACCAGTTGCACCACATATTGCTGAAGAGCTTTGGGCGAAACTTGGTTATACAGAAACAATCAGCTATTCCGAATGGCCGGTTTATGACGAATCCAAATTGGTTGAGGATGAAGTTGAAGTAGTCCTACAGGTAATGGGAAAAGTTCGTTCGAAGATTAATGTTTCCGTAGATATTTCTAAAGACGACTTGGAAAAAGCAGCACGTGCTGATGAAGGCATGCAAAAATGGCTGGAAGGTAAAACAATTCGGAAAGTGATTGTCGTACCAGGAAAGCTAGTTAACTTCGTAGCAAATTAAAAAAATGAAAAAAGATCTCTTCTTAATATTAAGAGGAGATCTTTATATTCAAGAAGAATAAGTAGAGCGTTTTAACCCGATGGTACCCATTCTGTTTTTAAAATAACCCATTCACTATTTTCAAAATACCACAGTGTTTCAATCGTACCGAGACCATCCGCATGGTAAGCACCACTTATTTGTTTATAACTTTTTAACCCATAACCTTTACTGTCGCTAACCTTAATTGGTTCAAAAAAAGCGATCGGATCAATCATTAGAGGTGTTGGTACCAATAACTTACCATTTTTATCATAAATACCAAGACGTACATAATCACCAGCTCTATCTATTACTTCTATTATAATTGGTTTATCACCAGGGTTCATTTGGAGTGAAACCTTAAAGTTTTCTTCAAAACTCCCTTCAACAAAACGTTGTTCAGGCAAGTCAATCTCCTTCATATTCCCATTTGCGAGCGTCCGAAGGTTATAAGTATATAGCCCACCACTTCCACCAGTTGGACTTTGATAAAAAATATCGTTGATGCCATCATGATTTAAATCAATAAACTGTATAACGGGATCATATCCACCGCCATAGGGTATTTTCCAGTCATTACTTGAAGTCGATGTGACCTCTGCCCATATATCCTGATAATACTGGGCATCAGGGGAGAAAAGCATCCCTTTTAATTCGATTGTCTCCTTTTCACCATCACCCGTAACATCTTCATGATAGGTTTCTATTATGATCGCTTCTTTGGGATCTGTTTCAGCAGCAAAAGTAACAGAAGGAATAAATAATAATAGAAGAAACAGGAATTTCATTGCAGACTCACTCCGTTCAAAGTTTATTTTTTAAATGTTACGTCGCTAAACACGATTGTTTTCATGCAGTTAGATTGTGCGTAGTGTTTGCATCTTATACGTAATATCCGTAAAATTGAAGTTGCATATAATAGGAAAGGATGGTTGATGTGGCAGATATTAAAGAAATAACGCCAACAGAAGTAGAAGAACTAATGAATAAGGATAATATAGTAGTGATTGATGTAAGAGAAGATGAGGAAGTTGCACAAGGTATCATTGAGAAAGCGAAGCATATTCCACTTGGGGATATTCCTGAAGCAGCCTCTGAATTAGATAAAAACAAAGATTATATCCTAGTTTGCCGTTCGGGTGCCAGAAGTATGAATGCATCGAAATATTTGAACGAACAAGGTTTTAAGGTTATCAACATGAAAGGCGGCATGATGAATTGGGAAGGCGAAGTAATCGTCTGACTACTGTTAGAGGTTATCTCTGGAAAAAATGGAAATAACCTCTAGTAAGATCAGGTTGATTTTATGAATAAAAGCGTGTAATATTAATTTTACTGTTTAGGAACGGGTGATGCCGCCTTTGAAAACAGTAATTTTATTTTTCGACAAACACAAAAAACAGTATTGACAAGCTTTGATAATAAATGCTATAATAAGAGTCCACAGTAACCAAAGACAACATCTGTTTACAAGAAAGAAATAAATGTTGACAAATACTTGCTGAATGTGGTATATTAATCGGGTCGCTATTTTAAACGACTCACAAATTTGCTCTTTGAAAACTGAACAAAACAACCAGTATGTCAAATGAAAGAAAACTTGTTTTTCTTTCTAAAACAACTCATTAAGTTTTACTTTTTGAGAAAGTAACAAGCTA
>NZ_JBHSAO010000005.1:0-1179 GCF_042650085.1 Oceanobacillus longus | reverse complement strand
CGAGGACTTAACTAAATTCTTTTTGATGTCTTGATTCACTCTTATTTAGTTTTTAAGGTATAAGTTAAAAAAAGACTTGCATTTTAATTTAAAAATGCATATAATATAACTTGTCCTTATTTTCAAGGAATGTCTGGTAGCAATAGCGAAGAGGTCACACCTGTTCCCATCTCGAACACAGAAGTTAAGCTCTTCAGCGCCGATGGTAGTTGGGACTTTGTCCCTGCAAGAGTAGGACGCCGCCAGGCGTTATATTGGAGGATTAGCTCAGCTGGGAGAGCACCTGCCTTACAAGCAGGGGGTCGCAGGTTCGAGCCCTGCATCCTCCACCATTTTTCGCCGGCCTAGCTCAACTGGTAGAGCAACTGACTTGTAATCAGTAGGTTGGGGGTTCAAGTCCTCTGGCCGGCACCATTTTTTGTACAAGTTAATAAGTAATGTTTATATGGTGTTTTTTAACTCACTTTGTGAGCCATTAGCTCAGTTGGTAGAGCATTTGACTTTTAATCAAAGGGTCGAAGGTTCGAATCCTTCATGGCTCACCATTTGCGGGTGTGGCGGAATTGGCAGACGCGCTAGACTTAGGATCTAGTGTCTTCGGACGTGGGGGTTCAAGTCCCTTCACCCGCATCATCTTTACTTGCTAAGCGCGGAAGTAGTTCAGTGGTAGAACACCACCTTGCCAAGGTGGGGGTCGCGGGTTCGAATCCCGTCTTCCGCTCCAAGCCCTTGCCGGGGTGGCGGAACTGGCAGACGCACAGGACTTAAAATCCTGCGGTAGGTGACTACCGTACCGGTTCGATTCCGGTCCTCGGCACCATATGCGCCCGTAGCTCAATTGGATAGAGTACTTGACTACGAATCAAGCGGTTAGAGGTTCGACTCCTCTCGGGCGCACCATTTTATTATCGGGAAGTAGCTCAGCTTGGTAGAGCACTTGGTTTGGGACCAAGGGGTCGCAGGTTCGAATCCTGTCTTCCCGACCATTCATTACGGGGCCTTAGCTCAGCTGGGAGAGCGCCTGCCTTGCACGCAGGAGGTCAGCGGTTCGATCCCGCTAGGCTCCACCAATTTTTTTAGAAATACCTGTTGACTTATAAAAGTTAACGTGGTATATTAATAAAGTCGCCAATTTGAAAAGCGACTTACAAATTTGCTCTTTGAAAACTGAACAAAACA
>NZ_JBHSAO010000004.1:0-179697 GCF_042650085.1 Oceanobacillus longus | reverse complement strand
CCATCACTTCGAGTGAGTAAGATCCCTCAGAGACGATGAGGTTGATAGGTTCGAGGTGGAAGCGTGGTGACACGTGGAGCTGACGGATACTAATAGATCGAGGACTTAACTAAATTCTTTTTGATGTCTTGATTCACTCTTATTTAGTTTTTAGGGTATAAGTAATATCTTAATTTAAATAAATGTCTGGTAGCAATAGCGAAGAGGTCACACCTGTTCCCATCTCGAACACAGAAGTTAAGCTCTTCAGCGCCGATGGTAGTTGGGACTTTGTCCCTGCAAGAGTAGGACGCCGCCAGGCATAAGATTATTTCACAGTACCTTAGGTGGTAGCACAACGACGATTCGTCGATTGGTCGTAGATTCGAAATTTAGCTTTCGAATTTACCTGTGGAATTATTTATTTGTTAATAATAATTGGGAAAATTTAACTGGCCCGTTGGTCAAGTGGTTAAGACACCGCCCTTTCACGGCGGTATCACGGGTTCGAATCCCGTACGGGTCACCAACATGGAGGATTAGCTCAGCTGGGAGAGCACCTGCCTTACAAGCAGGGGGTCGCAGGTTCGAGCCCTGCATCCTCCACCATTTTTAAACATTTAGATAAATATTAATTTATCTCCCAAATCGCGGGGTGGAGCAGTCTGGTAGCTCGTTGGGCTCATAACCCAGAGGTCGTAGGTTCAAATCCTGCCCCCGCAACCAAATTATTTCAGGTTTACTACGTTGAATAGACTTCTTTGTTAATTGAAAATCAGTAGTACTTGAAGAGTGCAACCAATTAATTATTCATTAATGGTTAAGTATCATTTTCTTATTCTAAATAAGGTCCGGTAGTTCAGTTGGTTAGAATGCCTGCCTGTCACGCAGGAGGTCGCGGGTTCGAGTCCCGTCCGGACCGCCATATATGCCGGCCTAGCTCAACTGGTAGAGCAACTGACTTGTAATCAGTAGGTTGGGGGTTCAAGTCCTCTGGCCGGCACCATTTTTTTTGTGTTAGTTTAACTCACTTTGTGAGCCATTAGCTCAGTTGGTAGAGCATTTGACTTTTAATCAAAGGGTCGAAGGTTCGAATCCTTCATGGCTCACCATTTGCGGGTGTGGCGGAATTGGCAGACGCGCTAGACTTAGGATCTAGTGTCTTCGGACGTGGGGGTTCAAGTCCCTTCACCCGCATCATTTACTTGCTAATTGAAGAAGTAACTCAGTAGTAGAACATCACCTTGCTAAGGTAGGGATTGCGAGTTTGAATCCCATATTTCGCTCCAAGCCCTTGCCGGGGTGGCGGAACTGGCAGACGCACAGGACTTAAAATCCTGCGGTAGGTGACTACCGTACCGGTTCGATTCCGGTCCTCGGCACCATATGCGCCCGTAGCTCAATTGGATAGAGTACTTGACTACGAATCAAGCGGTTAGAGGTTCGACTCCTCTCGGGCGCACCATTTATTATCGGGAAGTAGCTCAGCTTGGTAGAGCACTTGGTTTGGGACCAAGGGGTCGCAGGTTCGAATCCTGTCTTCCCGACCATTCATTACGGGGCCTTAGCTCAGCTGGGAGAGCGCCTGCCTTGCACGCAGGAGGTCAGCGGTTCGATCCCGCTAGGCTCCATTTGCTTTATTATATTTGGCGGCGTAGCTCAGCTGGCGAGAGCGTACGGTTCATACCCGTGAGGTCGTGGGTTCGATCCCCTCTGCCGCTACTAAAATATATAGTTATAAGATGGCGGTCGTGGCGAAGGGGTTAACGCATGGTTTGCGCTCAGCATTCATGGGTTCAATTCCCATCGGTCGCCCTTTAATATTAAATGATTATAAATTGGACCCTTAGCTCAGTTGGTTAGAGCTATCGGCTCATAACCGATCGGTCGCAGGTTCGAATCCTGCAGGGTCCATTTGAAGTAACGATTATTATGTGGAGGTATACCCAAGTCCGGCTGAAGGGATTGGTCTTGAAAACCAACAGGCGGGTTAAACCGCGCGGGGGTTCGAATCCCTCTACCTCCTCCATACATATTGTTAGCTCATTCTTTCATGGCTTGGTAGCTCAGTCGGTAGAGCAGAGGACTGAAAATCCTTGTGTCGGCGGTTCGATTCCGTCCCGAGCCACCACTTTAGAAATAATTGTGGAGGGATAGCGAAGTTGGCCAAACGCGGCGGACTGTAAATCCGCTCCCTCAGGGTTCGTAGGTTCGAGTCCTACTCCCTCCACCATTTTATATATCATAACTTAACGTTTTATGCGGGTGTAGTTTAGTGGTAAAACCTCAGCCTTCCAAGCTGATGATGAGGGTTCGATTCCCTTCACCCGCTCCATATATTCTTTCTATGGGCCTGTAGCTCAGCTGGTTAGAGCGCACGCCTGATAAGCGTGAGGTCGGTGGTTCGAGTCCACTCAGGCCCATTTCTATAAATCTCTTCTATTTTGGTTCATACTTCATACAATTGTATGTTACTATATAATGTTCATTGTGCCCTTAGCTCAGTAGGATAGAGCAACAGCCTTCTAAGCTGTGGGTCAGAGGTTCGAATCCTCTAGGGCGCACTTAAATACTCACTATTCCACAGTAGCTCAGTGGTAGAGCAATCGGCTGTTAACCGATCGGTCGTAGGTTCGAATCCTACCTGTGGAGCCATTGGAGAAGTACTCAAGTGGCTGAAGAGGCGCCCCTGCTAAGGGTGTAGGTCGTGTAAGCGGCGCGAGAGTTCAAATCTCTCCTTCTCCGCCATTATTGGGCTATAGCCAAGCGGTAAGGCATCGGGTTTTGATCCCGTGTATCCCAGGTTCGAATCCTGGTAGCCCAGCCATTTACATACAAAAATACGAGTTGTCTACCTATAAATAAGAAATAACAGAATGAAAAACAATATATATAAATAGCCACACAAAAGCGCATGGATAATAATATCCATGCGTTTTAAATTTACTTCATTTATGGGAAATTATATAAGTACTTTTGTTTATTAATTTACAAATACTCCCATACCTAAGAAAAGAGTTATTCCTCCCACTATCTTCCACTGATATTCTTACCTTTTGTTAACAAATTGGACTTACACAACATAACTTACCGCTTTGATGCTTCATTTATCGGGGTCTTTTTAATATTGATGAATCTACCATACCTGTAGTATAATCCTCGGCCTTCTATTCACCCGTATAATCTGTAGTGACCCATTTTTATAGAAAAATATAACTATAAATATGTGTCAAGATATTGACAAATTAGCTTAATAGACCTATGCTATAATTAGCGATTATAATATAAATATTAAATTAATTGTAGTTTAATTAACTCTTTCTAAATTACCAACTTAATCGTTTTGAATCTAGCAATTTATATTATTTTTACAGAAATAAAGAGAATCTATTTTTGATAGCTTGATTACACTGTTTGATTAACGCAACCATTATTATTACTGCAATTACTTAACAGAATAAAGAAATATAGTAATCGATCATAATGAGATGAATTTACAAATTCGGGGATAACTACATAATCGCTGGGGATTAAAAATCCATAAGCGATATTTGTCACCTCTCTTTACTTCTAATTTCAAATGAATTGGAGGCTTTTTTTATGTCAACGAATGATGAAAAACAACTTGATGCAAATGGTTCCTCAAGACGTAAATTCCTGAGAAATAGTGGGATTGCTGCTGGGGGAGTGGTTGTTGGTGGAACATTAGGCGGTTTACTTGGATTTAATGATAAAGGTGAACAAGAATCCACCGCGACAGCGACAAAAGAAACACAATCTGCACAGCAGCATGATCAGGCTTTAGAATATTTTAATAATCGAGCGGATTTTGATTTGCTAGGACAGGCAACAGAGCGAATTTTTCCAGAAGATGAAAATGGTCCAGGTGCGATTGGTTTAGGCGTTCCTTACTATATTGATCACCAATTAGCAGGGAAATGGGGAATCAATGCAAAGGATTATAGGCAGGGGCCATTCTTTGAAGGGGAGCTGAACCAAGGCTATCAATCCCAATTAAAATATCATCAAATTTATGACTTAGGAATTGAAGCAATTGAAAAATATAGTCAAGCGACCTTTAATGAAGGATTTACCGCATTAGATGGTGAAAAGCAAGATGAGGTCCTAGTAGCCTTTGAAAATGATGAGGTAGACATACCTGGTATTAAATCAAGTTTCTTCTTTAATATATTACGTCAGTCGACTTTAGAGGGTGCTTATTCGGATCCGCTTTACGGTGGGAATAAAGATATGCAAGGTTGGAAGATGAAAGAGTATCCTGGTGTACAAATGAGTTATTCAGATGAACAAGTGGCATCAAAAGAATTCATTGAAATTAAACCAGCGAGCCTTCATAACACACATAACTAAAGATGCATGGAAAAAATAGAATGCTATAAGAAAGAGATTTCAAACTTGGTAGATAGGAAAGTATAAAACTTCCGCATAAGTACAACTAAAGCATTCGAAAAGGCTTGATGAATGCCAAGTTTTCTAAAGAAAAAATGAACAGCAGGAAAAGGGGTAAATGAATATGGTTACGAAACTACCTAAAACAGATGTTGTAACGGTTGGTGTAGGTTGGACAGGCGGAATTATTGCTGCTGAGGCTAGTAAAGCAGGACTAAAAGTTGTCGGATTAGAACGTGGTGAAAACCGTGGAACGGCAAACTTTGCTATGAAGCATGATGAGCTCCGTTATGCATTACGTGGTGAATTAATGCAAGATTTATCAAGAGAAACGTTAACATTTAGAAATAATAGTGATCAACGTGCATTACCAATGCGTCAATATGGATCCTTCATGTTAGGAAACGGTGTAGGAGGAGCAGGTACACATTGGAACGGAATGACAGACCGTTATAACCCATATGACTTTGAAATCAAATCAAAAACAATTGAAAGATATGGTGAGAGTAAAATTGCGGATGGGCTACTCATCCAGGATTGGGGAATTACCTACGATGAAATGGAGCCGTACTATACGAAGTTTGAAAAGATGGCAGGCATTTCTGCTGACGAGACGCCTCTTCGTGGAGAACGTTCAGAACCCTTCCCAAACCCGGCATTGAAGCATGGTCCAGAGCTTGATTTATTTAAAGAAGCAACGAAAAAGATGGGACTGGATCCTTTTACCATGCCAGCAGCTAATAACTCACAACAATATACAAACCCGGACGGTCAGACTTTAGCAAGTTGTCAAATGAACGGATTCTGTGAACGATTCGGTTGTGAATACGGTGCTAAAGCAAGTCCAAACGTTACGGTTATCCCAGCAGCATTAAAAACTGGGAACTTTGATCTTCGTCCGAATTCTGAAGTTATCGAAGTGTTACATGAAGGTGGGAAAGCAACAGGGGTTATTTATGTCGATACGCGTACAGGCGAAAAATTTGAACAACCCGCAGATATTGTTGCAATAACAAGTTATACGTTTAACAATAATCGCTTGTTACTCAATTCAAAACTTGGAACTCCTTATAACCCTGAAACTGGGAAAGGTACGATTGGCAAGAACTACTGTTACCAAGTAATTGTTGGAACAGATGGATTTTTCGATGATCGCAAGTTCAATACTGCAATTGGGTCTGGTGGCCTAGGTGCAACATTAGATAACTTTAATGCCGATAACTTTGATCATACTGATGTTGACTTTATACATGGTGGAGCAATTATCATGAATCAATCAGGAAAAAGACCGATTGACAACAACCAAGTTCCTCCAGGTACACCAAGATGGGGTAAAGAATTTAAAGAGCAATCATTAAAATACTATAACCGGATGGTGAACGTTCACACATATGGTGCAACTTTACCTCATGTGGATAACTATTTGGATTTAGATCCGACATATAAAGATGTGCACGGTAATCCACTTCTTCGCATGACGTTTGATTTTTCGGAAACTGACCGTAAACGTGGCAAGTTCTTGAACGATAAAACTAAGGAAATCATGCTGGAAATGGGAGCAACACATGTCTCTGAGAATGAATCCGTTGAGCATTATGACATTACAAAATATCAAGCGACACATAATACAGGCGGTGTTATCATGGGAGCTGACCCTGAAACGTCTGCTGTCAATAATTACCTGCAAATGTGGGAAGCGGATAATGTTTTCGTAGTTGGTGGATCAGCATATCCTCACCAAAGTGGTTACAATGCGACGCATACATTAGGAGCACTTGCTTACAGAGCATCAGAAGGAATCATCAAATTTAGTAAAGAAGGCGGCAAACTCGCTTAATAGTGAAAGGAAGCATGGGGACGGTTCTCCTGCTTCCTTTTTTTGTGGAGAGGAAGCAAAAGAACCGTCCCCGTGCTGCATTTCACAAATGCAGTATTTTTTAAATTATCACAAAATTAAATTGACAAATAAATTATTACCTTTTACAATAATAATGTAATCGATTACATTTATTGATTTTATTTGAAAGTAGGAATTACATGGCTAATATTCAACAAATTGCTCAAAAGGCAGGTGTTTCCGTAGCTACGGTTTCAAGAGTATTGAATAATGCGACCTCTGTCACCCAAAAGACAAGAAGTAAGGTAGAAAGTGCAATTAAAGAGTTAAATTATGAACCAAGTATGCTGGGACGCAATTTAAGGAAATCTGAAAGTCGTCTCATGCTCGTCCTTCTGCCTAGCATTTCCAATCCTTTTTATAATGAGATTATCAACGGAATTCAAAACACAGCTATTTCGAATAACTACAACATCCTGCTTTGCGAGACAGATTCCAAGCCGGAACGAGAAAATATTTACTTTAATATGGTCAAAAATAAACTGGCTGACGGCATTATTTCCATGGATCCAACCGTCAATATGCAAAAACTGAATGAGCTTGCCGAAAATCATCCGGTCATTCTATGCAGTGAATACGAAGAAGGTGGATGTATTCCATACGTGACCATTGATAGCGAGCTGGCAGCCTATCAAGCGGTGAAGCATCTGATTAAACTAGGGAATGAGAAAATTGCACTGATTACTTCTGACGAAAAGTTCCTCTATGCAAGACTTCGTAGGGCCGGTTATGAGCGAGCATTAAAAGAGTTCCATCTACCTATTCGAGAGGAATGGATTTACCATACAAAAGAACTGGAATTTCAAAATGGGGTACAGGCGATGCGAATATTGCTTCAGCTGGAAGAAAAACCAACAGCGGTATTTGCGGTTTCGGATACATTAGCAATTGGTGCGTTAAAAGCATTAAACGGTGGATTGAAATTGCCACATCCGATTGCTGTCGTTGGCATTGATAATATCAGTTTTTCCAATATGACCAACCCTACCCTTACAACCATTTCACAGCCGATGTATAAAATGGGTTTACTTGCAGCTGAGATGCTCATGGATCGCATGAAGGGTAAAAAGGTTGAAAGTATGATTTTGGATCATGAACTAATAATTCGTGAGTCGACCATGGGGTAGGAAAACCAAAATTTTGAATAGGAGGGAGGTTTTTGTTGTGGGATTTAATGTAGGAATTATTGGCTGTGGTTCGATTACACGATTCCGTCATGCACCCGAGTACAAAGCCAATCCGTTTGTTGAGGAGATCGTCTTTTATGATCGGAATATTGAAAGGGCAGAAAGCTTAGCTGCAGAATTTGGCGGCCGAGTCGCTGTAAAACTGGATGACCTGCTCACGGACCCGACAATTGTTGCTATTAGTGATTGTTCCTCTAATGAAGCCCATCATATTCATACATCAAAAGCGTTATTAAGTGGAAAGCATGTTTTATGTGAAAAGCCAATAGCTTTAAGTGTGAAGCATGCAGAGGAAATTGCCAGGGCAGAACGAAAATCAGGAAATAAATTAATGGTTGACCATAACCAACGATTTACAAAAGCTCACCAAAAAGCAAAGGAAATCGTAGAGAAAAAAGAGCTAGGGGAAGTACTTACCTTCAAGACAAATTTCGGCCATCAAGGCCCAGAAGAATGGGGAATTACGAAATCGAATGCTACCTGGTTTTTTAAAAAAGAGCGATCTCCCTTTGGTGTTGCCGGAGATTTAGGGATTCATAAGATTGATTTAATTCATTACTTATTGGATGACGAAATTGAGGATGCGCATGCTTTTCATGGGGCGCTTGATAAGGTAGATGAGCACGGAAATCCGATTGAGGTATGTGATAATGTTGTTTGTGTATTAAAAACAAAGAAAGGTCGATTGGGAACAGCATCTTTCTCCTGGACCTATTACGGGAAAGAAGACAACTCTACGACGATCTACTGTCAAAAAGGTATTATTAAAATCTATCATCAAGCCAATTCACAGCTAGTCATTGAAATGAACGATGGCACTGTGACCCATTATGAGTTAGAACAAATCCAAACAAATGACAATCAAACAAATACAGGTGTTATCGATGCTTTTATTGCTTGCATTGTAAATGACGAGACTCCACCTGTAACAAGTCGTGAGGCCATTGCTTCTTTGAAAGTAATTGAAAAGATACTTGATATAGAAGTATAGGAATAAAGTCACGAAAAAATATTCGAAATAATTTGACTTCTACTTGGATTTCTTTTAAGATACTTGTAACGGATTACATTTTAATAATGACAGCAGACTATTTTCAAGTAGACTTCCTTTCGTACTCGTAATCCAATCTAATTGATAGGAGGTTAGGCATGTTTCATCAGCTTGCAATCAATTCGAATACCTATCATGGATATTCCTTAGAAGATGCTGTGAAAGGGGCCAGTGAAGCTGGATTCACTCAAATTGAATTAGCTGCCGTAAAGGATCATACGGCACATGTATTGCCCGATATGACAGAGGATGAGCTCAAAGGAATTAAAGTACTACTTAAAGATTATGGAATGACCTGTGTTGGAATAGGGGCACACAGTAACCTCATGAGAGAAGAGGGAATCACTAACTTAGTTAAAAGTATAGATTTAGCCACTTTCTTTGATTGCCAATATGTTATTACGGCAACAGGTGATGCGCATAACGACTCCGATGTTATTGAAGATGAAAAAAGGTTAGTCGAAAATTTAGAACCTGTACTTAAAAAGTGTGAAGAGTTGGGTAAAACACTAACAATAGAGACCCATGGCAATAATTTTGCGACAGGTCTTACATTAATAAAACTAACTCAGGCCTTAAATAACAGGATAAAAATTAATTACGATACAGCCAATGTTATCTTATACGGGAACGTTTTACCGTATGAAGATTTAGAGTTTTGTGTAGGTGAGATTGAATTTGTTCACTTAAAGGATAAGCTAGGGGCTACGAACGAATGGAATTTCCCAGCGATTGGTGATGGGAATCTTGATTTCAACCGAATTTTTAACATCCTTGAAAAAGGGAATTATCAGGGTCCGATTAGTGTAGAAATTGAGTTTACACCAGCAGGTCCCGAGAGTCTAAGTGAAGTAAACGAAGCTGTAAAACGATCCTTCAACTATCTTAAGAGCATACGAGTTTGAGAGAGTAGGAGGTATTATGAAGACAATAGGACTGGTTGGATTAGGTAATATCGGAAAAACGCATTTAGAGGCATATCGTCATGTCCCCAATGCAAAAGTGATTGCTATTTGTACTAGAAATGGAAGGAAAGATGAATTAACTTCCTTCGATGGGTCGATTGTTTCGGAGTATGAAGAACTCCTTCGTTGTGAAGCGATTGATATTATAGATATTTGTGTACCGACGTTTTTACATGAGGAATATATCACGAAGGCTGCCAGAGCTGGTAAGCATATCTTTTGTGAAAAGCCGTTGACGTTGACGGTGGAAGCAGCGGAGCGGATTTTTCGAGTAACCGAGGAATGTGGTGTACGGTTGTTCGTTGGGCATGTTATCCGATTTTGGCCGGAATACCAAACCATTAAAGCATATAGCGAGACGGATAAATTGAGTAATATTGAAATGGTTCAAATGGGAAGATATGGCCAATTACCTAATTGGAGTAAATGGTTTCAGCATCCGGAAAAAAGCGGGGGAGCTCTATTTGATCTCCATATTCATGATATTGATTTCGTCTATTATTTGCTAGGTAAAGTTGAACGCGTCTATGCAGTAGGGCATCAGAACGAATATGGGGCATGGGACCACATTATGACAACCCTCACATTTAAAAATCAGGCAAAAGCATTTGTTGAAGGATCACAAAAAATGCCGATGGGCTATCCATTTACGATGTCACTGCGAGCACAGGCAGCAAATAGTGCTTTGGAATTCCAACTTAAAGGCGGGGCAAACATTGAGAAAATCAATGAACGCCGATTTGTTTTTTATGAAAGTGATCAGGTATCTGTGGTGAATGATGTCGTACAAGCGGATGCTTTCCAAAATGAATTAGCTTATTTTATCAGTTGCATTGAAAATGATCACGAGAACCACATTATTCCATTGAATGACGTTTTATATATTATCAAATTGCTCCAAGATATTGAAAAATCATTAAAAACAGGGCGTGAAGTTCCTGTCCTGTAATGAACTTTTATCGAATATTGTAAGCGCTTTTATTAATTGAAAGATGGTTTCACGATTTCATTCGTATAGATTTTAAAAATCAAAGGGGGTTTTTTAGTTGAAAAATTTAGTTAAATTGTTTGTTTTCCTTGTATTGATAATGGTACCGGTATTGGTTGCATGTGGAGATTCAGATGATGCATCTGGTGAGGATGGTGGAGAAAGTGATTCTGGCGATAAGTACAAAGTAGGTATTCTGGCACCTGCTGTTACCCATGGTTGGGTGGCTGCGGTTGCATATCATGCAGAATCACGTGCCGAAGAATTATCCGATGATATGGACTACCAAATTCATACAAGTACCAATGCATCCGAAATGACATCACAGCTAGATGACTTAATCACTTGGGGCGCAGAAGCGATTGTAGCATTCCCGCAGTGGGAAGGGATGGAGGTCCCCATTCAACGTGCATTGGATGAAGGAATTGAAGTGGTAAACTTTGATATTGCTATTGATGTCGACGGCGTGTATCGAGTTGCAGGTGACAACTACGATATGGGAGTACAGGGAGCTAACTATGTAGTAGATAAAATTGGTACAGAAGGTGAAGTTGTTATCTTAGAAGTGCCTTCAGCAGGTTCTGTTTCGGAGCTGAGAACGAGTGGTTTTGTTGAAACAATGGAAGAAATTGCACCAGATATGACCCTTCATACCTATGCCACACAGTTTACTAGAGAAGATGGTTTGTCAGATTTTGCTGATATTCTAACAAGTATGGACCATATTGATGCCGTATACTCCTTGGATGATGAAACGTCAATTGGCGCCCTTCAAGCAATCAACGAAGCTGGAAGAACAGACATACAAGTCGTAACAGGCGGTGGCGGTATGCAAGAATATTTCGAAATGATGCCTGAAAATGAAGATATCTGGATTCAATCTGCCCTATACAGCCCAGCTATGGTTAAAGATGCAGTAGATATCGCAGTTGATTTACTAAACGGCGAAGATGTAGAAGCAGAAACGATCATCCCAACAACCGTAGTAGACCGAGAAAACCATGAAGAATTCCTAGACGAAGAGTCCCCGTACTAGACCGGGATTCAACGAAGCGGTAAGGCTGGAAACTAATTAGAGAATAAAAATGGGGTTATGGCGTTTGCTATAGCCTCTTCTTTTCTAAAAACTATTTCTAACTCTAGTACCTACCTAGGCTTGCTATTACAAAAGTATGGATGTGATTACATGAAAATTACGATGGAAAATATACGAAAGTCTTTTGGGAGTAACGATGTCATAAAGGATGTGTCCCTTTCTGTCCAAGGTGGTGAAATTTGCGCATTGCTCGGGGAAAATGGAGCAGGTAAATCCACATTAATGAATATTCTCGGTGGCGTTCATCAATTGGATTCCGGATCGATTTTGGTCGATGGAAAAAAGGTGAACTTCGATACACCTGCCGGGTCACTAGAAGCGGGAATCGCATTTATCCATCAGGAACTGAATTTGATCAATGACTTACCTATTTATGAAAATATGTTTCTCGGTCGGGAAATCAAAACGAAACGAGGAAGCCTTGACCTAAAGCAAATGTATGATCAAACGGCAGAAATGTTTGAGCGGATGAATGTGGATTTGGACCCTGGAAAAATGGTTCGTGACTTGGATTCATCCTATAAACAAATCGTTGAAATCTGCCGTGCGATGATGACAAATGCATCCATCATCATTATGGATGAGCCCACCACATCGTTAACCGATTCAGAAATTGAACGGGTTTTTAAGATGATGGAAACGATGAAGGAGCACAACGTCGGAATCATTTTTATATCTCATAAATTAAATGAGGTAATGCAGGTTTGTAATCGATACCTCGTACTTCGGGATGGAAATTTGGCTGCTGGTGGAAATGTAAGTGATATAACGACAAAAGAGTTGGCGAGTCACATGGTAGGTTACGATGTGAGAACGGAGTCATTACGAAGAGAGAGAGACGCTGAGGAAATTGGGGAAGAAGTCTTGCGAGTGGAAGGGCTGACAGATCAGCAGTCTTTTCGCGATATTAGTTTCTCCATCAAGAGTGGTGAAATTGTTGGTGTGACAGGTCTTCTTGGAGATGGTCGAAGCGAACTTTTTCAAGCAATCTTTGGTGCGGAGAAATTGACATCTGGAAAAATTTACTTAAACGGCAAAGAAGTAAAAATCAAAAGTACGTACCAGGCCATTAAAGAAGGAATTGCGTACCTCCCTCGTAACCGAAAAGAGAATGGAATTATTAAAGATATGAATATTATCGAAAATGCCTCGATTGTTACATGGCCGATGTTTGCAAAGCGGGGAATTATTAATACAGAAAAGCATTGGCAGAAATTTGAGGAGCAGCGCGGTACTTTGCGTTTGAAGATGGGTGAACTGACCGATAGCATTACAAGTCTTTCTGGTGGAAACCAACAAAAGGTTGTTTTATCCAAATGGTTAGCTGCGAATCCAAGAATACTGATTTTAGATAATCCTACGCAGGGTGTCGATGTGGGAGCGAAGGAAGATATTTACGATATTATTTTAAAGCTTGCGGAAGAGAATATTGCCATCATTGTACTATCCAGTGAAGCGCAAGAAATTATCCGCGTATGTGATCGAGCACTTGTCATGTATCATGGCATTATTCAGGGTGAGGTTCAAGGTGAACATCGAAATGAGCATTCGATTATGAGCTTGGCTACTGGTGGGGAGCTTGATTTAGAGAGGAGAGAACAACCATTATGAAACCAGAGTTGGAGAACACACCCCCAATAAAAAAGAAAAAGACTTTTATGGAAAGATTTAAATATAAATGGTCGAATGACCCGCTATTCAGTATATTAATTGCCCTTATCATTATGGTTATTTTACAAACCTTGACATTAGGTTTTGATTACAATTCCGTTGGCGAATGGTTCCAGTCTTGGACAAGTAACTGGATTAATATTCTACGTAACAACGCTGGTGTCGGTATTGTTGCATTAGGGATGACCTTTGTTATTATGACAGGCGGGATTGACTTGGCCGTTGGTTCCACACTGGTTATTACTGGTGCATTTGCGATGTACCTCCTGGATACAGGAAGTGCAGGAATCTTAGGTGCAATCGGTGTATCTGGCGTTCCTGCTATTATTCTTACGATTATTCTAGTGATGGGATTTGGGTATCTATTAGGTGCACTTATTGGTGTGACTATCACAAAAGGAAATGTTCCCCCTTTTATCGCAACATTAGGAGCGATGATGATTTTCAGAAGTGTGACCCAGCATTTTGCACAAGGCTACAACACTTCTGTACCAATGGAATTTTTACAAATATCGAGCCTTAAAATCGGAAATTTCATGATTATGCCCATCTTTTATTGGGCTGTCATTGCTGCTATTCTATACTATGTGTCGAAGCGAACAACCTTTGGAAGGCAAATTATTGCAGTAGGATCGAATGAAAGAGCCGCAAAACTTTCTGGAATTAATGTAAACAAGGTGAAGCTACGTGTGTATGCATTAATGGGACTTCTTGTTTCGGTTGCTGCTATAATTCAAGTGTCACGTATCGGCTCCATGGACTTCTCCAACGCCGGAAGAGGAATGGAAATGGACGCCATCGCAGCAGCCGTTGTCGGTGGAACCAATATGCTAGGTGGACGAGGATTTATCCTTGGCACAGTATATGGAATGCTTATTATTGCGGTAATGAATAACCTACTAAACCTATTCGGAGTACCACCATACTTAAGAGAAGCATTCAAAGGAATAATTGTAATTGTAGCAGTATTACTACAAAGAAAAGAAAAAAATGCATAGAAAAAGGAAGCATGGGGACGGTTCTCCTGCTTCCTTTTTTGTGGAGAGGGGGAGGAATATTCTTACTAGACGCTAATAAAAGTATGTGACATGTAGGTGTATCAAGAATGAAAGAAATAATAGATCGACTCACTGTTCCCCGCCACAAATTGATTTTTGCCAAACAGGACGGAGGGCAGTTTATAGGACAATTATCCCGCTAGAAGCAAAAGAACCGTCCCCGTGCTGCATCCTTTTACCCTAACGCTAATTTTTCATAATGCTTATACAGCGCATGGAATTTCCCAGCATAGTTTTTATGCCAAGGTTTTTTCTTCCCACAAAAATGGATGATGGATGTATATCGGATAATATAATCCATATTTATTTTATTTTTACTGGAAAGCTTGTAATATAGGTAAAACCTTGCATCGAAATTATAGCGTACTTCGTCAATAGTTATGATTTCCTTCGAATATAACCCATTAATAACATCTTGATCCGGTAAAACAAGCCTTTTTTTATTTTCTTCAACGAAACGAAAAATCTCCTGTTCCTTTATTTCCTTCCGCTGTAATTCGAGATTCATTAACAGTACACCTGAATTATAGTATGCTTCGATTTCATATGCCTTCAATCTTAATTTATTAATCTCTTTAGCGGATGTGAAATCATGATAAGCCGCAGCATATAAATGGCCCGTCATATCCATATCATACAATTCTCTGATGCCATTGATTACAAGAATATCAGGGTCAATATATAATATTCTATCTAAATCACTAGGCAGAAACTTATATGCCAGTAATCGATAATACATTTCCTTCGAATAATGTTTTACTACTGGGGCATCAGCAAAATAATTCTCTTGTACCGTTAGTGCTACGAAATCATGCCCATGATCATTTATGTATTTATGGATCATTGAAAGTTCTTTCTCGTTTAAGGTTGAATGCAGCAAATAGACACAAAACACTTCATTTGAATTATTCATAAACAATGATTTCAGCATAACTTTCAATGGGTTAATATAATTTGCATTTAAAGTAACTAAGATATTCACGTAAATCAATCTCCACATCTTTTAATTTCTATTTTATTAATTATATCATGCCGAGAATGATTTATCGTGAATGGAAGCGTTGACGGTAGGAAGCACGGGGACGGTTCTCCTGCTTCCTTTTTTGTGGAGAGGGGGAGGAAAAGAACCGTCCCCGTGCTGCATTTCGTTCGTATTTCCTAATAGGAAAAAAGCAACTACCCTTTACGTCTACTTGTTGAGGCAGTTACTTTTTATACTTTAATAGTTAGTTATCTTCTTTTCATGCGGTGTTTAGTTGTATCGTTCAAATGTTAATAACTCCCGCTCTCACCGACAACAAAATCATAAACCCGTGAATGTCGGTTTTTGACCCTATGCCTCTCAAAAAACGCTTCCTCAATATCAACCAGCTCAGCCAATAGCTTAAGCTCGAACTTCGTGTAACTTAATACATCTTCAACAGAGCGTATTTCTTTTTCAAAAAGAACTTGAAAAGAGCTTCTAATTTTTCCTGGCTTCATGATAATGATTTGATCATCTAATGGCTCGATTTCCTTATAGTTATTTCGATTCAGAGAGGAATTAAAATACCTGTATTGCTGGTAAGACATTCGTTTAAGCGTATATGCTCGGTAAGCCATTGCAGCGATAGATACTTTCCATTTCTTCTTTAATTCAATATAAGCATTTGGATTTGAAATCTTACCGATCGCATCTAAGTCACTTAAAAATTCTTTTTCCGGTAATAGGAAGTTTGTAGCAAATGTGTTTGCTTCTCTTTCTATTTGCTCGTAATCTTTTTTGTTTAAGTCTGTTATATCTATCTTGTAATGTAAAAGCAGGTGTCCTAATTCATGTGCTAAATCAAAGTTACGTCGAACTGCAGATTTTTTCATATTGCCTAAAATGATGAAGGGGATATCGGCATCAGACCATGTGCTACATGCATCAACCGTATCACCGAATGACTTTTCAAAAATGAATGCCCCGTTCTTTTCGATATGAAAGAGCAAGTCTTCATTATGATCATTAGTTAAACCGATTGATTTTCTAGCCTCAGAAGCAATATGTTCAATTATTTTATCCATTTCTATTTGCTCGGCATTATTATTTTTATAGTTAATTGCATCGTCTTTAATTTTTTTTATTCTATTGTTTGGGTAGTTGATCGTTGACGAAAGATAATTGGTTATATGATTTAGGAATTCTAGATAAACGGTTTCCGATTTTGTTTTTTGTCTACTGTTGCGAACTTTGGAGCGATACGCTATATGTTGTTCATTAATTTGACTTGGCAGATCGCTTTTGGAATAAAAATATTTTGGTTGAACATGGAAGTACGTTCTCAACTTGTTAATCGCTTCTAAACTGGGGGAAATATACCCATTTTCATATTGCCAAATAGACTGTTCCGTCACATCTAACTCGCTGGCTAGCTGTCTTCTTGATAGTCCGTGGAGCAATCGTATGTTGGTTAACGTCTCACCAACAAACATGTTGCATTCCTCCTTTATGATTCTGTGTCACTAGCTTTGTCTTCCTCATCAATTACTATACCATAGTCACCGATGGATACTTGTGTCTCGATTTCCTTATCATCTGATTGGAGATATATAAATTTACCGATGAAATCAGTGAACGTCTTGTAAACGGAATCATGTAAGGTTATAAAAGTTATCTAAATGAGCGAATACAGAAAAAAGAAGAACTTTTAATTAGTAGTGCCTATGCTTGGGTTAACCCCCTCTATATTTAAATATATTATAAACTTAAGGCTGCCTATTTAAGTGAAATACTCTTTTTCATTTGATTCAGCGTTTCTCGGAAATAGCAGAAACAGACGCCAAACGTCCCATTGACAAAATTATCATAAATCTTTATTATTTAAATAATCACTCAAGTTAGTCATTACTAACCAATTTATGAAAACGAGGCTGATGATGTGGAGAAACAAAGAAAATTAGCGGCTAGTGATAGGAAAAAGATAGTCATTCGTTCAGCAATTGAAGTTTTTTCAGAATCTAATTATCGGGTGGCAAAGATCACGGATATTGCTAAACGGTCAGGGATTACGGATCCGATGATTTATAAGTTTTTCGCATCGAAGGCTGAGCTTTTTCAAGAGATCCTGAAAATAACCAGTCGGAAAACAATTGAGAATTTCCTGTCGAAGGATTTTTTTACGGAAGAGAAACTACAAACCAAAGCGCAATACCGAAAGGCAATCGAAAATAGTATGTGGACTTATTTTTCAAGTATGGAAACATACAGGCGGGAGTTGAAAATTTATTATCAAGCCATTTCCGAAGTGGATGATACAGATGTAAGGAAGGTATTAATCGATACCTATCAAAATTATGCAACTTTCTATCAATCTGTTTTAAAAGATGGAGAAGCTGAAGATATTTTAGATTTAGACATAGATGCTGAAACCATCTCATGGGATATGATTGGATTTATTATCCATCAAAGCACCTTGTTTTTAATGGATTTTTATAAGGAGGAAGATGCGCGGAAACTTCTTCAAAGCCGCGTGCAGACTTGGATTCCATAAATAAATACATATGATTGGAGAGAGAAAATGAAAAAAATGCGTTTTGTTACAGATTCCTTAAATTATATGAGTCATGATGAAATTGTTCAACACCAAGAAACGAAGCTATTGAAGCAAATGAAATATGTTTATAATAATTCTGAGTTTTACAGAGAGAAATTTAATGAAAACGGTGTGCACCCTCAAGAGATTAGGTCTATAGAGGATTTTCGGAAATTACCAATCATGATGGACAAAGATCAAGAAAGAAAAAGCCAGCAAGAATCCATGGAAAGATATGGTCATCCATTTGGTATGCATTTAAGCTGTTCACCGGATGATGTTGTTTTGACAGCGACGACGAGTGGGACAACGGGCGTACCTACGTTTACCTATACACTTGCACAAAGTGATCAAGACAATATTTCTACCGCTGTTGCTCATATGCTGGAGTATGGAAGAATTACTGCTGGAGACCGTTTATTATTCAACCATGCTTTAGGGGTTTATGCTACATCTGCAGCAATTCCAGGAATTAGACATGCAGGCGTGCTGCCAATTGATGTCGATGTAAGAGCTGGTACGTCGGAGATTCTACGCTATGCGCAATTAACGAAACCGAATGCGGCTATGATGACACCCTCTCTCGCAGAGCATCTAATCCAAAAAGCACCAGAATTGATAGGTAAAACGGTTGGTGAATTAAACTTATCTGCCCTCTATACAGTTGGAGAAATAGCGATTGGCATTCCGGAGGTCAAAAAGAAAATTGAAGATGCATATGGTTGTCGCGTATATGATTGGATTGCACCAACTGCTGGTACAGTCGCCTTTTCATGTGATTCGGATGACTACCATGGGATGCATTGTGTAACACCAGATTTCGATCTATATCCATATGATTTAGTGGACCCTGATACGAAACAAGCACTTGAGATTAAGGACGGCGTCATCGGAGAGGCAATTTATACTTCCTTAGACCGAAAAGCAGTTCCGATGTTAAGAATGGCTTCCGGTGATATTGTCCAAGTATTTACGAATGAGTGTCCGGGCTGTGGATTCAAGGGGTATCGTGTGAAGGTTGTTGGTCGCTCCGATGATATGCTTATTGTGAAAGGGGTCAATGTTTATCCTTCTGCAATTAAAAAAGTGATTAATAATTTCACTCCTCATGTGACTGGTGAAATGCGAATTGTACTAAATGATGCACCACCACGTGTTACACCACCTCTAGTCGTAAAAATGGAACATGGTCTTAATATTGATACGAATGATCTACAAAACTTAGAAGAAAAAATCAAATACGCGCTAAAACACCAAGTACGTATGACGCCAGAAATTATTTGGTGCGCGCCTGGAACATTAGAAAAATCAATGGGGAAAACACCATTATTCGAAAAGAATTATAACTAAAATAAACGGAATTGTTAAATGCTCGTCTTGAAGAGGAGATGTATACGCTTGGAAAAATATGAAACATTAAAGTTAGAAAAAGAGAATGATGTTCTAACTGTTACATTAAACCGTGAGAAAAACGCGAATGCTGTAAACACGAAGATGATTAGAGAATTAATCAAGGTAGCAGATTGGTTAAGAGAAGCGCCAGAAATTAAATTTGTTGTTTTTACAAATCAAGGGAAGATTTTCTCTGCTGGTGCGGACTTATATGAATTATATGATGGTTTGTCAGGGGTTGAGCAAACTTCTGACCAGTTAAGGAGCATGCAAATACTTGGTCAAGAAATGATGCGAAAGCTAGAAAGTATCGAACAAATAACAATTTCAGCGCTTCGTGGTAGTGCATATGGAGCCGGCGTTGCGATTCTGATGACGACTGATTTTCGAATTATGGAAGAGTCAGCTATTTTAAATTTACCAGAAACAAATGTAGGTATTTTTCTAACATGGGGCTGCACGCCAAGGCTCGTGAAAGCAGTTGGAGCTGTCAGAGCCAAGGAATTAATTATGTTATGTGAAGATGTGACTGCAGAGGAAAGCTATTCCATGGGCTTTATTAATAGAGTAGCTGCAGCTGAAAACATAGATGATGAAATCCAGCAATACGTTGAAAAAATTAGAAGCAAAGGTAACCAATCGATTCGAATGACAAAGAAATTAATTCAAGCCACAACAGCAGTTAATTTTGGTGATATCATGATTGGTGAAACAGAGCTCGTTGAGAAAGTATTGGTTTCAGGGGAGACAAAGAACAAGATGAAAGACTTTGTTGAACGGGAAAAATAATCTTTTAATGCGCCCCAGAAGTTAGAATGAAATCTGACTTCGGGGTGTTTTTTCATGGCTAAACATAGTGAGGAATTTATTATTTTTAAGGCATCTACCCCATATTTTTCGTTTCATATTTCCTCAGTGGGTGGTAGCTTATAATCTTAATTAATTCATTTGCCATCTCATGTGGAGGCGTTTTAAAATCGTCTTTTATCCATTTGACGATTAAGCCCCAGACACCGTATGCCCGATAAGTAATAAAATAATCATCATTCATATCTGTCTGTTCGTTTGGAAAGTAGATAATATCGTT
This sequence comes from Oceanobacillus longus, assembly GCF_042650085.1. Taxonomy (NCBI): domain Bacteria; kingdom Bacillati; phylum Bacillota; class Bacilli; order Caryophanales; family Bacillaceae; genus Oceanobacillus; species Oceanobacillus longus. Next base: position 159,359 of record NZ_JBHSAO010000004.1, on the reverse strand, counting down.
TTTATGAAGTTCTATAAACGTATCGATGATTTTATCTTGAAATCCTGGTATCCCTTCTGAATCTTTCCATAGCTTGTAAAAGTCAGCATTGTTTAAAATATGCTCAAAAATAATGACATTGGAGGGAGATAGAGCGTCTACTTTAACAAAACGATTATTTTTATAGGGGAAACGAAATGCTTTGGTCAGGTCAGCTATCTTGTCATCGACTAGTTCCTGTACGAGCTCTTCTTTATCCTGGTAATGACGATAAAATGTTGCCCGATTATAATCCGCTCGATTTACAATGTCTGTAACGGTAATACTTCGGTACGTTTTTTCATTCATTAGCAAGATGAATGCTCGTTTCAGATTACTTTTTGTTCTGCGGATCCGCCGGTCTTCTGCAACATTATTTGATCGCATATACTTCCCTCCAAAGATTTTTATGAATGACGCAACAGTCTGCGTAAATCTGTTGCTTAACGATACAACGGAGTATTTATTAATGATTGAAAATATTTTCTTTACATTTAAACTAATAGTGAGTTCTAAAACAATTCGCTTAATGTAAGCGCAGTCATTACGTTGTAGTTATATTTTACCATCGTTTCACATAGTCTTCCAGCGAATGGGTGATAAAAAGGAGGAGTAATATGAATAGAGTAGAAGATAAGGTAGTTGTTGTTACAGGTGGAGCAAGGGGAATGGGAGCTAGTCATGTAAAAAGGCTGATTGCGGAAGGTGCAAAGGTTGTTGTTACAGACATATTAGAAGAGGACGGAAAGAAACTAGAAAGTGAGATTGGTAAAAACATATTATTTATCAAACATGACGTATCAAATGCATCTGACTGGGAAAATGTCATTGAGAAAGCGGAAGCGAAATTTGGACCGATTAATGTTTTGGTTAACAATGCAGGTATTGATATACCGGAAATAAATTTAGAAGAATACCCAGAAGAAACTTACCGCAAAGTGATTGATGTAAATCAGGTATCTGTTTTTCTAGGAATGAAACATGTCGTGCCATCGATGAAAAAAGCTGGGGGAGGATCGATCGTAAATATTTCCTCGCTTGCTGGAATTGTTGGAGTGAATAAAAAAGTTGCTTATACTGCCTCAAAATTTGCTGTAAGAGGAATGACAAAGGCAGCGGCCCTTGAGCTGGGGGAATATGGAATCCGTGTCAATTCCGTACATCCTGGATTTATCCGGACTCCTATGACGGAAGCCCTTATTAATGATGAATTGGTTAATATGTTTCCACTCAAAAAGGCTGGAGAACCTGAGGAAGTTACCAATCTGGTATTATATCTGGCTTCAGATGAGTCTAGTTATTCGACAGGATCTGAATTTGTGATTGATGGTGGGTTAGGCGCGCAATAATAGAAAGATAAGAGATAAACATCGTATAGAATGGGAGAGTTTTAAATGAGTAGATTAGAAGGAAAAGTAGCCATTATTACAGGTGCAGCAAGTGGTATGGGATTAGCTGGTGCAAAGTTGTTTGCAAATGAAGGAGCAAAAGTAGTTGCAACAGACGTGGTCGGTGATGTACTGGATGAAAGAGTGAAGGAAATTGTTGCGAATGGTGGAGAGGCGATTGCATATCATCTTGATGTATCCCAACCGGATTCGTGGAATGAAGTAGTTGAAAAAACAGTTGAAAAATATGGCAAAATTGATATTCTCGTTAATAATGCTGGTATTCACATGGCAAAAGGTATTTTAGAAGCTGAATTAGATGATTGGAATAAAGTAATGGCAATCAATTCTACTGGTGTATGGTTAGGAATGAAAACAGTTATCCCGCATATGCAACAAAATGGGGGAGGTTCTATTGTTAATACTTCTTCCATTGCAGCTATCGTTGGAGGTGTTGCTGATGCCGGGGGCGCAGCATATAGTGCATCAAAAGGTGCTGTTCGAGCATTAACGAAACACGCAGCCCAATGGTTTGGAACAGACAATATACGTGTAAATTCTGTTCATCCGGGAGCTATTTTTACTGGGATGGTTGAAAAGGCAGGAATTCATTCTCAGGAAGAAATGGGTTCTAATTACGATGGAAAAGCGGCTTTAAAACCATATGCAGGGGAAGCACAAGATATTGCCAATGCGTATTTATATTTAGCATCGGATGAATCAAAATATGTAACAGGTTTAGAATTAGTTGTAGACGGTGGTTGGACAACGAATTCGTAGGAAATCAAGAATCTAGTGTAATGTCAGCTCTCATTTATGGGAGCTGACTTTTTTAATAATGGTATGGTTAAAAATAGGAAAATATGGTCTGTCTATAATAACCGATTATTGTTACAATGATACTTGTACAAGAAGGCTTTCATGGGTGGTGGCTTACTCCCTTTTTTGATGAAAGGGGGTGATGCCTAATGACGGTATATGAATCGCTTGTTCTAATGATTTCATTTGGAACGTTAATCGTTGCATTGCTGTCAAGCCATAAAAAATAACCACCCTGTGAGCCTGGCAAGCAATTAGGGTGGTTATTTCTCGTTCTCTATTGTGAGCCGCCCCCTTGAAGGGCTATTGTATGTGGCCGTTAGTGTATCCGCACTAGCGGTCTCTTTCCATTTTATGCAACTAATCTACATTTATTATACCCGATATCCGTGGAAATGAAAACAGAAGTACCAAAACGGTGCCTGTCACTCCCCGAATTTTGTCGAATGTATCACACGGTGTGGGCAGAGGATTGTTGATCGAAAAAGAGCAGCTGTCGTTGTGTCCGTTTTTAGTAGCCTCAATCCGTTCTCAAATCCCTGCAATCCGTGCTATAGTAATTAAATATTAAGGATTATCGGATAGATAAACGTATTCAATGTGTTCTGAGGTATCCTCACTTTTACCTCAATTTTTACTCGATGATGAAAGACATGGGAGGAAATGGAAATGAGATATGATGTCATTATTATTGGCGCTGGTTCTATGGGAATGGCTGCTGGTTATTATCTAGCTAAAGAAGGAAAGAAAGTTGCGTTAGTTGATTCAAATGACCCGCCACATATAAAGGGTTCCCATCATGGTGAAACACGTCTAATTAGGCATGGCTATGGAGAGGGGGAGAAATACGTCCCATTAGCATTACGTTCACAAGAATTATGGTATGAGTTAGAAAATGAATCCAATCGAAAACTATTTCACAAAACGGGTGTACTAAATATAGGCACTAAAGAATCAACCTTTCTCAAAAATGTAATTCAATCTGCAAAAAGGTACGATTTAAATGCAGAAGTTTTAAATGCTGTTGATATTAATCGTCGATGGGAAGGTTATCATTTAAATGAGGATTTACTTGCTTGTTATGAGCCGAATGCCGGTGTGTTAATGAGTGAAGAGGCAATTCAAGCATATCGCGAACTAGCGATTCAATATGGAGCAGATTTGTTTCTAAATGAAAACGTTGAACGCATAGATATCCAATCTGATCATGTGACAATAGGACTGAAAGATAAACGCTTGCATGGAAACCAATTGATCATTACAGCTGGAAAAGGAACAAATAAAATAACTGCTTTATTTGAGCAAGAACTACCTCTAACCCCTATTAGAAAAACTTTTTCTTGGTTTCAGGCTGCAGAAGAAAAGTATAAAATAGGGTCCTTTCCTGCTTGGTCCTTTGATAATGGGCAAGCGGTTTTCTATGGGTTTCCTTCTATGAATAAATCCGGGCCTAAAATTGGTAGGCATGATGGAGGAATCCCTTTAACAAAGGGAGAAGAACTAGCATCCTTTGGTTCTTATACGGAAGATGAAGAGGATGTAACTGAATTTGCTAAACAAACCATGAGCGAGACATTAATCCATAAGCTGGGAAAAGTGTGTACCTATACAAATAGCCCCGACGGAGATTTTATTATCGATCGTTTCAAAGAATACCCTCATGTAATGATCGCTTGTGGTTTTTCTGGCCATGGTTTCAAATTCAGCAGTGCGATTGGTGAAGTATTAAGTCAAATGGCTATCAAAGGCAATAGTACACAGGATATATCATTTTTTAGTCTAGATCGATTTAAGCAAGGATCGTTTTGAATGGAAAAGAGAGGGCTGTAGAGTCAAGTGACAAAATCACTATATTTATTGAGTCTACAGTTTTCCAATTTATCTGATTATGGTACACTGATAAGAAATAATTGCTATTAGGAAATCAGTATACGTACAACGAAGGCTTTCCTGATGAAAGCCTTCGTTTACTAAGAAAGGATTCTATTTCATGAGTACAAAAGTAAGTCCTATACAAATTAAAGATATTATTGTTGCTAATCAAGTATTAAAAGATGTTGTCATAAAAACGCCGTTGCAGAAAGATCCGATTTTGTCGGAACGGTATGATTGCAATGTTTATTTAAAGAGGGAAGACCTGCAAGTTGTTCGCTCCTTTAAACTAAGGGGAGCCTATCATTTAATGCAAAGTTTATCACAAGAAGAATTAAAAAATGGGGTTGTTTGCGCGAGTGCGGGAAACCATGCCCAAGGTGTTGCCTATTCTTGTATGGCGCTCGGGATTCATGGGACAATATTTATGCCAAGCACGACGCCAAGGCAGAAAGTGAAGTTTGTTGAATCTTTTGGAGGATCCTTTGTAACAATTGAATTAACTGGTGATACCTTTGATGATTCTTACGAAAAAGCAAGGGAATACTGTGATGCTCATGAAATGACTTTTATTCATCCATTCGATGATTACAGAACAATTGCCGGGCAAGGAACAGTAGGCGTTGAAATATTAGACGATATGGAAAAGCCTCTATCCCATATTTTTATGTCTATTGGTGGTGGCGGACTTGTATCTGGAGTTGGCTCCTATATTAAAAGCATTAGCCCGAATACAAAAGTAATCGGTGTAGAACCTGCTGGTGCAGCGTCGATGAAAGCGTCATTTGAACAAAAAAAGGTCGTCAAGTTGGATCATATCGATAAATTTGTAGATGGTGCAAGTGTAGGGCAGGTAGGTCATCTAACGTATGAAACGTGTAAGCAGGTTGTGGATGATATTGCTGTCGTGCCGGAGGGGAAAGTATGCACAACACTGCTGGAACTATATGATAATGCAATTGTCGCAGAACCCGCTGGCGCACTACCAGTTGCAGCATTAGATTATTATAAGGATCAAATTAAAGGAAAAAACATTGTTTGTGTCATTAGTGGTGGAAATAATGATATTGATCGCATGCAGGATATTCAAGAGCGATCCCTTATTTTTGAAGGGTATAAACATTATTTCATCGTTCACTTCCCTCAACGGGCGGGCGCACTTAGAGAATTCATGGCAGATGTCCTTGGAGAAACGGATGATATTACTCGCTTCGAATACACGAAAAAGAATAATCGGGATAAAGGACCTGTCCTTGTTGGAATAGAGCTAAAACAACCAAGCGATTATGAGCCTTTAATCAATCGCATGAATAATAAAGGATTTACTTTTATTGAGATTAATAAAGATCCGAATTTATTCCATTTGTTAATTTAAATGATAGAAAAAGAGACCTGTTTATGGCTAGTAATGGCATAAGCAAGTCTCTTTTTATTTTTGGGGATAAGGAACATGTCACTAAGCCCCTTAATAATGCACTTAAAGAAAGGGGAAGGAAGCATGGGGACGGTTCTCCTGCTTCCTTTTTTGTTTGAGTGGAAGCAAAAGAACCGTCCCCGTGCTTCCACTCTCGAGCATTTTTCGTTAGGCTGATTGTTCTTCGCCATTTAGAATTAGTCGGAAAGAAATTTCTCCACTTAACGAATCGGATACAGAACAATATTTTTCCTCACCTAGATGGATTGCTCGCCATACTTTCTTACTATCAATATCACCATCGATGGTAAACGTCACTTCAATCGCTGTAAATCCTTTTGGTGCTTCTTCCTTTCGAGTGCCATTTGTTTCTATTTCTATTTTATCAACTTTATCGAGATATGGTCTAAGAATCATGGTTACATCAATCCCAATGCAGCCTGCTAATGAGCCTAAAAGCATTTCTGTTGGGGTAGCACCTTTTCCTAAACCGCCGTAAGCTTCTGTCGCGTCCATGTTTATCGCATAGCCTGAATCACCAATCGCTTCAAAGGCACGTCCACCCGTCCATGTTGTTGTTACTTTCATATCTATCATCCTTTCTTAGTACGTTAAGCTTGTCCCAGGGCCAACCGGTATACCTAGTAAATACCATATGACAAAGAAGATTGTCCAGCAAACAAGAATGACAATGGAGTATGGCAGCATCAGGGATATCACTGTTCCGACCCCATTTTTTTTCCCGTACCGCTGTGCAAAAGCAACGACCAGCGGGAAAAATGGCATCAGTGGAGAAATAATATTTGTTGAAGCATCACCAACTCGGTATGCCACCTGGGTTACTTCCGGAGATATCCCCATTTGCATAAACATCGGTACAAATACAGGAGCCATGATCGCCCATTTTGCAGAATCTGCAGCAATAAATAAATTAATTATTGTTGTAATTAGGATCAATGCGACAAGTAGTAGAGCTCCATCTAATTGAATCGCCTCTAATACGTTCGCACCTTTTACCGCGATAATGGTACCTAGATTCGTGTAATTGAAAAATGCGACAAACTGTGCTGCAAAGAAAATCAATACGATAAATCCAGTCATTGTCTCCAATGAATAACTCATTAGATTTGCAACATCTTTATCATTTTTAATCTTTTTTGTAACAATCCCATAAACCGTACCAGGTACTAAGAAGATCAGCATCATCAGGAAGATAATACTGCTCATGAAAGGGGACTCGATCAGACTTCCACCTTCACCTCGAAGTGGAGCATTTTCAGGTATGACAAGAAATGCTATAGCAATGACCGTAATCAAAATAGAGATATTTGCCCAAACTAAGCCTTTCTTTTCCACACTGGAAATTCCGTTTTCATTGTCGATAGGCTCACTGGGTACATATTTTCCTAATTTCGGTTCAATTAGCTTATCTGTGATAATGGTTCCAATGATAACAATTAAGAAAGTAGAAGCAAACATAAAGAACCAGTTATCTGTTGGGTTCACCACATAACCTGCGTCCAAAATTCGTGCAGCTTCTGTAGAAATCCCGCTTAATAATGGATCATTGGTACCTATAACTAAATTCGCTGAGTATCCCCCTGCAACCCCGGCAAAAGCAGCTGAAAGACCTGCCAGAGGATGCCGCTTAAAGCCTAAGAAGATAATAGCTCCCAGTGGTACAAGCACGACATAACCGACAGAAGCAGCAACATTCGATAACACACCCATAAGCACAACGATGGGCGTCACAAATTTCTTTGGAGCTTTCGTAACTGTATTCGTCATTAAAGCATTAATATAGCCACTTTTTTCAGCGACACCAACACCTAACATCGCAACTAATACCGGGCCTAATGCAACAAATGATGTAAAATTGGATACAATACTTGAAAACATATATGCAATACCATCAGAAGTGAGCAAACTGACTGCTCCTACTGTAAGCATTTCCGTTTCCAACGTTTCATTGTTTACCCCTTCAAACGTTACGCTCGTTCCAATCAAATAAAGAATATGAGATAAAATGATAACAATAAAAGTAAACATCATAAAAATGGTTACGGGATGAGGCAACTTATTTCCCTTTTCCTCGACAAAATTTAAAATACGAATGGACTTGGATGTGTTTGTTTTATTCATAGCTGCACCTTCTCGTAAATAGTATATTGCCCAGTATACTTATAAGATATTAAAAGTCTAGAATATTGCCTTAAACGGAAGCACGGGGACGGTTCTCCTGCTTCCGTTTTTGTGTTAAAGGAAGCAAAAGAACCGTCCCCGTGCTTCCATTTGGCTGAATATTGAGACATGTTTTCATATAAAAATAAAAGCTGCAAGAATCGAAGGGATTAACTCTCATCGATTCTCGCAGCTTTTAAAGTTTCACTTTAGTGCTTTATAACAGTGGGAGACTGTCCCATTGGATTCACTATTCCATCTGATGATTGGCAAATGAATTTTGTGTACTACTTAACTAGTAAGGGCTCTAAAACAAGTTTTTCAATTGCATACGCCACTCCGCTTTCATTATTACTCCGAGTTTGAAAATCGGCTGCTGCTTTGATTTCTGGAATGGCGTTATCCATTGCTACGCCACATCCTGCGTACTTAATCATGGATAAATCATTTCCATTATCACCGATACTCATAACTTCCTCTTGTTTAATCCCAAGTTGTTCTGCCAGCTTCTTCACTGCGTTTCCTTTGCTTGCAAGTGGATGAACAAATTCAAGGAAATAGGGTGAGCTTTGAACAATCGTATACTGTTCTTTTAAGTTATCCGGAAGTGCTTCAATGGTTTGATTTAAGCTTTCCTGCTCATCAATAAACATGATTTTCGGCATCGATAGAGTTGTAGGTATGTCGCTCACCTGACGATAACGTAATGGAATTTTATTTAAATACGATTCTAACACCGTAAATTCACTTATATCAGTGTTAGGTGTATAAAGGCCGTCCACATCAAAGAAATGCATTGATGTTTTCAATTCGATACTAAGGTCGTACAGCTTTACTAGATCATCATATCCAAGTGATAATTCAGCTACAACCTCGTTTGTGTGCGTGTCTTGCACAAATGCCCCATTATATGCGATGACAAAGTCGCCCTCTTCTTCTAAGTTTAGTGCTTTAATGTAGCTTCGCATGCCACCAATTGGGCGCCCGGAACAAAGGACAATTTTAATGCCTTGCCTTTTAGCTTCATCTAATGCGTGTTGCACATCTTCTGGTACTTCATGACGGTCATTTAAGAGCGTCCCGTCCATATCTATCGCAATTAATTTATACAATTTTCATTCTCCATTCTTGTGTCTGATACGACCATTATACGACAACAAGGACAATTTGGCATGTGACTAGTTTGGGAGGAAGCATGGGGACGGTTCTTCTGCTTCCAATTTTACGTTTATGGAAGCAAAAGAACCGTCCCCGTGCTTCCCCTTTGTTGCTATTGTGTGGCTAAAATAACGATAGGCTATTTATAAAATCTGGTCAAATTCAATTAATTTTATGTAAACTTCCATTTAATGAGACAGCAGCTTATACGTTTTCTGATAGCAGGAATAAGTTGGTATAGAAAGGAGCTGAACTAATGGCAATTCAGATGACCCCCCAGGAAGTATTTCTTCAGGCTGTGACAAATATGGAAGATTCATTAGCAAACACGTTAAATGCGGTTTCCGTGAATGCTACTCCTCAAGAGCTTGAAAGAATCTTAAAGTTAATTATAAAAAAAGAAATTGTACTAGAGTTTCTTCTAGAGGAATTTCCTATGGATATCCATAACGGGATCCCGCCTGCTTAAGTAAGGGAACGAGTGTTTCTGTCATTGGTTAAGTTAATATGATGAAAGTTAAGCAGGGCTATAGATAGACATGAAAGGAGGTGAAAATATGGCACCACGTGAAAATTTCCTTCGATCTGTAGCAAATATGGAAAATGCATTAGCAAGTGCATTAAATGCGGCTTCAGGAAATTCTACGCCAACTGAACTTGAAAGACTCTTGAAATTGATTATTAAAAAAGAGATTGTTCTAGAGTTTTTGCTGGAAGATGTGTTTCCTCCTAATGGTAATGGAGAATGCCCTTGTAAGTTTCGTTTAGGTATTGCAGGTAACGCTGCTAATGCAATGGTTACAGTAATTAACCCTGATGGAACAACGGGAACGACCTTTACGGGTACGATAAACTTCTCAGCAGTACAATGTTTTACTGGTGGACCAAACTGTAATCCGGCCGTTGATAACTTTAGAATTGCTTTCGAAGATAATGGAAACACCATTAACTTCACACAGGGAAGACGCGGTACGATTGCTTGTGTGGATAATATTGTGGCCACATTACAAGGTGGTACAGCGCAAGCAAGTGGGAATGTACTGGACGGAGACTTTACTGTTGACTTCTCATACACGATCAATCCATTAACTGATATTGCCACTGTTGTAATCACAGCAACTGGCGAGGACGGTACTGTGTTTGAAACAACATTTACTGCTGCTGTTTCTCCGCAAACGTTTATCGGGGATTGTGGCGATACAGTTGGCCCATCCTAGTATTCAGTTTTATTTATTTCATTAAATAGAAAGGAGGATGAACATGGTATTACGAGAAAATTTTATTCAATCTGTAGCAAATATGGAAGATGCATTAACTAATGCGTTAAATGCTGCTTCAGGCAATGCTACGCCGTCTGAACTTGAAAGGCTTTTGAAGTTGATTATTAAAAAGGAGATTGTATTGGAATTTCTATTAGATGAGTTTCCTGATCTTTGTCGTGTTACAACAAGCACGTTTTCCAATACAACACCGATTTTGATCCCTGCGGAGGGCTCGGAGTTCGATGAAGGACCAGCAGCTCCTTATCCTTCATCGGTCAATGTCTCTGGCTTAACAGGCGCAGTCCAAAAAGTAACTGTAACCTTTAATAATTTATCGCACACCTACCCGGCCGATATAAGTGCTCTGCTTGTTGCACCAGATGGTCAGGATACCATTCTCATGTCAACTGCAGGCGGCGGTAACGATATTAATAATGTCACGCTGACTTTTGACGATGATGCACCGACTTTACTTCCAGAATTTGACCAAATTACCTCAGGCACCTATCAACCTACCAACTATGGCGTATTTGACACCTATCCACCTCCAGCACCTACGCCATCAGGAAATACGGAATTGAGTATTTATGATAATACGGCTCCAAACGGAACATGGAACCTATATATTATTGATCAATTTCAAGCCGATGTCGGTGTGATGGCCGGTGGTTGGGAACTGAGTATTACTAGCTGTGAGCCACTTGGCAGTGTTCCAAATGGTGTACCGCAAAGTAACGTAGAAAATGCAGCGCACCAGGTAGAACAAGTTGAATCCAAACCATTGACTGAAGAAGAGCAAAGCCAAAAACAAGAAAAAATAGATTATATTAAAAAGTTGAAAAGTGAACAGTGAATAGGAAAACCAATAAGGGGTTCACTATTCTCACAACAATAGGAGGGTGACTAACCACCTGACCTGTAAAACCACCAGTACCGGTCGGTACATGGTGGTTTTATTTAATTTAAACCAATGCATTGTCTGATATCAATTAAATAGATTCTTTAGCCCTTGGGTTAACCAGTATTGGCCACATTAGGGTTTTATGCAAGATGGGGAATTTGGCAATTCGCCAATAACCCTTTCTTGAATTTTCCCATTTCCACGTTTTTCTATCCTAACTCTGTATTACATCAAGTTCTGATGCTTTGTCTGGACAAAAACCAAAAATTATATTTGTCCATAGGTAGTATGCTTATACAGGTCATTTCAACCAGGCATAAGATGAACTATATGTCACATGAAAGGGGGAAATGAACATGGTCATATACAAAAACAATAGAAAATGCAACTGTGGTAGACACCATCATTCCAAGCATACGTTTTCAGATCATCATCAACATCCGGAACATAAGCATTCGGATCATAAATACGTGGATGGCTGGTATTCAGATCATAAACATTCCTGCGAAGACAGACATGAAAAAGAACATCACAAAAAAGAAAAACCTAAAAAGACTTGCCAGGAAAGTCTTAACGAGTTTATAGCATCGGCTGCTGAGATTGAAAATGCATTGGCAAATGCAATAAATGCAGAGGTTAGTTTGATGAAAAGGCTTTCTTTATCACCGAAAGAAGCCATGAAATTTACGGAGAAACTGGAAAATTTGATTAAGTTGGCAATTAAAAAAGAGATTATACTGGAATTTTTGTTGGAAGAAACGATTGAGGCTTGTAAAGAACATGTTGAATGTAAGAAGTGCTCATCTCATCATTGCAAATGCGACAAAAAAACTTGCTAATAGTCCTTTTAATTAATGAGCCTCTTTTAAGATAAAGTAGGATATGCGCTTATACTGAGACTAAACAAGTAACATACAGTGTACTATCACAACGAAAGGGTGACATACAAAAATGCCACAAGATAATTTTTTGCATGCTGTAGCAAACATGGAGCAGGCTTTAGCGAATGCACTGGATAGTGTTTCCAGTTCAGCTTCGACTACCCCAGATGATTTTTCTCGAATACTAAAACTTATTATTAAAAAGGAAATCGTTCTTGAATTTTTATTGGAAGAATTTCCATTCCCGCAACCACCGGGATCAACACCACCAAGCTGATTGTGAAGAATGCTCTGTATTTTACAACCGTGGATTAATAGACGGAGTTTTATCTGTGCCAGGTGGGAATGACGTAGAGGGTAGGGCTGATCCATTGCGTATAAGCCTCTGTCCATTTAATAATACAGTATCGATGAATTCATTGAAACGTTCGATGAAGACTGCAATCCTGCGACAGACAATGACGATGGCCGTGGAACAATAGATGGAACAGAATACAGCTTCATATTAGATATTGATACAGATGCTGTTACTGGAGAACAAATAGTAACGTTTGTATTTACTAAAGAATAGTTTGCTGCCGGTGTTTTCGTAAATGATTTATCACTTGTACTAGAAAAATTGCGCGAACAGATCCACTTGTTGGAAAGATAATTCGTCTAAAAAAGGGAGGGACTTCTGATAGGAAAATCCTTTTTATGTGTGTGAATTGTATGCGATTTTCAGGGTCAGACCCACCATTTTAAAGCGTAAGTGAAAACATTCTAAGTTTAACCTAGTTAATTGTTTGAACTTATTTTAATGGTGCAAAAGTTGAGTAATAATTAACATGCAAAGGAAAACAAACTTCCTGATTGGTTGTCTTTGTATGCATAAGGGAAATTATGAGCATATCTCGAATTTCAAATCTTTGGATGAGTAATATCGTTCAAGGGTTTGGGGTTCGAGACTTTTTTGGTTGGAACCTGCTTGAAAGTTTATACTAAAAGTGATGGTAGACAAGAGAGACGATTGGTTTAAATAGAAGTTTTTTGAAAAATAATGTAATCGTAATCATGCAAACGGTGTCTGTATTTTAATCTTGAAGTATAGCATAATAATGAAAAAACAGGATTGACTTTAAAAGGATATACTTTTAAAATTGGATAATAATTTAGCGGTTTAACCAATTAAAGCAAGCAATTAAAGCTGAATGTATATTAAATACCAACGTAATTTTGAAATAGAACAACTAGATGGGTGGAGGATTGATTTTGGAAAAGAAAAAGAAGACGAGTTTTGTAGATGAATTTTTAAATAAAGTTGAACTTATAGGAAATAAATTACCGGATCCAATCGTAATTTTTATAAATTTAATGGGTATTATTCTTGTAGCATCCTTTATCGCATCCTTATTTAATTTGAAAGCGACTAATCCCGGAACAGGTGAAGTGGTTGAGGCTGTGAACCTAATTTCCGGTGAGGGCTTAATTCTTATTTTAACGGAGAGCATTAATAATTTTAGTGCATTCCCACCATTAGGCATGGTACTTGTCGTGATGCTAGGTATTGGAATTGCAGAGAAAACAGGTTATTTTGAGACTGTGATGAAACGAGTTATTGAAGTAGCACCACGTAAACTGATCATTCCAACGATGATTTTAGTTGCTATTATTGGAAATGTTGCTGGTGATGCAGCACCTGTCGTTCTGCCGCCGCTTGCTGCTATGGTTATGATGCGGCTTGGTTACCATCCTTTTTCAGGACTTGTGATGGCATATGCTGCATCACTTGGGGCCTTTTCAGCTAACTTCATCGTCGGGATGACAGATGCTTTAGCACTGGCTTTTACGGAACCTGCTGCACAACTTATTGATGAGAGTTATACGGGAAATATTGCGATGAACTATTACTTTATTGCTGCTTCGGCAGTATTGTTATTAATCGTAACCTACTTCGTTACAACAAAATTGACGATACCACGGTTAGGTGCGTATCATGGCGAGCAGATTTCTGAAGAAGATCTAGGTGCAGATGAGAAAAGTGCATTACGCTGGGCCAATAGTTCGTTAGTAATAACGGCTGTAATTTTTATGGCACTTGTCATTCCTGAAAATGGTATTCTTAGAAATCAGGAGACAGGCTCGATTATGAATGATTCACCGTTCATGAATTCGGTTGTTTTCATTATTACGATTTTGTTCTTTGTTCCAGGTTTAGTATATGGGTTGAAGATGAAAACAATTAAGAATTCGAGGGACTTTGGGAATGTGTTAAGTGAATCGATGGCAACAATGGGAAGCTACATTGTTCTCGTGTTTTTTGCAGCTCAGATGCTTGCATACTTTTCATGGAGTAATTTAGGTCCGATTTTAGCGATAAAAGGTGCAGATTTTCTTCAGCAGATGAATTTCACTGGAATACCGTTAATTTTAAGCTTCGTCATTATTGCTGGATTTATCAACTTACTTATTGGTAGTGCCTCTGCAAAATGGGCAATCCTTGCACCTGTATTCGTTCCGCTATTTATGCTTTTAGGCTATGATCCGGCTTTTACACAAATGATTTTCCGGATAGGGGATTCGATTACGAACCCAATTACACCAATGCTTCCATATTTGCCACTATTATTGGCATTTGCGAAAAAGTATGATAAGAATGTTGGCTTAGGTACGCTGCTTTCTAATTTACTACCGTACTCCATCGCTTTTTTCATTGTATGGTCCTTATTTTTGGTTCTTTGGTATTTATTAGGCATCCCAGTCGGTCCAGGCGGTCCTATCTTTTTACAACAGTAACCCAACCCGAATGACGGCTCCCTAGCCGCCAACAATAAGAAATAAATTTTAAATGAGGAGATACGAATGGATATGTTTAAACAAATCGAACAAGTATTACCAGCTGTTATTCAGTGGAGGAGAACGATGCACCAGCATCCAGAGCTTTCTTTTGAGGAGTACTGGACAAGTCAATATATTGAAGATGAACTTCGACAAATGGACAATATCGAATTATCTCGTCCTACGAAAACGAGTGTACTAGGCATTATTAAAGGAAAAAAACCTGGAAAGAAAATTGGGCTGCGAGCGGATATTGATGCATTACCCATTCAAGAAGAACGGGATGACCTTGATTTCGCCTCAACAAAAGAGGGTGTCATGCATGCTTGTGGGCATGATGGACATGCCGCAATGCTTCTTGGAGCGGCACGTGTTTTGTCGCAAAACGTAGACGCAATAAGTGGTGAAATTTATTTGATTTTCCAACATGCGGAGGAAGCACCTCCAGGCGGTGCACAGGAAATGGTTGCGACTGGGCTGTTCAACGACCTTGATTTCGTCTATGGGCAGCATTTATTCACACCGATTCCTATTGGTAAAATTGGAATTACCAAGGGGCCTATCACCTCAAATTCAGATACATTTGATCTCCTCATTAAAGGGAGAGGTGGACATGCATCCCAGCCTGAAGATTCGGTTGACCCGGTTATAATGAGTACGCAGATTATCAATCAATTTCAAACGATTGTATCACGAATGACCTCTCCACTCGATTCTGTCGTTATTTCAACCACACAGTTTCACGCTGGCAGTGCCACGAATATCATCCCAGATACCGCTGCATTACAGGGAAGTGTACGGACGGTCCAACAAGAAACGCGTGAATTGGTAAAAGAAAAAATGGAAAAGGCAGTTGCATCCATATGTGATTTATATGGTGCTGATTACGAGTTTAACTTCCAGTATGGCTATGATGCGGTTGTCAATGATGAGGAGAAAACCGATGCCGTTATCGATATTGCAACCAAGTTATTTGGTGATCGTGTATTCAATTATCCATTAACTATGGGTGGGGAGGATTTCGGTGCATTCTCCAAGATAATACCAGGAACATTCATATTTATTGGAGCAAGAAATGAGGAAAAGTCCTATGATTATCCCCATCACCATCCTAAATTTGCCATCGATGAAGATAGTTTAATCGACGGTGTCAGCATGATGGTTCATGTTGCATTAGAAATGGGGAAATAAAATAGTCAATTCAGAGCTCAGTTCCCTACCCGCTATCAATTTTTCTTTTAACGTCATGGTTTCTTATTAATTAGATAAAAATAGAGATAGGCTTTAATTATTGAAGCCCGTCTCTATTTTTTTATAATATTCGTGTGGATACAGCTAAGGAAATCGCGAATATACGCCTGAAATTCGTGGAATTCCAGTCTGCTCGGCATCTTATTCCAGAAATAATTGATTAATCTAGTCTAGTCTTGCTCTACACAGACGTCTCCAACTTATCCTTTTCCGATAACCATGTTTCAAATGTATACGACATTTCCCAGAATGCAAGTTCATATTCTTTGGCAATGATGAATTGATCTTTAATCTTTTTCTTTTCTGCTTCGCTTGCTTGGTCAGCTAATTCATCCATGAGGTTAATCATTTCCTGTGTTGATTCCTGGAACCAGCTACTAGCATACATGTTCAGCCAATTTTGATAGATTTCTTCGGCCGGTTTTGCATCCTTATATTGCAAGCCGATATCCGCATACAACCAGTAACATGGCAGTATAGCAGCTACAATTTGGGCCAGGCTACCGGATAATGACGCTCGGTACAAATGGGATGTATAGGCATATGCAGTCGGCGCTGGTTTAAAATTTTCTATTTCTTCATTCGTAATATTTAAAATTTCAGCATGTTCCTTGTGTACAGTCAGCTCCGCTTCAGTTGTTTTTTTTGCCTTTTCAGCAAGTCTTGCAGAAACACGAAAGTCATCCGCATGGGCAGCTGCGAAGGCATGGACTTTGCCGTAATGTTTCAAATAATAGATGTCTTGCATAATATAGTTTTTGAACGTTTCCAGCGGTAAATCTCCCTTGACAATCCCTTGTACAAACGGATGATTCAGGCTTAATTCCCAACTTTGCTTTGTTGCTTCTCTCAACGACTCTGAAAAACGCATAAAAAATTCCTCCTCTATTTTTTTCCTAATGATGAATTAGAAAATGGACATTTATTTTTTAATAGCCTACTTCTACTACAGCGTTAACGATGTACATCAAATCGTTTTTATCCTGCTGTTCTTCAAGAAAAATTCCGCTTGTTGTTGCCATGCCGCCGTCCATTACTTCAATGGTGACCGTACCATAGGGAATTAACTTTTTTATTCTATTCTGATCTAATTTTTCCAAATCCTGCGGCAAGCCTAGTTTGACATTTACGATCATCTTATTTAAGTCACCATCCGGCAAAATTTTTCTCATGCCTGGCATGGAATTGGAATGGATTGCATTCAGCACTGCCCGTTCAGCCGCAATATTTACATCCTGTCCGTGCACATCCAACCCTGTTCCTGTTTCAATAAATATGAGATTTTCCATTTTCTTTTCCTTCTTCCTTTATTAAAATAGCTTCAGGAAGGCTCCTTTGATTACGGATGTCCTAACGTTCCTGAATCTGTTTATATCTTTTTACTTTTTCATCCGTTAAGAAATAAAGCTCGTCAAGTAGTGCCAGAATAAATGTTCCAGGCCCCATTGCTTTTTTCATCGCTAATTCCGCTGCAATGCCATAACTTGCCACTGCATATACACCTGCCTGGAATTTGTCATCAGCTACACTTACAAAAGGTCCAATAATTGATGAAAGCAGGCATCCGCTGGCAGTAATGTTTTGTAACATTTCATGGCCATTTTTGCATAAAGCAGTTCGCATGCCATCGGTAATTACGTCTGTTTCGCCGGTTGAAATCACAACTGTATCATATTTTTTTGCCACAGCTTTTGCTATTTCTGGGTCATTTTTTTCAATCATGGAATCTGGTCCCTTTGCTTTTTCCAAAGCGCCTGCCAACACAGCAATTTCTCCGGCATTAGCACGAATTGCTGCAAGCTTTACAGTTGCAAGTATGTCATTAATTATTTCAGTCCGAAAAACTGTCCCACCAACTGCAATGGGGTCAAGAATAACTGGAACCCCTTTCTCATTTGCTGCCTTTCCAGCCTTTAACATTGCCTCGCCACGGTCCTCCGTTAATGTTCCAAGGTTCAACACGACTGCGTCGGCCATCGCTCCATAGTCCTGTGCTTCTCTCGGAGTATGTGACATAGCAGGGGATGCGCCAATTGCGATTAGACCGTTTGCGGCAAAATTACTCGCAACTTCATTCGTAATATTAAAAATAAATGGCTTGTCTTCTCTGATTTTTGCAATAAAATTCATCTGGACATCTCCTCTCTGATAAGTTGAAGAATTAAAAAAACCACCCCAAATGGAGTGGTTGTATATACAAATTCAGTATATGTATACGCCGCCAACTCCACTTCCCTACGCTGGTATTAACCAGTTCAGGTTCAAAGGGATCAAGAAATGAATCTTGTCTCAGCCAAACGGCACCCCTAGTGGATATTTTTAATTATTCTAACTAGAGCTTACTCCATTCTATTATAAAAGTAAAATGATATATGGCAGATGGAAGCACGGGGACGGTTCTCCTGCTTCCTTTTTGATAGTAGGAAGCAAAAGAACCGTCCCCATGCTTCTTATTGGGAGCGATAAAGTAGGACAGATGCCGATTGTATAGGCTCTGAAGATGAAAGCACGTCCACTTCATACTCTCCCAGAACAGCGATTCGCGGATAAAGTTAAATAAATCGCGGTATAAACGCCATATGCGCTGATAAATGTAGACATTCGCGGAATTCCAGTGAAGCAAGTGGAACACACAAGAAAACACACTGAAGAGCAGTGTGTTTTAGCTTGTTGGATCAACTTTTAAAATTATTTTTCCAATGTTTTTATTTTGTTCCATGTGTAAGTGTGCCTGTTGAATATTCTCAAAATCAAATACATGGTCAATTATTGGCTTAAGCTGCTTAGTTTCAAAAAGTTTTAAAGCGCTGGAGGCAAAATCAGCTGTCAGTTCTGCCTTGTACGGATCACTTCTTGGCGTGAGTAATGTGCCTGTCAGCTGAATCCTTTTCGACATCAGTTCTAACAAATTTACTTCTTCTATTTTCGCACCGCCTAGTACGCCAATTAATACCCAGCGTCCGTCTACTTTGATACTGGAGATATTTCCTTTCCAGTAAGATGCACCGATAAAGTCCAAAATCAGATCAACACCTTGCTGATTTGTCGCTTGCAATACTTCCTCAGCAAAATCTTGTTCCTTATAATTGATACAATGATCTGCGCCCAATGAACGGGCAAAATCCAGCTTCTCCTTTGACCCAGCAGTAGTGATGATTTTCGCTTCACAAAGTTGTTTTGCTAGTTGGATTGCTGCTGTTCCGACTCCGCTCCCACCGGCATGAATAAGTACTGTTTCGCCCTCTTTTAACCGTCCTAACCAAAATAACGTTTGATAAGCAGTTAAAAATACTTCTGGAATCGCTGCTGCCTCTTTAAACGATAAGCCTTCCGGAATGACCATCGCCCGCTCAGCAGGCATGACCGCATATTCTGCATAACCCCCGCCATTCACAAGTCCCATTACTCTTGTTCCGACTTCTATTTCTGTTCCCGGACCCGCTTGTTCAACAATGCCGGCAACTTCAATACCCAAATTTGGATTCTTCAAATAACCAGAACGACCTTCGCGATTGACGATGTCCGATCGGTTAACAGCAGCCGACTTTACTTTTATTAACAATTCACCTTCGTGCAGTTCCGGTTTAGGCTGTTCTGTTATTTGTAATTGCTCCGCACCACCTGGTTGTTTTACAGTGATAGCTTTCATATATAGTTTCTCCTCTCCTAAAGTATTCATCCTTCTTCGAGTAAGTGCTATTAAACTACAGGACATGAATTTCCCTTTATTTTAACCTTATCAGAAAAAGATTAAATAAACATAAGAAACGTCTTTATGTAAACCAAAGGCTAGGCGCCCATATGTGCTAAAATAGGGGAGTAACGTAAGATGTTTTCGATCAAAAAGGAGGAATTGCAATTGGCTTGGCTTTATGTTCTTTTTGCTGCAATTGTCGAAGTGTTTTGGGTCATCGGTCTGAAATATTCCGATTCACTAATAGAGTGGATCTGCACAATTATAGTCATTATTCTCAGTTTTTATTTTGTAATTAAAGCATGTGAAAAACTACCAGCCGGTACCGTTTATGCCGTTTTTACAGGATCAGGGGCAGCAGCAATTGTGTTGATCGATTTCATTTTGTTTGGAGCAGAATTTTCGGTGGCAAAGGTTTTCTTTATCGGTTTAATTATAGTGGGTGTTATTGGAATTAAAATGACCACACCAAATGATAAACCTGCAGAACAGGGAGGAGATTAAAATGGCTTGGATTTTCCTTGTTATAGCGAGTTTCGGTGAAATATTTGGAGTTATGAGCATCAATCTTTATCTTCGTAAAAAGTCAATTGGCTGGCTGCTCATGATTATCTTAACGTTTGGCAGCGGATTTGTTTTTCTTTCCCTTGCGATGAGAGATATTCCGCTAGGAACTGCCTATGCGATTTGGACAGGCTTGGGTGCAGCTGGGGCAGTGTTAATGGGTATCTTGTTCTTCAAAGAATCTGCCGGTTGGAAAAGAATCTTCTTTTTACTTTGTATTATAGCTGGTGCTGTGGGGTTGAAAGTACTTGGATGATTTTTTCGGCAATGGCCAGATCCCACTGCTTTGATACGAGAAGCGCATAAAGCGGTGGGGATTGGCACTGGGCACGTTCGCGTGGTTCCCATAGTCTGTCTAATTAACAGACTTTTTCGGTTTGATTATCATATGCCAAATGACTTTTATTTCACCGATTGTGATTGCAAGTAGGATAAGCAAAACACCGAACCATCTGGAAGGTGCGATATATTCGCCCAATCCGATATATGCAACGATTACCGATACTGGAAGCTCAATGGCACCGAGGATTGTTGCTAGGCCTGCAGATATATGTGGGGTGGATATTGCAAACATAAGTGGTGTTAAGATGAGCCCACATAGTGCAAGGCAACCAGCATAGAACCATAAACTTCCACTACTAACTGCATTGACGTTTAGTGTCACATGTGGTGGAAATATAAGAAAGATTAATAGAGCAGCACCTGTAATCATAATCGGCGTCCGAATCGTTGCCGGGACCTCAACAGCTACACGCCCGCTGAATATAACAAATGCGGAATAGGAGAATGCTGCTCCAATTCCGAGTATAAAGCCGAGAAGTGTTATCTCGGTTAGTCCTCCATTAAACGCATCTGCCGCAAATAATACACCGACCAATGTTAGTATGACAGAAAGCATCGTTCGTTTATTTGGCTTTTTTCGGCTGAAAATCCATTCAAATAATACGCCAATCCATACGAATTGAAATAGTAATACAACTGCGAGGGATGCGGGTAAATACTGCATCGAACCGTAATAAAGTACGCTTGTAAGTCCGGTAAAGCTTCCCGCAATCACGAGGGAAAGCACTGTTTTGACGTTAAGTTTTTTAATTGCTTGTGGATGTCGTCTAAGGGCAATAATTCCGATGGTCCAAAGCACGATCAAAGCAATGATGGCCTGTATTACGTTAATTTCACCGAGGGTCCAGCCCGCAGCATAACCTAATTTAATAAATAACGGGTTCAACCCAAAGAAAAATGCTCCTATTAGGAAAACGATGATAGCATGATGACGTTTCATATTAATCCTCCATTATTGTTAAATAACATGGTGTATTTCTCTGTTGTTGGAAGAAAAAAGACCATAAATACTATCATAGCATATTTAATAGGTCTTTGTGGGGGGCAGGATTGATGGAAATAAACGGGTTTTTAGGCGAAAGTAGGTTTGGCAGTAAAATTTTTTCTGTAAAGTACTTTTCTGTTATATTAGTTACTATAGGATTAGAAACAGTATGATGTAACTATTTAGTAAATAATGCGACTAATTTTCTAAGAAGAGGTGAAAAGATGAAAACAAAAAAATTGTATTTCCTATTGGTTAGTGCCTTATTTTTAGTGGTCTTAGCTGCGTGCGGAGGGACCACCGAGAATGATGAAGGAACGGAAACAGAAGAAAGTAAAGCGGATGTAACAGAGGAGTCAGCGGAACAAGAGGATATCGAAAACAACGAAGAGGCAGAAACAGAGGATTTTACCCCGGCTGATGATCAAGATGAAGCGTCCGAATCTGTAGAAGAAGAGGCAGATGAGGAAGGTACCGAATCAGAGAATGGTGATGCTGCACAAGAAACCATCAAAGAAGAAGCAACTTATAGCGGACAAGGAGATCCACATACAATAGAAGTCGAAACAGCAGACGAAACAATCGCATTACAGATAATTGAATTTATGGATGATGATTGGGCATCGTTAGAACCAGGATCACCAATGACCATTGAATACTACGAAAATGAAATGGGCCAGTTAATACTTGTTGATTACACGGTGGAATAAGGGATATGGAAGCATGGGGACGGTTCTCCTGCTTCCTTTTCTTTTTGTTATATAGGAAGCAAAAGAACCGTCCCCGTGCTTCCACCTCAGTCAAGATTCAGGGGATAGTCTTTTTTTCTGTGCTTGTTTTTCGAGGGTTTTGATTAATTTTTGCTGGATAATTTTTGTTTTTGGAGTTGCAAATTGGGGATGAGCTAAGTTTTTCTCCTCAAACGGGTCTTGCGTAACATTGTATAATTCATATTGATCTGGCACAGGATTGGTTTTTGTAGTTGATACCTTAATTGTAGTCTCCGTAGCATCTGAAAGAGATAGAGTGCTTTCTTTTAGATTAACTAGGTCCTCAACATCAGGGGTGCTCCAAAATTGAGGATTATCGAAATAACGAGATAGCTTCCATTTTTCTTCACTATCATTTTCTCCCGTCTTTAATGTGGTGATCAATGTCTCCATATGATTTGGCTGTGTGACGGACTCGTACGATTCACCCTTTTGTGACACTTGATGTAAGCCTCTTGAAAAGTCATCATCTGTCATAAAATAAAGGGCTTCATTTGCACGGGAGAATTCCTGATTACCGTGTATGAGTGGTGTAAGATCTCTACCAACGAATGGGTGCACTTCCGAATGATTCTTTCGAAGTTTGGCTTGAGCCTTTTCGGTAGGAATGTTTGCAAGTGATAATAAAGTCGGAATAACGTCTACATGGCTTGTTAACATAGTTGTTTGTTGTTTTCCAGTAAAGAGCTTTGGGCTATGGATAAGGAAAGGAACATGGATAGACTCCTCATATGCATTATGCCATTTTTGAAACAATCCTCCGTGTGAACCTAATAAATCACCATGATCAGATGTATAAACAATAATTGTATTTTCATTGAAAATTGATTTTTGAAGCGCTTGTAACACTTTAAACACTTCATTATCAACTTCTTTTTGAAGTGAATAATAAAGTTTCCTGAAAAATGGCGTATCCAAAGTGGGCTGCAAGGCTTTTTGATATGTTTTGCGATAGCTTTCCTGTGCTGTTGGTTTCGTTTGTAAAGATTCACCCGCTGTTGGAGCTTGTGTGATATCAGGAACGCTTGGATCAATTTTAAAATCAAAAGTAGGTAACAATTGAGTGAGTAGACCAAACAATGTAATATCGTGAGGGTTAATGAAAGAGGATACGATCAACCAAGGTTCACTCTCTTTGGAATGCCCTTCCTCAAGTTTCTTTAATAAAGAAACCACTTCTTCGGCATAGATAGCATCTCGTCCATCTAGACCAATTCTTGCAGATGAACCTGAATTCCTAGGGTCAGTTCCATGAGGTTCCGGACCCATCCACCCTGAAAAACCATAGGCATCAAGTCGATTTGCACGTGAATAAATTTTCTCGTTTTTATGATCTGGTACACCAGTATGCTTGTTGTAGCTTGATAATGCGTTATGTGTACCTGGAATTAGTATATCCTCATCCGATATATGCCATTTTCCTTTCCAATACGTACGATAACCAGCAGTACGAAAATAGTCTCCCAGAGTCGGAACCGTATTATGGTCAAGCCAAAACACATCCGAATCAAAAGCACCCTTTGCGGCGCCGGTTGTTTGTGTAACACCGTGAAGCGATGGATAATGCCCTGTAAAAAGAGTGGTTCTACTAGGTGAACAAGCGGTACTACCAACATAATGGTTTAAAAAAGACATACTATTTTCACGTAATCGTTCCTGTGCTTTTAAATGGACTCTGCGCCATTCCTTTAATTCATCAGATTCATACGCTGTAGGAAAGCGCTCTTCATCTACAATAATGAAAAGAAAATTTGGTCGATCTCGATTATTTTCTGATATATTAGATTGATTCTTATGTCCTTTTGCCAATGATAATCCCTCCAAAAAAATAAAAAAGATTTTAAACATAATATCCTATGAAAGAATCAGTTGGGAGGTTCCCATCTTATATTAATTATCATCGTTCTATTTCACTATAAAAATTCACAAAATTCATGAATTTATTTAATATAGCTTTGCTAGTATTGGAACTAAAGAATGGATGAAGGGAGGGATTGTACATAGTGTTGCTGCAATCTATTAAAATAAATAGGGAGGGAATTATAAATGAATCGTAAATGGTGGTTGAGTATGGTACTGATTTTTATTTTTTCTTTATTAGCAATTATGCCGGTACATGCAGACAATGAACATAATCCGATAGCAGATGCCCGTTCCGCCTCCTCAGATCGGACAGAACCAGAGATAACGGTTGGAGCCGATGGAAAAACGCTCTTATCGGAAGAAGATACAATTACGATCGGTCCGGGTATTGAATTAACAAGCTTTGAAAGATTTGATGTCCGTGGATGGTTGAACGGTGAAATCATGACAGTTGATTTGTCCAATGAAAATGTTTCAACGGAATTGCTGTTTCCAGGGGTAGTCACAAAGGCAAAAAAAGTTTCCGAAATGGCGCTTGCCTCTGGAGCAGTTGGGGCTGTAAATGGTGATTTCTTTGACATTAATAATACGAAAGCACCTTCAGGAACGATGATTAAAGATGGTAACCTATTGAAGGGTCCACAAGGCTCCCATACGTTAACAGCAGGAGTCGATGATCAAGGAAAAGGACAAATTGCGAATATCTTCCTTGAAGGTACGATTAAGCTTCCCAATGGAGATTCTATGCTTTCAGCCTTCAATCAATCTTCCATTCCAGCAAACGGAATTGGACTGTATACCTCTATATGGGGGCAAGCACAAAGACCAGCAAGTGGGTCTTCTTTATATGAAGTAACTGTCCAAGAAGGAGAAGTAGTTGCTGTATCTGAGGAGCCTGGCAGTGGAGATATCACTGAGAACACCTTTGTATTGGTTGGACGTGAACAAGGGGCTACGCTATTAAAAGAGCTATCCATAGGTGATAAAGTAAACGTGGAATACGCACCAAAAATGGATGAAGATACGTTAATGAATTTTGCAGTAGGTGGAAATGTTAAACTGGTCGAAAATGGACAAGTTCCCCCAACGATTGATGACAGTACAACAGCACCGCGTACAGCTGTTGGTTTTTCAGAAGATGGGAATACGATGATTCTTGGTCTTGTTGACGGTCGTCAAACCGATAGCCGTGGAATGACCTATAAAGAGCTTGGGGAATTGATGAAGGAATATGGTGCATATACTGCCTTAAATATCGATGGTGGTGGCTCATCGACAATGGTCGCACGTCAACCAGGTTATGAAAATGCTGAAGTGGTAAATGAACCATCGGACGGCGTTGAACGCAGTGTACCAAATGGGATTGGCATTTTTGCCGAGGCTGGCAGTGGTGAGCTCACAGCATTTTCAGTTGAAACAGTTTCTGATATGGAAAACAATGATCGTATTTTCCCTGGCTTGAGCAGAACTTTTACTGGACTCGGTTACGATGAAAATTATTCTCCTGTAGAAGTGGGAGAAATATCCTGGCAGGCTTTGCCAGCAGATGTCGGATCTTTTGATGAAAATGGAGTTTTTTATGCGAAGAAAACGGGATCTGCTGTAACGGAAGCACAAATTAAATCTGCAAAAGGAACAAAGGAGATTACCGTACTTGGAGATTTGGACCGGGTCGCGTCTTCAAGTTCCTATCTAGGACTTGAAATGGGCAGAAGCAGCAGTTTTTCTGTTACTGGTTATGATTCTAATGGGTATTCAGCTCCGATTGAAGCACGCGATGACGAGTTGGATTATGATGATTCGGTTATTACAATCGAGGAAAATCAGGATGGGAGCTTTACTGTTGAACCCTTGGAAGATGGGGCATCCACTACCATTTCAGTAACTGTACTGGATAAGGAAATAACTATTCCTGTTACGGTGGGACTTACTTCGATTAATATAGCTAATTTTGAAGATCCAGCTGGATGGAATGTAACAAAGTATCCATCCAATGTCGGTGCATCCATGGAAGTAGTAGAAGGCAGAGAGGGAAATGGCATCCAGGTAAACTATGACTTTTCGACAACTACCGCAACACGGGCAGCCTATTTACAGACATCCCCTCGTCTCGAACTCCCTGGTGATGTTCAGAAAATCGGGTTATGGGTACATGGTGATGGCAATGGTGCATGGCTTCGTACCGTTATTACGGATGCATCCGGCACAAACTATACGTTAACATTAGCAAGTAAGGTAAACTGGACAGGATGGAAATATATTGAAACATCTCTTCCAGAGGGAATAAACTATCCAGCGAAATTATGGCGTATTTATCCGGTGGAAACAGATAGAAATAAGCAGTATTCCGGACAGCTGATTTTTGATGATTTGACTGTTGAAGTTCCACCTTCTGTTGAAATACCAAAAGAAGAAGCACCAGCATCTGATCCATTGATTATCCAAAATGATTCAATAGGCAATGATCGTTGGAAATTTGCAGTGCTTACTGACAGCCAATTTACAGCGGCAGCTCCAAACAGTAATCAAGTAGAAATGGCAAGAGAATCCCTTCGCCAGATTGTCGCCGAAGATCCTGAATTTCTGGTTATCAACGGGGACCTTGTTGATACAGCATGGAAAGAGGATTTTGAGTTTGCAAAACAGATTTTAGAGGAAGAAGTAGGAGATGAGATTCCAATCTACTATATTCCTGGTAACCACGAAATTGCAGGTTCAGGGAATTTGGATAACTTTTTAGAAGTATTTGAGGAAAACCGTTATAGCTTTGACCATAATGGTACAAGATTTATTTTACTGGACACATCAACAGGAAGCTTACGAACGAGTGATTTTGACCAAATGATTGAATTGAAAGAATCTCTGGATGATGCTGCATCGGATCCTACTATTAAAAATGTGACGGTTATCGGTCACCATCCAACACGTGATCCATTACCAACAGAAAATAGTCAGCTATCTGATCGTAAAGAGGCTGATCTGTTGGAAAAATGGCTCACTGAATTCCGTCAAGAATCAAATGGAAAAGGGGCCATGTATATGAGTGGTCATGCCCACACTGTAAATCTGGAACGTGTAGAAGGTGTTCCATATATGGTTACAGGACCTGCTGGGAAGGCTCCTTATGGGGCAGCAGATAATGGCGGTTTCTATTCATGGACATTATTTGGAATCGATCCTACAGCTGTACCTGATAAGTCAAATGGTCCAGACAGAGCAGCAGAGAAAAGCAATGTGAAGGGAACAGAATGGATTCAGGCAGAGGTTCGTCCACTGCTGGGATCAGTCACACTGCACGCACCTGAATCTGTTGCGATCGGTGAAACCATTTCAATTGATGCAACTGGCCATCAAGCTGGAAATCTGGATTTTCCTTTACGCTATCCAGCATCTGTAACTTGGGAAGGAAGCAGTAATGTCTATATTGGCTCCGGAAAAGCAGCTGAACAAGCTGAAAAGTCCGGGAGCTATGCAGCTGTTTTCAATCCAGCAGATGGAAAGCTTCAAACATTGAAAGCTGGAGAAATTACATTAAAAGTAACATCAAATAACGTAAGTGGTGAGCAGCAAATTACGATTCAATAGAAATATATTTTTAATGAAAAAATGAGGAAAGATTGCAAAACATACGAAGCGGGAGGAGAAGATGCTTTCGGGGATATAAATGTTATCCCAAAAAATTGCTATGATTATCGGGGGTACTTATTCCAAAAATAAATTTGGACAATAATCCTGCCTCAGTTTCTCCATGAGCTTTTAATTTGTCCTAGTAATTTATGACTAGTATAATAGGATTGTAAACGTAATCATAGGAGGAGGAATTTAAATGGGTAGATTAGATAATAAAGTTGCAGTAATTACTGGCGGTGCTGGTGGTATAGGTAAGGTAACAGCAGAAAAGTTTTTGAAAGAAGGGGCTAAGGTCGTTTTAGTAGACTTATTCAAAGAGCCATTGGAGGAAGCGAAGAATGAACTTAAATCATTCGGTGAAGTATTAACGATTGAGGCAGATGTCTCCAAAGAAGATGATGTAAAGAAGTACGTTAAAGAGACGGTTGAGCAATTCGGAAAAGTCGACGTTTTCTTTAATAATGCAGGTATTGAAGGGAAAATTGCTCTATTAACTGATTTAGATGTGGAAGATTTTGATAAAGTAATCAATGTAAATGTCCGAGGAGTATTTTTAGGGTTGAAGCATGTATTGCCAGTCATGAGAGAGCAGGGACATGGTAGTGTAATTAACACTTCGTCTGGAGCCGGATTGATGGGTACTCCTAACCAAATTGCATACGGTGCTTCCAAGCACGCGGTGACGGGAATGACTAAAACTGCTGCATTGGAAATTGCAGATGCAAATGTTCGAGTAAATTCGATTCACCCATCACCAGTAAATACGAGAATGATGCGTTCCATTGAAGAAGGAACACTTCCTGGAAAGGGTGCAGAAGCAAAAGAAGCATTTACTCAAATCATCCCACTTGGACGCTACGGAGAGTCGGAAGATATGGCAAATCTGGTTCTGTTCCTTGCTTCAGATGAGAGTGCATTCATCACTGGTTCACAATATCGAATTGACGGTGGACTAGGTGCTAAATAGTTTGATAGATTATTATCTGTAGTATAGGAGTGGAGTATACTAAAGTAGTATATTTCCCTCCTGATTATGAAAGAAGGTTACCATTTCGTTCAATAAGTGGTAACCTTCTTTCTATTTAATTTACTCTTCTATTCTAAACTTCCCGACCTGTTCTCGCCCATAGCGTAATTTTCAACACCTGCTGAAGAAATAGCAAACGGAAATTTCTCCAATGGAAGCGTAGGGACGGTTCTCCTGCTTCCTTTTAGTTATATAGGAAGCAAAAGAACCGTCCTCGTGCTTCCCCGCTTCATATGCGACTAAATAATGATTGACTTTTTGAGCAGAACAGGGTAACTTATATAAAAATACATAAACGTACTTCTTATCAAGAGAGGTGGAGGGAAATGGCCCTTTGATACCTCGGCAGCGGGCTCGTAATGAGTACTGTGCCAATTCCGTCAGACAGTTGTCTGAAAGATAAGAAGAGGACATCGGATATTTCCACCCTCTTCTTATTATAGAAGGGGGTTTTTATTTTGGTTTAACAACCATAAATCTTTATATCTTAAAGTTGAGTATTACAATATGTTTAATAATAAAAAAAGGAGTTGTTAATATGACAGAATACGGTGTGTGGATTATTATTTTAGCAGTAGGATATACGTTTGCACTTATAGTAGCAGGGCAAATTGCAAAGCGGCGATTGACTAAAAAAGACAGTTATTTTGTAGGGAACCGAAATTTTAACAAATGGATTGTTGCATTTTGTATTACTGGATTATTTTCCGGTTCGACATTTATATCGATTCTGGAGCTATCTTACTTAAGTGGTATTTCCGCGATTTGGTATGGGATGGCAGAAATGGTTCAAATCTTTATTATCGCGTTACTGATCATCCGATCTTTCCGGAAAAAAATGCTTGTAACTGTTTCCGGCCTAATTGGTGATAAATTTGGGAGAACAGCAAAAGGGTTATCCGGTGCCATTACTGCATTTGCCTTTCCGATGTGGTCGGTTGCGACTGCGATTGCATTTGCTTCTGCTTTCCATGTATTCACTGGGATTTCCCTGAGTTTGTCTGTAGCCTTTACTGCCATCTTGCTTTTCATTTATTTGCAGGCTGGCGGTATGTGGTCCATTGCCTTTACACAGACAATGAATATGGTTTTGTTTGGCTTGATGATAGCGATCGGCATTATTGCCTTTTTCATTAATCCGGGAATTTCTGGTTTGGCAGCATTGAATTTGGAGCGTCCTGAAATGTTTGATTTTGGAAGCGTTGGTTTGCAAGTAATTGTCGTCTGGTTCGGTACTTTTCTCGTAAATGTCATTCTGGCACAGGCGGCTTTTCAGATGGCACTTTCATCCCGAACACCGGAAGAGGGACAGAAAGGCTTGATTATGGCTGGTTTTATGGCGATTCCTTTTATTGTTGGTGGTGTTCTATTCGGAATATCGGCAGCGGTAGTTGTGCCGAATGCATCGACAGGTCTCATTGCAATTCCGCTGTACCTGATGGAGGTCCTGCCTGCTCCACTCGTAGGTTTATTCTTTCTCGGAGTTTGGGGTTGTGCGCTCGGATGGGGTGGTCCATGCCAGTTCTCGGGTGCAACTAGTTTAGGGCGTGATGTTGGTAGTGCTATCAAGCCGACCGCATCCGGAGATCAACTTATCAAATATACAAAAATATCTTTATTGCTTTTAACCGGACTTATGATCCTATTTGGTTTATTGCGTACAGAGCAATCGGCATGGTGGAATGTGTTTGCCTGGACGATTAGAAACAGTGCAACGTTCGCACCGGTTGTAGCAGCCTTATTCTGGCCAGTCGTGACAAAACGTGCAGTTGTTGCATCCTTGTTTACAGGCTTTACAAGCGGTTTACTGTGGTATTACTTGGGCGGGTGGAATCCCCAAGAGTTTTATATGAATATACATCCCGTTTGGGTCGGAAGTTCCATTAACATCCTAACGATCACATTGGTGACACTTACCGATAACAAATCAGAATGGAATTTTAGAAAAACAGACAGATTTGGCTATTTAGCGTTGACTACAGGTCTCTTATTTACGATTATAAATGTCCTCTATTTTCAGACGTTCTATCAAAATGGATTATTCGGTTTATTTATGTTTGCGGCTATTTTGTGTTATTTTATTGCGGCGATAAGGTTTGTTCGCCCAGCTGAAGCGCGCGCTTTTCGGAGGGAGACTGCTGCGGTTTAATTTAACTGTTGTTGTTTTTTGTTGGTGAAAGGAAATTGATTTATAATAGATGGATTTTTATTGAAGATTTACAACCAAAAGAATAGCAGCTGAAAAATAATAATATAGAAAAAACTAAAGGCTCTCACGTTGTGTATCATGCACAATATGAGAGCCTCTTTTTTAATGCTAGGAAGCACGGGGACGGTTCTCCTGCTTCCTTTTTGTTATATAGGAAGCAAAAGAACCGTCCCCAAGCTTCCGAATTCTGATAGTTTGAAAAATTGTTGTTTACTAAATTGTTTTGCTATGGTATGATTTTTTTAATTTGCTGTTGTCGTTTTTCGACAATATTCGCGTAAAAAGGGGGGTCCATCATGAAGTATTATTTAATTTTTATGCTAACTATTATTGCTCTACTTATTTCAGGATGTGGAGATTCGGTAGCGAGTTCAAAAGAGGAAAAGTTATCACTTGTCTTCGCAACTACGATGGATGATTCAGGTATCGATAAAGATATCAAGGACTTTTTCGGTAATAAAATAACTGAATTGAGTGACGATTCTATGGAGATCGAATTTTTCATGGCTGGTCAATTAGGTGGAGAGCGTGAGGCTTTAGAACAAATGAACATGGGTGAAATTGATATCGGGTACAGCGTATTGCAAGCTGAATTGTATTATCCCGAATATAATGCGATTTCGATTCCCTTTTTATTCCAGGATCTTGATTCAATGAGAGAATTTATGGACGGGAAGGTTGGGGATGAAATCAAAGAAATTGCAAGAGAAGTAGGCGGGATTATTCCAATGGGTCTGCATGGTTATGGTGCGCGTTGGACGACCTCGAATATTCCTTTTTCAAACATTGAGGAATTACAAGGAATGAAAATAAGAATGCCGGAAATTGAGTGGTGGGTGAATGTATGGGCAGAACTGGGAGCACTCCCGACACCAATCGCTGCTACAGAAATTGTATCTGCATTACAGACCGGAACTGTGGATGCACAGGAAAATTTTCTTACTAATATCGCGGGACGTCAAATGTGGGATTATCAGGAATACTTGATGAAAACAGAACATATTCAACTGTTTCAACAATGGCTCGTCAGTGAGGATACATGGGAAAATAAGTTAACTACAGAGCAGCAAGAAATCGTCACGCAAGCAATTGATGAAACCCTCGCCTATGCGGATGAGATTGTTGCAGCTAGTAATGAAGCATTTCTTGAGGAAATCGAAGCAAATGGAATGGAGATTGTTTATCCGGATCAGGAAGAAATGAGAGAAAAAGCACAACCGGCGATTGAGGAAATTATTGAAAATGATCTAGCTCCCGGTGTGTATGAAGAAGTTCAAAAAATCATGAACAAGGAATAGTGTTGCATTCTTTTTATTAGAAGGAGGGAGAACATGCAAAATCTTTATAAGAAAATGATGGCAGGCGTTACATTTATAATTGAACATGTAGCAACAATTTTATTTATTTTATTTTTTATTGTGGTTATTCTGCAAGTGTTCTTCCGATTTGTATTGAATATGCCATTGACCTGGAGTGAAGAAGCCTCTAGATATTTGAATTTATGGTCTGTATTGCTTGGCGCGGCACTTGCAGTCAAATACAAAGATCATTTACGTGTCGATTTAATCGATAACTTGGTAAAAAAATGGCCATACAGGGCACAAGTAGGATTTTATATGTTTACGACGGTTATTTCTGCGCTTGTGGCATTGAGCTTTTTAACTGGGAGTATCAAAATGACGATTGATCGCTGGCACATCCCATTGACGATGGTTCCAATCTCTCAAGGGGTCTTATATTTAGCTTTATTTGTTAGTTCGTTGCTCATGCTTTGGTTCTTTGGGCATCAACTGGTTCGTTACATATTGGATTTCAGGAAAAATGAAGGCGGTGATGTGAAATGATTATGGTTATTATGCTACTTACTCTAGTCGTTGCGCTTATCATCGGTATTCCCGCCGTTTTCTCAATGGGAATCGCTTCACTTACATATTTTGTATTAGATCGCGGACTTTTTGAAATTCCTGATATCTTGATTGCGCAGCGTACCGTTTTTGGGTTGGATAGTTTTACATTATTGGCCATCCCTTTATTCTTATTAGTAGGTAAGGTCATGAATGAATCTAATGTGACGACCCGTTTATTTGATTTTGCAAAAGCCTTGGTAGGTCATCTAAAAGGCGGCATGGGCCAAGTAAACATTTTGGCAAGTGTTATTTTTGCCGGTATGAGTGGATCGGCAACTGCGGATGCTGCAGGACTTGGTTCAGTGGAAATTAAAGCAATGAACGATGCGAATTATCCGAAGAAATTTTCTGCAAGTATTACGGCAGCATCTTCCTTAATTGGACCGATTATTCCACCAAGTATACCTGTTGTCCTTTATGCAATTATTGCGGGTGTATCTGTCAATAAGCTGTTAGTTGCAGGAATTATTCCTGGTATATTGATGGCAGCAGCATTAAGTATTTTTGTAGCCATTCAAGCGACAAGAAATAATTTCCCAACGGAAGCCAGAGCATCGTTGAGAAAAATAGCAAGAACGGCTAAAAAGGCCTTTTTGCCAGTATTAACCCCTGTTATTTTAATTGGTGGTGTGCTTACAGGTGTGTTTACCGCCACAGAAGCAGCGGCTGTTGGAGCATTGTATGCAATTATTTTATCAACGGTTATTTACCGGACGATTTCACTTTCGCATTTATATCAAATTTTTAAAAGTACGATGCGTGATAGTGCGGTAATTATGGTTATTTTAGGAGTAGCTAATATATTTGCCTGGATTCTTATACGGGAGCGAATCCCTGTTACATTTGCCAATACGATTACAGCAATCACAGATAACTACTATCTCGTGATGGGACTCTGTCTCATATTCCTGCTTTTATTAGGAATGTTCCTATCGTCAATTGTTTCCATTACGATCGCAACGCCAGTATTGGTTCCACTGATTATGGAAGTCGGAGGAGATCCATTGCATTTTGGAATCATCATGATCGTGGCTTTAATGATCGGGGAGATTACACCGCCATTTGGCATGGTACTGTTTGCTATTACTAGAGTTGGAGAGTTACCTTATATCGAATTGGTCCGAGGTGTTGTTCCTTATATAATTCCGATTTTAATCATATTAATCGTACTCATTGTTTTCCCATCACTTGTTACATTTTTACCTGACTTATTCTTATAACGAATGGAGATGAACATGTTGGATAATGAAAAAGTACTTCTAACTGATGTTACCGGTAGAGATGGTTTTCAGATGGAAGATTGGGTTGAAACAGAAGATAAAATTAGTATTATCAATGAAATTATAGCTGCTGGAGTGAAGCGAATCGAGGCAACCTCATTCGTTTCACCAAAAGCAGTTCCGCAACTGAAGGACGCGAAAGAGGTAATCAAACATTTGAATCGCGAGAATGTAAGTATTATGACGCTTGTTCCGAATGTAAAAGGTGCGGAGTTCGCATTGGAGTCAGACGTGGATGAAGTCAATGTGGTCGTCTCAGTCAGTGAAACACATAATAGAAAAAACGTAAATAAAACAGTAGATGAATCCATTGAGGGCATTGTTGAAATAAATCGATTAATGAAAACGGGTGGTAAAAAGGTGAATGTCGGTTTAGCTACGACTTTCGGCTGCCCCTTTGAAGGATTATATGACGTGGACCGGGTCACAGAGGTGATCAAAAAATTAACCGCTCAAGGATTGGACAGCTTTATGCTTGCAGATACGACCGGCATGGCAAATCCATTGCAGATTACGAGTTTTGTAAAAGGCGTAAAAGCTGATTTTCCAGATGCGGATTTTAGTTTGCATCTTCATAATACAAGGGGAATGGGACTAGCAAACGTGATTGCTGGTTACGATGCAGGGATCCGAAACTTTGATGCATCACTCGGTGGAATCGGAGGTTGTCCGTTCGCACCAGGTGCTACCGGGAATGTGTGTTTGGAAGATGTTGCGCATATGTTGTATCAGATGAACATTCCGATGGATCCCGATTTGAATCAATTAATAACAGCTTCCAAAAGGTTAGAGAGATTATTGGGCTATAAACTACCGGGACAAGTGATGAAGGCGGGTCTATCAACTGATTTGCATCAAGCATAATAAAGGGGAGATATCATAAATGGCACTAGATAAAATCAAAGAAAAAAAACCCTTAGAAGATATTAAAGTATTGGAATTTGGTTCCTTTATTGCAGGACCTTTTTGTTCGAGGTTAATGGCAGACTTTGGAGCAGAGGTCATAAAGGTTGAATCTCCAAATAATGGGGACGCACTAAGAAATTGGGGATCGTCTAAGTATAAAGGTGAATCATTATGGTGGCCGATTCAAGCAAGAAATAAAAAGTGTATCACCTTAAATTTAAAGGGAAATGAAGGACAGGAAATAGCGAAAAAGTTAGTGAAGGAAGCGGATATCGTCATCGAAAATTTCCGTCCAGGTACGATGGAAAAATGGGGTCTCGGTTATGAAGATCTAAAAGAAATAAATCCTTCTATTATAATGGT
This sequence comes from Oceanobacillus longus, assembly GCF_042650085.1. NCBI lineage: Bacteria > Bacillati > Bacillota > Bacilli > Caryophanales > Bacillaceae > Oceanobacillus > Oceanobacillus longus. The sequence goes on along the minus strand of NZ_JBHSAO010000004.1, from coordinate 123,857 downwards.
ACGAATTTCTGGCTTTGGTCAAACGGGTCCATATAAAGATAAAGCTGGATTTGGGAGTGTCGGAGAAGCAATGGGTGGGCTTAAGCACATCACTGGTTATCCGGATCGACCGCCTACTCGTGTTGGGGTTTCGATTGGTGATTCGTTGACAGCAATGTTCGGCGTGATTGGTGCGCTCATGGCACTTCATCATCGCGATCATTCACCAGATAGGCAAGGACAATTAGTTGATACCGCATTATATGAATCTGTTTTTGCGGTAATGGAAAGCAGTTTAACCGAATATATGAAAGTTGGTGCAATCAGAGAACGTACGGGAACGATATTACCAGGTGTTGCACCATCCAATAATTATCCTACTAAATCCGGCAAATGGATTGTGATCGGAGCTAATGCAGATAACATTTTCAAACGACTAACGAAAGTGATGAATATGGAAGAACTATCCGAAGATGAACGATTTTCAAGTCATAATGCACGAGGTAAGAATCAGGAGGTGCTCGATGCGATCATTTCAGACTGGACCGCACAGTATGAGTTAGAAACATTGACACAAATGCTTGATGATGCAGGAGTACCAGCGGGTGGTATTTATAATGCAGAAGATATTGCGAATGACATCCATTATCAGATGCGTGATATGATCTTACAAATTACAGACAAAAAGCTCGGTGAACTCCACATGCCAGGAATTGTACCTAAACTAAGCGAAACCCCTGGATCGGTCGAATGGACAGGCCCCGAGTTAGGTGAACACAATGAAGAAGTATATAAAGGTTTGTTGGGGTACAGTGAAAGAGAGTATGAGGAATTGAAAGCTGGCGGGGTAATTTAGAGGAGAGGAAGCATGGGGACGGTTCTCGTGCTTCCTTTTTTTGAATTATAGAAACGAAGACGGTAATTCTCTAAATAATTTATGCAGAAATGTTTTTTTTTACCAATCTATGATTGCTGGCTACCGTTTAGATTGCGGATTTATAGGGTATTCATTTAATTAATTAAATGTAAATCAAAATAAATCAGCGAGGTGATTAAGCTATGCTTAGACTTTTGCATCAGTGGAGATATAAGTATTATCTGCAACTTGCTAATGATTGCTTGAAAAGAGAAATGAAGGAAAAATTTTTGTTAAAAGCAAGTCACCACCATATGAAATATATTGAGTTGTGAACGAGTACATGCAAGTTGTCTTGGTGTGCCAAATCATAGAAAAAGCATTGCCGAATTATGGCTAGGAAACGAAGAAAGACACGGGACTAGAACAGGCGGGATGATGAACCTGACCCTCTGTCCCAAATAATCCCAGACCCGTAGTCTAAAACAGCGGGTCTGGGATTTTCTTGTACTAATCTCACCATTTCTTTCATACATATAACTTCAGCATCGGTGGGACAGGTCATTTTTCCTAATAAGAGGAAACGTGAAACTGTAAGATAAAAGACGGTGCAAGAGGGGGAACTGCATGAAAGCGTTTGTTAAAACTAAAAAGTTTTGGATTATTACCGGAGGAATTATTGGGTCTATTTTATTATTTTTTATTGCATATGTAATCGGTGAATCCGGTGCTGAGGTTGCTTTGGAAGAAGAGAAGGTCACGCATGAGGAACTGACTTCAAAAATGGAAGAATTAGAAGAAAATGTTACAGAATTAGAAGGACAGATTGCAGATGCAGAATCCACATTAGCAGATACCGAGTCAAAAGTAGCTGGTGAGGAGAAAACATTAAGTGAAAGGCAGGATGAAGTTGAAGAGGCATTGGCCTTAGTAAGTGAAAGGGATGGACTAGTAGATGAACTTACAAGGATTGAAAATGAAGTGGGCAGCAGGCAATCGGATTTGGAAGCATTAGATAGTGATATTTTAAATAAACAAGATGAACTTGCATCTCTGGAGGGACAGATTATCGAAAAATCAGGGGAACCGATTAATTTGCTGGCTGGGGAATGGATTGTAGGATTGGACCTTCCAGCTGCTAGGTATCAAGCAAGCGGCTCTTCCAATTTTGTTGTATACAGTGCGGGTGGCGGACTGGTTGTAAATACAATATTGGGAGATAGTAGTGTTGGAGACGGGGACTATGTATTTTTTGCAAAAGACGGATATAGGATTGAATCTAGCGCGCCGGCTACTTTGACGCCTGTTGAATAAGGAGACAGAAGGGACAGGATCACTTTCCCAGCTTGACTTGAATCTATATAGGAGTGATATAGGATAAATGTAAAATAACCAGCATATTCCTGCCATTGTTATCAGGGATAGGCTGGTTACTGTTTTCTACTATTATAATTGGCCATAGGATACTGCTTATCCATCTTTCTGACGGCTAGTTTAGAAGCCGTATAAGCAACTTTCGTTTGCACCAACTATTTACCGTCCCGAAAGAATGCTAATATACAAGTAAAGGGGATGAATATTTTGAGTTTACAAGTCATCGAATTATTTCATAAAGGCAAAAAAGATAAATCAGAGTTATGTGAAGATTTGTATGTATTTAATCAGCATTTTGTTGCAGTGATTGATGGTGCTACCAATATTTGGGGGAGGTACATTGGGACTAAATCTCCAGGGCGATTAGCGGCTGAAGTCATCAAGGATGCTATCGAGCAGATCGACGATGAAAAATGTACGTTGGAAGAAATGATCAATCACATCAACGCTAATTTACAAAAGGTGTATAAAGAAATTGGTATTTTTGATGAGATAGTGGAAAATCGGACACTTGCCCCAACAGCAAGTGTAGTTATATTTAGCCGCTATTATCAGGAGATTTGGCAAATTGGGGATTGCCAGGCGATGATTGATGGTCGCTTATACCAACATGAAAAAGAGTTGGACAGCATCACCGCCAATGCGAGGTCCCTATTCTTAGAAGCGGAACTGAAAAAAGGTAAAACGATAGAAGAATTACTAGTGAAGGATAGTGGATGGGAGTATATTAAACCGTTAATTCAACAGCAATACTACCTGCAAAATGCGAATGATAGTCAATATAGCTTTGAAGTCGTGGATGGTTTTGAAATTGACCTGAGTAAAGTGAAACGAGTAAAAGTCCCACGTAATGCTAAAGAAATTATCCTTGCATCGGATGGGTATCCATATGTAAAACCCTCTCTAGTGGAATCCGAATCTCTATTAAGTGAGCTGTTGGAAAACGATCCATTATGCTTCCGGCAATACAAGTGTACCAAGGGATTGCAAAAGGGAAATATCTCTTTTGATGACCGGGTATATATACGATTTGGACTTTGAAAAGGAAGCACAGGGACGGTTCTCTTGCTTCCGTAATTAGCAAAATGGAAGCAGAAGAACCGTCCCCGTGCTTCCATCCTTTGAATTATGTAATTATTCATATATAATAGTAAATAGTTTTAGTTATTATAGATTTAGGAGCTGAGGAAATGATGAGTAGAGAGAGTAAAGCTGAGCAAGGATATTTTGGTGAGTTTGGGGGCAGTTTTGTTCCAGATGAACTGAAAGTGGTTTTAGATAAGATTGGAAGTGAATTCCATACATATAAAGAGGATCCTAAATTTTTGGATGAGTATCGTTATTATTTGAAGGAATATGTAGGGCGCGAGAATCCGCTGACGTTTGCAAAGAATCTTACAGATAAGATAGGCGGAGCGAAAATTTATTTAAAACGTGAAGATTTAAACCATACCGGAGCGCACAAAATCAATAACGCACTTGGACAGATTCTTTTGGCAAAACGGATGGGCGCAAAGCGGATTATTGCGGAAACGGGTGCAGGTCAGCATGGGGTTGCAACAGCTACTGCAAGTGCCATGGTTGGATTGCCATGTACGATTTACATGGGCAAGCTGGATACGGAAAGACAAGCTTTGAATGTATTTCGGATGGAATTGCTCGGTGCTGAGGTAGTTGCGGTTGATAAAGGACGCGGGCGATTGAAGGAAGCTGTCGATGAGGCGTTTGCTGACCTTGTCGCTAATCAGGAAGATACCTTTTACTTAATTGGTTCTGCAGTGGGGCCATACCCTTATCCAGAAATGGTGAAATTTTTCCAATCCATTATTAGTGAAGAATCGAAAAAGCAAATTCTCGAAAAAGAAGGCAAGTTGCCGACAGCAGTTGTTGCCTGTACTGGCGGAGGAAGTAATGCGATTGGATCTTTTGCCAATTATTTGGAGGACAAAGAAGTTCGCTTAATTGGGGTAGAACCCGCGGAAGCTCCGTCCATTTCAGAAGGAGTTCCAGCTGTATTTCATGGCTATCGATCAATGACCTTATTAGATGAGGAAGGTAATCCAAAACCAACCAATTCCATCGCAGCAGGTCTTGATTATCAAGGTGTTGGACCAGAACATAGTTATTTAAACGCGACTGGCAGAGGGGAATATGTCACTGCCACAGGTCAGGAAGCATTGGAAGCCTTCCAGCAATTATCTAAAATAGAAGGCATCATCCCAGCACTTGAAAGTTCGCATGCTGTCGCCCATGCAATGAAACTGGCAACAGAATTAACAAAGGATGATGTGATTATCGTTAACCTCTCAGGAAGAGGCGATAAAGATGTTAATCAGGTTTATGAAATGTTGAAGAAGTAATAGATGGTGGAAGCATGGGGACGGTTCTCTTGCTTCCCTTTTTTATTTTAAAATTTCTCTTGTATTTTCCCCAAAACCGATGTATATTATTCAAAGTAAAGTCATAGGAATAATATATATGTTAGAAAATTGGGAGGTTAGTAGAATGGAAGGTTTATTTATACTGGTCAACATTGTTGTATTAGTTGCAATCATTGGTTTATTAATTTATATGCAAAAAAAGCATGTTTCCTTTTCAAAACGCGTTTTTACTGGTATGGGTCTGGGGATTGTACTAGGTGCAATTTTACAAGCGATATACGGAGTAGGTTCTGATGTTCTAGTAGGCACATTGGATTGGTATAGTATCGTTGGTAATGGGTATGTTCGCTTTCTCATGGTGATTGTTGTACCACTTGTGATGGTATCGATTATTCGAGCGATTATTAATCTGGAAAAAACGAAAGAGCTTGGAAAGATGGCTGGCTGGGTTATCGGTATTCTTATTTCTACCACACTGGTAGCAGCATTAGTTGGGATTGGTTCCGCATTTTTATTTGATTTAAATGCAGAACAAATCGAAGCGGGGCAGGCAGAAAGTGATCGTGCAGCTTCACTGGAAGAAAGTTATGCGACGATGGACGGTCAAACGACTCCACAGCGAATATTAAACTTTATTCCTAGCAATATCTTTTTAGATATGACAGGTGAACGTTCCACATCAGTTATTGCTGTTGTTATTTTCTCTATTATTGTTGGGATAGCGGTTCTCGGTGTTCGAAGGAAAGACCCAGAACAGGCTGAAATGTTCCTTAAAATCGTTAATTCGTTCTACGCAATCGTCATGCGAATCGTAACATTAATTTTACGTCTGACTCCTTTTGGTGTATTAGCACTGATGGCTAAAATGGTAGCAAGTACGAATTTTGCCGGAATTATTGAGCTAGGAAAATTTGTCCTTGCATCCTATGTAGCATTAATCGTTATGTTCATTATTCATCTCGTTCTCGTAGGCGTATTTGGTTTAAATCCAATGACTTACTTGAAAAAAGTTATTCCGGTTTTAGGATTTGCATTTACTTCCCGTTCGAGTGCAGGAACAATTCCATTAAACATTCAAGCCCAAAAAGAAGCACTTGGTGTCGATGATGGTACGGCAAATATATCCGCTTCATTTGGCGCAACAATGGGCCAAAATGGCTGTGCAGGGATTTATCCAGCAATGCTTGCGGTGATGATTGCACCAACGGTTGGAATTAATCCATTATCACCCGAATTTATTATTCAGTTAGTGCTGATTACTGCGATTAGCTCATTCGGTGTAGCTGGTGTTGGTGGCGGGGCAACATTTGCGGCAATCATTGTGCTTTCATCCATGGGTCTTCCAGTCGGATTAGCAGGTTTACTCATCTCTGTTGAAGCCATGATCGATATGGGTCGTACTGCGCTTAACGTAAATGGCTCCATGATCTCTGGAACACTAACATCTAAAATCTTAGGTAAATTGAATATGAAAAAATTTAACGACAAAGAAGCAGTAACAGAAAACACAGCAGTCTAAGGAAGCATGGGGACGGTTCTCTTGCTTCCATTTACAGAAAAAGGGAAGCAGGGGGCTAGTCCTCACGCTTCCCTTTTTTCGTATAGAAAGGAAGCAGAAGAACCGTCCCCGTGCTTCCGCAACATATGATAGAATTAGACTTAATATGTATAGAGCTGATATCAAAGGAAAGGAGATTTATATGAATTTTGCAATGAACAATTTTTTGAAAAACTTAATGGATGAATATGATATTGATTTAAATCATTCGGGGGTAAATGGGGAGCGAGTTGCTGCCAGATTAGCTAAACTTTCGCTTATTGGTGTTACTGAAGATGGTGGTATAACACGAATTGGCTATTCGAAGGAAGAGGAAGAGGCGAAGGAATTAGTCATCGGCTGGATGAAAGAAGCTGGCCTATCCGTAAGCAGGGATGGTGCTGGAAATGTTTTTGGGAGATTAGAGGGACAAAAGATTTCTCCTGCTGTCATGTCAGGTTCGCATCTTGATAGTGTACCGAACGGCGGGAACTTTGATGGCCCTTTAGGTGTTCTTGCTGCACTGGAGGTAGTCGAAGCCTGGAAATTAGCAGGGTATACGCCGCCGATTCCATATGAGGTGGTCATTTTTACAGATGAAGAGGGATCGAGATTCAAGACAGGATTAACTGGCAGTCGATCTTTTATGGGAAAAATCACAGAAGAAGAATTAGATTACATAAGAGATGGGAATGGCCAAACATTTGATGAAGTGATTGAGGCCTACGGTAGTGACCGCAAGAGCTATTTAGATGCAGATTATCAATCGGGAAATCTAAAGATGTTTGTGGAAGTCCATATCGAACAAGGGACTGTATTGGAAAAACACAACGAACCAACGGGAATAGTTAAGGGAATAGCGGGCCCTGCTGGATTGGAAGTTTCTTTTAAGGGAAAAGCAGGGCATGCAGGGAATACGCCAATGGAAAATAGAAAAGATCCGGTCATTGCAGCTGGCATGTTTGTCCAGGAAATCGAGTCTCTACCAAGGCAAGTGAGCCAAACAGCGGTAGCAACGGTCGGTAAAATGGATGTTCTACCAAATGGGATCAATGTTATTGCGCAGGAGGTCAACTTAATCGTTGATATTAGGGACATCAACGAAGAAACTCGTGACAAACTCATTAAGCTGATTTATCAAAAGGCTGAGGCCATTGCGGAAAAAAGAGGAATCGAGGTAACGTGGGATATCAATTCGAAAATAAAACCAATGCCTATTTCCCCGGCATTACAGGAAAAACTCGCAACCGTTATGAATAAGCTTGAAATCGCCCCGGTTTACATACCAAGTGGTGCCGCACATGATTCCATGATAATGGGTCAGGAAATCCCGACTGCTATGATTTTCACACGCAGCAAAGATGGTATCAGTCACAATCCAGATGAATGGTCCAGCTTAAATGATTGCGTAAAGACGATACATGTGTTGAAAGAATTTGTTGAATCGGTAATGGAGGAATAGTGTCGAAAGGAAGCATGGGGACGGTTCTCTTGCTTCCATTTACAGAAAAAGGGAAGCAGGGGGCTAGTCCTCACGCTTCCCATTTTTCGTATAGAAAGGAAGCAGAAGAACCGTCCCCGTGCTTCCACATCGTATTGTATCTCTTGATTTTGTCCATAATGGTAAAAAACGGGAGTTGGGCTATGATTTTTTTACTTGTTTTATGGATTGGGTTCATCTTTATTTGTACGTGTACAAGTGATGTTCGTGTGCTGCTTGAAACCTTTGATATAAGTTTCTCCTTTACGCCCACACCTGATTGGGGTAATTTTTTGCGGCTTTATTCTCCATCAAATGTGAGCTTATTTGAGATGGCAGGGCATTTTATATTGTTCTTTGTATTAACTTGCCTCTTGCAGGAAATTTCTAGAGATAAAGGACTTGTTATTGTAACCGCTGTTACCTTTGCTGTTTTTACTGAAGTCCTGCAGATTTTCTTTAGCCGGGGTGCGGATGTATACGATATCGTTGCTGATACGATCGGTGTATTTGTTGCGGTTGGCCTCGTCTCACTTCGATTTGTTTTTTACCGTTACATGGAAAGTGATTAGAAAGCATGGGGACGGTTCTTCTGCTTCCTCATAGAACAAAAAAGGAAGCAAGAGAACCGTCCCCATGCTTCCTTTTGACTTGCGATAAACCGTTACAGCATTTTATTTTTTAAAGGAATTTAAGACAAATAGGCTCTGGAGCAGATATATCTTTCTGTACCAATGTTAACCTACCTGTTTCTTTATCTCTTGAAAACAGGACGAGATTGTTGGATTCCTGATTTGCTGCGATTAGGAATTTTTCTGTGGGATCTAAAACAAAATCTCTCGGCCAGTTTCCCTCTGATGAAGTATTTTCCACGAAACTGAGTTTTCCAGTCTGTTCATCTGTTTTAAATACGGCAATACTATTATGTCCACGGTTTCCAGAATATACGAATTTACCGTCGGATGATACGTGAATGGCACTGCCTTGGTTGTTTTCGGTAAAGTCCTCAGGAATGGCTTTCACCGTTTGTAGGATAGAAAAGCTGCCATTTTCCGGATTATACTTTAACACGATGACACTTGAACTAAATTCAGTTACAAGGTAAGCGATATTTTTAAGTTGTGGATGAAAAGTTAAATGCCTAGGACCACTTCCGGCCGGGACAGCTAACTTAGTTACTTTATTTAATTCACCTTGTTCGCTCACACTATACGTAACTAATAAATCGCTACCCAAGTCTACAGCAACTAAATACTTTCCATCTGGAGTCATACCTGAGTAATGGACATGTGCTTTTTCCTGTCTATGATCTGGGCCACTTCCAGTATGGTTGATTGTTGAAACAGCAGGATTAACGGTTCCCTTTTCCGGATCAATTAAATAGGAATCGACTGTTCCTTTATGGTAGTTGGTACTGAACAAGTAGTGATGCCTCACATCTGTATTGACATGGCAAGGATTTGCACCAGGTGTCATTTGTTTGTTTAAAAGAGTGAGTTGTCCAGTAGTTACGTCAATGGAATAGGAGGCGATACCGCCGTTTTCTTCTTCCTTTGCGACGGAATAAAGAAATTGTTTATCATCTGTTATTTTCAAATATGTTGGGCTTCCTATGTTCGCCGCAATAGTTACATCCGATACCGTTGCTTTCTCTGTATCGAGCTCAAAAGAATAAATACCTTTGCTATCCTTTTTTGTGTAAGTTCCAATATATCCTCTATATTTCATATGTATGTTAGACGCTCCTTTTCAATTATCTTACTCCTAATCTTACCCAACTGTTCAACCTGAAGCAAGTGGAAGCACGGGGGAAGCATGGGGACGGTTCTCTTGCTTCCATCGACAGAAAAAAGGAAGCAGGAGAACCGTCCCCATGCTTCCTTTGCTTTTTATCTTGTTTGGCCGTTGCCGTTCATCATGTATTTGATGGTGGTTAGTGCTGGTAGTCCCATTGGGCCACGTGCGTGTAGCTTTTGTGTGGAAATTCCAATTTCAGCTCCGAAGCCAAGTGCGCTTCCATCGGTAAAACGGGTTGAAGCATTGTGGTACAATGCAGCTGCATCAACAAGTTTCATGAATGTGTCAGCAGTTTCCTTATTTTCTGTAATAATTGCTTCGGAGTGCTTTGTACCATAGGCATCAATGTGATCAATCGCTTCTTCCACATTGTTCACTGTCTTAATAGCGATATCTGTGCTCAAATATTCATTGGCCCAGTCATCTTCTCCTGCTGACACTGCGCCAGGGATAACTTTTACTGCCAACTCATCCCCATGAACGGCAATATTATTTTCTTTCAGTGTCTGTGTCAATGCATCCTTATTTGTGTCCAACCAATCTTTATGAATGATTGCTGTTTCTGCGGCGTTACAAACAGCGGGGCGATCTGTTTTGGCATTAACGAGAATAGCTAAAGCTTTATTCACATCTGCTTCTGCATCAATGTAAATGTGGCAGTTTCCTACACCGGTTTCCAAAACAGGAACAGTAGCATTGTTAACGACTGCTTGTATCAATGAACCACCACCACGAGGAATAAGCACATCGATATGCTTTTTCATCGTGAACAACTGTTGTGTTGCTTCCCGATCGGTACTGGCGATAAATTGAACCGCTTCTTTTGGTATTTTCGTTTGTTCCAAACCACGGTGGATAACGTCGACGATTTGCTTGTTTGAATGAATCGCAGAGGAACCACCTTTTAATACAATTGCGTTTCCAGATTTTAAAGCTAATCCACTCGCATCAACTGTCACATTTGGGCGTGCTTCATAAATCATACCGATCACTCCAAGCGGTACGGTTATCTTTTGAACATTTAATCCGTTATCCAATGTCCAATCAGAGTTCACGATTCCAGTAGGGTCTTCAAGCTTCGCGACGTCACGCAATCCCTGTGCAAACTCTTCCACTCGTTCTTTTGTAAGTGTCAATCGATCCATATATGCGTCATCGTAGCCTTTTTTTCGGCCATTTTCCAGATCCTCTTTATTGGCTGTTAAAATTGTTTCGTATTCAGCATCCAGCACATCAGCCAATGTAAGCAGTGCCGCGTTTTTTTCTTCTGTTGATAGTAAAGATAAAATCTTAGCTGCTTTTTTAGCCAGAATAGCTTGTTCTTCAACGTTCACTTTGTTCATGACTGTCATCAAATTCCTCCTGTGAAATTTTTATCCCATCTTAACGGGCAGTAAGGTTCATCGTGAAAAGAGTTACCCTTTATACCCCAGCTGGCACGGCGGTATCGAGTAGGCAGACGAGTTGTTCACTTTCAATTGCTGCTTTCTCGTACTTTTCCAAATCGATATCTGTCTCATTAATTAACTGATCCAATGCTTTGGAAGAGTAATTCACCACTCCAAGGCCAATTTCGTCACCATTTACATCAAAAATCTTCACCACAGCGCCTTTTCTGAAGCGTCCGTGAACACTGTGTACAGCAGATGGTTCCAAGCTTGTTTGGTTTTCGATAATTGCTTCTGTTGCTGAATGGTTAATGGTTACTTCGCCTTCAGGTCCAGAGTTAAACGCAATCCACTGTTTCTTCTGATTCAGATTTTGCATGTCTTCTTGCGGCTCAAAATAGGTGCCAACCGCATTTTTATAAACAGCGTCGTAAATGATTCCAACCGTACTCGATTTTCCTAAGAAGGAAGGAATTCCGGATGCCATCGTGATTTTGACAGCTTCGATTTTTGATTTCATTCCACCTGTTCCAACAGCGCTACCAGGATCGCCGGCTGATGCTTCGATTTCAGGCGTAATTTCATTTACTTCAAAGAGAAGTTTTGCATCTTCATTTTTACGTGGATCACTATCATAAAGCCCATCAATATCAGATAAAATGATTAATTGATCTGCGTCGATTAGTCCAGCTACTTTTGCTGAAAGTGTATCATTATCCCCAAATTTTAAGAAATCCATTGTAATGGTGTCATTTTCGTTTACAATTGGAACAATTCCTCGATCTAATAGGACATTGATTGTATTTCGAGCATTATTATAGCGATTTTCCTCAGAGAAATCACTACGGGTAATTAATATTTGAGAAGCTACATATCCGTGGGAGATAAAGAGATCGGAATACGTCTCGATCAGTAGACCTTGCCCAATGGATGCAGCAGCTTGTTTTTCAGATAGGGATTCGGGGCGGGTTAGACAGCCAAGCTTACGGTAACCAGCTGCAACCGCTCCTGAGGATACTAGCAATACGTCGTGACCATCGTCCTTTAAGCGAACAACTTCCTCGACTATTTTTTCCAGTTTTCTGCGGCTTAATTCTCCGTTCATACTTGTTAATGAACTACTACCAATTTTGATTACAATGCGTTTCCTGTCTGTATCAGGGGTCATGCCATCACTCCAATTTTATGATTGTTTTCTGCGTTTATTTCTGTAAAGCTAACTTTTTCTCTGGTTCTTTGCTTAATTCTTTTGAGCGAGCCGCTGCACTTTTCACAGCTTCTATAATGGCCATTCCAGCCCCATGTTTATTCAATGCATCCAATCCAGCTGCTGTTGTACCGTTTGGAGACGTAATATTTTCTCTGAGCTCTGTCGGCGTTTCTTTTTGTTCCAGTATCATTTTTGCAGCACCGTAAAGTGTTTGTGCTCCGATTTCTCGTACCAGTTCACGTTCAAATCCAGCCTGGTGGCCAACTTCTTCAATATGTTCCATCAAGTTGTAAAAATATGCCGGGCCACTGCCAGCGATACCAGTGTACATATCCATCATATCTTCATCGATAATATAAGCTTTCCCGATGCATGTCATCAGTTCTTTAGCCAGTAGTACTTGATCCATTGCTACATGCTTCCCAGGGGAGACAGCAGTTGCTGATTCCTGAATCATGCTGGAAGTATTCGGCATAACGCGGATTACTTGTTGGCTATCATTTAAGTTGGCTTCCATATAGGAAGTGGAAATACCAGCCAACACAGAAACGAGTAATTGATCAGCGGTAATTTTCCCGCGTAAATCTTCCATTACGCCATCTATATCTTTCGGTTTCATTGCCAAAATAAAAATATCTATTGTTGAATAGTCCAATTGATCTTTTGTTACTGCTTCAATATTGTATTTGCCTTTTAATTCGTTCAAACGCTCTTGATTGCTTCGGTTTGTAACGATAATTTGCTGAGGTTTCATTTTTCCTGATTGTACAAAACCTGAAATAATTGCTTCTGCCATATTCCCTGCACCTAAAAATGCGATACGTTTATTAATCAAATGAATACGCTCCTATTTATGTTTTCTTTTTTTGAACCAGTTATTAGCGTAACACTCTCAATTTATAGTTCAAGGGTTTTTACACAAGTCGGGTGGATAAAGCCGAAATAGTGATAGTAAGCGTTACCATAAAGAGATATATACCCCACATCCGCGTAGAACCGCTTAAATCCGCTAGCATCGCGAAATATGGAACTTAAGGGAAGCATGGGGACGGTTCTCTTGCTTCCATTTTTTCCCGTGTAAAGGAGAGGAAGCGGAAGAACCGTCCCCATGCTTCCTTATAGAAAAATAGATGAAAAATTTTAAAAATTATTATATGATAGATGTAGTCCAGTGTCATTACTTAAGCGTGCAAATAAGTCAGGTTTCTTCTATTATAATGGAGAAAATTCGTAAGTGATTTTAGCTGCTTATTCCACATTTTTTCTAATATTCACCTATGAAATCTCCGTAAAAATCATTCATCAAGTTTATCTTCGTAAACTCATTGCAAGAACACTCCGATTTCTTCATTTATTTAAACTTCAAACACACGACTATAGCAATTATGCTGATTTTTTCCGTCTTAATAATTTTTGTGCTAGGAGGAAGCAAAAGAACCGTCCCCGTGCTTCCTCCAAGAGGGGGGATTTGAGATGCCGCGTGGGGCTAGGAAAAGAAGTATTAGTGGGATATATCACGTTATGTTGAGAGGTGCTAATAAGCAGGAAATTTTCCATGATGATGGGGACTGTTTTAAGTTTATGGATATTGTTGAGCGATACAAAATAAAATCTGCTATGCGTATTTATGCGTGGTGTTTAATGGGAAATCATGTACATCTATTATTAAAAGAAGGTAATGAGGACATTTCGAATACGATGAAGCGAATAGGAGTAAGCTTTGTCTCGTCCTATAATTTAAAGTATAAGACAGTCGGCCATCTTTTTCAGGATCGGTTCAGAAGTGAAATAGTGGAGTCGGATAGGTCCTTATTAAGAGTCGTAAGGTATATCCACCAAAACCCGGTGAAAGCAGGCATGGCTCATCGGGTAGATGGGTGGAGGTGGAGTAGCTGCATGGAGTACTATGGTAATTCTTCGGATACAAGAAACTTGGTGGATCGTGATTTTGTACTAAGTAAGTTTTCGACTTATTTAACGGTTGCTAGGGAAAAGTTTCGAGAATATAATGAACGAGAAAGTAATGACGAATCTCTGGATCAGCGATTTGAAGAGAGAAGAAGATTAACAGATGAAGAAGCGAGCCGGCTAATTAAAGAACTGTTAGGCGAATTCGAGATAGCACAAGTGAAAAGTTTACCGAGATTAAAACGAAAGGAAACATTGCAGAAAGTAAAACAAATCAAAGGACTAACACAACGCCAAGCAGCAAGAATACTAGGAATATCAGCTAACATCATATTCAAAGCATGAAAGGAAAAATGGAAGCATGGGGACGGTTCTCTTGCTTCCGATTTTTTTGTGTAAAGAAGAGGAAGCAGAAGAACCGTCCCCATGCTTCCACCTAGTCGCGGAGGGTTATCCATGGACGTTGATGATGCCATTCTACTTGGACGTTTCTGTTAAAGAAGTGTGATAAGCGTTCATTAGTAAGCACTTCCTGTCTCGCCCCTTTATCAAAGATTTCTCCCTGGTGCAATAGAAGTGTATTTGTAAAAATAGGTAGGATTTCTTCAATATGATGGGTTACGAATATAATTGTAGGTGCATTTTCTTGAGTTGCGAGCATGTTTATGGTCACCATTAACTCTTCACGAGAGATGAAATCAAGTCCATTGGTAGGTTCATCGAGGATTAACAGGTCCGGAGAAGCCATTAATCCTCGTGCAATAAGAAGCTTCTGTTTTTCACCTTGCGAACATGTTTGATACGTACGACCTTCTAAGTGGCTGCAACCGAGATTTTCCATTATATGTATTGCTTTTTGAACGTCTTCATTCGTTGGATTTTCATACAATCCGATTGAAGCATATTTTCCACTAACAACAATAGTCTCCGTATATGCTGTATCGACTATTTTCTCCTGGAGCGAGGAACTGACCCAACCAATCGATTTCCTTAATTCTCTAATATCGGTTTTTCCAAATGGATGGCCAAGTACGCTGATTTTTCCTCATGTTGGCCATATGTAACCATTGAGCATATTAAGTAATGAAGTTTTTCCGGACCCATTTAATCCAAGGACGGCCCAGTGCTCACCACTGAATACTTTCCAGTCCACATTAGATAGAATGGTCTTGTCCTGTCTTTTCCATGAAACATTCTGCAAATCTATAATCGGCTTCATCTATTCCTCTCCTTAACTATTAATGGAACGCAAGTGGAAGCACAGGGACGGTTCTCTTGCTTCTTTTTGCACAAAAAAACGGAAGCAGGAGAACCGTCCCCATGCTTCCTATAAGATCTTGTTTAAGAATTCTTTGGTTCGTTCTGATTGTGGGTTTGTAAAAATTTGCTCCGGATCGCCCTGTTCAACAATGACGCCATCGTCCATAAACAGGACTCTGTCTCCTACTTCTTTTGCAAATCCCATTTCATGTGTGACGACGACCATTGTCATTCCTTCCAGTGCAAGTTGCTTCATTACTTCGAGCACCTCACCGACGAGTTCAGGATCTAAAGCGGAGGTTGGTTCGTCAAACAGCATCATTTTTGGCTCCATCGCAAGTGCTCTAGCGATGGCCACACGCTGCTGTTGCCCGCCAGATAGTTGGGATGGGAATTGTTCCGCTTTATCTGATAAACCAACTTTTTCTAGTAGTTTCAATCCGCGTGCTCTGGATTCTTTTTCCGAAAGTTTACGCACCTTTTGTGGAGCGAGCATAATATTTTCAATCACATTTTTATGTGGAAATAGATTAAATTGCTGAAACACCATCCCAATTTCTGTTCGTACCATATTAATATCTGTCTTTGAATCACTTAAATTATGACCATCAACAACGACATCTCCACTTGTAATGGACTCCAGCATATTCAGACAACGGAGAAACGTACTTTTCCCCGAACCACTCGGACCAATGACACAAACAACTTCCTGTGGCTCGATATGGCAATCGATTCCTTTCAGCACTTCATTGTTGCCAAACTTTTTATGTAAATCTTTTACCTTAATCATTTTATATCCAACCTTCTTTCAACAATGCGCAAGACAAAGGATAACGTCAGTGTAATAGCCAAATAGAAAACGGCAACCATTGTATAAATTTCTACTGCATTAAAATAGTTCGACGCAACCAATCTACCTTGAAACATAAGTTCCGGAACGAGAATAACAGATAATAACGACGTATCTTTTATACTGATAATAAACTGATTACCAAGTGGTGGAATCATCCGCTTAAAAGCTTGTGGCCATACAATGTAGCGCATCGCTTGACCATGACTTAACCCGAGTGAACGTCCGGCTTCCATTTGCCCTTTTTCAATAGACTGAACGGATCCACGAACAATTTCTGCAATGTAAGCACCTGAATTCAATGCGATGACAAGGATACCTGCTGTCACGGATTCCATATTATAATTCGTAATTAAGGGAAGAGCAAAAAATATCCAAATCGCCTGAACCAATACAGGAGTTCCGCGAATAACTTCAACGTATAAGGAAGCAATTCCGTATATAATTTTATTTTTGGCAATTCGCCCAAATCCAAAAATACCACCTAAAACAAACCCAATCAACAGGCCTATTACCGAAATTAACAGGGTATAATAAAGTCCAGTCCCTAACTGTGGTAAAAATTCAATAACTCCTACCCAATCAAATCTTCCTTCCATTGTTCCACCTCACATAATGAAGCTAAGGATTATCAAAGAAACAATGATAATCCTTAGCTTTTTCATTTTCTTAGAAGATTACCTCTCGTTGTGTATACATTTTACTTGCGAAAATACTTATTCTGTTGGTTCTCCAAACCATTTTGAATAGATTTCATCATAGGTGCCATTTTCTCTTAAACTAGCTAATGCCTCATTGATAGCAGTGACAAGATCTTCCTCACCTTTCGTAATCGCGATACCATAATCCTCAGCCTGGTACAAATCTCCAATTACCTTCAAACTACCTTCACCTTGAGTTTGAATATAGTAGTTAACGTTCGGTGCATCATAGAGAATCGCATCCGAGCTGCCATTTTCTACAGAAAGATAAGCTTGATCCAATTGCTCGTATTGATTTGCCTCAGCACTCTCAATATTCTCTTCAATATAAGATGCACTTGTTGAACCTAATCGAGTGGCAACTGTTTTTCCTTCAAGATCTTCTATTCCATTAATATCTTCATTATCACTTGCGACTCCGATAGCCAAACCGGATTCATAGTAAGGATCACTGTAATCGATTGCCTTTTTACGATCTTCTGTAATACTGATTCCAGCAATAGCGATGTCGAATTGCCCAGTTTGCAATCCTGGGATAATTCCATCAAAATTCGTTGTTTCTAATTCGATTTCAAATCCAGCTTCTTCTGCAATCGCATGAATCAAATCAATATCAAATCCTGTATATTCACCGTCTTCCATAAATTCAAATGGAACAAATGAAGTATCACTTACTACCGTGTATGTATCTTCTAACTCTGACCCTGTTGATGCTTCAGTGCTTTCTGTACTCTCTGAGCTTTCTGCACCCTCTGTATCTTCGGTGGTATCTGTTTCTTCCTCCGACCCACATGCAGCCAACAGAAGAATAAGCATGATAGAAATAAATACAGTAACCTGTGTTTTCCAATTTCTCTTTCTCATTTAATATCCCCCTCGTATAAAAATTTACTTGTTAGAATATAGCAACAACTACAATGTTAACAAAGATGGCACTTTTTAGAAAATTTAATATTAAACTAAATACTTGGATATAAACGCATAAAGTGGGGTTTTGGGACTTATGTCAGTCATATGCTTAGAAATATGCTGAATTACTAGTATTTCATGATGATTCTGTCGATTTGAACGAAAGCGTGAGAAAGCAAAGGGACGGTTCTCCTGCTTCCATTTTACAATCATTTGGAAGTGTAGAACCGTCCCCATACTTTATTTAAGCGCTTTTTCGCATAGCTTTCATAATTAGACTTACGATGAAAATAAGAACAATTGCACCAATTAATGCTGGAATAATGAAGAAGTCTCCAATTTCAGGTCCCCAACTTCCTAAGAGTGCAGAACCTAGCCAAGCACCAATAAAACCTGCAATAATATTACCAATAATTCCACCTGGTATATCCTTTCCAACGATCAGACTCGCGATCCAACCTAGAATACCACCAATAATTAAACTCCAAATAAATCCCATGATTATCTCTCTCCTTTTTATCGTGATGTATTATACTGTATTACCTATTTATCAAATTTTTAAACTTAAATGGGGAATTTGTTGATTGAATCAGCGAAACGAGGGAATAATGGTGCCTGTTGCTTACTACTTATCGTATGAAATGAATGGGAGGCGGTGAATATGGACTGGTTGTTAGGCGTCCATAGGGGATAGAGCAGAGGGAGCAACACACCTCATGCTCAGAAGATAACTTGCTCGAATCCTGGGAAGGAAGCACCAGAACCGTCCCCGTGCTTCCGTTTGCTTCTGAGTAGATAGAAGGATTTAATAGAAGAATGCTTTTTTCGCCCTATTTTACTGTATAATATAAATATTCAAAATATGAAGGGTGTGACATGTTCATGAAGTTAAAGTCTCGGATGAAACAAGGAGCATTATTGGTTGTAATTGCAGTTCTTGTAGGATTCTCCTTTATAGGACAGGAAGAAGCACTATTTGTAAATGCATCCGAAGAAATTACAGAAACAGAATTCGCAGAAAATGCTACGTTGGAGGAAAAATTGGCTGTCCTTCTAGAGAATGATCAGTTGGATGGAACGGTAACTGGCGTAAGCGTGAAGCATGCGGATAGTGGTGAATTGCTTTTTTCACAGGACGGAAATATTCGTCTGCACCCGGCATCCAACATGAAATTAATTACATCAGCAGCGGCTTTAGATACACTAGGTGCAGATTATCGATTCAGCACGGAGGTGTTAACGGATGGTGCGCAAAAAGGAAATATACTACATGGGGATTTGTACATAAAAGGTAAAGGTGATCCGACATTATTGAAAATAGATTTTGATCAATTTGCAACAGATTTGAAGGACCAAGGGATTAGCAAAGTTAAAGGTGATCTCGTAGGTGATGACACCTGGTATGATGATGTTCGTCTCTCCGAAGATCTAAATTGGTCGGATGAGCCCTTTTATACAGGTGCACAGATTTCTGCATTAACGCTTTCACCAAATGACGATTATGACGCTGGAACAGTTATTATCCAGGTCAGCACAAAAGAGGAAGTCGGTGGAAAAGCAGAGGTGACAGTGAGTCCGGAAACCGACTATGTGACAATAGAAAACAACACCGAAATGGTACCCGCAGGTGAGAGGAAAGATATTTCCATTGAACGGGAACATGGATCGAATAAAATTATAATAGAGGGAACGATGCCAGTAGATGGCTCTAATTCACGCTCATGGGTCTCCGTATGGGAACCGACGGGATATGCAACGGATGTATTTCGGAAAGCATTAGAAGAACAAGGCATTACATTCATTGGAAAGTCAGAGGAGAGATTCGAAGCAACTCCGGTCGATGCAACCGTACTTACCTCCAAGAAATCTATGCCACTGGAGGAATTACTGATTCCATTTATGAAATTAAGCAACAATGGCCATGGGGAAGTCTTAACGAAAGAAATGGGAAAAGTTGTCCATAACGAAGGAAGCTGGGACAAGGGCATTGAAGTGATGGAAGAAGTCATAACAGAGCTTGGTGTAAACCCAGATACGATCTTGCTTCGCGACGGATCGGGAATGTCGCATAAAAATATGATTCCAGCAAATGACCTTGCACAGCTGCTTTACACAGCACAGGAAAAGAGCTGGTTTCCAGTATTCCAACATGCTTTGCCAATTGCAGGAGAGCCGGAACGTTTCGTTGGCGGGACATTGCGTAATCGCATGACCTCAGAACCGACTAAAAGCAATGTCACAGCAAAAACAGGCTCACTAACTGGAGTATCTACACTTTCTGGCTATGTAACAACAGCCGATGGTGAGAACTTGATTTTTTCCATCATGATCAATAACTACCTCGGCTCAACTAGGAATATACAAGCAGTGGAAGATAGCATAGCAACAACACTCGCAAGACACGAATTTTAGCATATAGAAGCATAGGCGGAAGCACGGGGACGGTTCTCCTGCTTCCTTTTTTTGTGCTTAGAGGAAGCAAAAGAACCGTCCCTATGCTTCCTTCCACGTACAAAAAAAGAGCTCGATGATGAGCTCTTTTCAATGATTCTCTTTAAATGATTGGCATGCCATGGCGCTGATAGGCAGCCGCTTCGAGATATGACATTCCTTGAACTTCAGCAAATGCTGCAAGGTTTTCCGGGATTTTAGGTTCATAGTTTTTCGGTGGTGCTGCATGACCCATTCTACGCTGATTTCCAGAATTTCTGCGTGCAAATGGCCCCCAGATCGCAAGGGTTAAGCCTGGCGATTGGATATTTATGAAAAATGTTTTGCCATCAGGAGAGAAGGTAGGTCCGGCCAACTCAGAGTTATTCAACATATTTTCGGCAAAGACGTATGTTTCTCCTTCTGGCGTGATTCCTATAATGCGGTCCGTCCCATTGCCATCTTCGGCAATCCATAAATCTCCCCATGGAGTGATGGTAATGTTATCCGGCGATTCTAGATCATTCGAATTCGTTGACTCATAGAAAAGCTCTAATGTATTTGTCGCAGGAATATAACGATAAACCGTTCCTAGATTTTCACTGCCGCCAGATGTATCGGAAAACCAGAACACACCGCCTACAAAATGGCAGCCTTCCAATCGTGAGAACTGGATACAACCTTGTTGCCTTGCTTCGAGAGTAGGTTTTTCGGGGTTCACATCTTTCCAAACGATTCCAAATTTTTGCCCGGAGTAAAAATTGCTCGCCTCATCCGAACTCAATTCTTCAAAGGCAGCAGCCTGTAGTTTGCCACCTTTTTGTAACGAACCAATCTTTTGACTGCGATCTACTGGAATATAACGATAGAAATAACTCGGACCAGCATCTTCTGTCAAATAGACGATTCCCGTTGCAGGGTCAACATCCACAGCCTCGTGCGAGAATGCGCCCATTTCTCGGATTGGCGTTTTTGACAGGTTACTTTCTGGATCAAGAGGATCGACTTCAAAAACATAGCCATGTCCTTCCTCAAGTGTCTCTTCACAAGTTAGCCAAGTCCCCCATGGAGTGGCACCGCCTGCGCAATTCCGAATGGTACCTGCAGAGGTAACGTATTCCTCTTGTACTTTACGGTTTGCACCTATGAGAAGTGCCGTGGTCCCACCGGTATTATCTTTATCATAAGGATTTTTACCAATTACAGGGTTGCTCGTGTCAGTAGATAATTCGTGATTACGTACGAGAAGTGTTGAATTTTTAGGTCCGTTGAATGCGGCCATGCCATCGAACATCGACGGGATTGGACGGCCATCCGAAAGTTTTCCGCCTTCTTCAGAGATAATCCGGTATTGAAATCCTCTTGGAAGCTTGAAGACTCCGCCAGTATCATCTATCAAAGGCCCATAACCACTAAGTACACCTTTTGAATTCGCTGACGATTTTGCTGAGGCTGCTAATGCGCTATTTCCACCGAGGGAAAGGATACCTGTTGCTCCTAGTGCAATTGTTGCCGTGCTCATTCCGCCGACCTTCAAAAACTTACGCCTGTCCATATTCGATTTCTCATTCATGGAATTCCCCACCTTTAGATAGTTTTATCGCTCCTAAAATTGAAAAGTCTATGAAAGACAAATCAACTATATTAATAGACTATCAATACTTTATTAACTAGATATGTATTTGTAATGAAAATAATGTAAATTCTGTTATTATTCGCATTTTCTATTATTGGTACATGTTAAGGTTGAAAAGAAAGGACCTTGAACGAAGAAAACGTACAAAGTTTAACGAAAGAGGGGATGTTCTATATGTTGTCATCGATCGGTATACCAGGGTTAATTCTAATTTTAATTATCGCATTAATTATTTTCGGGCCAAAAAAACTTCCGGAGATTGGAAAAGCTGCAGGAGATACCTTACGTGAATTTAAAAATTCCACGAATGATTTAACAGCCGAAACTACAGCTGAAGAAGTAAAAGAAACAACACACACCTCAAAAAAATAAAACAAAAGGAAGCACGGGGACGGTTCTCCTGCTTCCTTTTTTACATTTATGGAAGCAAAAGAACCATCCCCATGCTTCCTTTTTTATAGTATAATGGCCATATTGATGAATGGATGGGGGCAGGTATTGATGGAATGGCAAACAAACTTTAGTAAATGGAATCGTTTTGAAAAATTAGAGGCAGAACTCAAGGGGAAATTGGCTGAATTGGAAAAAGATCCAAAGCAACTCGAAGACAGCTTTTACAAAACTTTGGAATTTGGTACTGGGGGAATCCGCGGGGAACTTGGACCGGGAACAAACCGGATGAACATCTACACCATCCGAAAAGCTTCAGAAGGATTAGCGCGTTACATAGAAGAAAATGGTGAGGAAGCAAAAATGCGTGGAGTTGCAATTGCATATGATTCACGTTTCAAATCGCCTGAATTTGCGATGGAAGCAGCGAAAACGCTCGCAAGTCACGGTATTCAGACATATGTATTTGAATCACTGCGTTCGACACCGGAATTATCTTTTGCAGTAAGGTACTTGCATGCATACAGTGGAATCGTTATTACTGCAAGCCACAATCCCCCGGAATACAATGGGTTTAAAGTGTATGGGGATGACGGGGCACAGCTTCCACCATTAGTAGCAGATGAAGTGATTGCAAAAGTTAATGAAGTAGACGATGAATTAACGGT
Source organism: Oceanobacillus longus (assembly GCF_042650085.1). Lineage (NCBI taxonomy): Bacteria > Bacillati > Bacillota > Bacilli > Caryophanales > Bacillaceae > Oceanobacillus > Oceanobacillus longus. Next base: position 101,103 of record NZ_JBHSAO010000004.1, on the reverse strand, counting down.
AGCTGTTGGCGATGCAGAAAAACTAAAAGCTGCAGGACTTATCAACATGATTGGCGATACGGTAGATCAAGCTTATATGAAGCAGATTCAAACTATTAATGTCAACCCGGATGTGATCAAGCATGTTGCGGATGATTTCAAAATCGTGTTTACGCCATTGCATGGAACCGGGAATATTCCAGTGAGAAAAGGTTTGGAAGCAATCGGATTCAAGCATGTCCATGTTGTAAAAGAACAAGAACTGCCGGATTCCAATTTTCCCACGGTCACATCACCGAATCCGGAAGAACATGCTGCATTCGCGTTGGCCATCCAGTATGGTGAAAAATATGATGCAGATATGCTGATTGGAACCGATCCGGATGCCGATCGTGTAGGTGTAGCTGTTCGAAACAGCCAAGGAAACTACGAAGTGCTGACAGGAAATCAGGTTGGTGCACTTTTGCTACATTATTTAATTACCGAAAAACAAAAGCAGGGTGAGCTTGCATCAAATGCTACGGTCCTAAAAACAATTGTTACATCAGAAATCGGACGCGATATTGCAGCAGCACACGGTCTGGATACGATCGATACTTTAACCGGATTTAAATTTATTGGTGAGAAAATCAAGGAATATGAGCAAACTGGTAAGAGAAGCTATCTATTTGGATATGAAGAAAGCTACGGCTACTTGATTGGCGATTTTGTACGTGATAAAGATGCGGTCCAAGCATGTGTGTTGATCGCTGAAGTTGGAGCATATTACAAATCAAAGAACATGACAATTTATGAAGGGCTGTTGAATGTCTTTAAACAATATGGCTACTATAAAGAAGGTCTTGAGTCACTGACATTAAAAGGAAAAGACGGCATTGAGCAAATCAATACGATATTAACTGCATTTCGTAACAACCCTCCAGTAGAAATGGCTGGAAATGCAATTGTAGCTGTGGAAGATTATCAAACGAGTAAACGTGTAGCGGGAGATTTGGAAGAAGAAATTCTTTTGCCAAAATCAAACGTATTGAAATATAGATTAGAAGGTGGATCATGGTTCTGCCTAAGACCATCTGGCACAGAGCCAAAAATTAAATTTTACTTCGGTGTGAAAGAAGACACACTGGATGCTAGTGAAAAAGCGCTTGATGAGTTGAAAAAAGCCGTCATGCAACGGGTTAATGAAGAGATAAAATAGGAAGCACGGGGACGGTTCTTTTGCTTCCAAAAGTGAGTAATATATAATTTTAATGAAAGACTTTCTTATAAGGGGAGGTCTTTTGTTAAATTTTTTTTGCTTAACTGGGACATTATAGATAATCGTCTTTTAAATTGCCAGGAGGGACTAATATGAAACTAATTGCTATAGACTTGGATGGTACATTGCTGTCTGAAGATGGTTCGATAAGCAAAGAAAATCGAGCAGCAATACGAGAGGTACAAAGCAGGGGAGATATAATCGTGATTTCCTCGGGGCGTTCGCTGCATGATACGAAACAGATTTTGCAAGATGTAGGGCTTGAATGTCCGATTATAACTGGTAATGGAGCGGTTGCCTTTCATAGTGATGAAATACTTCAAAACCTGTACTTAGAAGCGGAAGTAATCGGAAAATTAATGGACGTTATCGACGGAGTTGGGGTCTATTATGAGCTCTATACAAATAAGGGCGTTTATATTGAAGAAAGAGGAAGGGAGATTTTGAGCAAGGAAATTCAACGGTTGCAGAAATTGGATGCCGATTTGGACATGAAAGCGGCTAATAGAATTGTTGATATCCAATACGAGCAGAACGGTCTCACCTTAGTTCCTAACTATCGGAATATAGATTATAAGCCGTTAGAAGTTTACAAAGTATTTGTTCTTTCCTTTGATCGTGGGAAACTCTTGAAGCTTCGGGATCGTTTACAGGAAAGAAGTGATATATCACTCACTACCTCCGGCCTGCAAAAGCTGGAAATCGGAAATCCTGAATCAAGCAAAGGGAATGCACTTCGATTTATTGCGAATCATTTCGGAGTACCTATGGAAAATACCGTTGCGATTGGTGATAATTTGAATGACCTTTCCATGTTTGACGTTGCTGCGATTAGTATAGCGATGGGAAATGCGGAAGAAGTAGTGAAGAAGCGAGCTACATATGTCACGAGGGATTATAGTGATGATGGAGTAGCATATGGATTGAGAGAGTATGTTGAGTGATGGAAGCATGGGGACGGTTCTCTTGCTTCCATTTTGGCTCTTTAAAATTAAGCGATACGCCTGGAAGTTGCGCGGTACCTCCTCGAAGTTGAGTGATACCCCCTCAAAGTCGCGCAAAATATGCCCTGGAAGTTGAGCGATACACCTCAGAAGTTGCGCAATACGCCCTGGAAGTTGAGCGATAATCCCTCAAAGTCGCGCAATACGCCCCCTAAGTTGAGCGATAACTGGTCAAATTCGAACAAACTCCACCAATAGTTAGGCCATATCCATTAACTCCAACCCCTCAGGTGCCTGTCACTCCCCGAGTTTTGTCAATTATTGTCGAAAAGGAAGCAGGAGAACCGTCCCCACGCTTCCACCTCCTACGCGTTTTCCAGTGCTTGCACTTTTCCTGTATGATACAATTACTGGATGACCAACAGAGGTTAATCTTTATTTGCAAAGGGGCTAAAATTGATGAAGGATGACGATTTGTGGTACCGACTTGATAATGCAGGAAAACTATATTCATCCATCATATCTTCCAGGGCGACAACTTTATTCAGGGTGTCTGCTACGCTGACGAAGTCAATTGATCCTGAGCTTTTACAAGCCGCTTTGGATGCAACACTGGAGCGATTTCCTTTTTATAAGGTGCAATTAAAGCAGGGGTTCTTTTGGTATTATTTTGAGGGGACGAATCAAACCCCGATGGTGGAGAAAGAAATTTATTATCCATGTATGAGTTTATCCATTAAAAGACGAGGGTCTTTTCCATATAGGGTGTTATATTTTAATAAGCGAATTGCCTTGGAAGTGTCTCACAGTATTACGGATGGGACAGGTGCACTTACGTTTTTACAAGAGCTTGTCACACAATATTTTCATTTGAAGGAGTCTATTCCGTTAAAAAGTGAGGCAATAAGCGAAGAACAGTTGCAATCGGAAACGGAAAATGCGTTTCGAAAGTATTATGAAAAAGATATTCCTGCTCCAAAATCGCGAGTTGGGAAATCATTTAAGCTCCCAATCCAACTGGACAGAAAAGGGCAATATCATATCATGACAGGAATTTTAAATGTAGAAACATTAAAGAAAAAGGCAAAAGCGTACGATGTTTCCATCACGATATTTCTGACTGCTATTTATATTGAGAGTCTGCTAAAAATACAAGAGGAAACAGGGGGACGTAAAAAGCCAATCGTCATTAATGTTCCCGTTAATATGCGTTCTTTTTTTGAAAGCAAGACGATGAGGAACTTTTTTGTAAGTATCACTCCTTCCATCGATGCGAGGCTTGGTGCATACGATTTTGAAGAAATTTTAGCTGAGTTAAAAATTGAGTTTAGCCGGTTACTTACTCCTAAAAAGTTAAAGCAGTATATTAAGCGGAGTGTAATCAGTGAGAAGTCTTTAGCCTTAAGATTAATGCCATCGCCAATCAAGGATATCGTGGCACCATCTATTTATTCTTTCTTTGGTGAAGGTCAATATACCAGTGGGTTGTCCAACTTGGGAATTGTCCATATGCCAAGCGAAATAAAAGACTATATTGAAAGGGTTGAATGTTATCCACCTCCTAGTATAGGGAATAAAGTAAAAGCTTTGATGATAAGCTACAATCATCATGTTTACATCTCTTTTGGAAATTTAACGAAAGACCGAATGCTGGAACGGGAGTTTTTTCGAGGTATTCGTAATCTCGGAATTGACGTGACTATAGAAACTAACGATGAGGAGTAAAAACAATGGCCTATTGTCCAAAATGTGGCATTAAAGTGGAAGGAGATAATCGACCTTGCCCATTATGCAACTTTCATATCCCAAAAGTGAATGAAGCCAAAGTAGCGGTAGAAAGAAAGTTTCCTAAAGCTGCCAACCCATACCCTGCACATCTGAGAAGGGTGCTAAACCGGATTTTTGTTTTTGTAACTTTACTGGTATTCGTCGCAGTTAGCCTCATGTTCTATATAGACTATGAGTTAAATCAGGATTTTACTTGGTCAAGATATAGCAATATTAGTATTCTGGCCGGCTGGGGGATTTTATATTTTTCATTCGGATATGTACAAAACTACTATAAAGTAATTATCGGTATCGGTTTGATTTCATTAGTACTATTATTTGGATTGGACATTTTCAGTGGAAGTCTTGATTGGTTTGTCCCGTTAGCATTTCCAATCGTTGTTGGGACCTCTGCTATCGGTATAAGCTATTGGAGTTTAATTAGAGCCCTATCCGTAAGAGGATTTAATGTCATCGGATTTTTCTTTATCGCCGTTGTCATCCTTTCTATGTGGATAAACTTTTTCATTAATCGATATCAACATGAAACGGATCTATTAAATTGGTTAATCGTCACTGCCTTGCAACTATTACCAGTAGCTCTAATTATGATCTACGTCAAATTCGCTATGCCAGAACGAATCAAACAAAAAATCGCACGAAAATTTCATTTGTAATTGGAAGCACGGGGACGGTTCTTTTGCTTCCAATCGCGTGTAGGCAAGCGTTATTTAAGAGTTTCCGGGAATGATTCAGCGGATTCCCCTCGTTTATCCGCGAATCGCACGGCTTATTCCGCGAATATGAGGATAATTCCGCAATTTCCAATGTTATATCCGCGAATGCGAATGCACTCTCCACCCGTCCTGTACACCGAACCATCCGGTGCCTGTCACTCCCCGAAATTTGTCATATATTGTCGAAAATGGAAGCAGGAGAACCGTCCCCATGCTTCCCCCTCCAGGTCACAATCGCTTTTCAAAACCGAAAAACGGCAAAGTCCGCTCTTCCATATAATACTCTCCAACCTTCTGATAACCGAGTCGCGTAAATAAACGTTCTGCTTTTTCATTAATGGAATATGTATCAATCTTCATACCAGATAAACCCAACTCTTTAAAGTATTCCTCAACAAAAGTAATCAACATGGACGCAATATTTGAATTGCGATGGTCTGCGTCAACAGTTAAACGGTGAAAAGTGCCGCATTGATCGTTGGGAAGGTTCCATTTCAAATTATCATACTCGTTCGCTAAGTTTTGATCGGCCGAAATAAAACCTAAAACAGTACCAGCGTTCTCGTATATAAATAGAGAAGAATGCTTTATATCCTCAGTAAAATGATCACCAGTTGGATACGTATCGTCCCACTGATTGCTTCCTTCTGCGTTCATTACCTCTATCGTTTTATTAGCAATCCTTACAATAGTATTTAAATCCCTCTTTGTAGCTAGCCGAATCATGCTGTTCCATCCTCCTCTTGAAGTGAACCCACTAAGTGAAGCATTATCTTCTAATGCTTTGAACATTATAATACATCATGGAATAAAGGAAAACTAACATTGCAGGGAAATTAAAAATGGAAGCAAGAGAACCGTCCCTATGCTTCCTGATGTTAATTTTTTGTAAATTCTTCATGCTAGGTTTACATGATAAAAAGGGTGTAGTGGATAAATCTCTATGAAGTGCATCGTATTGGGGTTTATTTGTAATTGGTGATTTATGTAAATTAACTCAATTGTAAAGACAATTTACATAACTAATATAGTTTCTTAAATTGTAGTTTAATTTTCCTTAACATTTGTTATCTATAATGAAATTAGGTTAAGAGGGAGGAGGATTGGATGGACAGAATGGAATTGCATATACATTCTACATTTTCAGATGGTGAACAGACGCCGGAGGAGATACTGCGTTTAGCAAAAGAAGAAAACATTCAGGTACTTTCCTTTACCGATCATGATGAAACAGGGGCTTACAAGCAGAGCCGTGAATTGGCGAGTGAGCTTGGTATTCAATTAATACCTGGAATTGAATTGAATACAGACGGTGAGGACGGTGAATTACATATACTTGGTTACTTTTTTGATCATGATCATCCTCGGATGGTTAAACATATTTCATGGCGGAAAGAAGAACGCAGGCGCTGGGCAAGGGAGATTATTGACCGACTGAATGAGTTGGGTTATATGGTTACCTTTGAGGATGTAGACAAGTATGCTTACGGAGATATTATTGTACGCACACATATTGCGAGCGCACTTTATGAGAAAAATTATTTTCCCACTTCCCAAGCTGCTTATTATTCTCTTTTAGTAAAAGAAAAGCCAGCATTCATTACACGGGAGCCTTTCTCAGCTGAAGATGCCATTGCATTAATTAAAGACTGTGGTGGAGAAGCTTACTTAGCCCATCCTGGAGCATATCCTTTTTCCATCAATGAAGAAAATATCCTTTCCTATGGGATTGATGGAATCGAAGTGTATCACTCCAAACATAGCGAGCAGGATGTGGAATACTGGAAGCGATTTGCGGACATACATCACTTGTTGATTTCCGGTGGCTCCGATAGTCATGGGCCAGCTTCCCGTAATCCTTTTCCAATAGGAAGTATTCAAATGGATGACATATCAAAAAAACATTGGTTGGGAAGGGTTGGTTCGACACGATGAAAGTCTTTTTTGCATCGTCTTTATGTTGGGATTATCCCCCGATCGAAGTGATCGCCATTGCTAAGGAATACAAGATACAAGGCTTGGAACTGTGGGCGGAGCATATCTACCATCACCAGTCAGACCCTTATGAAATCCGCTCCGCCGCTGAAAAAGAAGGTGTCACCTTATCGTTACATGCCTCGAGCTGGGATTTGAATATTTGTTCCATTAACAATGGAATTCAGGAACAATCCGTACGTGAATTAAAGAAATCTATTGATCTAGCAGAAGCACTTCAGGTTGTGCATATGACATTTCACCCTGGCAGATTCACGGTGAAAAACTATTTAGCCCACGCCCATATGCAGGCATTGGTAAAAAACACAAAGGTGATCGTGGAATATGCTGCAGCCAAAGGGGTCGTTCTTTCTCAAGAATTAATGGAGCCAATCGCAAAAGAGATGATAACGAATCCGAGAGCCATGAATACATTTCTCGAGCAAGTTGGACAGGGGCTGCACGTTACCTTGGATATTGCACATACGCCTTTGGAAGAAAGTAACATCAATTACTTGGACAATCTGGAGCGGGTAAATAGTATTCATTTAAGTGATTCCAGTAAGAAGCAGTACCATCTGCCCCTCGGGGAAGGAGAAATTGATCTTGACTCGATACTAACTTCTTTATCAAACACTGATTTTCCAGTTGTGCTAGAAGGGATGGATACTACAAGGGAATTAACTTTTTTAAAAAAGCATCTGGCATTTTTACAGAACGCTGGTTGGATAGAAGGGAAGACAAACGTTTGAAAATTTTAATTACAAATGATGATGGCATTTTTGCGCCAGGAGTAGAAGCACTGGCTGATTTACTTTCCCATTTTGGCGAAGTGGTGATCGTTTGTCCCGATACGGAAAAAAGTGCCTATAGTCATAAAATCACATTACGCCAGCCACTGAAATTAAAAAAAATTGACTTTGCTCCCAATGCGGAAGCATATGCGGTAAATGGTTCTCCGGCAGACTGTGTAAAACTTGCGATGGAAGTACTGCTGAAGGAAAAACCGGATATTGTTTTTTCGGGAATCAATATTGGGCCAAATGTCGGTCGGGATATGTATTATTCCGGAACGATTGCTGCAGCTCAGGAAGCTATGCTGTACCAGGTTCCTTCCGTCTCGGTTTCCTTAGAAACGTTTAAGACATCTAAAATTAAATTCAGTATTGTGAAGCAGCTGCTTTACAATGTTGTGGAGGTGATTCTGCAGAATAAAATAGCGAAAAATGTCATGCTGAATGTTAATTTGCCTTATACATCGAAGGAGCTTTGCAAAGGTGTCTGTGTCGTACCGATGGATCTGTCCATCTCCCGTTATAATTTTGTCGCATTAAACGATCCACAGGGACAGGATTACTATTGGCTGAAGGATAGTTATCAAGATTTAAAAGTGAATGAAGGAACCGATTATCACCTGTTGAAAGATGGTTATATTACCGTCTCACCGATTGATTTAAAGAATACGCAGAAACGAAAAATTGATCAAATAAGCCGCTGGTTCAATAAAATCAACTATATTCAGGAGGAAAACTAAATGAAAAAAAGTCTATTTCTATTACTTACCATGTTACTTCTATTGCTTGCAGCTTGTGGAGACAGTACAGAGGACGAAACAGCAGCAGACGCATCATCCGATGAATCCGGTGAACTAAGTGGAGAGTTGGAATTCTATACGTCCCAACCGGATGTGGACGCGGAACAATTAGTAGAATCATTTAATGAAACATATCCAGATGTTGAAGTTAATATTTTCCGCTCTGGTACAGAAGAAGTAATTAGTAAAATCAATGCGGAAAACCAGGCTGGAGACGTCGTTGCTGATGTCCTGTTAGTAGCAGACGCTGTCACATTTGAAGGCTTAAAGAAACAAGATATGTTAATGGAATATGTTTCCCCTGAAGCAGAAACTATCCCAGAAGCGTTTGTTGATGCAGATGGTACGTACACAGGAACAAAAATCATGGCAACTGGACTTGCCATTAATACGGAAAATGTAACAGAAGCACCAACTTCATGGCAGGTACTGACAACGGAAGAAGCAGCGGATCAAGTTGTTATGCCGAGTCCGTTATACTCCGGTGCAGCAGCTTACAATCTTGGTATATTTACACGTAACAATGCTTTTGGTTGGAATTTCTATGAAGAAATCAAAACGAATAATCCAATGATTACAGAGGGAAATGGTGCTGTCGTAGAAAATGTGGCATCTGGTCAAAAGTCGTACGGCATGGTAGTTGATTATCTAGTCGCACGTGCGGCAAATGATGGTTCCCCGGTAGAATTGGTTTATCCGGAAGAAGGCGTACCGGTTATTACAGAACCAATCGGTATTATGGAAAATACAGAACAGGAAGACATTGCAAAAGCATTTGTTGATTTCGTTCTTTCCGAAGAGGGCCAGAAACTACAAGCTGAGATTGGTTATACGCCAATACGTGAAGGAGTAGAAGCCCCAGAAGGACTAAAATCTTTGGATGAATTCGAAGTACTTAGCGCACCAATTGATGAATTATATCAGAACCGTGAAGCAGATAAACAACAATTTGACGAAATATTTTCAAAGTAAAGTCTAACGGAACTGTAGGGTGAGGATATTGATGAACAAAGAGACAAAGAATGAAATTAATCAGGAGGAAAAGCGCACTCGCGCTATTTCCTCTGCCTTTTTTAAACCCAATCTGTATAAAATGATTGCCATCGGTCTAGTAATTATCTTTTTTGTTGTCCCGATCATTCGCTTATTCATAATGAGCTTTACAAGTGATCAGGGAATCAGTCTACAATTCTATGAAGCTATTTTAAAAGATGAGCGGACATGGCAGGTATTAAAAAACACCCTGTTTGTCGTTGCTGGTTCTACAGTGATTTCTTTAATTTTAGGTACCGTTTTTGCATGGATTGTTGCCTATACGGATATTCGTTTGAAAAATATTGTACAGTTATTTGTATTTCTTCCATTTATCATCCCATCTTACATAACGTCTTTAGCTTGGGTGCAATTTTTTGGCCCGGCTGGTTTAGTGGAGAACCTTCTTGAAGGCTTATCCATTAACATTGCTGCGTGGAACTTATACAGTATGTCGGGCATCATTTTTGTTATGGGGATCAGTCATTTTCCACTCGTTTACTTGTTCACTGTCAATGTCTTTCGGCAAATTCCACGTGAAATGGAGCTGGCTGCACGGATTTCGGGAGCATCACGGTGGACATCTTTTTCAAAAATTGTCTTACCAATGGCATTGCCTGGCATTGTTGGTGGTTCATTCATCGCCTTCTTGGGGGGATTGGATAATTTCGGGATTCCTGCATTTTTAGGTACTCCAGCAAATATTTCCGTGCTTTCCACGTACATTTATCAAAAGATAATCGGATTTGGGACCTCGGCATTTCATGAAGCTGCTGTCCTGTCCGTGATTCTTGGGTTGATTGCCATGATGGGAATCAGTTTGCAATGGTTGTTATTAAGAAAGACAAAACGGATTGAGACAACCAAAATTGATTATAACCCCCGTTATTATTTAGGAAAGGGAAGGCTCACCGTCGAAATTTTGATCTGGCTGTTTTTTGCCATGACAAGTATCTTTCCTTTAATATCGATGGTCATGACCTCCTTTTTAAAGGCATATGGTCTGGATTTTGTAATGGAGAACCTTTCGTTGGAAAACTATCAATATATATTAACGAGAGAGTCAACGATTGATTCGATTTTAACAAGTGTAAAATTGGCCGGGGTAACAACCGTTATTGGGATTATTGCGGGAACGATTTTTGCCTATTACCGCGTGAGAAAAGCCAATGTCACGACAAAACTGATGGAAAATGCGATTACGATTCCTTATGCATTGCCTGGAACGGTATTGGCGCTGGCCATGATTTTTGCTTGGATGGAGCCTATTCCTGGGTGGAATCCTGGTATTTATGGTTCAGCAGCAATTCTTTATATCGCCTATATAACCCGGTTTTTAATTTTACAAGTGCGAAGTGGGATTACAGCCTTTCAGCAGGTTGATATTGAAGTGGAAGAAGCAGCACGCATTAATGGTTCCAATGGGTTTGGAAAATGGAAGAAAATTATGCTTCCATTAATCGCCCCAGGTATCTTAAATGGAGCGATGCTTGTCTTTTTGAGTGCGTTAACCGAATTGACCGTTTCCTCACTACTTTATTCATCGAAATCGGAGACGATCGGTGTATCTATCTTAAGTTTTCAGCAGTCTGGATATACCCTCTACTCCACTGCCTTTTCTAGTATTATTGTCGTATTGATTATCTTAGGTTATTTTATCTTATTTGCAGGACAAGCCGTTTGGAAAAGAAAGGTGGTAAAAAGTAAATGAGCACAACAATGGTAAACATCAATAAAAATTTTGGCAAATTCCAGGCGCTTCACCATATTGATTTAACCGTGAAGGATGGTGAATTTCTTGCGATTTTAGGTCCATCTGGTTGTGGGAAAACGACGCTATTACGATTGCTGGCAGGATTTGAATCACCAACGGATGGTACGATTGAAATCGATGGAAAGGAAGCTGCCAATTCCAAGAAAGTCATTCCACCGGAACAGCGAAATGTCAGCATGGTATTTCAGTCCTTTGCACTTTGGCCACATATGAATGTACGGGAGCATATCCAATTTGCGATGGATTATCATCGGTTTGTTGACAAGGGTTGGAAAGGGAAATCGGCTTCACGGATTGAGGAAGTATTACAAATTGTTGGGCTTGAAAAATTTGAGAAGCGGATGCCCGGTGAACTTTCCGGCGGGCAAAAACAGCGTGTCTCCCTGGCCCGTGCAATTGCCCCAGAACCAAAACTGTTGCTTATGGATGAACCACTAAGTAACTTGGATGCTGAATTACGAATGGAAATGCGTCATGAAATTCAAAAACTGCATCGATTAACGAAAGCATCCATACTGTATGTGACACATGATCAGGGGGAAGCATTGGCAATGGCTGATAGAATTGTCGTTATGAATGGCGGGAAAATTGAACAAATCGGTACGCCGGAGGATATTTATTATCATCCTGAAACACCGTTTGTTGCCACTTTTGTCGGGAAAGCGAATCTCTTTGAAGGTAGGTGGAAGAACTCTTCGTTTTCACATGTGGATAGCCCGGTCGTTTGGGAGGATGACGGATTTTCGAAGCAACTAAAGGATAAAAATATCTATCCGCTTCGTCCTGAACAAATCAATCTATCGCATCCAAGTGATAAGCAACTAACAGGAAAAATTATTACAAAACAATTCCAAGGAAAAGAATACCATTACTCCATCGACATAAACGGAAAAATAATCGTAGCCCACCTACCACTCCAAGAACAATTCCAAATCGGCCAACACGTCGCAATAACCCCAAGGAAGCACGGGGACGGTTCTCTTGCTTCCGAAATAGGGAATCCTAATGAATTGCTAGTTTGATAGCTAAAAATGTATTGATAAACGGCCTTCACCGTAACACCTAGGTGGGAGGCTGTTTTTCTTCTTTCATTGGAAGCAGGTGTGGAAGCACGGGGACGGTTCTTTTGCTTCCAATAGCGTGTAGGCAAACGTTATTTAAGAGTTTCCGGAAATGATTCCGCGTATCCAGCTCGTTTATCCGCGTATTTCCAAATTTATCGGGCAATTATACGACTTATTCCGCGAATATGAGGATATTTTCGCGATTTCCAATGTTATATCCGCGAATGCGAATGCACTCTCCACCCGCACTGACTGAACCATCCCGTGCCTGTCACTCCCCGAGTTTTGTCTTATATTGTCGAAAGTGGAAGCAGGAGAACCGTCCCCATGCTTCTCTCATGCTTCCTTTCTTCATCCTTTTTCAAATCGTACTTTCCATAGTTTTAAGCATAGATCTAGTAAAAAGACGTCGTCGGGGTCATCGAGGGTGCGGTCTGTTAGTTTTTCGATTTTCCTCAAGCGATATAAAAGGGACTGGCGATGTAAGGATAGTGTTCGGGCTGTTTGGCTGACATTTTTTTGATGGTAGATGTAAGTTGCGAGGGTGTGTAGTAAATCCAGTCCTTTATTCCTATCATAGGATGCTATATTTCCAATCGTTGCATGCATGATTTCGGTTGCTGATGGGTTATTCATGAGGGCTGCGAGCAGTTGATAGATTCCTGTGTTCGCATAGGTGAACCGAAGACCTGGCCCTTTATGGCTTCTACCGATTTCCAAAGCAGTTCTGGCGTTTTGATGACTTTGGTGGAAGGTAAATTTTCCTGCCTGGTTTTCCCCTATGCCCCAAGAAAATGCGGGAATCTCATTTTTCCCCACTGCTACATCCATTTTATCCAAAAATAGGTGGGTCTGTTGGGTTACATTTTCTTGGGTACATTCTAAAAACACGATGACAAAATGACGCTGGAATGTATAAATCACTTTTTTCCTAAGCAATGTAGCTGATGACTCGAGAATATTGGATACGGATCGTTTAAATGTTTTTTCAATTTGATTAATGGAGTCACTGCCTGAAATGGTATAAAATTCAACGAGATTCTCTGGATAACCAACCATGCATACATAGGATAACTGCACATCGAAACCTAACTTTTCCGCTTGCTTCGTAAACTCACTTTTACCTGTTGCGTTCCAGTCGCCACTCAATAAGATTTGCATAAACTCTTCTTTTTCCTTCTCTTGCTGATCTACTTTGGATTGTTCTTTAAGAATCCATAGTGAGAGAATCGTGACGGCTTGATTCAGGATTAACCACGGAATCGGTGTTGCATTTGGTGATTTGGATTGAAGATGTAGATGATAGGATTCCTGTGTTGCAAGATGCATTGGTAATGTTTGTGTAAAGTGGCCATCCTTTAAATGGTTGAGGCTTGGCTCTGCTTGGTGAAATGAAGGTAGGAGTGATTCGGATTCGATTAACTTCGTGTCCAGCCATCCGCTATCCTCGTTTTCCACAAAAATTTCCATTTTTAGTTCCTGAGATAAATAAGATACCGCCTCATCGAGTGATTGATTATCCAAATACAATTGAAGCAGCTTGCGTTGAATGATATCTGCTTTTCCTTGAGAATTTTGCTCCCATTGGTTAATTTGTTCCAAGGTGATTTTAATAATATCGCCAAATCGGAGTTCCCATGGTAATTCAATAAGCGGAAAATTTTGACCTTGGCAATAGCTGATTATTTGTTGTGGGATTTCTAAAACATGCCTGCCGGTGGAAATGGCCATGGCGGCAGCTCCGGCATTACAAATGGCCTCTACATAGGAAAGGAAAAGGTCAGGGTTGTTCCCACACCCAATCGCCGTCGTTAACACGAGTTCATTTTCCCGAACAAAATCCTCGACCGGCATTTCCATTACGGTAACCGAGTCAATGGGCTGCGAGGAAATAATCGTTTCAGCGGCCAATAGATTGGCAGAATTCAATAAGGGGTTGGTAATTAAATCCTTCACGGTATATTGCAACGAAATGACCTCCTTCTATTCATATATATATGTTTAAATATAGGATTCTATCGCTTTAAAATGGGAGACGCCATCAACATTACAACCGCTTATGATCAGAACAATATTTTCCTGACGATCAATCGGTAATAATTCATCGAGTAATGCACCAACACCAATTGCTGCAGCACCCTCTACCATGATGTGATGCTCTTTATAGAGGTAGGCCATCCCTTTTGCAATCGAATGTTCAGGGATAAGGAAAGATTTATCAACATAGTTTTTTGTCATCTGGAAAGTGTAGCGATTATTAGAACCGATTCCACCTAGCAAACTATCTGCTAATGTGGACTCCTCTGTAACAGATACAGTTTTTCCAGCTTGTAAGCTCTCGTGCATGGCAGCTCCTTTTTCCATAGAGACCCCAAAGACGCGAATGTCCGGATTGGTCTGTTTCATCACTAAACCGATGCCGGACAGAAGACCTCCACCTGATAACCCACCAATGACACAGTCAACTTGCGGTAAATCTTCCAGTATTTCAAGAGCGATCGTTCCTTGACCTGCGATGACATGTGGATGATCGAACGGTGGAATAACCGCTAAGCCTTGTTCTTTTTCCAGTTGATAACAGCGTTGTTCAGCATCATCCTGTGCCTCTCCATAAATCTCCAGTTCAGCCCCTAATTCTTTTATCGCAGCTAATTTTACGGTTGGGACATGTTTTGACACACAAATACAAGCGCGGATGCCCATTTTTTTGGCAGCTAGGGCAACAGCAAGGCCATGGTTTCCAGTTGAAAAAGTAGTGACACCATGCGCTTTCTCTTCTGCAGTTAAGTGATTGATTGCGTTGACAGCACCCCTCATTTTAAAGGCATTACTCTCATGGAGATGCTCGTACTTTAAATAAATAGTGGCCCCGTATTGTGCGGAAAGTTTCTTCGAATGAATAAGTGGCGTTTTTTTAACAACAGATTGAATCGACTTTCTGGCTTCCCAAACAGTTTGTACGGTCATCTGAAGTGTCTTTTTTTCCTTTGATGGACCTGCCATGAGTAAATCTCCCTTCGATGCATCCTATGAGATGTATTCTGACAGATAATTATCTGAAATTCCACAAAAATATAAAAATTCAACCCGAAAAGATTGCCACTATAAAATTGTCTAATAAAAATCATACAAAATGGTGAATAGTATTTTTGAATTTTAAGTTGTAAAATAATTGTAATAATTCAATTTAATAAGTTATTCGTTAATCTCATATATAAGGGGGTTGGTTTGGAAGATGACTGCTTTTGCAAATATGGAGTACAGGGAGCGCATTCGAAAGACGAAAGAAAAAATGGTGGAAAAAGGATTGGATGTGCTGCTGATTACTGACCCGGCAAACATGAATTATTTAACAGGGTATGATGGGTGGTCCTTCTACGTACACCAACTGTTAATGATACTCATAGATGAAGAGGAGCCATTTTGGATTGGGCGGGGCCAGGATTTGAATGGGGCACGGGCAACTACATGGTTAGGTGATAGCCATCTGATTGGTTATCCGGACGACTTTGTACATTCAACGGAAAAGCATCCCATGGACTTTGTCTCCAATATTTTAAAAGAAATCGGTGAGGCAAATGCGACGATTGGGATTGAAATGGATACGTATTACTTCACTGCCAAGTGCTATACCAGATTAAGAGCAGAACTAACACAAGCAACTTTCCAGGATGCTACCAATCTGGTGAATTATATTCGAATTATCAAATCAGCTAAGGAAATTGAATATATACGAAATGCGACCAAAATTGTAGAAAAGGCGATGCAGACAGGGATCGATGCCATTGAGGTTGGTGTAAGGGAGTGTGATGTTGTTGCCGCTATCATGCATGCCCAAATAAGCGGCACCGCCAGCTACGGTGGAGATTATCCTGCAATCATGCCACTTCTCCCGTCCGGCATAAAGACAGGGACCCCGCACTTAACATGGACGGATGAACCATATAAATCCGGAGACCCCGTCATCCTGGAACTGGCTGGGTGTTATAAACGATATCATTCACCACTATCCCGGACCGTTTTTATTGGGGAAACAAATCCCAAGGTCACATACTTGGCAGATGTTGTTATCGAAGGATTAAATGCGACGATTGACGCCATCAAACCGGGAATGACAGCAGAGGAGGTTGAAGCAGTTTGGAGCAAATCGATTGCCAAAAGTGGCTTTATTAAAGATACCCGTATCGGCTATTCGATGGGACTCAATTATCCGCCTGATTGGGGGGAACATACCGTAAGTTTACGCCCGGGAGATAAAACAGTATTACAGCCAAATATGACATTCCATGTGATTCCTGGAATCTGGCTTGCACAGTATGGCGTTGAAATTAGTGAATCGATTCGCATAACGGAAACGGGTTGTGAAGTCTTTGCTAATTTTCCTAGACAACTGTTTGTCAAACCTTCCGAGAAAATCTTTAAGCTGGGAGGTATGTATGAAAATATTTGACGAAAGACAGATCCGGAAGTTTGTCCATGTGAACCCAAAGGCTATTGAAATCGTGGAGGAAGGGTTCACTGCATTAGCAAGAGGAAACGTAACATTACCGCCAATCATGTCTATGGATATTCCCGAACATCATGGGGAAATCGATGTGAAAACAGCTTATATAAAGGGACTGGATACGTTTGCTGTTAAAATTTCATCGGGTTTTTTTAATAATCAATCACTCGGTTTGCCAAGTTTAAGTGGCATGATGCTCTTATTGTGCTCCAAGACGGGTCTTGCGGAGGCGATTCTGCTGGATAACGGCTATTTAACCGATATACGAACGGCAGCAGCTGGGGCGGTTGCGGCTGACTATCTGGCTAAAGAACAGGTAAAAAGCGTTGGCGTGATTGGAACCGGTACACAGGCCCGTTATCAAATGGAGGCACTCTTACAGGTAAGAGATTTCGATGTCATCTATGTATATGGTCGGAAGCGGGAGTCCGCAGAAAAGTATGCAGCGGAGATACGCGAGAAACTTGAGAAAAATGTGATCATTGCGGAGAGTGTGGAGGAAGTGATAAGGATGAGCGAGATTGTTGTGACAACTACATCTGCTACGGAACCGTTTATCAAGGAAGAATGGCTGCATCCAGGACTTCATATTACCGCGATGGGTTCTGATACAGAGCATAAGCAGGAACTCGATGCTAAGGTGTTCCAGAAGGCGGACGTTATTGTATGTGATGTGCAGTCACAGTGTTTTAGGCTTGGAGAACTTCATCACGCAATTGCACAAGGGATTGTGACGCCTATGGATCCGCGCCTTATCGAATTGGGTGAGCTCACGTCCGGTATGAAAAAATGCCGCCGGAATGATAAGCAAATTACGATTTGTGATTTAACGGGTACAGGTGTTCAGGATACCGTCATTGCAAGGTTTGCTTACGCGCAGTTACAGGAAACAACAAATCTTTAATGGGAGGCTGATTACATGACAAAGAAGAACCATGGCACTGTCGGGACGAAATCGGTTTGGGCAGGGGAAGAGGAAGTACTCGTACATGGAGCAACGCAAGTTCCAGTCATTGTAAGTGTCGCTTATAACTATGACGATATGGATGAATGGTTTGATGTCGCAGTAGGTAAAAAGAAAGGCCATATTTATGGGAGAAACACGAATCCAACGGTGCAAGCTTTTGAAGAGAAGGTTCGTATATTAGAAGGGGCAGAAGCAGCGACGAGCTTTTCAACAGGCATGGCTGCAATCAGTAACACACTGTATACGATATTAAGGCCTGGTGATCGTGTTGTTTCTATTAAAGATACGTATGGAGGCACCAATAAAATTTTCACGGAATTTTTACCGAATATAAATGTGGATGTTGCACTCTGTGAAACTGGTGATCATGAAAAAATTGAAGCGGAAGTGGAGAAGGGGTGTAAAATACTCTATTTGGAAACCCCTACAAATCCCACCGTGAAAATAACGGATATTAAGCGGATGGCGAAAAAAGGGAAAGAAGCAGGTGCGATTGTCATCGTTGATAATACATTTGCAACGCCGATTAACCAGAACCCGCTCGAACTTGGTGCAGACCTTGTTCTTCATAGTGCAACCAAATTTTTAGGTGGTCATGCCGATGCCCTTGGTGGAGTCGTATGCGGGTCAAAGGAATTAATTGAACCGATCTTTCATTACCGAGAAATTAATGGTGCGACACTTGATCCATGGGCTGCCTATTTATTATTGCGAGGAATGAAGACGTTGAAATTGCGGGTTATCCAGCAGGAAAAAAATGCGATGGAGCTTGCGAAGTATTTAGAGAAAAAGGATCTCGTTAAAGATGTTTATTATCCGGGCTTAAAAACACATGTTAATCATGATATTGCAAAGAAACAAATGAAGGGGTTTGGCGGTATGCTCAGTTTTTCGCTAAAAGGCGAGATGGATGCAGTAAGGATTCTTCTTCCAAATCTAACTTATGCAAATCGTGCTGCCAATTTAGGGGCGGTCGAAACAACTTACGGACCAGCACGGACGACAAGTCATATAGAGTGTACACCAGAAGAAAGAGCCAAAATGGGGATTCCAGAAGGGCTCGTGCGGCTATCCGCAGGGATTGAAGATACAGAAGATTTAATTCAAGATTTGGAGCAAGCATTTGCCATTTTGGAAAAAAGTTCTGTATCACTTGGAAGTTAAGAGAAGGTGAGTCGCTTGAATAACCCAGAGCTACGCGATCGTGTTCAAAAAGTAACACCAAATATAAGCCGCTGGCGCAGACAGCTTCATGCCAATCCAGAACTGAGTTTTTTGGAATATCAAACCGCAAATTTTGTATATGAAAAGTTGACAGCAATTCAAGGGATGCGAGTTGAAAAGGGTGTGGGTGCAGAAACATCTGTGATTGGTACGTTATCACGTGGTGAAGGTCCGACAATTGCTATTCGTGCGGATATGGACGCCCTTCCGATTCGGGAAGAAACAGGACACGGTTTTGCTTCCAAAAATGAAGGTGTAATGCATGCCTGTGGTCATGACGCGCATACAGCAATCGTTATCGCGGTCGCCAAAATTTTTGGTGAAATCTGGAATACATCTTTGGATTTGCAAGGGACGGTTAAATTTATCTTTCAGCCAGCCGAAGAAGATATGGATGCGTTCGGAAAAAGCGGTGCACCTTATTTAATTGAAGCTGGAGTATTGGATGGGGTGGATTTTGTGCTAGCCCTGCATGTCGATCCGGAGTATGAAGTTGGGAATGTACGTGTTCATGATGGGTACAGCATGGCAAATGTCGATGTCTTTCAAGCGACGATTAAAGGTTCAGGAGGGCACGGGGCATATCCGCATCTTGGAACAGATCCAATTTGGATGTTGGGTCCTGTGCTGCAAGCCATCCATGGAATTGTGGCAAGAAATATTTCCCCGCTGGAAGCTGCGGTCATTAGTATCGGAGAGATAAAAGCAGGATCAAGAAGCAATATTATTCCGACAGAAGTTTTCTTACAAGGCACAATGCGAAGTTACACTCCTGAAGTGAGAGATGCTTTAATTCACCGCTTAAAAAATGCTTTTTCAATTGTCGAGTCATTCGGTGGTGCTTATACCTTCGAAACAACGAAGGGAGAGCCTGCATTATTTAATCATAAAGATGTTAACATTGTTCTGAAAAAATCTATACAGGAACTCTATCCCATGCTTGTGATAAATGACATTCCTTTTGGATTGGCAGGGGAAGATTTTTCCCATATGGCAAATACAGTACCTGGAGCAATGTTCTTTCTTGGCTGTGCGTATCTGGATGGAGTGAAACGCGATCTGCACACACCGACTTTTGATATTGATGAAAGCTGTTTATCAATTGGAGCGGCAATTATGACAAAAACGGTCTTAAACTTTCTAACCGGAAACACATAGTGCCTGTCACTCCCCGAATTTTGTCCTATTATGTCGAACTGACGTTAAAAAGCCCCGCCTTCTATTAGGCGGGGCTAAATTTATTTCATTTTTAATTAGTTAAAGGACTTTACTTCAATCGTATGTTTTCTAACTTCATCTATATTCACATCATAACCAATACCAGGTTTCGTTGGTAAATGTAACACGCCGTGCTGGGCAACAACTTCTGGTTCAATAATATCCTTGTCCCAATATCTGGAAGATGATGCCGTGTCACCTGGGAGGGTAAAGTTTGCAAGGGAAGTGATAGCAATATTATGTGCTCGTCCAATTCCGGATTCAAGCATGCCACCACACCACATCGGAATACCGGCCTTTTCACACAGGTCGTGAATTTTTTTCGCCTGCGTTAATCCGCCAACTCTGGCTATCTTCATATTTATAATTCTGCCACTACCAAGCTCGATTGCTTTTCTTGCATCATCATAGGAATGAATGCTTTCATCAAGACAAATCGGTGTTTTCAATTCTTTTTGCAATTTCGCATGATCGATCAGGTCACCGGCAGTTAATGGTTGCTCAATCATCATTAAATTAAATTGGTCCAATTGCTTCAATGTATCGATATCATCCAGTGTATATGCGGAATTCGCATCTACCATCAACGGAATATCGGGAAAGTGTTCACGAATGACTTTAACAACTTCGACATCTTTACCAGGTTTGATTTTAATTTTGATTCGCTTGTAACCTTCTTCTGTTTTTTGCTTAATATTCTCAAGCAGGGTATCGATATTCTCCTCAATTCCTAAACTGATTCCGACTTCAATCGTAGTACTATCTCCACCCAATGCCTCAGCTAATGTTATCCCTTTGGACTTCGCATATAAATCCCAAACTGCAGCATCAAGGGCCGACTTCGCTAGGTTGTTGCGTTTGTAGTGTTTGAAAAATTCCTGTAACTCATCGGGATGGTTGATTTCCTTGTTTAAAATAAGCGGAATAAGGAATTTATGAAGCATAATCCAGCTGGACTCTGTAAATTCTTCTATATACAGTGGCTGCTCAGAGGTGACGCATTCTCCCCATCCGGATAAGCCTTCTTCATTTTTAATTTCCACTAACAAAAACAATCGGTCATGTTCGGTCCCAAAGCTTGTCGTGAATGGGTTTTTCATTTTCATATTAACTTTATAGAGGTTGATTTCTGTTAATTTCATGTTCGTATGCTCCTTTTATTTTTTAGGCACTTTCTACTTTGCTGCTTTTTTAACCGTCGTATTTTCTATAAACTACGAAGTAACTGCTGGTTGATTTCTATACGTATGTAGAAACTTCGGCGACCGCTCTGGGAAATATACTTCGCTTTCCACGGGCGGCTGGTGAGCCCCTTCATGCTAACGCATTTCAGGGTCTCACCTATGCCTCTCTTCCCGTTGGAGTCTCCGTATATTTCCCAGAGCTAGTTAGACTTACCTTGAAATTACTACACTTGCGGATAGCTAACAGAGCATACAACTTCACCAGTCCGGGTGAGCGGCGGGCGGTGACTCCTGCGGGAAAAGCACGTATCCGAAGACCCCGCAGAGTGGGTTTCTCGAGGAGGCTGAGGCCGTGCCCGCGGAAAGCATCCGCCCAGAGCGATCCCGGACGTCGAGATAGCAGTTACTTCGCATTTTATCTCGACTACGAGGCAGATAACAATTGGTCCCCAATCCATCATAACTGCAAAGACCAAGAATAGGATACCAATTAAATACCAGATAAGTACTAATGGAAATGCAAATTTAATCCATTTCGTCCACGGTACACCAGTAATTACCAGAATTGCCAGATTTGCCATTTTGCTTATATCTAATTTGCACTAAATTATAATGAAGTTTATACTTCAAATCAATAGTGAATAAACAAATAATTCAAAAAGGTGAAATCATGAAAAATAATAATTATGTGAAAAAAAGAAGGGAAATGCTTCCAACCCGGATAATTAACCGTACAGAAGACCGCGGGAAAATACAACCAACATATAAATACTTTATAAAGGATGGCGAAATATAATGGGAAATACGATGGAACAAAAAGTGATAGACACCTTTCATTATTTACATAATCATGCAGAAATCAGCTGGGAAGAGTTTGAAACGACGAAGTATATCAAGAGCCTATTGGAAGAAAGTGGCTGTCGTGAAACTATTTTTGATGACTGTACAGGTGTAATTGGGGAGTATGGAAACTTTGATAAAAAATTACCAGTTGTAGGAATTCGCGCAGATATGGATGCATTATGGCAGGAAGTAGATGGCAAATATCAGGCAAACCATTCTTGTGGGCATGATGCACATATGGCAATGGTTTTAGGTGTATTATGGAAGCTTAGGCAAAATCCGGAGTTAACAGAAAAAATTGCCGTGAAATTTATTTTTCAACCTGCAGAGGAAAATGGTACAGGTGCCTTGAAAATGGTAGAGAAACAGGTTGTAGATAATGTGGATTATTTATTCGGTGTTCATGTAAGGCCTTCACAGGAAGCGAAAATGGGGCAAGCAACCCCTGTTATTGTTCACGGTGCTTCGAAAATGTACAGTGCTGACATTAAGGGGGATGATGCCCATGGAGCGAGACCTCATCTTAATCACAATGCGATAGAAATTGGAGCGCAAATTGTCAATATGATCAGCCAGATTCATCTCGATCCACGTGTACCACATTCGGTTAAAATGACTAAATTCCAGGCTGGTGGAAAAAACACAAATATCATCCCGGGGAATGCATCCTTTTCCCTTGATTTAAGAGCACAAAATAATAAATTAATCGCCCAATTAGAGAAAAAGGTCAATAGTATTTTTGAATCGATTCGTAATTTGTATGATGTAGATATTGATATTACGAATGTAGGTGGGATTGCTGCTGCGGAAACGAATGATGAAGCAATTTCCATTATGCGCCAATCAATTGAAGAAACAATTGGTAAGGAAAATACGAACCCGCCATTAATTACGCCGGGTGGAGATGATTTTCATTTTTATACGATAAAAAAACCTTCATTAAAAGCAACAATGTTAGGATTAGGTTGTGATCTCGAACCAGGATTACATCACCCTAGAATGGCGTTTAATGAGAAGGCATTGATAAATGGAGTAGATATTTTACATAAGGCTGTGTTAAATACGTATAAAATATGAGGAGTCTATATTTTGTGGAATTCAAATAAAAGTATAGAAATGCAGGGAAGGAATAGCTTGAGTCTATTCTCTTTCCTGCATTTTTTTGGTAATATGATAGAAAATAGTCTGAATTTGTCGAAATGAAGGGTTTTATAAACTAATGGAGGGTTAATCTTGCAAATCACAAGCAATCTAGGCCAGGAAATTATTAAACGAGTTTTAAAATATACGGAAATAGATATCAATATCATGGACAAGGATGGAAAGATTGTCGCAAGTACCGATTTGAGTAGAATAGGGGAAATTCATGCAGGTGCCGTTGAAGTATTACATACCAAACAGGAATTGATTATTGATGAACAGCTATTAACGGATTATCCGGGTACAAAACAAGGTGTCAATCTTCCAATAATAAATAATGAAAAAATATCGGGTGTCGTAGGTGTCAGTGGTAACCCGGAAGAAATGTATAAATTTACAGGAATTATTCTCACAGCTGTTGAAGTTGTCATGGAACAGCTCCATTTAGAAAGACAAGAATATTTTCAAGAAAGACAGTTGAGTTATTGGTTACAGCAATTATTACACCCTAGTAGTTTTAATCAAGCGGAATTAGAAGAAGCAGCTGATTATTCGCTTCAGGTTAACTTCCGATCGGATTGGAGAGTTATCGTACTATATGGGGAAATAGAGCATGATGTGTTGGAAATAATCAGAAGAGAAATTAAAAGTATGAAAATGGATACATTATTTACCATGCCCTTTTTTGAAAATGAAATCATTATAACGATTCCAGCAAGCTTCGATCGGGTGGAATATTTTAGTGAAATGCTATTGGGAATGATAGGTAAGGATTCCCAAATAGGGATTGGCGAAACAGGCTTTGGACTTCCTGGGATACGTAATTCCTATATGTTGGCAAAGCAGGCATTATCTTTTGCAGAGAGAGGTCAGAGAATATCCAATAGTGCGGATTGGAAATTGGAAAGACTAATCGCGGCAATTGACGAAAATGAGTACAAGCTTGTTAGTTCTGGGTATGAACAGTCATTAATTAAACTGGACGAAATTTATCTCGAAACCATCGATATCTTTCTGCATATGAATCTCTCTATCAAAAAAACTGCAGAAGATTTGCATGTTCACCGTAATACACTTATTTACAGACTCGACCAAATTTATAAAAAAGTTGGTCTGGAACCAAGGAAATTCCATGATGCATGTATTTTAAAGATTATTAGGAATAGACAACTTTGTGCAAATATACAAAAATAGTAGTTCAATTAGTAGATATCTTCAGATAATTACATAATTGTAAACGTTATCATTGTGTAGTTAAATGGTAATAAATAGAAAAGGGGATAGGCATGAATATAATTATCGCACCAGATTCATACAAAGGAAGTCTGACAGCATCAAAGGTAGCAGAGACAATGAAAAAAGCTGTTATAGATATTAATAATACCCATGCAGTTATGCTGAAACCGATGGCCGATGGCGGAGAGGGTACGATTGATGCGATGTTATCCTCTATTAAAGGAGAAAGGATTTCCATCGACTGTACGGGACCTTTGGGAGAAAAAATTACTACTTCCTACGCTATTTTGGATTCCAAGCAGGCAGTAATTGAGTTGGCAGCTATTTCAGGTCTTGTTCAGGTTCCAGCAGACAAAAGAAATCCTGACTATACAACCACTTACGGTCTCGGAGAAGTTATACGGGATGCGCTGAATAAGGGGTGTACTTCTATTATTATTGGTTTAGGTGGAAGCGCTACCAATGATGGTGGTTTAGGAATGCTGTTGGCTTTAGGAATGCAGGCATGGGATGAAAAAGGCAATAAGTTGAAAGGTTTTGGTGCGGATTTGCATCGGGTTAAGAAAGTTAGTTTTGCAGATTTAGATGTAAGAATTTCAGCTACTGACATTAAAGTAGCATGCGATGTGAATAATCCGCTTTGTGGAAGTGAAGGAGCCAGTGTCGTATATGGCCCCCAAAAAGGAGCAAGTAAGTCTCAAGTATATGAATATAATAAAAGCCTTGATGCATATGGAAGTTTAATAGAAAAAGCAACAAAAAAATCATTAAAAGACTTTCCTGGTGCAGGGGCTGCAGGTGGAGTTGGATTTGCATTACTTGCTATTGGAGCAGATCTTGTCTCAGGGGCAAAATTACTGGCGACGACGATGCGTTTGGAAGAGGCGATTAAAAATGCAGATATTGTCATCACAGGAGAAGGTCAAAGTGATGAACAGACATTATACGGTAAAGCACCAGGCCATGTTGCAATGTTAGCAAAGAAATATGAGGTACCGGTAGTTCTGGTGTCTGGAAGCCTTTCTGGAGACTTGAATATTTTAAGAGAAAGATTCTCCGGATGTTTTTCTATTATAAATAAACCCTTATCACTTGAGGAATGCATGGCACAAGCAGAGAGCTTGTTATATGAACAAACAAAACAAGTTATTCATTTTGCATCCTCAATTGCTAAGAGAAATTTAACTAAACGATAAGTGTATTGTTGTAATTTAAATACTTCACGAAATTATAGAGTTTATGATCTTTGGAGTATTAAATGCTATTTCACTTTGGTAAGCTGATAAATTACAAAAGAAAAGTGATATTTTTCAACAATATCTGACAAAAACCGGGAAGTGACAGGCACCAGGAAGCAAAAGAACCGTCCCCGTGCTTCCTCTGTTATAATGGGGGAGAAATTTACATCGTGAGAGTTATGGAGGAGTGATTCAATTGAATATAGCAACGATTGGTACGGGTAGTATTGTAGAGTTATTTTTGTCAGCTGTAGAAGAAGTTAATGGGATGCAATGTGTGGCGGTCTATTCCAGAAAAGAGGAGACGGCTGAGGCATTAGCGGATAAATTCGACATCTCGGCGATTTACACCGATATGAATGAAATGATGGAAAATACGGCGATTGATTTTGTTTATATCGCATCACCGAACAGTTTGCATTTTGAACAGGCATACCTTGCGCTTCGACATGGGAAAAATGTGATCGTTGAAAAGCCATTTACTTCAACTGCAAAAGAAGCGGAGCAGTTAATTGAGCTGGCGAGAGAAAAGCAGTTAATGATTTTTGAAGCCATTTCAACGATACATATGCCAAATTATCGATTAATCCGGGAGTATATTGGTAGTCTTGGCCCAATTAAGTTAATTCAATGTAATTACAGTCAGTTTTCCAGTAGATACGAAAAATTGATGAATGGTGAAACACCGAATGTTTTTAACCTTAAATTCTCCGGCGGTGCGTTAGCGGATATCAACATTTATAATTTGCATTTTGTGATGAACCTTTTCGGCGCTCCGGAATCAGTGAGTTATACAGCAAATAAGCATGAAAATGGGATTGATACCTCAGGTGTTGCAGTTATGAAGTATCCCGACTTTATTGCTGAATGTGTTGGTGCTAAGGATACACAGAGTATGAATTTTGCAATGATCCAGGGTGAAAAAGGCTATTTGAATGTCGTAAATGGCGCAAACGGCTGTCAGGAGGTTAATGTTACAATTGGCGACCGGGAAGTAAGGTTGAACGCGCAGACGAAATCGAACCGTCTCTATTATGAAGTGGCTGAAATCCAGAAGATTCATCAAGCAAAAGACTTTGAGCGATGCTATGATTTATTGGAATATACGAAGACGGTTGTTGAAGTTCTCGAAGCAGCACGAAAAGATGCCGGAATCATATACCCCGCTGACGAATAGGTGCCAAATCGGTGCCTGTCACTCCCCGGATTTTGTCAAACAATGTCGATATATCGTTCTATTCATTGAACTCTTTTTTAATTTCCGCTACGATAAACACATGGATTAGTGGAAGGAGAGGGACTTTGGATATTTTTGGATATACAATTGATGTCGGGGAAATACTTGAAGCGGTAATACCGGTTATCGGACAAATCATATTATTACTTATTTTGTATGCAATTATTGTCCCAATAGGTAAGAAACTCATTGAAAGAGCATTAAACAAGGCATCCTCCAGGCAGAAAACGTCACCTGGGCGAATGAAAACGCTGGAAAAACTATTAGTTAATTTATTTTCATATGTGATGATTTTTATATTAATTGTCATGCTCTTAACAACATTAGGAATTGAAATTGGTCCGATTATCGCTGGGGCTGGGGTGGTTGGACTTGCAATTGCATTTGGTGCACAAGGGCTTGTCAGTGATATTGTAACCGGATTTTTTGTACTATTGGAACGCCAAATCGAAGTGGATGACTATATTACGACCGCTGGCTATGACGGTATCGTCGAAGAAATCGGCTTGCGCACAACTAAAATAAGAAGCTTTGATGGAACGTTAAATTATGTGCCAAACCGCTATATAGAAGGGGTGGCGAATCACTCGCGTGGTAATATGCGCGCTCTCGTGGATATTGGCATCAGTTACAATATGGATATTGACCAGGCAATTAAAGTTTTGGAAAATATTTGCGCAGAATTCCAGCTGGATGAACGATTTAAGGATGGGCCAAATGCCATCGGTGTGCAAAGCTTAGGTTCTTCCGATGTTGTTCTCCGTGTCGTTGGCCAAACCGAAAATGGGTTGCAATGGGAATGCGAACGTGATATGAAAAAACGGATCAAAGAAATATTCGACCAACAAAACATCGAAATCCCATACCCGCACCAAGTCATCTTACAGAAATAGTTTTGGTGCCTGTCACTCCCCGAATTTTGTCGAATTTATCAATTGCTCGAACATAAAAAAGATCTCAGTTTTAAATCATAGCTGAGATCTTTTTTTACATCTTGCTGTTAATACATAAATAAATTATATACGTTGATTAAAATAATCATAAGAATCGTTACATTAAATATCATTTCAATCCGTTTATTGGAAAGTTTCCTTACGAGATTACTACCGATAAAGCCACCGATTATACCGCCAACAATCATGTAACCGATCATCGATAAGTCATAAGTCGCAAACCCTGTCGTAAATGCTAATAAGACGAGTGCAGACAGCTGTGAAAAGAATATGATAAATGTGGAATTTACAACTGCATTCTTCGCATTCATCGAAAAAAGCAAATAGAGGACAGCGACATTTAGTGGTCCGCCTCCAATGCCCAAAAAGGAGGAAATTGCACCTAATAGAATCCCAACCGCCAATATAATACCTTTGTTATGCAGGTGGTAGGCTTTTATCAGTCCTTTATATCTCATGTATATAAAAATGATAATTAAAATGATGGCTAATAACCCAGATTGAAGCATGCCAATTACATTCGTTGCACTGATTTCAATAACTAAAAAATTAAATAGACCTTTTCCCAAAAAGCCTCCTATGATCGACCCTATCGCAATAAGCAATCCAATCGTCTTATCAATCTTAGCATCCATGTTTCTTACTTCAATTAAGGATACGGTAGCCATTGATAAAACAGTAGCAGCTGATAAAACGCCAATTGTTGCCAAGTCATAATGACCAAATAAATCAAGCACAGGTTTTATAATGATTCCGCCGCCTAATCCAGCCATAGCACCCAACAATGAAGCAGTAATACCGATTAAAAAGTATAAAATAAATATCATAATCATCTCCAACTAACACAAATAAAAATTTACCACATTAACTATACCATTAATCGGTGCCTGTCACTCCCCGAATTTTGTCGAATTTACCTCATAAAAAAGGAATCAGAGATATTATTCCCGATTCCTTGCAATTTGAATAATATTTTTCAAGAGAAATAACAAAGGTCGAACTATTTTGCATAGACAGAGTCCACAATCGTTCGTTTAAAAGGATTTCCTTCTTTAGTGATACCAGCTATGTCCACGGTGACGTTATAGACGGTATCGGATTTTTTGAGATCCAATTTTTGAGAAAGATTGGATTTCCCTTTGACTGTCCATTGTTTTTCATTTTGAGGATTTCTTGTTTCTGTTACATGATAGGTTGCAGTTAAGGTATCCTCGTCAAACAGATCTGCATCCATGTTTATATGGTAAAGATCATCCTGCGTGATAAAGTTTTGCGCCACATTGGTTTGTAAATATGGATTCGTTTTAAAGTCTGCTACCAATAGGTACGCATTGTCATTCTTACTCGAAAGCATTTCCAGCTGCCACTCTCCAGATTCTGGTTTATCAATTTTCATCGTGTAACTATGGGCCCCTTTAAAAATTCCTTCATCGAGACGGCTCTGCTGCACATTTGCTTGCACCTTTTTCCCGGATGATTTGGTAATTTTAAACGTGGAAATCGGTTCAGCGGTTAACAGGTTAAGTGTTAGTTTTTTAACATTTTCCTCCACTTCCACCATAAGAGCTTCTTTATTCGCTAGTGGACCGCCCTGAACCCACTGATTGTAATCAGGGGGAATTGCCTCGCTATGACCACCGGCAATCGAGAAATCATCGCTGTCTATTAAATGATCTCCAGCAAGATAATTTTCAAACACCGAAAATGTCATTCCTGTCCGAACCGTTGAATGATCCCATTCTCCAATTGCCAGTTCAAAACCGCCAGGAAGATTGCTGCTAGCTGCAGTGACGACGCCATCATTCGGTCCATACCCGGATAAATATACTCCCCCAAACCAATTAGAGGAAAATATACTTCCCCAATCAGTCCCACCAAGCGTAAAATAGTTGTTACGATAGGCATCGGGATTAGAGTCTGTCATCGACCGGAAGTTTTCCATGTAAGCCATCTGCATGGACGCAGTTCCTTCCCCTTGCATTCCAATCAAATCAGCAAGCCATCCTGCCTCAGAGCTATACGCCAGATCGGCCAGCTGTGAGCCATGATGTGGGCTGGATAACGTAATGACATTGTCGACATAGTCGGAGGCGCCATAATAGGTAAGCGCCGTTTGTGAATCCACACCTCCCTTACTATGCGCCACAATGGTTATATCTTTTCCGCTAAAGTGATTGGAAATCTCCTGAATCTTACTAGCTAGTAAACTTCCATTATCCCACATATCAGCGTTCTCGCCACCTGCATCATGCAGTTGAACAAAAGCAGTTTGATAGCCTGCTTGATAAGCGGTTTGATACATATCGTTATCTTCCCAAAATACTTGTGCAACGCTGTTTAATCCGGGAACAAATAGCAACACAGGAGTATCGGGCTGCAAATTCTCAGGTGTTTGCCCAATATACCATGCACCTGGCGTTTCCTCATTTCCATTTCCTGCTTTTCCCATCGTTGAAAACCCTGAAGATTCTTCCGCTAATACAGGCCTATCTGCTACATTTCCTGTATCCGTTTTAGCTAAAACCTGTGATGGAGAATGGAGCCCAATTGCCAGTACACTCAATAAACTAAGCATAAAAACACTCCTTAAGCTTTTCATTTTTTTCTCTCCCTTAAATAATTAATTATAGAGACATCATAAAAAAATGATGGGATTTTAAAAAAGCTCGGGTTTGTGTGATTTTCTTGAAGGTTTGTATGTGAAGTAAGTGATTCTTGGATGGGGTATCCTTAAGATGAAATTATAGATTACTAATATTAATTATATCGTAATTTTGCCTTGAATTTTATTAATTAAATACATAAAGTTTAAAACTCTACTATGGTCGTGATTCCTAATATGTAAATGAATAGAAGGTCTATCAACAAAAAGCTGAAAACGGATATGATATTTAAAAAAGCGATAGGAAGGAACTAGGGAAAAATAAATGTAAAGTACCGGCGTTTTAGATGAATGGGGAATGATTGTAAGATAGTAGGAGAAAGTAATTCAGCAAATTTTCTGGCGTAAGTTCCTTTTCTTTTTACAACAGTTTGAAGCCTCGACAAATTGTGACAAAAACCGGGGAGTGACAGGCACTGTTCGGTTTTGGGGATTTTGATTTTGGGTTTGGAGGGTTGTAATAAAACCGTCCAGCTAGTATAGTAAAATTAAAATTCATCGGAAGTAGGTGTAATGATCATGGGAAGAAATTCTCGCAAATTGGATATATTGGATGCTGCTTCAAAGATTGTAAATGATCGCGGAATCTTTAATTTGACTTTGGATGCGGTTGCGGCTGAAGCAGGGTTTAGTAAAGGTGGGCTACTCTATCATTATCCTTCAAAAGAAGCGCTCGTAAAGGGAATGGTGGAACATTTATCTGAAAATTACCAACAAAAGGTTACAGCAGATATGGAAAAAGATCCGGAAGATAAAGGGAAATGGATACGTGCCTATGTCAATGTGACGTTTAATCGGGCAAATGAGAATAAAAGTAGAAATGCAGTTCTACTTGCAGCGAAAGCAGTGGATGCTGAATTACTGGACCCAATTAGAGACGTGTACGAAGACTGGAGGGAACAGCTAGAAAATGATGGCATTGATCCAATGAAAGCAACGCTTATTCAGTTGGCAGCAGATGGAATTTGGCTTTCTGAGTTATTTGATATTAATCGGATGGAAGAAGAGAAAAAAGAAGAAGTTTTTCAATCCTTAATGGAATGGGCAAAAAGTAACAACTAAAAATGGAAATCTTTCGTTTTTGAACCATCCTCAATTGTTCATTCGCGAAAGATTTTTTTGTTTGTTTTTTTAACTATTGGGTCCAAATCACCGAATTATTCAATTTAATTATAAATTCTTTGAAGCCATACAGCATCTAGGTTGGAAGTCCTTGAAACACATTGAATCCGCTCTGTTGCCTTGAAAGGAAACAGGTATAATGTTATAGTTTCAAATGTATTTCTAAACCGTCCGGATGGTAAAGTAAAAATTAAATAATTAAAAATACATGGAGGTTTTACAATGAAAAAGGTTCTACTTACTGCAGCAGTAACTGGTGCGGGTGATACTTCAGCTAAAAGCAGCCATGTACCTGTGACGCCGAAGGAAATTGCAGATTCTGCCATCGCTTCAGCGAAAGCAGGTGCGACTGTAGCACATATCCATGCACGGGATCCAAAAACAGGCGGAATCAGTCATGACATCGAACATTACCGTGAAATTGTTGATCGAATTAGGGATTCAGAAACCGATGTGGTGATCAACATTACAGCAGGTGGTGGTGGTGATTTCATTCCAAGCCTCGACACACCAGCAATGGGAGGTACTGGTACGTTCATTCAGACGCCGGAAGAAAGACATCATCCGGTTGGAGAATTACTTCCTGAAATGTGCACATTGGATTGTGGAAGCATTAACTTTGGTAATATGATTTATTTGAGCCCAACAGATTGGCTCGAACAACAGGCAAAGCTAATTCAAGATAGCGGCGTAAAACCAGAAATGGAATGCTTTGATACGGGTCACTTGAGCTATGCGAAACATTTGATTGATCAAGGTCTTATTGATGGAGACCCGATGTTTCAATTTTGCCTTGGTATTCCGTGGGGAGCTGAGGCAGATGCAGAGACAATGTTATATATGAAAAATCGTCTACCGCAAAATGCAACCTGGTCCGCATTTGGAATTGGCCGGATGCAGTTGCCAATCGCATTACAAACAGCTCTCCTTGGCGGAAATGTTCGTGTTGGCCTCGAGGATAATCTGTACTTGGAAAAAGGCGTACTCGCAAGCAATGAACAATTGGTGGATAAGACAGTTACCATGCTTGCTCAAAATAACATCGGAATCATGTCACCAGCAGAAGCTCGTGAACAGTATGGACTACGTAAGGTAAAATAGGAGGATTATTAGATGAATAAGGAAATAAAAAACATTGCCATTATTGGTACAGGAGTTATCGGTAACGGGTGGATAGCACGTTTTATAGCAAAAGGCTACAACGTAACAGCGTTTGATCTTGCAGAAGGTGCCGAAGAGCGTACAAGAGCAATGTTAAACAGAGTTTGGCCTTCCTTAAAGGAACTTGGTATCAGTGACATTGCTTCACAAGATAACTTGTCCTTTGTAACGACATTGGAAGAAGCTGTAGCAACTGCCGATTACGTCCAGGAAAACGTACCGGAAAGAGAAGAATTGAAAAAAAGCGTACTACAATCCATTGATGCAAATACAAATCCAAACGTCATTATTGGCTCGAGTACTTCTGGTATTATGCCAAGTACATTGCAGGATGGATTGAAAAATCCGGAGCGCTTGATTGTAGCACATCCTTTTAATCCGGTTTATATTCTTCCATTGGTTGAAATTGTTGGAGGAGAAAAAACGAGCAAAGAAACAATTGAAAGAGCAGATGCATTGTTAACGGCTATCGCAATGAAGCCACTGATTGTTACAAAAGAAATTGAAGGTCATATAGCAGATCGCCTAATGGAAGCACTTTGGCGCGAAGCACTTCACCTCGTTAATGATGGGATTGCGACGACAGAAGAAGTAGATAAAGCAATTATTTATGGTGCAGGACTTCGCTGGGCACAAATGGGGCCATTTATGACATTCCACCTTGCTGGGGGAGATGCAGGTATGCGCCATATGCTTGAACAATTTGGTCCTGCATTGAAACTACCGTGGACGAAGCTCGAAGCACCAGAATTAACAGATGAATTGAAGGAACGTGTAATTACGGGTTCTGAAAAAAGTGCCGGAAATCTGTCTGTTGCAGAATTAGAAGAAAAACGAAATGAATTTTTAGTTAAACAATTGGAATTAGTAGCAGATTACTGGCCGGTATTTAGTAATAAATCAGAATAGGTGGGGAAATTTATGAATCATACATTTTTTGACTATTCATGCCATGTTTCATCTGAATGGGTCGATTATAACGGCCATATGAATGATGCTGAATATGCGAAGGTTTTCAGTCTTGCTTTGGACAAATGGATAGAAGAAATTGGTCTGGATGCAAAGGCAAGGGAACACTATAACTATACGATTTTCACATTGGAGACCCATCTTTGCTACTTACAGGAAGCACATGAAAAAGAAAAACTCACGGTAAATCTCCAACTCTTGGATATAGATGCGAAAAGAGTGCATGCAATCTTTCTAATGAATAATCAGAATGGACAATTGATTGCAACGAGCGAGCAAATGTTGATGGGGATGGATACAACGATTAATCGCCCAGCTCCATTTCCAGAAACCATAAATGAAAAAATTAGCGCGTTATATAAGCATCATGAAAGATTAGAGTGTCCCAAACAAGCGGGACGCACAATTGGAATAAAACGATAGTGATTTTTGACAGCAGGAAAAGAGGGGATATGAAGCATGAATAAGATTGAAGTGAAAAATCTAACGAAAATTTTTGGTTCCCATCCTCAACAAGGTCTTAAACGGATGAAGAATGGAGAATCCAAAGAGGATATTCTGAAAAAAACAGGCATGACAGTGGGAGTTAGCCAAGCTAATTTCGCGGTGAAGCCTGGTGAAATCTTTGTTATTATGGGACTTTCTGGGAGTGGTAAATCCACTTTGATTCGATTGGTCAATCGGTTAATCGAATCGACCAGTGGAGAAGTTTATATTGATGGGGAAGATATTACGAAAATGGATAAAAATAAACTTATTGATACCCGTCGTAAAAAGCTTGCCATGGTGTTTCAAAAATTTGGTTTATTACCTCATCGTACCGTATTAAATAATGTAGCCTATGGTTTGGAATTACAAGGGATTAAAAAAGAAGAACGTGAAAAAGTAGCTGCAAAAACAATTCAGGACGTTGGACTCAAAGGGTATGAAGACAGCTACCCAAGTCAGTTAAGTGGTGGAATGCAGCAGCGTGTTGGTCTTGCAAGGGCATTGACGAATGATAGTGATATTCTGTTAATGGATGAAGCGTTCAGTGCACTCGATCCAATTATTCGTAAAGAAATGCAGGATGAGTTAATCCGATTGCAGTCAAAACTGGAAAAAACAGTGCTATTCATTACGCATGATCTTGATGAAGCTTTAAAGCTTGGAGATCGTATTGCAATTATGAAAGACGGAGAAATTGTTCAAGTTGGAACACCTGAAGAAATTCTCGAGAATCCGGCCAATGACTATGTTTCCAGCTTTGTTAAAGATGTAGATCGTTCGAAGGTTCTCGATGCCAGTGTTGTCATGAAGAAACCAGAAGTACTCGTTACGTATAAAGATGGATTGCGCGTAGCAGTAAGAAAGATGGAAGAAGTCGGGGCATCAAGTATCTTTGTTGTGGACAAAGAAAAGAACTTTAAAGGCCTGTTAACGATTGATGATGCTATCCGTGCTTATAATGAAGGTGTACCAATGGAAGACGTACTTGTAGACAATGTTTCCGTGACCACTCCAGATACATTGCTGAATGATCTTGTCGGAATAGCGGCAGAAGCTAAATATCCAATAGCGGTTATAGATGAAGGAAAATTAAGTGGGATCGTCTCCCGTGTATCCATCCTTTCAGGTCTTGTGCTTGGTAAGGAAAAAGAGGAGGAAACAGAATGAATTATTTTAACTTCCCGCTCGAGGATATAACGAATGATTTTGTAAATAATTGGTTGCTTCCAAATTTCAGTGGTTTTTTTGATGAAATTAGTGATATACTCAGCTCATTTATTAATTCTGTCACAAATGTTTTAATTGCATCACCAGCCGAAATTATTGCAGTGATTTTTATTTTGATTGCCTGGTGGATATCTGGAAAAGGTGTTGCTCTTTTCGCCCTTATTGGTTTCCTATTTATCGGGTCAGTTGATTTATTTGAAGAGTCCATGCAGACACTGGCAATCGTCATTGTTTCTACAGTGATATCCGTCCTATTCGGTGTGCCGGTTGGTATCTTAAGTGCGACCAATTCAATCGTCGATAAAATCGTGCGGCCAATTTTGGACTTTATGCAGACATTACCAATTTTTGTATATTTGATTCCTTCCATTTTATTATTTGGTTTGGGAGGTGTGCCAGCAGTGATCGCTACATTTGTATTTGCTGCACCACCTGCTGTAAGAATGACCAGTCTTGGAATTAAACAAGTACCTGAAGAAGTGGTAGAGGCTTCTCGGGCTTATGGTTCAACAGCGAAACAATTATTATTAAAGGTGCAATTGCCACTGGCGATGCCAACGATTATGGCTGGTGTCAATCAAACGATTATGCTTGCCTTATCCATGGCAGTTGTTGCATCTATGATCGGTGCACCGGGACTTGGTTCTACCGTTCTTACCGGAATTTCTCAGGTGAATGTTGGACTTGGATTAACTGGTGGATTAGCGATTGTTGTATTGGCAATCTTGTTGGATCGTATTACTCAAGGAATTACAAAAAAAGTTTAACGTGAGGAGAAATACTATGAAAAAGAAATTATTATTATTAACAGCTTTACTAATGGTTTTCGTTTTGGCAGCATGTGGTTCTTCAGATGAAGAATCATCAGATGGTGGAGCAGGTGAAGAATCCGGTGATAAGCCGGTGATTACATTTGGTGTTACTCCATGGACAAGCACGGTTCCACCAACAGAAGTGGCAAGCTTGATCTTACAGGATATGGGTTATCAAGTAGAGCAAACGCAAGCAGATGCAGGAAATGTCTATATCGGACTTTCCCGTGGTGACATTGATGTATTTATGGATGCATGGCTTCCGGCTCATGATGTTTATTTGGATAAATACAGTGAAAATATCGAAAGTGTTGCAGTAAGCTATGATGACGCAGATGCAGGATGGGTTGTCCCAACTTATATGGAAGATTTTAATTCGATAGAAGATCTTTTAGGAAAAGAAGAATTATTTAATAATGAAATGTACTCGATTGAAGAAGGTGCAAGTGCAACTGGAATCATTGATGAAATGATCGAGGATTATGGACTGGAGATTAACCAGGTGAATTCCTCTGAAGGTGGTATGATTGCTCAGGCAATGCGCATGATGCAACAAGAAGAGCCAGTAATTTTCTATGGTTGGCGCCCACATACCATGTTTAGTAAATTTGATTTGAAATTCCTTGAAGAGGATCGCGGACATTTTGACAGTGCATCTGTAGAGGTTATCTCAAATAATGAATTAAAAGAAAATGCTCCAGATGCCTATGAGTTCCTCAGCAATTGGACGATTCCAATCGATGATGTGGAATATATGATTGAACAAATTGAAGAAGAAGATCGCGAACCTAC
Organism: Oceanobacillus longus; assembly: GCF_042650085.1. Lineage (NCBI taxonomy): Bacteria > Bacillati > Bacillota > Bacilli > Caryophanales > Bacillaceae > Oceanobacillus > Oceanobacillus longus. Next base: position 64,002 of record NZ_JBHSAO010000004.1, on the reverse strand, counting down.
AGAAGTGGCACAGGAATGGATTGATAATAATCAAGATTTAGTTGATCAAATGCTTGGAAATTAAAGATTTAAAAGGAGGGGACATGTTCAAGCTTTAATGGCTTTAGCATGTCTGTTTCTTTATTCTACATAAAAAGTGAGGGGTAGAAACATGAGTGAATTAAAAGAAAATGTCCAGATTATTGTAGATCGGGAAGTAGCATGTACGTTGCGGGATGGTACGAAGCTCTATGCCAATATTTATCGTCCAAGTAATGAAGGGGAATATCCAGTATTGCTTACCAGACTTCCTTATGATAAAAACCTTCCAAATTTCTCACATCGTTATATTGATCCGATTCGGATGGCGATGAGTGGTTATGTGGTTATCATTCAGGATGTGCGGGGTAGATTTGCTTCTGAGGGAGAATTTGACCCGTTTGTCCAGGAATTGAAAGATGGGTATGACACCGTTGAATGGGCAGCTGCACTTCCGTATGCCAATGGGAATCTAGGCATGTTCGGATTGTCTTATTATGCTTTTACACAATTGTATGCATTAATGGAGCAACCCCCATCGTTAAAAGCAATTTTCCCAGCAATGACAGGACATATATTCGGAGATGCATTTATACAGAATGGGGTACATATGCTGGCCTCTACGGAAACATGGGTATTGGATTCTGTAGCAGCAGATTATTTAAAGCGCAAACAGTCATCCGAGCAATATACCAATACCATAAAGGAAATAACAAATGATTTGGATCATATAAATGACTGGCATTCGTTTAAACCAGTGAAGGAATGGCCACCAATCAAAAAGCATCCGGAACTGGTAGAGTTTTTTAATAAATACTTACAACAGGAATTTACAGAACGCTCACGTGATCAAATCTCTTTTAAAGGAAATCCAAGTGAATTAGGTGTCCCAGCGTATCATCTTGCAGGTTGGTATGATAACTTTTTAGATGCTACGATCCACAATTTTGAAACGATGAAAGGGTCAACCAATAATCAGAAATTGATCATTGGACCATGGGGGCATGGCATGTTTTCTTCAGAACTTGGCGAGCGTAATTTTGGAATAAATAGTGCGGGTACTTCCATAGAAGGAAAAGAGGATATAACCGGTCTGCATATAAAGTGGTTTGATTATTGGTTAAAAGCAGGTTCTGAGCAACTTCCTGCAGATGAAGATCCTGTGAAAATATTTGTTATGGGAGAAAATAAATGGCGTTCCGAAAAAAATTGGCCACTGGAGCGGACAGCATATACACCGTATTACCTACATGAGGCTGGAACACTATCTGAAACAGAACCAAGTAAAGAGGCTCCTGATTCGTATGTGCATGATCCGAATAATCCTGTCCCAACACATGGTGGCGGTGTATTATTTTATAACGGCAGAGGTGCAGGTCCGTATGATCAGCGCGAGATTGAAAAACGGGATGATGTACTAACTTACACTACAAAAGCCTTGGATGCTCCTGTGGAAGTGACAGGATGGATAAAAATGAAACTGTGGGCTGCATATGATGCCAAAGATACAGATTTCGTCGTGAAATTAATTGACGTTTTCCCTGACGGAACTGCCTATAACCTGACTGATGGCGTTATACGTGCAAAATATCGCGACGGCAATATCGAAGAAAATCATTCAACGGCTGAAATTGTAGAGTTAGACATAGATATGTGGGCGACAAGCAATGTGTTTTTAGCTGGACACTCCATTCGGATAGAAATCTCATCAAGCAGCTACCCACGTTTCGATGTGAACCCAGGAACAGGGAAAACAACCATTGATTCAACGGAAATGGTGGAATCTAATCAACAAATTTATCATGATCAAGACCACCCATCCCATGTACTATTACCAATCATACCAAGATAGGGGTGCCTGTCACTCCCCGATTTTTGTCGAAAATGGAAGCATGGGGACGGTTCTTTTGCTTCCGAATATATTAAAAAACGCCAGCACTATTCTGCATACGGATAGTGCTGGCGTTTTTTTGTTGTTTAGGTTGTTTGGCTATAGTAATAGCGATTATTAGCACGACGACTGAGCGCTTGGTAATAAGGAAAAGCGATCGCGTTCGTGTCTTGAGCAATCGAGAAGTAGAATAAACGATAGCCCCCATAGCATGAGCCACTCGAAACAGCCACCACTCTCAATGCACCTTAGCGCGTTAAACCCAAATGGAAGCAAGAGAACCGTCCCCGTGCTTCCTTAAGAGACTAGTAGGGCGGTGAAAAAGCCGATAAGCATGATTAGTGGGAAGAGCCAGTCTGTTTTTTTAATGGTAAATTGGCGGTAGAAGGTTCTGTTTTTATCCCCTGTGAATCCTTTTGATTCCATTGCCATTGCTGTTCTTTCTGCTTTTCGGATGGCGCTTGCAAGGAGTGGGATGGAATACCGTTTATAGTTGTTCCATTTTTCCTTGATTGTTTTAGCTTGATTCACTCCACGTACGCGATGTGCATCGTGGATGATTTTTATTTCGTCGCGCATCATAGGTAAGAATCGGTAACCAGCTAGGACAGCATAGGCGATTTTTGGCGGTAGTCTTAATTGCTGCATCATGCTCAAGATAAAATGAACAATATTTGTTGTAAAAATAAACATGAGTGATAGTGCTGCAACGTTTAATACCCTTATGGAAAGTGCAAGTGCAGTTAGCACCGATTCCCGAGGATATTCCATGCCGAGCAATACAATGATTTCATCCTGATTTTTCGGTGTATCTGCAAAAATAACAGACGTCCATAGCATTCCAAAAGCAAAAATAACAAAAGGAATAAAATACAGAACATATTTCTTCCATTCCACTTTTCCAAAAATAAATGTAATTGAAATGGTCCATATCAAAAATAGCATTGGTGTTAATGGTTCAAAAATAAAAGCTAGCAACACAACAAGCATCATAATTGTCAATGCTTTTATACTTGGATTAAGATGTTGTAGAAACATAATAAGCTTCCTTTTCATAAATGTTTTGAATCTGGATAGGAACGGGAAGTTCGAGTTTCCATTCCTTCAGTTTATCAGGAGCCATTTTCCATAATCTTTCTGGTAGGCAATCGGCAACAACACTTCCGTCATTCATCACGATTACTCTTGTTGCATATTGATCAACGATTTCCATATCATGGGTGATCATTACAATGGTTGATCCTAATTGATGACGTTGCTGTAATAGGTGCATCAGCTCCGCATTTGAATGTGCATCCTGTCCGAACGTAGGCTCATCGAGGAGCAGGAAGGATTGGTCGTCAACGATCATCGTCGCAACACTCAGCCGGCGCTTTTGTCCCTGGCTTATGGAGAATGGATGTTCATTTTTTAGTTCAAGCAGTCCACAGGTTTTCAGAATCAAGTGAACTTTTTCCTTGATTGTTTCAGCAGGTTCATTTTTTATTTTTAAACTAAATGCAACCTCATCATAGACTGTGTTTGTAATAAATTGATGCTCCGGGTTTTGAAAAACATAACCAATCTCCTGCCGTAACAATGATTCCTTCCATTCATTTAAGGCATTTCCTTTTACCAGAATACTGCCGGAAGTAGGCTTTTGGATGCCGGCCAGTATCCGGGAGAGGGAAGTTTTCCCACTGCCATTTGCCCCAACAATGGCGACAAACTCTCCCTCGTAAAATGGTAGTGAAACGTCTTTTACAATGTCTTGTTTATTGGCAGACCAGAAAATAGCGCGAGTTTCCAAGATGGGAGTATTGGACCCAGGGAAATCAAGTTTTGCAGCTTCCAATTCGATGTGCCCCCATCTTGAAGGATGCTCGGAAAATTCTTCGACAGTAAGTGGAAGGTCTTTCAGTTCCGGTTTGTTTTTCATAAGATATTGTGCAACATTCGGGAGCCATATTCCTTGTTCTATCAATTGCTGACGATTATCTTTAATCGCATTTCGTAAAGAGCCATCGTAAAAAGTTTCCCCGTCACGATTTAATAGAAGGCATCGTTCCGCTAAATCTGTCCAGCCATCAAGCTTATGTTCAATGATGATCAATCCAAATGGAATTTTCACCTTTAATTTTTTGATTGTTTGAATTAAGTCTTTTGTTGCGATTGGATCCAGGTTGGCTGTTGGTTCATCCAAAATAAGCAAGGATGGTTCGAGTGCAAGGATGCATGCGAGCGCAAGCTTTTGTTTTTGCCCGCCGGATAGTGAGGCTATGGTAGATTCTTTAAAATCGAGCATCTGAACAAGTGCTAGCGATTGATCGATTTTAGCTTCCATTTCTTCATAGGAAACACCGATATTTTCGAGTCCAAAAGCTACTTCATCTTCTACAGTTAGCATACAGAACTGTGTTTCCGGATCCTGGAACACGACGCCAACTTGCTTGCTTAGTTCACCAGACCTGTAATTAGACGTTTTCTTCCCATCGATAAAAATATCACCATGCATCTCCCCATCCAATTCCCGTGGGAAGAGCCCGTTTAAACAGGAAGTTAACGTGCTTTTTCCGCAACCACTTGGGCCGAGTAACAAGACACTTTCTCCTTGACCCAATTCAAAATTTACATTGGATAAAATATCTTTTTGATTCGTTTCAAATCGTAAGCTGAGATCACGCACTTCGACAAAAGGTTTCATGCTGCATTCTTCTTTCGATGTTCTTTTCCTAAAGCGAAACTTGACAGGACACCAGTTTGCGCGAGTCCATCACTCAATGCTTTACCAAGCAGTCCAGCGATTAATGCCCCACTGATCATACGTACGATAAACATGGCGGTCACATATTCAGGGGCGAGTGCAGCATACCCACTCATAAAATACCCATAGACAAAGCTAGTTACAGCAGATCCAACCCCAGCAGCCATCAATACCCATGCTGAATAATTTTTCCAACGGGTTGCAGCAAATACTGCTTCCGCGCCAATCCCTTGAACCATCCCTGTCACAATAAGCATTGGACCAATAGCGTTTCCAATTAATACTTCGATCATCGCGGCAATGGTTTCTGATAGAAATGCGGCACCGGGTTTTCGGATGATGTAGGCAACAATAATGGATACGATGAACCAAATACCAAAGATGAAATCATAGCCAATTGGTCCGAAAAATCCAACGAGTACCCCACCAACAGGCAAAAATGCTAAGTAAACAACCCCAAAAACGACAGATAAAGCTGCCATGACAACAATTTCCTTAAATCTCCAATTAGCCATTTTTCATATCTCCTTTATGTGATGGACTATTAGCTGAGATAGAGACTGTCATGACGGTATGACTCGATCCACCTTCCACAGTTGCTTGAAAAACGTTTTCCAATCCATCGAATATGGCAACTGCCTCTCCATCCAGACGTGTTGAATAATGCGTTGGTGAGACGGATACATGTTTTTTCATTGCTTCGATTTGCGCATAGATGACATCCATATAATCTCCGCCACCAAGGGGGTAAAGTGAAAATTTAGATGCAACCGATTGTTTGATGTCTTTTACAAGACTGGAATTTAGAAGTGTTTCATCCTCGGCCATGAATGCCTCACCTTGCGAATCTCCGGGGCATCCGAGGGAGTATGTTGCCTGAAATGCCACGTGCTCACCCGTCTTTGCTGCATGAAGGAAAATCGCTTTTGTTACATCGAATACGTGTACCAGTTTTCCCCTTACCGTTGTTGTGACGTCATCCGTTTTCATATGTACCTTTGACGTGTCAACCTCTTTTAAAGCTCCCTTGATAATTTCAATGAATTGATCACTCATTGGGTGGATGGAAAAACTTACTCCTGCGATATAGCTCTTTGAACATGCTTTATTTTGATTAGTCATATTACATTCCTCCTGTTTTATATTTTTCTCCATTAAAAAAACTGCATCCCCCTGTAGGGAATGCAGTCTCATTGTATTTATCATCATAAAAAATATCGATATACACGGTCGACCGCACTTCCCCACGCTAGTATTATCTAGTTCGGGTGCAAAGGGTCAGAACAAAACAGTTCTTCTCAGCCGTTTAAAACAGCTCCCCTAGCGCTAAACAGTTATGCAATTTTCTAAATACAAACTTAACACGTAACAAGAATGTTGTAAAGGTACGCAAACAAATAACCAACCAAAACCGAACAGTGCCTGTCACTCCCCGAATTTTGTCGAATGGTTTATTGGGTTTTACCTTAGGATTCTGTTTCATTTCATTGAAAAAGTGGAAATGTAAATAGGAAACTCCAAATAATCAGAGCTGAATTAAGTAAAGCTTGCTTATCGACATATTATGACAAAAACCGGGGAGTGACAGGCACCAATTTGCATCTTTTTCCAATATTATTGCAGACAAAAATCGACATAACTGATAAAATTTATAGGGAAGATAGATAGAGAGGGAGATTAAAAGAATTGTCTAAACCAAAGTTATGTAGTATGTTGCTGTTATTTGTGATTTTCTTCATTTTATTTAACCCAGTAAACACCTTCGCAAGTAATGAGGTTGAGGCAATCATCGGTTATGAAAATGAAGCTGGAAAACAATTAATTATAGAAACAAGCAGTGAAATAGACTATGAATTTACGAATATATCTGCAATTGCTGTAACGATGAATAGCGGTGATTTAGCGGGACTCTATGAAAATCCAGATATTGCGTACATAGAGAAAAATGCAGCAGTCGAATTATCAAATAATACCCAAACGATCACAGAAGTTACAGAAGCGGATATTCTGGAAGAAACGGAACATTGGAATATTCTAACAACCGGTGTAGCATTTGCATGGGAAGAGGGTTTTACCGGCAAAAATGTTAATGTTGCAATCATTGATACAGGGATTTCCCCGCATTCTGATTTACTTATTTCAGGTGGCCATTCAACCGTCGATGATACTGGAGAATGGCTGGATGATAATGGGCATGGGATGCATATCGCTGGTATTATCGGATCAAGGAAAAATGACATTGGTGTAGTTGGAGTTGCTCCAGAAGCTAATCTTTATGCGGTGAAGGCATTGGATAGTAATGGGGAAGGAACATTAACAGATTTACTGGAAGCAATTGAATGGTCCATAAACAATAACATGGATATCATAAATCTTTCGTTAGGTACGGATGAAAATAGTGAGTCATTGGAGAAATTGTTACAAGAAGCCTATGATGCAGGAATTTTAATTGTGGGTGCAAGTGGAAATGATGGAAATAGTGTTGCCCACCCGGCAAAATATGAAAGTGTAATCGGCGTATCTGCTGTAGACGGTCGTTTGAATGTCACAGGTTTTTCTTCAACAGGCCCAGAGGTGGAATTCTCAGCACCTGGAATTAATATTATTAGCACTTATTTATATGACTCGTATGGGACAAGTAGCGGAACATCGCAGGCATCTCCACATGTGACAGGAATGCTCGCAATTCTAAAGCAGAAATACCCTGAAATGACGAATAATGAACTTCGCGCGGAACTAGTGAAGCACGTACAGGATTTAGGAAATTCAGGAAGAGATTCTCTCTATGGACATGGCTTTATTACGTATAAACCCGATGATCAAATTGCTCCAGGGGAAGTTACCAATCTGCAACTGATTGAATCTAGTTCGGATTCTCTTTTGGTAAGTTGGGAGAATCCGGTAGATGAGGACTTTGCTGAAGTGAGTGTCTATTTGAATGATTCTTTTTTAACATCTGTTACTCGTGATGAGGAGACAACCTATCTTGCTGAAGAATTGGAAGCTGATACGAAATATTCGTTTTCATTTTATACCGAAGATCGATTTGGTAATGTATCTGAAGGGAAGTTCTTTGAAACACGTACAGAGGCAGGAAAAACTGTTATAAATGAGGAAGACGTAGTTGTTAGTGAGAATAAAACAGATGATGGAAGAATAGAAAGCGAAGAAGCTGACCAGGTCCACAATAATTCCGAAGAAAAAGAGAAGGATCAAGTTGCGGTACAACGTAGTGAAGAAGAGAAGACGGGCTTGAATAGGGAAGAAACAGAAGAGGCTGGGAATCAGGAGCAAGCTGAAAAGGAATTGAAAGAAAGTCCCCTGGAAAATGAACTAACGGATGATACGGAAGAATCACTATCTCAAAAAGCATCTGCAATCGAAAAAACGGAGGAAAGCAATCGTCGAGGGGCCGCTTCTGCTGTTGATGCTGACAAAATTAACGCCTCGCTTAATTCTGGTGAAAATAATGATGATCAAAGTGAACCGAAAAAGAATGATACAGAACAAGTTGATGAAGCAATAGAAGATGATGATTCAGCTCCAGATGAAACAGAGGATGAAAACAAAAATATTTTTGTACGCTTCTTTGAATCAATCGCAAACCTATTTATCACTATCTTTGACTGGATAATTGGACTATTTACTTAAAAAAACCCATCGCAGTGCCTGTCACTCCCCGAAATATGTCGAATGAAAATAAAATGCTGCTAAGTTAAGTGTTTGCAAGTAAATACCTAACCTAGCAGCATTTTTTATGGGTTGGCAGTCGACATATTATGACAAAAACCGGGGAGTGACAGGCACCGCATTAGTGGTGCGCTTCACTAGTGGCAGATGCCCAGGTTGAAAGCTGCGATCTTTAATTGGGAAGATATTGTTAACATCCAAAGAAAAAGTCCAAAGCCATGAATCACATACCAGCGTTGCATTTTTTTTCGGAATTTTAAGAGAAGTAATGCTGCAAGAGAAATAATCGTAGCCGCTATGGTTAATCCTAGCATTGCAGTAAAAGTGGACGTCCAGTAGAAATTATTAAATAACGGTATGACAGTTGTCGGTGTATAAAAAACGGTTAAATAATAAATCCCTATGATCCATGAAATGACCATAAAACTGAATACAATATATGGTGTATATTTCTTCAATGGTCTGTGTCCCCTTTTTATAAACTTAATTCATAGTATTTTGATTGGTTTATTTCATTTTATGCAGTACTTCTGCTTTTGTCAATACCAAAAACGATGAAAATAGCCGGATTGCTTGACCCGAACCGTAGAGTAGCCTAGAGTATAATAAAAACAAAAAATGGGGTATACAATCATGAACAGCTATTCAGAAGGAAAAATAAAAGCTTATCAAGATAAAAATGAGAACCGGGCGCGCTTCCTGATTAAGTGTCCTGATCAACCAGGAATCGTTGCCGCAGTATCCAAGTACCTGTATGACCACGAGGCAAATATTGTAGCATCAGACCAATATACGGTGGACCCCGAGGGCGGAGAATTTTTTATGCGAATCGAGTTTGAATGCCCAGATTTATTAGTTAGGGCAGAGATGCTAGAAGAGGGCTTTCTTCCACTCGCAGAAAAATTTCAAATGAACTGGAAAATTATGTATGTTAGCGAACTTAAAAATATAGCGATATTTGTTTCAAAAGAGCCTCATTGCCTGCTGGAGCTTCTATGGGAATGGCAAAGCGGCGATTTGATGGCCAATATTGCACTCGTGATCAGTAATCATGAAACAGCTCGTGAAATGGTGGAGTCACTTGGCATTCCATTTTATTACATACCGGCAAATAAGGAAATACGCATCCAGGTAGAACAACAGCAGAAAGAGCTACTTGGACAATATGACGTTGACCTCATTGTACTGGCCCGCTACATGCAAATTCTCACAAATGATTTTGTGAAGGGGTACGAGAACAGAATTATCAATATTCATCATTCCTTCCTGCCAGCATTTATTGGGGCAAAGCCATATGAGCGTGCATACCAGCGTGGGGTAAAAATGATTGGTGCAACTTCACATTATGTAACAAGTGATTTGGATGAGGGACCAATCATTGAGCAAAATATCGGCAGGGTCGATCATCGGGATAATGAGGAAGGTATGAAGAAAATCGGTCAGTCGATTGAGCGTAGTGTACTGGCGAGGGCTGTGAAATGGCATTTGGATGATCGTATTATTGTCCACCGTAATAAAACAATTGTGTTTTAGAAATGGTTTGAACGTACTTTCTCTTATAATAATAGATAAGCCATATAAAAAGGCTGTTAGATTGATAGAATATCTCTCCTATCTGAATCTAACAGCTTTTAACTATTATTCGACATATTCCAACAAAAATCGGGGAGTGACAGGCACTGTTCGGCGGTTCTTGGATGTGTAGTTTCTGTTCGGTTGTTTCTCGTTAGCATGCATTATCTTGCGGTTGGTGCTTTTGTTTTATCACTTGAGCTGCTTTTTGCGCTTGTACGTCTATTTGTTGTTGGTCTTCTTTTTGTGGTCGTTCTTGATTTGGCCGCTGTTTTTGTTTGCGGTTTTGTTGCAGATTTTTTTTCGGCAGATTGATTTGCTTTTTCTTCCTGATTGTTTCCCATTGCGTCTTCCATATCATTTGATTGTAATTGGGATCCATCTTCCGTATCTTCTTCACTTTTCCCGTCATCGTTCATTTTCTTCCGGTTGGTGATTTTGCTTGTGAGTTCTTTCGTTTTATCTGTTGCGTTCGTTTTAATCGAAGTATATTTCTCTACTGTTGAATCGCTAAGCTCCTTCGATTTATCTAAAGCTATATCCTTTGCATTGCCTACTTGATAGGTTATATCTCCGCGCAGTTCCTTACCGGATTTAGGTGCAAAGAACATTGTTGTAGCTACACCAAGTGCCCATCCGATAGCTCCGCCTCTAATTATATCCTTTTTGGTATATACTTTATCAAGTACTTCTACATTTTCTTGCGCCTCTTGATTTTCCTGGTTATTTTGCTTCTCCTGGTTGTTTTGTTCAGTCATTATTTAGTCCTCCTTGAAAATAATTATTTATGATTAACGGCCGTTTCCAGCCAGTTTTCCTTCTAATTTTTCCAGTCGTTTTTGGAGCTGTTGATTCTCTTCTTTCAGCTTATCCTGTTCCTGTATTGCCGCTTGGGAGTTTAGGAAGGGATCTGTTTCCCACCAGTCCATTCCGATCTCTTTTGCCTTATCAACGGATGCGACAATCAGTCTTATTTTGATGGATAATAACTCCACATCGGCAATACCTACGCGAATATCACCAGCAATCACAACCCCTTTATCCAAAACAGTTTCGAGAACATCAACCAAATTACTTGATTGGTTAGTTGTTTGAGGAGCATTCCCTTGATTCATCTCAGCTTGACCTCCTATTCAGTGAAGCGTTGTTCTATTTCTTTTTAAATGCTTACTCTGTTCTATAGATTTGTTCCACAAAATCTATATACTGCAAAGTAAATTTAAATTAATTTCCAAGACATGTGCTTTTCTCGCCGTCCGGGATCGCTACGGGCGGATGCTTTCCGCGGGCACGGCCTCAGCCCCGAAGAGAAAACCACTCTTCTGGTCTTCGGACACGTGCTGTTTCCGCAGGAGTCACCGCCCTCCGCTCACCCGGACTGGTGAAGTTGTAGGATGCTTTTTAAGCTATTAGCAAGTGTGGTCATTTTCAGCACCCTTCTAACCAGCTCTGGGAAATACACGGTGACTCCTATGGGAAGAGAGGCATAGGTGAGACACTGAAATGCGTCAGCATGAAGGGGCTCACCAGCCGCCCATGGAAAGCAAAGTGTATTTCCCAGAGCGGTCGCCGAAGTTACTTATCTTAGCGTGCAGTCTATCTCGGACTGCAAGGATTATAAAGGAACATTAAATAGCCTAACTTAAAGTAAATTCCCCAATGGTCCAAGATCGATGTTCAAATCCTCATCATCCAGGTTAAATATTTCTTTCAACTCATCCATCTTCACATCTAAATTCATCAGTGCGACACCGAGTTTTTCAATTTCTTCTTCGGTTAAATTACCGCCGTCTACTCTCCGGATTGCTTGTCGTTCAACCAGTTGTCTTAATAGCTCGATGACAGTTAGGACGAGTTGGGCAAGGCCTTCTTCAGCACCTTCAGGGTCAAGCTGTATTCGACCACTTTTCTCAGGTTGACGGTCTAGACTCCCAAGGGATTCGGGTTGGTTATTAAGATTGATTGATGACACGATTCAACGCCTCCTTCTCTTGATCTAACTGCTTTGATGATATCGCAGCCGTTTCCTTATTCGATTCAATCAGTGTTTCAACGGAGGAGATGAGTACCCGTAAATCGAGATAGACTAAATCAATTCCTGCAATGGAGATGATGAGGTCTCCCTTTAATGCCACTCCTTTGTCAAGTACAACATCCAGAATATCAATTAGGCCAACATCTTTATTATCAAATTCACTTCTTTGTGACATGGGGTATCCTCCATATTAACTAATCTTTGCAAAATGGTAGGACGGCCATGGACCGGTAACTTCCATGTGCCAGCCAGCATCTTCCCATTTTTTTTGCTTTTCTTTAAAAGCCGATAGAAAATTATCGACTGCAGATTTTTCCAGCATATAGACACTGTTCCAGCACATCTCATCCGTCCGTCTAGTGACGTCTTTATTCCAAATCTTTTTCACTTCTGTATCTATGCTGAGTGCTGCTAGGTCGTCATGAATTTTCTCTGAGAAGGCTTGTTTTTCCTTATCAGCTTCTTGGTCAATTAATTGACCAAGCTTTCTTTTTTCTAAATATTGTCTGCCTGGTGACATTGCTGCAATTTCTTCTTTCTTCGCCTCAATCGTTTCGTTATAGCCTGCAACACTTTCTTTTACTTTGTCTGTTTCACAATATATTTTTAAAATCCATTCTTCCTTGTCTGCAATGTCTTCAAGTAGCTCCATCATGCGCTGCTTGTGTTGATTAATCGTAGTTTTTAGGCTCTCGAGATTTGCATAAATAGTGCAGAACTTCATTGGAATAATTGGATTATTTTCATACAGTTTCATTAAGGCTTCATGATGGTGAAATGCTTTTTGGTGAAGCCACTTCGCATCATTCGTTTTTTTCTCCAATTCCTTTTCACCATATTCTTCCGGGTCCAACTCGCAAACGACCGCATCGATTTCATCAAAAGATAGACGATATACATCAGACACCTCATCCAGACCTTTAAGACGAGGGAGGGGGGATGCCTCATTTTCTGCAGGTATAATTCCGTATAAATAAATTAGTTTTTCCATGGTTGATTCCTCACCTTTTGCCTTTGGTAAATTCATTAATTTGTTCCATTTCCCGTTTTTTAGCTATTTCGTAACGGAGTAACAGTTCTGTTTCCGATTGTTTGTACGATTCTTCATCTATTTCTTCCAGTTCATACATCATTTGCAGATGGATTAGCTTTTTTTGGATATGCTCCAGATCATAAAATTCCTTTTCCACTTCGTCTTGCACCTTTTCCCCGATTTTTACAATTAGGTTGATGGGAGAAGTGAAGATTTTTTGGATCATGTGGAGGGCTCCTCTACTTTCAATTTAATATTGATAAAATTATATGCTGGCCATGGTCCTGTATATTTAAAGTCCACTTTATCCTGCCAGCTGTCATGGAGTGCATTTACCTTTTCATCGAATTCCGCTTCTTTATCCCGATCAATTAAATAGGCAGCATTTAAAAGCATTTTCTCTCCAATCGGATCATTGAGCTGAGATGCTTCTGCCAGTGGTATTAGAGGCTCATGGATCTCTGACTTGATGTCACTTTGCAGCGCTTGGAAAAAGTTTTTCGCCATTTCACCAAGCTGGATTCGGTCAAAGTAGCCAGCTGCTTCTGATTTGGAATGCACGACCTGTTTTTTCTTCATAACATCTTCATTTTGGTTAATATTTTTCTCGAGCCAATACTTTTTACCGATTACTTTTAAACCAACCTCCATTTTTCCTTTAATTTGTGGAAATATTTTTTCCAACTGGGGATATAGGCTTTCCGCAAGTGCAATGACATCTGCTTCACTATGGAACATATTTCCGAAACTGATTGGTACGACCGTATCCTTTCTACCCATCACGGTTGAAAGCACTTGCTGATGCATCATCAGATTGTCTTTACTAGGATGATAGATTTTCATCGGTACTTTCGTGACGACCATTGCGGCGTCTTTGTAATGGACCGTATATATTTCTCTTTCCTGTCCTTCAAAATGAATCGTGCCAAAGGACTGATTTTCTTCTGTTTGTATTCCGCAAAACACATAAATGCCTTGTTCTTCACTCATTGTATTCACTCCACTGTAATTTTTTTGCTTTCTTGTTCGAGTTGTCTTTTTACGCGGTGTTTATGTTTATCCTCCACACATGCTTGAAGAGGAAACCATGTAATATCAAAACATAATTGGTTAAATTCTTCATTTGCACCGTCAACCGGAATGTCATAACGTTTTACCATTTCGGCAATCATAATCGATGCTCTTAGCGACGGGCCTTGAAAGTCGTGACTTGAATGACAAAGCTTACGAATTCTCATCATAAAGTGTACGATTGCTTCAGCTTTATCTCTTTCAATGGATGTTTTATTGATAACGGCAGTAATTTCTGCTTCCTGTTCCAGTGAACCAAGCGTCATTGTCACCATCCGATCCAGAAGCGCATCCTGTGACTCGTAGACACCGGCATACTCCACTGGATTACTCGTGAAAATGACCGAGAAATCAGGGTGAACCTTTATAAATGATTTCTTTTGCTTTGTTCCATAGAGTGGTAAAATCTTTTCTTCCAAAATCGGTAAAAATATATTATTCGCCTCTGGCTGGGAACGCGTAAACTCATCATATACAAGGGTATAACCTTTTTTTACTGCTTCAAGCAGTCGTCCATCTGACCAAGATTCTGTAACGTTTTCCTCGATCTTATGAACACTTCTTACATAATTATCCTTTAGTTTCCGACGTTTATAGCCTGAGAAAGCACCGACCAAATCCTCTGTGGAAAGATCTTTATTCCCATTAATCAGCATAACGGGTCGCTCTTTCTTTTTAGCAATATGGAGGGCGAGGGTTGTTTTTCCGATTCCAGATGGGCCGGTGAAATGAATTGGATATCCGGTTTCAAGGTATCGCAATGACCGCTTAATGATTCCTTTGTAATAGGATGATTGTTCATAAAGGCTTGTTTGATTTTTATCTATGTTCTCGGTCATGACTGATCCTCCTGTCCATCTACGCCTGCTCCTCTAAATCACTCCGAAACCTTAGACTAATTCTCGAAAATCCGGTAACTTCTGAATCATTATCCATAAAAACTTCATATAAGCCGACCATTTGGTCATGTGCATATTTTTTCATATAATCCTTTTCCTCTATTACTTCTACTAAAGCTCGCCAGCCGTTCTCGCCATTTTCTTCGTACTTTTTTACGGAAATAATTTTATGGGGAGGGGCAATATTTTCATTGAAAAATTCTTTGACTTCCTCTATGATTTTCATGTTTTTTCACTTCCTTTATTGCTTTTCATTAAGTATGGATGGAGCCAGCGTCACTGACTCCATATCATTATTTAGGCTTCTTCCTCTTCATATTCCAAACTATCTGAGCGGGCAGATAAACGGTCGGACAGGCCATCATCCTCAAAATCGTCCTGTAATAATCCAACAGCCTCTGCATATCGTAACCATGTATCCACACTGGCAATAACGACACGTGCCTCAACGGTAATTAATTCAATTCCTACAACGGAAACCCTCGCGAATGCATCAATTACAATCCCTTTATCCAGTATTCTATCAATTACCTCCGCCAAACTTGAACTATCAGTAGACTTTTGAATAGCCATGTAAACATGCTCCTTTCTAGTTGTGAAAATTTATATGAAAAATCTATGAAACGATTTTTGGCCTACAGATCTGAATGGTGTTTAATATACCTTGGCCCTTTTATGCTTGTTGAACTCTTTATGGAAGTGGCGCTTTTGATGTGACTTACACCTTTGATCTGATTCACACCAGGCACTCCTGTTTTGGATCTAGTTCTTTTTCCCATATTGCTCTGGAAGTCCTGACCGGTTTCTTTTGCACCTTGCACTTTATCCTTCACTTGCAATAGGGCACTTTGCATTTTGTCTTCTACTTTTTCTGCATTTGCATGAACCTTTTTCGCGTTTTCCTCTTTCTTGTTCTGCAGTTTTTCAGCGGCTTCATTCGCTTTGGACTGAATGCTTTCCGTCAGCTTGTTGCGGAATTGCTCAGCCATTTCTTCTTTCATTTCTTTTTCAGCGGCCTCTTTTAATTCCGTAGGGTCATCGGCTTCCTTGATTACATGTTTTACTTTTGGCATCGCATATTTAATCCCTTTGCGCACCTTTGGGAAGAGCAATGGTGCAGTAGAAGCTAAAAATGTAATTCCTCCGGCCATGACAGATGCCGTTACTCCAGGATGATTCATGATCTTTTTGGGTGCTCCCATAGGTAACCTCCTTTTGAGCGGTTGCCAAGTTGTTCTCTGACCCTTTTCTTATGAATACCCAGCTAAAATATTTAAGAAACTGGTTAATTTAACCTGTACTGGCTGATTATGAAAGATTCAGATCGATTGTTACAGAAAGGAAAGAATAGATTGTGTCGGGGTGTGGGTTCGGGCGAATGGTGTTACAAACATTACAATTATATTAATCTTAAAAACAAACCAAAAATCTTAAAACGGAAAACGATAGGAGAAATCGAATACTCAAAAAGCAAAGTGTTTTTAAATATGTGTATTGGTGATATAATGTTGCACATATGGTCTTTAGGGGGGGGGGAATGATGGATACATTTTCGGTTAAAAAAGTACTTAACAACAATGTGTTGATTGCAGTAGATATAAAGGGTCAGGAAGTAGTGCTCATCGGTAAGGGTATTGGTTTTAACACGAAAAAAAATGACCCCATCGCAAAAGAAACCGTTGAAAAATTATTCGCACTCCATGATGAAAAGGAACAAGAGAATTATAAAAAACTATTACAGGAGATTGATGAAGAAACGCTGAATGCGATCGTCTCATCAATTGAAATTATAAAAAAGAGATCCAAGTCCATGTTAAATGAAAATGTGCATGTTGCATTAACCGATCATATTGTGTTTGCAATCACCCGACTGTTAAAAGGAATGGCGATTCGGAATCCATTTTTGTTGGAAACGAAAGCGCTTTACCCTGGTGAATATGAAATCGCTTCTGAAGTGGTGGATTATATTAATCATGCTTTGGATATTCAATTACCAGAGGGTGAGATTGGTTTTATTGCACTTCATGTTCATAGTGCGAATACGGATACAACGATATCGGAAATCAACAAGTATTCCCAGCTGGTAACGAAATTGATTGGGGTTATCGAGGATCAGTTTCATATTGTAATCGACCGTGAAAGTATCAATTACATCCGGCTTGTTCGCCATCTTCGTTATACGGTTGAACGGGTTTTAAACGAGGAAAAGCTGGAAGAACCAAAAAAGATTGCTGAGCTATTGAAAAAAGAATATCCATCGTGTTATAATCTTTCATGGAAGCTAGTTAAAATTATGCAGCAGACATTGAAAAAGCAAGTTTACGACGCGGAGGCCGTTTATTTAACGATGCACCTTCAGCGTTTAAGTGAAAAAGTAGACACTTATTAAGGTATTATTAATAGAATATATTTCTCTTACGTGTAACTGATTCGATCAGGCATGAGTAGGGACATGAAAACGTGATAACAGGGCAGACTAATCTGCATCTGTATCCTTTTTTCGTGATCTCTGTTCATGTCTTTTTTCATGTCTTTTTTTAAAAAGTGGATGCTGCAAAACGATGATATAAAGGAGAGTACTCTTATGTTTAAAAAGGCTTTTGGTGTACTTCAAAAAGTTGGTAAAGCGTTAATGCTGCCAGTAGCACTTTTACCTGCAGCAGGTCTTTTGCTTGGGTTTGGTAATGCCGCCCAACAGGAGACAATGCTCGGTTATTTGCCATTTTTACAAGCAGATTGGATTCAATTATTAGCAACGGTTATGGAAGATGCAGGGGGAGTTATCTTTGATAATTTACCGCTTATTTTCGCCATTGGTGTTGCGATAGGACTAGCTGCTGATGGAGCAGCAGGACTAGCTGCACTTGTTGGTTATCTCGTACTGAATCAGGTAATGGGATCCTGGATGGGTGTTACACCGGATATGGTGGCAGAAGATCCAGGGTTTGCTTCTGTACTAGGTATCCCAACACTACAAACAGGCGTATTTGGCGGTATCATTGCCGGGTTAATAGCGGCGTATTGCTTTAATCGTTTCCATGATATTGAAATGCCGTCCTTTCTTGGTTTCTTTGCAGGAAAACGGTTTGTACCGATAGCAACTGCCGCGGTTTCATTTATTGTAGGACTATTATTGATGATTATTTGGCCGCCAATACAGGAAGTAATGAATTCCGCATCCTATTGGCTGATGGAAGAAGGTACGTATATTGCTGTATTTATGTTTGGCTTTATTAAACGCCTGCTTATTCCATTCGGTTTACATCATATATTCCATGCGCCATTCTGGTATGAATTTGGAACGTACACAAGTGTAGCTGGAGATTTGGTTCGTGGGGATATGACAATCTTTTTCCAACAATTAAAAGATGGGGTTGAAATTACTGCCGGGAACTTTATGGCAGGGGAATATCCAATAATGATGTTCGGTCTGCCGGCAGCAGCACTTGCCATGTATCATACAGCCCGTCCGGAAAAGAAAAAACTTGTTGCAGGATTACTTGGTTCTGGGGCACTGACATCTTTCCTGACCGGGATTACCGAACCACTCGAATTTTCATTTCTTTTTGTATCACCAATTCTTTTCTTTATCCATGCCGTATTAGATGGTTTATCATTCGTTCTGATGACATTCCTTGGTGTCAATATCGGTTACACCTTCTCGGGTGGTGCCATTGACTTTGCGTTATTTGGAATTTTACCAGGCAGGGAACCATGGTGGATAGCGATTCTGTTAGGACTCGTATTCGCAGTTCTGTACTATGTTATTTTCCGATTCTTTATTAAGAAATTCAACCTGATGACTCCTGGTCGTGAAGAAACAGAGGAGGAAGAAGGAGCGGATGGTAAAGAAGCTGAAGCAGGGGATCTTGCTTACAATGTACTTGAAGCAATGGGTGGACAGCAAAATATTGCACACTTGGATGCATGTATTACTCGTCTGCGCGTATCGGTGAATTCGATCAGCGATGTCGATAAAGATGGATTGAAAAAATTAGGTGCTGCGGGTGTTCTTGAAGTTGGGGATAATATTCAGGCAATCTTTGGACCACGTTCTGAAATTATTAAAGGTCAAATGCAGGATATTATTTCCGGCAAAAGACCACGTCCAGCTGCTAATGTTGATCAGCAAGAAGAAATTCAGCAGCAAATTGAAGAAGTGAATCCTGAAATTTTACAGAATGAAAAAGTTGATGAAGCTATTTTCTCTCCAATGAAGGGGAAAGTAGTACCGATTACCGAAGTTCCAGATGAAGTATTTGCAGGAAAAATGATGGGTGAAGGTTTTGCAATTGAACCAACTGATGGGCTTGTTGTATCACCGGTTAACGGGAAAATCATCAATGCATTCCCAACAAAGCATGCGCTTGGAATCCAATCCGAAGGCGGAAAAGAGATTTTGATTCATGTGGGAATTGATACGGTCAACTTAAAAGGTGAAGGATTTGAACTACTTGTTGAAGAAGGACAGGAAGTCAAAGTGGGACAATCCCTACTAAAAGCAGATCTTTCTTATATCAGCAAACATGCCAAATCAACCATCACACCGATCGTTTTCACAAACTTAACGGACGGAGAAACAGTCACCATCAAAAAGCAAACACAAGTAAACAGCGGAGAAGAAGGCATTATCGAAATACAATAGCCTTTGGCCAGTGCCTGTCACTTCCCAAATTATGTCGAAAAATAAAAAGCTGCTAGAACGAATTTAACTTCGCTCTAGCAGCTTTTTTTATATGAACGTTTAATCCAGAACATATTTATTTTGCCCGGCTCCCATACCAAAGAGGAAAACGAGAATGGACACAAACATAATCATAATCAGTGGGACAGTCCATGCATTCGTTAAATCGTATAAGTAACCAATTACAATTGGACCAATTGCAGCAAGTAAATAACCAATAGACTGGGCCATACCAGAAAGTTCAGCAGCTTGTTTAGGAGTTCGCGCCCGCATTCCGAGAAACGTAAGAGCTAAAGCGAACGAACCAGCCAGCGCTACACCAATCAATAGAATGCTAATCAACATGACGGCATAGGAGGTGCCTAGAAGCAGCCCGCCATATCCTACAAAGCTCGATAGTGTTAAAACGAGAACGATTCCACGCTGAGACTTAAATTTTTCCGCGATCATAGGCACGAGGAAACTTGCGGGAAGACCGATGATTTGCGTAAATGAGAGCATCCATCCTGCAGTTGCCATACTAAATCCTGAATCATGAAGAATAGCCGGGAGCCATGAAATTGTTACATAAAACAAAAATGACTGGAACCCCATAAAAGCAGCTACTTGCCAGGCGAGCGGTGAACGCCAAATTTGATTATCAGCAGATTGAATAAATTTTATTTCCGTTTGATTTTTCTTACTTTCTTTTCTGGAAAGGTAGCTCCAAACAATAATCCCTATCATGACAGGGATGGTCCAAAGTAGTAAAGCGACCTGCCATCCACCATTCATGCCATTTGCCAAAGGAACACTTAAACCGGAAGCAGTAGCAGCTAAAATCCCCATTGATGTGGAGTAAACACTCGTCATCAGCCCAACTTTATTCGGAAACTTATCTTTAATGATACCCGGTAAAAGAACATTTAAAATTGCAATCCCTAATCCGACAAACAAAGTACCCATAAAAAGGAGAAAGATTATTGAAATCGACCTTACACTGATCCCAATGAATAATAGAATGAGACCGATTAACATACTTCGTTCATTTGTAACACGATTAGCAAGGCGTGGTGCGATGGGAGACATAATCGCAAATGCAATAAGCGGCAAACTTGTAAGTAATCCTGCACTCCAATTGGAAAGTCCTATATCGTCCCTAATAATACCAATGATCGGTCCAATTGATGTAATGGCAGGGCGTAAATTAAATGCAATGATAATAATACCCGTTGTTAATAGGAAGTAATATAATCGTTTTGATTGCTGTGATTCTGATTGTAAATCCATACTATTAACTCCTTCCCCATCCATTTTATAATTTCGTTTATTCTCTGTCACTTTTTAGAAATGAATGAGTGCCTGTCACTCCCCGAATTTTGTCGACTGTGGTCCGATAATAATAAAGCACCAGTGGCATTGCATTCGGCCACTGGTGCTTTTATAGTTTCTATTCCCTCAAAGAAGCTCGATGGACAATCCATTCAAAATGATTAGTAATCTCTCTTAGATCTTCCTCATCCAACTTAGCCCATTTTTCAAGCTGCAAGAAGTAGGGTTCTTCTATTCCTGCATTCTTGAAATAGTTTAAGAGTTGTTCTATTTTCGCTGCTTTAGAATTGTCTGAAGTACGGTTATCGCTTTTCTCACCCTGTATCAAATAATCAATATCGACGTGGTAAATTTCTGCTAATTCCATAATCGTTTCAAGAGCAGGTCTTCTTTCTTCTCTTTCGTATTGCCCATATGTATTATCATGAAAACCGAGCTTGGAGCTTATTTCTTTTTTGGAATATCCGTGTTTTTCTCTCAAGTTTTCCAAGCGTCTGCCGAAGCCGTCCATCAAATAAATCTCCCCCCATTTGAGGGAAAATCTATCATAAAAGGTTTAAAGTTAATCAAAATCACTCAACATGTGTATTAAATAAAAAAAACACTCTAATTGTGTGGTTAATTAAACATAACAAATCTTTAAATTATTTGGAAATGAAAGTATAATAGTCCTAGGAAATAAGAACTGAGAAATAGGGAAAAACACTTGGCAAGGTTAAAATAAAAGTAAACTTTTGAGTAGATTTTTCAGGCAAAACGAGAAACATAACACGATAAAATATCGTACATATATGGAGCAATCAGTTAAAAATCACAGGGTGACAGAAGCCACCCTGATGTTGCACTGGAACTCCCGAATTTTCGAACCATCAATCAATTATCGATATAAAAAATTCTCGTTTCTCTATGAATTTCATTATGATCATTAGCAACTTCAAAGGTTACAACGTGAAATTTTTCCTGTAATGGTTCTTTCACTTCCAGTGTAAGGCTCGATGATTCTGAATTGTAAACAGGCTCATATGGTATGCCATCAACGATTACTCTAAGGCTATTGTTATTTATCTCCGATGTACCACTGATTTCGATATTTGCTGAAAGGATTGGAGTCGTACTGTCTATAATCTCCCCCATTTCAAACGCCGGATTAATTTTCAAGTTTGCACCGGCTCCGCTATTATACGGGCTGATCTCAGCAGCCTCCTCAACATCCATTAAAAGTCGAAGAGTGTTCTCCCCGAGCAGCTTTTCGACTTCTTCATCAGAGTAACCTCTTTTTATAAGCTCATCTGTAATTTTATGCAGGTCCGTTGCGTCATGAATATCCTTAGGCATGTCAGATCCATCAAAATCAGAACCGATGGCTACATGATCGATGCCAATGAGATCGACAGCATAGTCAATATGGTCAACGACATCTGTTACATAGGCCTCGGGATTATCTGTCAAAAATACTGGATAAAAGACTATACCGACAATACCACCGTTTTCAGAGAGAGCGATCAACTGCTCGTCGTTAAGATTACGTTGATGGTTTTTCAATGCATTGACACCAGAATGGGTTGCCATAATTGGGGCCTCCGCGACTTCAAGTACATCCCAAAAAGTATCTTCGGACATATGGGATACATCGACTATCATCCCCAATTTATTCATTTCCTTTACTACTTCTGCTCCTAGTTCGGTGAGCCCGCCCTGTGAGGGGGTTTTTGCCGGGTCACCATAAACACGATCAGCACCTTCGCCAAGTGCGTTTGAATAATTCCAGTTAAAGCCGATAGCTTTTACACCAAGGTCGTCATACTGGTGGAGCAGTTCAATGGCATTATGTTCTTGAAGCGAATAGGCACCTTCAATCGTTGGGATAGCTGCAATTTTTCCACTTTTTATTGTTTTCATTATTTCCATTGATGTCGAAGCAATCTGAAACTGATTTGGATTGTTTTGCTCTGTCCAATAAAGTGCATTTAATAAAGCAAGGGTGCGGCTGATATTTCGCGGATTATTTCCGTAATAATCAGTTGTATAAGCAGCGAAAAATGCAGCATCCAATCCACCTTCTTGGAGCTTGGGAATATCGACATGTAAGGAGGTATCTTCACCAATATCCGTCTCGGGAAGCCATGTATCTTCGTTAATGATGTTCATCATTGTATCTACGTGCCCATCAATAATTATGGATGAAGCATGGATGTCTTCGGTGCTTTCCACCTGCTGCTGCAGGGGCGGGTGGAAAGTTGAAATCAGCTTGTCTATCGTTGGCATTGGATTCGTTAAGTTAAAAAAAAGAGCAACAATGAGCCAAAAAAGTGTCAAAGGCAAACGAAACCCTCCTTTACTAAGTATGATTTGTAATTAGTACTGTTATCGTTTCGAAAAAGTGCCTGTCACTCCCCGAATTTTGTCGAATCGAATGCAACAGGCACTTCTTGTCTATCTTTCTTATTTTTGCTTTTCAGTTGTTTCTTCAATTCTTTCCCAACATTCTATTCCATCTTGATTATCCAGGATATCTTTGTAAAATACTGGGTCTTTTCCTTTTTTTCGCTGATCGAGGTAGTCCTTGAGCAAATGGTTTGCTATCTTGAAAAGCCTTGTTATTGCGTAAAGGTTAATCAATGCCATTATCGCCATGGTCAGATCAGCAAGTGCCCAAACGATATCAAAAGAAGCTAGTGTTCCAAATACGACCATAGCAAGCACAGCAATTCGGTAAATAAATAGGGCGATTTTGCTTTCCTTAATATAGGCTATATTGCTTTCCCCATAATAGTAGTTCCCTAAAATAGAGCTGAATGCGAAGAGGAAGATGGCAATTGCGATAAATACCCCAGCCCAATCCCCGAGCATTTGTGTAAACGCATTTTGGGTTATTTGAATTCCGTCAGCTTCACTACCGGCAAATCCACCGGCAGACAGAATGACAAATCCGGTTGCCGTACATACAAGAATGGTATCGAAAAATACGCCCAACGCCTGAATTAGACCTTGTTTAACTGGATGGGTTACTTCTGCTGTAGCAGCTGCATTTGGAGCAGCCCCCATACCAGCTTCATTGGAAAATAGACCACGTTTTATCCCCATCATAATTGCAGCACCAAATCCACCACCGGCTACTTGCTGTATGCCAAATGCGTTGGCAAAAATGAGTGAAAACATATCTGGTATGGCAGGTAGATTCATAAACAGAATGATGACAGCTAGGGCAATATATAATATAGCCATTACTGGAACAATAATCTGAGAAATGTTAGCAATACTTTTTAATCCGCCAAAAATGACGAGGGCTGTTAAAATAACCAAAGCAATAGCAACGATTGTAGGGTCCAAAGCAAATTGCCCTTCAAAAGCAAGGCTTATCGTATTGGATTGAACCGAGTTGAATACGAGGCCATATGTAAATGTAATGGTGACAGCAAATACAATACCAAGCCATCTATTTTTAAGACCTTTTTCGATGTAGTATGCAGGACCACCGCGGTATTGATCAGCATCCCTGACTTTATAAACTTGTGCTAGTGTACTCTCCACAAATCCTGACGCAGCACCTAAAAGAGCAATCAGCCACATCCAGAACAATGCTCCTGGTCCACCAAGTGCAACAGCTGAAGCAACACCAGCCATATTACCCGTCCCAACACGGGAAGCAGCACTGATTGCGAATGCCTGGAATGGGCTTGTCCCTTTTTTCCCCGAAGCATCGAATGCCCGCTTGTCAGTGATAACTTTAAACATTTCAGGAATCGTCCTGAACTGCACAAATTTTGTTTTAATTGTGTAGTAGAGTCCTAACCCAATCAAAACGATGATTAATATATATTCCCATAGAAAATCATTAATAATCCCAATAATTCCTTCTAAAAGTTCCAACATCAAACACTCCCTAAATAATATATGACTACAACACAGTGCCTGTCACTCCACGATTTTTGTCGAATTCTGTCAGTGCCATTCTGGGGATAATAGGCAGCAGACACATGAATAAGTTGTACAAATTCGGATAGAGACTCATTACTATAACTTGTACATACCCGTTTAGAATAATTCTATGCTTCACTTAATTGACGTCATAAGCGGTATAGACAGAAAAAAAGAACTGCTGATATAGACTCAAAAATCAGCAATATTATATCAGATTGTGGTACAAAAGAATTGTACAGGCAAAAGGTGATTAGGGCAATAAAAATATAAACAGACCGACTCCATACTAGATGAATCCCTTCCCAATACATCTCCCTAACACATTTTTCGACATAATTCGGGTGGTGCCTGTCACTGTTCGGTTTTCGACAAATTTCGGGGAGTGACAGGCACCCATATGTTGAGGAGGGTGGTGATGGCTTTTGCTAGGTTTTCTTCTGGGATGCCGGCAAAGCCGAGAATGATTTTTGGCGGGTTTTCGTAGTTTTTCCCTAAAGAGTAGCCAGAAAGGGGGTAGACCTTAATGCCAGCATCTAACGCTTGGCTTACGAGTTCCCCTTCGCTCAAGCCATTTTTTACAGAAAGCACAATATGCAGACCAGATCGCTCCCCAATCACGGATACTGTATCTTCATATGGCTTTAACATATCAATAATTTTCTCGAGCTTCCGTCGGTAGATTTTCCGCATGCGGTTTAGATGCCTCTCAAAGTCACCCTCCTTCATAAATTGAGCAAGGATGTGCTGGTCAATACGTGAAACGGAAGAATGATAGAAGGATAGTTCATCTTTATATCGCTCTAACAATTGCTTAGGCAAAACCATATAACTAATACGCAATGATGGAATAAGTGATTTGGAGAAAGATCCCAAATAGATTACATTTCCCTTTTTGTCCAAGCTTTTCAATGAAGGGATGGATTTCCCGCTGTACCGGAATTCACTATCATAGTCATCCTCTATAATGTAACGGTTCTTTTCCTCAGCAGCCCAGTTCAGAAGCTGTGTACGCCGATTAACCGAAAGCACGGTTCCGTATGGGAAATGATGTGATGGGGTCACGTACACGACATTCGGATTTGCTTTTTCAATCGGCTCGACCTGTATACCTTCCTCATCAACTTCAAGCGGGTAAACTTCATTCGGAAAGCTTTTCAGAATACGTAAAATCAAATGATATCCGGGATCCTCGACACCATATACCGTATTTTTTTCAAATAAAAGCAAAAGCTGTTGCAATAAAACTTCTACCCCTGCTCCAACAATAATATCCTCCGGGGAGCACTGAATTCCTCTGGCATGGTACAAATAGTAGGAAATTTCCTGGCGCAGTTCGAATTCCCCCCGCGCATCTCCAAGTAAAAGTAGGGAATGATTCTGTTTGTCTATTGTATTTTTCGCATACTTACGCCACTGTGCAAAAGGGAAATTTTCAGTATCAACCCAGCTTGGATGGAAATTGTACGTAACGTCTGAATGTTCTTCTTCACGAGGATCAAGTTTCGGATCTGCATCAGCAGGCTGCACGTATTCCAAATCTCCACTTGCCATTATGAAATAGCCTTTACGTGGCAAGGATTCCACATAACCTTCTGCAATGAGCTGATCATATGCAGTCTCAACCGTATTTTGGCTGATGCTGAGAAATTCAGCTAGTTTGCGTTTGGATGGAAGCTTGGAACCGTATGGCAAACGACCTTCCGTTATTTCATTTTTTATATAAATATACAACTGTTCGTATAGGGGTATTTCTATATCGCGGTTTAAATGACAGGATAGCATTTCCATTTTTATTGCTCCTTTTTGGACTGACCTTGTTATTATTTCGAAAACTGACACTTTTAATAGGTTCACATACTTTTTATAATATAGGATATATTAGAAAATTACAAACTGACATTTAGGGGATGGAGTGGAAATATGGACAAATTATTGGGTAGTGAAACAGTAAAAAGAGGAATGGCACAAATGCAAAAGGGTGGCGTCATTATGGATGTCATTAATGCAGAGCAGGCGAAAATTGCGGAGGCATCAGGTGCAGTAGCTGTAATGGCATTGGAACGTGTACCATCTGACATTCGTGCAGCTGGTGGCGTAGCAAGAATGGCGGATCCACGAATTGTAGAGGAAGTGCTCAACGCGGTATCTATTCCTGTAATGGCAAAAGCACGGATCGGGCATGTAGTAGAAGCTCGCGTGTTAGAAGCGATGGGTGTCGATTATATTGATGAAAGTGAAGTGTTAACCCCAGCGGATGAGGAATTTCATATTTTGAAAAGTGCGTATACCGTTCCTTTCGTTTGCGGATGCCGTGATTTAGGTGAAGCTGCAAGACGTATTGGTGAAGGTGCTGCAATGCTTCGTACAAAAGGGGAGCCAGGTACAGGAAACATTGTCGAGGCAGTTCGTCATATGCGTAAAGTTCAAGCCCAGGTTCGAAAAGTTGTGCATATGAACGACGATGAATTGATGACCGAAGCAAAATTATTGGGTGCTCCATATGATGTATTGAAGCAAATTAGAGCGGAAGGGAAACTCCCTGTCGTTAACTTTGCTGCCGGCGGTGTCGCTACACCAGCGGATGCTGCTTTAATGATGGAACTTGGCGCGGATGGTGTTTTCGTAGGGTCAGGAGTCTTCAAATCGGAAAATCCGGAAAAATTCGCCAGTGCCATTGTTCAGGCAACGACTTATTATAATGACTATGAACTAATTGGAAAACTATCAAAAGAACTTGGTAGCGCCATGAAAGGAATCGACATCTCCAAACTACCTGCAGAAGAAAGAATGCAAGAGCGCGGCTGGTAGGCAGAGGCAGTGCCTGTCACTTCCCGAATTTTGTCGAATAGAGATAGATAGTTAATAAGGGGGACTGAGCGTGTATGGGTGAAGGAATCATGACGATTGGCGTACTAGGGCTTCAGGGTGCAGTGGAGGAACATTTAAAGCATATTGAAGCGCTTGGTTTCCGAGGAGTCAGTGTGAAGAAAACGGAGCAGCTAAATGAAATTAGCGGATTGATTATACCTGGTGGGGAAAGTACAGCAATTAAAAACCTTATTATCAAATATGGTTTCCTTGGTGCCTTAAAGAGCTTTTCGCAAGCGGGTAAGCCAATCCTTGGAACATGCGCCGGAATGGTACTACTAGCTAAGGAAATTGCCGACGCAGAGGAATCTCATCTATATTTAATGGACATTACAGTGAGACGGAATGCATTTGGACGGCAACGTGACAGCTTTGAAGCGGATATAGAAGTGAAAGGTATAGATGGTGTGTTTCCATCCGTGTTTATTCGTGCGCCGTACATTGAATCTGTTGCTGATCATGTGGAAATATTAGCTACTTTTGATGGGAAAATTGTAGCAGCACGCCAAAAAAATCTGATCGTATGCTCGTTCCATCCTGAACTGACATCAGATACGAGATTTATAAAATTATTCACCGAAATGGTAACCTCTTCCTTTGCTGTGCCTATCACTCAATGATTAACTTTAGCGAAGCGGAAGCACCATGTTTGATATTTTCTCCAGCAGGGTAATTATATAGTATCTACAAGTTGGAGGGATTTAAATGTCAGACAACGGATTTAAAGACAAAGCAAAAGGTGTAGGTAACAAAATTAAAGGTGAAGCAAAAGATCAATGGGGTTCTGCAACTAATGATTCCAATAAAAAAGCAGATGGTAAGCTTGATAAAGTGAAAGGTGAAGTACAAGATAGTGTAGGAGATACAAAAAATAAAGATAAGAATAATAAATATTAGGATAGGTAAAATAGCAAAGCCACTGGAATAGATCCGGTGGCTTCTTTTGTCTATCGACATATTTTGACAAAACTCGGGGAGTGACAGGCACCTTAGTTGAATAAGATTAAATTACCTGTTAATATATGATTAAATCAAACTAAATAGATATGAATAATTTAGTTTAGATAATGAGGAGGAATAGGTGATGAGTAAGATCCCTTTAATTGTAAGTACGGAATGGTTAGCGGAAAGACAAGAAGATCCTAAGTTAAGGTTGTTGGACGCTACAACATTCTTAAAACAACCTGCTGAAGGTGGATATTACGATGTTTGGTCGGGAAAAGAAGCATACGAGAAAGGTCATATTCCCGGTGCCGTTTTTGCTGATTTACTTGGGGAACTTTCTGATCCGGATGCAGCATTTAAATTCACTGTGCCATCAAGAGAACGATTTGTAAATAAGATTAGTGAGCTTGGTGTTGGTGATGACACATATGTGGTAGTTTATGATCAAGGCTATGCCGTGGCAGGAGCTCCTGTCATTGCATCTGATTGGGCTTCACGTCTTGCATGGCAATTACGTTACGAAGGTTTTGACAATGTAGCAGTACTTGACGGTGGATTTCCTAAGTGGCATGAAGAAGGCCGTCCTGTTACAACAGAGTCGGGATCCTATCCTACAGCAACGTTCTCTGGTGAGCGTCGTCCGGAACTTTTAGCAACAAAAGAAGATGTAAAAAATGCACTGAACGATGAAAGTGTACTTTTGCTGAATAGCTTATCTGAAGCTGACTTTAAAGGAGAATCAGATACGTATGCTCGAAGTGGACATATTCCAGGTAGTGTAAATGTATTCTTTGGAGAACTTTCGGATATGAAAACGAAAGAACTTTATGACGAAGAAAAGTTACGTAAAAAGTTTGAAGATGTTGGTGCGCTTGATCCAAGTAAAAAGGTTATTACTTATTGTGGAAGTGGAATTGCGGCAACATGGAATGCCCTCGTTTTAAATAAACTTGGCCAAGATAATGTAGCAATGTATGATGGCTCCATGACCGAATGGGCTGCGGATCCTTCATTACCATTAGACAAGGTTGAAAAATAAGAATGATTTATAAAAAGGTTAGCTAGGATTTGTGGGTTACCCCATTCCAAAGCTAACCTTTTTTCTCGACAATATTCGCCAAAATTCGGGGAGTGACAGGCACCTACTTCTTTCCGAACTTGCTTCCGCTGCTTTTGGCTCTGAGTTTTGCCATCAAGTTAGATGATGTCTCAGCGCTGGCCTGGGTTTCCTCAGTATTAATCCTAAGTATTTTATAGTCGCCGTCATTCTCTTCCATTAAGAAAACAGTGTTCACTTTGCTGCCTGTGGGTAATTTGCTTTTCCCAACAATGAACTCTGCTTTCTGTTCTTCAATTAAAATAACAGCTTTGTCACCTTCGAATCGATCAAGAATTCCTTTCATTTTTACGTCCCCTCCTTACATCATTTATCACCTATTAACTTGCAGTAGGACGCCCCGGACCCACTAAATGAAGTTTCAAATTATGCGCATGCCAATCCTTCACTTTTTATATCCGCGATTCTCGCTGGCCCTATTCCACTAATGCGGCCTAGGTCATCGACAGAATGATAAGGTCTTAAATCAATAAGATCCTGTGCTCGTGCTGGCCCAATGTGGATAATCCCTTGAACTTCATCAACCGAAGCATTATTAATATTAATACAGGAACTGTCAGCAGGAGCATCACTGGATGAATCCGCATCAGCATCGGGTTCTTCCTCGGCCTCCGATTCTACCGGTGTCGTTGAGTCCGTATTCTCAGGACTAACTGTTCCATCTTTATTCGTCGCAATTTGATAGTTTTCCCCATCGGTAGTGACGACAATCGTGCCATGTACATCTGTTCCGTAAAGCTCGATACCTGTATTTTGGATAAGTGAAACGACTTCCGTACTGGGATGTCCATAGCTGTTGTTGGACCCGGCGCTATAAATGGCAACAGATGGATTGACTGCATCAATAAAGGCAGGATCACTGGATGTATTTGACCCGTGATGCCCGAGCTGAAGAATATCTGCCTGTATATCAATTCCACTATTCATCATTTTCAATTCATCGCTTCTGCCCGCATCGCCTGTAAATAAAAATTTCGTGCTGCCGTATGTGAAAAGTAATGAAATAGACTCCTCATTTGTCTTGCCGGATATACTGGAAGGGTAAAGCACATCAATTTCGAGCGGTCCAATTTCGAATTCCTCACCGGTTCGTGGCTCATGGAAATCTGCGCCACTGTTTATCACCGCTTCCATTCCTCTTTGAAATGTCTGTGAAGAGCTTTCATTCCCAGAAAGCCAAACCTCACCGACATCAAATGTATTCACCACTTTATCAAGTTGCCCGATATGATCGGCATCCGGGTGGCTGACAACAACCAAATCAATAGAGGAAACGTTATGTGACTGGAGATAATTTACAACCTCACTTCCTCGCCAGTCCCCTGTATCGAAAAGGATGGTATAGTCCTCGGCCTCATCCGAATACTGAAAAAGCGTTGCGTCTGCCTGCCCAACATCGATGTAATGAACCATTAAATCCGATAATGCGGCAGCCTGGCTGACCTTTTCTTCTTCTTCCACTGTTTCTGCTGTTTCTGTTGCAGCAGTCTCATCTTCTGTCTTGGCGGTCTCTTCCGATGTCTCGCTTTCTTCTTCAGGTTCTGGAACTACTTTTTCTCTATCTTCTGTTTTAACCTCGGTATGATCATCAAGATGACTATCCTCACTCGTTTGAGTTGCTCCATCCTGATCCTGACCGCATGCAACCAGAAAAACAGTTAGAATTATCATCAGTAAAAATCTCGTATTCAATTATATTCCCCCATACGTTTACATTCCCATTAAGCGTACCAAAGAATAGCAGTTAAATCTACGTGATTTTAGCCCGTGACTTTTAAAACTTAATAAAAATAGCGTTTTATGTATCGTTTTACAGGTAACTATACGATTTTATCCATAAGGAAAAATACGTTTTCAAGGTGTTTATATCCTCGGTTTTACTATTTTACAAAGATGAAAGTTTTCGAAGGAGTTGGCATAATGGAGAAAATAGGAAGGAGGAAGATTTTATGAAAAGTTCTGTGGAGGAGAGACATCCGTTGTATGTACTCCCTGTAACTGTAATAGCAGGATTCTTGGCATTTATATTATTCTCAAGCATTGTTTTTTCACAAGAAGATGCAGCAAAAGTGGAGATTACCGGCTACATAGACCGATTTGAGAATGACATGGCAGTCATCCTACTGGAAGAAGAAGGAGAAGAAATCATCCTCCCAAAAGCGCTCCTCCCACCAAACAGCAAAGCCAACACCCACCTCACCATCGAATTGGTGCCTGTCACTCCCCGAATTGTGTCGAAAAATAATTAGATAGGAGAGGGTATTATGCCAAGAAATAAGCGCGTCTGGATTCCGGATACATATTACCATGTTTCATCACGTGGCAATCGGAGGGATCTATTATTTAAGGAAGAGGCAGATTACAAAGTCTTTTTTAAGATACTACACAATGTCCACGAGAAAAGCCCATTTAAGTTAGCTTCCTACTGTCTCATGTCTAACCACTATCATTTGCTGCTTAACACGACCGAGCAACCAATATCCAAAGTGATGTCCATGGTAAATAAGCGGTATGCAGACTATTTCAACACAAAGAATAATGTAAGTGGACATGTTTTTGAAAAACGTTTTTTTGACAAACCGATTGGCACAGCATATGGCCTGCTGGAAGTTAGCCGTTACATCCACTTGAATCCTGTTGAAGCAGGAATGGTACATCGGGCAGAAAATTATCCATGGAGCAGCTACCGACACTATTACTATGATTCTCAATCACAGTTATTGAATAAAAACGATCTACTGCAATGTTTACCAAGTGATGAAATTGGAAAGAGAAGAAAGTATGATGCGTTTTTGAACAAAACAGATGAAAATATTATCCTTGCTACTGTTGGCGACTAAATTCGACAAATTTCGGGGAGTGACAGGCACTGCAGCACTGGAGAGTCCTTCCTCGAATCAGGCAGGAGTTTTCGACTTTTTAGCGAATTGTTATAGAAAAGGGAAAGTAGGTCGATTTTATGATAGATTCCATGGACATATTTGCAAAATTGGATGGTATTTTAACGAAGGAAGCGATTGATAAGGCACTGAATGGGGAACATGTGAATGAATGGCAACGGGCATCTTACCCTGTCATTATAAACTATTTCGCGAATTCTGCCGGGAAGCACTCGGAAAAAAACTGGGTGAAGCGGATCGCATTTACGTATTCCTGGCTACAGAGCGTTCCAAAGTCGGCAACACCGTCAACCATAGATGAGAATTTCATTACGATGGAAAAGCATTTCCTACATGCAAAACTAAAGAAAATCAAATTTATAGATAGCGAAGAAGAGAAAATAGTTCGCTTTAAAAAGAAGCAATACAATCTGAATGAATTTCTAATCCCAGTCAGTTCCATGATTTATGAAAAAGAAAATATCGCTAGTCAGCTCCCAACATTGACGAAAATCTTGCATTTTATGTTTCCACAGGTGTTCCCGATGTTTGAAAAAAATGTGTGCGAAAAGATTTTCGGATCGTCTTTTCAATCCTATAACAGATACTACAATTATATGGAAGGATTGAAAACGTACATGAATGATGGTGCAAATGCTGTTTATATCGAGAGAATAGCGGAGAAACAGGGAATCTCGCCGCTCTATTTGATTGATCTCACATTGAGTTCGAATTCCGATGATAAAACACCTGACGCCTAAGGAGGTCAAAATCCATGGAAATTGATTTAAGCAAACTAGATCATCATAAAAAAATGGATAAAGTAACCTATAAAAAAGAACTGGATAAATATCAAAAACGACTAATGAGCTTACAGCGGAAAATCGTCGATGAAAATCTTGGTGTCATTCTCGCATTTGAAGGGGTTGACGCGGCAGGAAAAGGTGGAGCTATTAAGCGTCTAACTTCCGAGCTAGATCCAAGAGGTGTTGCGGTACACCCGATAGCTGCACCGAAGCCACACGAACAAAGATATCATTTTATGCAGCGATTTTGGCGGAAGATTCCTCAATATGGCCAATTCGGGGTTTTTGACCGTTCCTGGTACGGTAGGGTGCTCGTTGAACGCATTGAAGGGTTTGCGACAAATGAAGAATGGAAACGGGCCTATGATGAAATAAACCACTTTGAAAAATTAGTAACAGATGATCACTACATTCTCCTAAAGTTTTGGATTCAAATATCAAAAGATGAGCAATTGGATCGCTTTGAGAAACGTCAAAATGATCCATTGAAAAGCTGGAAAATAACGGATGAAGACTGGCGAAACCGAAAAAAGTGGGATAATTACGAAACGGCAGCAACAGAAATGCTGCGGCGAACCGACCACGATTATGCACCATGGATTGTTGTTGAGGGGAATAATAAACGTTATGCGCGTGTAAAAGTTCTTAAAAGTACGGTCCAACATATAGAAGATTATTTGAAAGAGGCAAGTATCGAATTACCGGAATACGCTTTATTTGAGGAATAAGTCGGGCTACCAATCCTAGGTCAAGCCCGACTAATTTTAGCAGGGCAGGGCTTGCTTCCGGTCACCGCCAGCTGCTTACAAAAGTAAAGAGCCAATTGCACCTGCATATGGTCCCCTAGAAAGGAAAACAGGCACATAGGCCATGCGATCTTGAAAACTGCTTAATACGTCTTGAAGGGCTTTATTTCGGTCTAATGTACTACCGACAAAAACAATTTTCTGTGTATTTTTTGCAATTGCCGCTTGTCCGGCAAGTAGAATAATGGTCTCTCCAATTAACTGTATGAGTGCAGTCATATGATCCTCTGTCGTTGCGGAATCATTGTCATGTGCTTTACCAAAATTCGCTGCAGTTAGGTCACCGAAAAGTGGTGCTTCATCAGGAGCATAGATATCTTTTACTAATAGATCACTGTTTTTATGATCCCCTTTTGCGGCTAATTCGACGAGCTTGAAGAAATCTTTTTCACCTGTGATCAGTGAACCGAGCCCCATGAATGTGCCTCCACCAATACCGCTTCCCGATAATCGCTCATAATGTGTTGGTGTGACATGAAAAATTGATGTGCCTGTACCAATACTGACAATAATATATTCATTACTTGGACTATGTTTTTCCTGATCGAGCAAATAACGTGTGCCCTCTATGATTGCCTGGAATTCGTCTACGTAACGGGTTCTTTGAGTTGCAGTCATGGCCAAATAACCGCTTTTTCCACCTGTCACATGAAGTGTAGCATCAGGGGCGACACTTGTCAGCCATTGAAGAAGTTGCTCCCTATCCTGATTGGGATAGGTTTTCACATGAAGTCTACCGCTCTCCTCATAGGCAAGCTTTATCAGTGAACCCCCAGCATCAATACCAATTCTTCTCATAAATAAAACCCCCTCCAAAACATGTTTTATTCTTACCCTATCATATCGCACACATCCTCATTCGACAAAATTCGGGAAGTGACAGGCACTGTTCGGTTTTTTGGGTGAAACCTTTTGCAGGTAGCTCTCGTAGTAGTATAATAGTAGGTATAGGTTATCATTAATTAAAAGTCTTCCGGGATTTTTATATAGGAGTTGATGGATGTGAGGGCTGTATTCCAATTTATAATTCAGTCAATGACAGGTTTTGTAGGTACGGTTTCAACAGGCTTGGTCAGCTTTTTCGCTTTTGGACAAAGCCTTTTGCTCTCGAGTTTATTCGCTATTGCTGGTGGAGCGGTTGTGTACCTTACTTCCAAGCAGATCTTGGATTACCGCTATGTGAAAGTGAATGGATTGACGAGGCGGGAATATAAATTTATCGAAACGAATCTAAAAGAAGCAAAACATAAAATATCAAGACTGCAAAAGTCTCTATTTCGTGTACGGTCAATGCAGCATGCGAAGCAAAATCTCGAAATTGCACGAACTGCACAGAAAATATATGCAAACGCAAAAAAAGAACCGAAACGCTTTTATCAGGCGGAAGGATTTTTTTACAATCATCTCGATTCCCTCGTGGAACTGACGGACAAGTATGCGTATTTGTCATCCCAGCCAGCTAAAACAAGAGAAATGGAAAAACAATTGCGGGATACAAGGCAGACGGTGGGAATGCTTGGTGAATCCATCAAAAAGGACTTGCATATTATGCTCGATGATGATATCGACACATTGCACTTCGAACTTGATGTGGCCAAGCAGTCCATCAGCAGAACGAAAAAGGATAACAGGAGGTTAACGAAATGACTCAACAAAACGAAGGCAAACGATCTGAGGAAATAGATGATTTACTTGCTAATCCATTTGGCGTACTAAAAGGGGAAGAAGCCTCAGCACCTGTAACACAACCTAAACCACAAACAGACAAGCCTGAAAAGCTAATTAATAAATTACCTGAAGAAGGCAGAGAGCGGGCAATGCAACTGGCAGAGCAAATTGACCCACAAAACAATCAGTCGATTGCCCAATATGGAACAGAGGCACAATCGAAACTGTTGGAGTTTTCCCATGGCATGCTGGAACATGTCCAAAATCAGGATGTTGGTGAGATCGGATCGATTCTAACGGATCTAATGAAAAAGCTCGAGCAGGTCAATCCGGATGAACTAAAGCCAGAAAAGCGAGGTATCTTTTCCCGCGTCTTTGGGAAAATTTCTGGTTCCGTGAACGAAATCCTATCCAAGTATCAAAAAACAGGTGCCCAAATTGATCGGGTCAGCGTTAAACTGGATCGGAGCAAGGACGCATTAATGTCAGATAATACGATGCTTGAACAATTATTTGATAAAAACAGGGATTATTATGATGCCTTAAATATTTATATCGCTGCAGGTGAAGTGAAGCTGGAGGAATTGGAGAACGAGACTATTCCGAAACTGAGAAGAAAAGCAGAAGTGAGCCAAAGTCAGATGGATTTTCAGAAAGTCAACGATATGATGCAATTTGCTGATCGATTGGAAAAAAGGACACATGATCTAAAGCTGAGCAGACAGATTACGATGCAAAGTGCACCACAGATTCGACTCATACAGAATACAAACCAGGCCTTGGTTGAAAAAATTCAATCATCCATCCTAACAGCTATTCCACTTTGGAAAAATCAGGTTGCAATCGCACTAACACTACTAAGACAGCGTAGTGCAGTCGAAGCACAGAAACAAGTATCGAAAACGACCAATGATCTTCTCTTGAAAAATGCAGAGATGCTAAAAACAAATACAGTCGAAACAGCGAGAGAAAATGAAAGAGGACTGATCGATATCGATACATTAAAACAAACACAGGAACATCT
The DNA here is from genome assembly GCF_042650085.1 of Oceanobacillus longus. Lineage (NCBI taxonomy): Bacteria > Bacillati > Bacillota > Bacilli > Caryophanales > Bacillaceae > Oceanobacillus > Oceanobacillus longus. The sequence goes on along the minus strand of NZ_JBHSAO010000004.1, from coordinate 27,021 downwards.
TGTTTCCACGATTGAAGAAACAATCCAAATCCAATCCGAGGGACGCGAAAAACGACACCTCGCCGAAAAAGAATTACACGGAATGGAAGAAGAACTCAAACAAAAACTACTTGAACTACGGTAGTGCCTGTCACTCCCCAAATTTTGTCGAAAAATAGTAGCTGTTGGCATCTGTGCGACGCATGGAGGCTAACGGCTTTTTCGTTTAGGATGTGTGTTAAGGAAATCCGACCTTGGGAATCCCTATGTCATGCATGCTCCGTGAAGGTAGCAATTCCAAAATACTGAAAAAAAGCATCCTATGTTATAATAGTAAAACTGTTTTATAAAAGTTTGTTGTTACTGCGATGAAATCTACATACTGTGACATAACATAACGCTTCGGAGATACACTTCGTTTTCCGTGGTCATAGCTTTAGCCTCCTCCCTGATATCGATTTTTATCAATTTTATTAATAAATGAAGAATAAGGGAAACATCCTACTATACGAAGCAGAAAAAAGGAGAGTGACAACATGTCTAAAAAAGAACCAGTGATACTGTCGGAGAAAGATAAAAAGAATAGAAAAAATTCGCTGATTGGCGCTGCTTTTCTGATGGCTACCTCAGCAGTCGGACCAGGGTTTCTAACACAGACAGCTGTATTTACGGAAACCTTGCTTGCTAGTTTCGGGTTTGTTATTTTAGCATCGATATTCCTGGATATTGGTGCACAGCTAAATGTTTGGCGAATTATCGCTGTTTCCAGAATGCGCGGCCAAGAGATAGCCAATGCTGTTCTGCCGGGACTTGGTTTTGTCGTAGCGATTTTTATCGTCATTGGTGGTCTTGCTTTTAATATCGGAAATATTGGTGGTGCAGGGCTTGGTACCAATGCATTGCTGGGATTTGATCCAAGAGTTGGTGCCGTTATAACAGCCGTTATTGCGATTTTTATATTTTTATCAAAAGAAGCCGGAGCAGCGATGGATCAGATCGTAAAATGGCTTGGTGGCCTTCTAATTATTTTAATTGCGTATGTGATGTTCGTGAGTCAGCCGCCAGTCGGAGAAGCAATCTATCGTTCAGTTGTTCCTTTAGAGCTTGATTTTTATGCCATTATAACTATCGTTGGTGGTACGGTTGGTGGGTACATCACATTTTCCGGTGGACATCGCTTGCTGGATGCCGGTATTTCTGGAAAGGAAAGTATTCCTGAAGTAACGAGAACATCCGTTATGGGAATTTTGGTAGCATCATTCATCCGTATTATGCTGTTCCTTGCCGTTCTTGGAGTAGTTTCTGCAGGGGTAAATCTTGACCCAAATAACCCAGCGGCAACTGTATTCCAACATGCAGCAGGAGAAATTGGTTATCGCATGTTCGGGCTTGTGCTTTGGGTTGCGGGAATCACATCTGTTATTGGTGCGGCCTATACATCTGTCTCATTTCTTCGGTCATTCCATAAAAAAATTGAAGAATATTATCGTTATTGGATCATTGGCTTTATTATCTTTTCAACCGGTGTTTTCGTGTTTATCGGTGAGGCAGTAACATTGCTTATCCTCGCCGGTGCTGTGAATGGATTAATTTTGCCGTTGACATTAGGATCCATCCTATTGGCAGCACATAATAAAAAAATTATCGGTGATTACAAACATCCAGTATGGTTGACTGTGTTCGGTGCAATTGTCGTTCTTTTAACAACCTATCTAGGAGTTAGAACATTAATCCAGACATTGCCACAATTGTTCTAATCAAAAATGGTACAATAAAAAGACGAGAAATCCGTTTCTTCTCTTAACTCTTTATGGGTGGTGGATACGAGTGTTTCAAATTAGTACTTATGGAGATACAGGTTTACGGGTTCAATTTGGTGAAACAATCTCTAAGAACACAAATGAACAAATCCGGAATTTTTGCATGTATCTTAAAGAAGAAAATATACCAGGTGTCATCGAATGGATCCCGACGTATACAGCGGTTTCTATTATTTATGACCCTTATTACATTTTGTATGATTCGTTAAAAAAACGAATCGAATCGATGCAAAATCAATTGTCGGCAATCGAATTGCCTGCAGCTGAGGTCATTCATATTCCGGTCCTTTATGGGGGAGAAAAAGGACCGGACCTTGAACAGGTTGCATATTTAAATGGGCTTGATGAGTCAGAAGTGATTTCGATTCACTCTGGAACAGACTATTTAATCTACATGATGGGTTTTATCCCAGGTTTTCCATACTTAGGTGGCATGTCTGATAAAATTGCCGCGCCAAGGCTCTCCAATCCGCGTCCAAAAATCCCCTTAGGATCGGTTGGCATTGCCGGTGAACAGACCGGAATTTATCCACTCGAGTCGCCAGGAGGTTGGCAAATCATTGGACAAACACCATTGAAAATATATGATCCAAACCGGGAAACACCTATTTTGCTTCGAGCAGGGAACTATGTTCGATTTTTTGCAATCAATGCAGCGGAATTTGCAGCAATTGAAAAGGATATGGAAGCAGGAAATTATATTCCGCACATGGAAAAACGGAAAGAATGAAGATGGGAGAGAGGTACGATGGCACATCATGTCGACCTGAACAGCGATTTGGGAGAGAGTTTTGGTGCATATACAATTGGGCAGGATGATCTAGTGATGAACTATATATCCTCTGCCAATATTGCTTGCGGCTATCATGCCGGGGATCATAACGTTATCCAGCATACGGTAAAAAAAGCGACAGAAAAAAATGTAGGTCTTGGAGCACATCCCGGACTGCAGGATTTAATCGGCTTTGGGCGTCGTCCAATGAAAATGGATCCAGAAGAAGTCTATAATCTTGTCGTATACCAGGTAGGTGCGGTCGAAACGTTTGCCAAAATTAATGGTAACAGATTAAATCACGTAAAACCGCATGGTGCTTTATATAATATGACAGATAAAAGTCAAGAGATTTCTCAGGCAATTGCTGAGGCTGTTTATGCCATTAATCCAGGTCTTATTCTCTTTGGATTGGCAGGCAGTGAACTTGTTCATATGGGGAGAAAAACAGGACTGACTGTAGCGGAGGAAGTTTTTGCTGATCGTACATATCAACCAGATGGCTCTTTAACTTCAAGAACGCTTAAAAATGCGATGGTCGAAGATGCTGATGAGGCAGTCCACCGAGTTATTCGAATGGTGAAGGATGGAAAAGTAGAAGCTGTGGATGGCTCTGATATAGCGATTCAAGCAGACACAATCTGCATTCACGGAGATGAACCTAAATCATTAGAATTCGCAAAGAAACTGTCTAAAGAGTTGATTGCACAAGGTATTTCTATAGAAAAAGTAGGGGAGTAAATGGGGAAACTATTTGAAGTTATAAAGTCAGGATTGGCAACATCTGTTCAGGATCTTGGAAGGACAGGTTTTCAGCAATATGGTGTTGTCGAATCAGGTGCAATGGACAGTTATGCATTGCAAATTGCAAATTTACTTGTCGGCAATCGTCGGGATGAGGCTGTTCTTGAGGTCGTTATTATGGGGCCGGAGCTTTATGTCCTGGAAGATACGGTACTTGCGATTTGTGGTGCGGATTTATCCCCTGAATTGGATGGAGAACCGGTGGCTGTTTGGAAATCCTTTTCAGCTAAAAAGGGACAACGCGTAACATTTGGACAACCTAAAATTGGTAGTTATGCATATATTTCTGCAGCGGGTGGCGTTAATTCCTCTGTGGTCATGGGAAGCAAGTCTACATACACAAAAGCAGAATTAGGTGGCTACGATGGTCGCAATCTGCAAAAGGGTGATCGTCTGGAAGCGGGAGAAGCGAGGAAGCCACTGAAGCAGCTTTCCGGACGAGGCCTATCGGAACGGGCTGTGCCAGATTATGGTAGGCAGAGGAAAATCCGCGTTGTATTGGGACCGGATCTGGTTGCATTTACGGACAGTATGGTAGAAGCGTTTTGTGCGTCCCAATTTAAAATGACCACACAGTCTGATCGAATGGGCTACCGTCTTGAAGGACCGGAGCTTTCTCATGTGGATGGAGCTGACATTATTTCAGATGCCATTTTACCCGGAGCAATACAAGTTCCTGCAAATGGGCAGCCTATCATTCTATTGGCAGACAGGCAAACGACCGGTGGCTATACAAGAATCGCAACAGTTATTTCCGTTGATCTTCCCTATGTTGTCCAGAAGTTGTCCGGCAGTATATTGCAGTTTGAAGCGGTGAGCGTGGAAGATGCGCAGAGACTGTATATAGAACGGGAAATTTTATTGAGAAAGCTAAGTTTACGAGCAGGAGTACTACATTGATAGGTGGAAATCATAACAACTAACGATTTTGTCGAAGGATAAAGGTAATATACGGACAATTTTCGGCAAAATATTTCCCGGGGAATAAAAAACAGCAATTTTTTTACTCTTACGTAGAGTAGAAGAATTGCTTTTTCTAGTTAAAGAGCAGGGAACATACCAACTGCTCTAGACGAAAGATGAAATTTGTGAAAAGATAAGAATAAAAAAGTTACTTAGGAGCATTTACCATGAAGACAGTTAATCAATGGGGACTTACCATTTCCATTATCATCTTTACGATTCTGCATTTCTACACCTATTTTTATGAAAATACAATTCTACTAAATCTCCTCTCCATCAGCGGCATAGGTATTTTCTTCTTTGCTGTAATCATCTATACACCTCCTAAAATTAAAATGCCATTTGGTCTGTTTATTGTAGGAATGATCATTTTAATTTTTTCGGATACATCGATGATCCAGGGTGTGAGGGATGGGTTTTTGCAGATGCGAAATATGATTGGTTTACTCGTTATTGTTCCGATGATCAGCTGGGTCTTGCGTGAAGAACCTTATCTGGAAGCGATTATGGGTTTTGGCCATCGTCTGTTGAATACGAGCAGGAAGTTTTATTTCGGCATTATTTCTTTTACACAAATTATCGCATACTTTCTGTTGTTTGGATCGATTCCAATGATGTATCAATTTGTGAACATGATCTTAAAAGACGAGAAGGGTGAAGCGTGGGAGCATTTCAAAGGAACTGCTGTACTTCGCGGATTCGCTCTATCTGTCATGTGGGTGGTCAGCATTCCAAGTTTTGCATTTGTAGTGGAAACCATGGATGCAAACCTTGGAATAACCATTGTGCAAGGGATGATCGTATCGACTATTGGCATCTTTGTAGCGCTGATTTTTTCTAAATTCGAGGAGAAAAAATATGGCGTGGACCTGACGGCTGGGCTAACAACTGAAATAGAGGACCTCCTCAGCCATTCTTCCAACAAGAAAGAAATGAACCGTCATGTGATTGAGTTTGCTGTCTTATTTATATCGCTCTTTGGTTCGATATTTATATTAAATGCTTTTGTGGAAGTGGAGCTGCTTGTTCTAATTCCATTAGTCGTTATGGTATGGATTGGTACTTATTATGTGATCAAGCGCAAAATAAATAACTTTTTTCATACTGCAAAAAGTTATGTACAAAAGGATATGGCACGTCAATCCTATCAGCTTTGTGTCATGCTGGGCGCTGGAATACTTATTTTCGCACTGACTCAGACCGGATTTGCAAGCTTCGTTGTGAACGGTATTTATTCCATGCAGGAGATATTACCTTTCCTAAATGTATTATACTTCTTGCCATTTATGGTTATTATTCTAGGCTTTGTCGGTCTCGGACCATTAACGGTAATGGTTCTTGTTGCGGGAATCCTAGAAACTATTTACCTTCCATATCCACCGGAACTTATTGTGCTCGCAGTTACTCTTGGGAGTTCTATTTCCATCCTGTTATCTCCGGTGCTTATGCCGATTATTATTTTAAGTGGTGCCAATGGATTGAGTGGGTTTAAGAATGGGGTGCTGTTTAATTGGAAGTATGCGCTGGTTATTTATGTGCTGGTGATGGGGTATGTGCAGGGAAGGGTTTATTTGGGGTGGTAGGTGGGTATAAAACCCACCTATTTTTCTGTTTCTTTCCTTAGTCCATTTATCATTACTTCAAACAAATCCACATGTTCATCTATTAACGAAAATTCAGCTTTTTGAATACTCCAATCATATAAAATTCCTCGCATTATCTGCAGGCAAATTCCTAACATTTTTTCTGGTGAATAATCCCCGCGAAACTCATCTTCTTTTTGTCCATTTTTAAAAATTTGTAGCTCTTAAGAAGTATTTGTTTTTTGAATGATTTCGTCAACTGTAACCTGGCTAAAGCTCTCTTCTTTAAAAAGTTTTAGAGCTGTGCCAGAAATTTTGTTCATTGTTTTTAAAACTATATATTTTATTTATTCATTGTATTTATTCATTTTAGAATATTATAAAATTATTGACAAGAAGCCAACAGTCTGCGAACATATTATTAACAGAGGGGGTTTAGAAATACGTTGCAATGAGTTTAATGTAAACGTTAACAGTTAGGGTTAATCATTTTAAGGATAACTTCGTAGATTTATTAATAATAATTATTGAAAAATTTCTATTGAATTCATTTATCTTACCTATTTTAATAACCTTAAATCTCTTACAATTATTCTTAGCACTGGCTCCATGAACTAGGTTTATCAAAACCGGGGTAAAAAGATATTTGGTTAGCTTGTGGTGCACTTGGTGCAATTATCTTTCCTGTAACATTCTGATAGCAAAGGAAATTTTTATGATGATTTCTCTAGTCTCATTAAAACATGAAGACGTCATAAATGATGTTCGTATTTATTTTTATCAAGTAGTTTTTTTAGATTGGAAAAATGAAGTGAAATATATATAATGGCGTAAAAAACAGACCGTTTTCAGGGGACGAAAGAGAAGGAACAATGTACAACCAGCTGATCATGACTTTGGAAATGATTATTTAACCTCTTTTAGGATTCTGGATGTCATCATTTGGAATTGATGTTCAAAGAGAGAAAGATTACAAAAATTTTGGTTGATTGGATGGATAACAAAATAATATACATGGGGGTCATAAATGTGTCTAAATTAAAATCTAAGGATCAGCGACGCTTTGTGAGTTTAATTGGAACTCTTAATTTTCGAGATTTAGGAGGATATCCGACAACTGATGGAAAATACACCCAATGGGGAAAATATTTTCGCTCGGATTCGATTGATCGGTTACCATTAGAAAGTCAAAAAGCTCTAATTCAAAAAGGGATTGGATTAATCATCGACCTTCGATATCCACATGAAGATCCCTACTCTTTCTATGAGGAATTGGGGATCAAATATGTCAATATTCCATTTTTAAATCCTGTTAAAATAAAAGAAGAAGCACCTAAAAGTCTCCTGGAATTGTATTGCAATATTATAGATAAAAACCAAAAAAGTATTTATCAGGTCATACAACATTTTATCGCAGAGAAGGATAAAGCGGTTTTGTTTCATTGTGCAGCGGGAAAAGATCGAACAGGTATTTTTGCAGCCTTACTACTTGATTTGGTTGGTGTTTCTCAACAAATGATTGCTGAAAACTATGCACTTTCAGCCACCTATCTCCACCCACAGCTTGAGGAAAGATGGAGAAAATTGTCAGTAAGATATGGAATAGTAGACAAAGCCATCCTTGATAGTGAACCTGAAACAATGCTTGCGTTTTTACAATATATCAATAAGAAATATAAAAATACAGAAGGTTATTTAAAAGAAATAGGTATTGAAAATTGGGAAATAAAGTTACTAAAGAAAAAATTTATAGGAAATGAAACTAATGGGATTAATACAGAAGTATAGGGGGAAATTTAAAGACGTAAGCGTCCTGCGTAATTCGTAGGTCATCTACAAGATAGTCTTCTTCTCGAATGGGATAGTTACAGAGCTTAGTGATTATTAAAGTGGCGTTCAGTCGTTTTTTGAGTAGAGTTGCTTTTTCTCATAATAATTGCTGAAAATCATGAATATAAAATTAATAAGGAGGATGATGGTTCTCTTTTAGTGACTTTTTGTTCAAACTTTATAAATCCTATGATTATATTAAGGTTGAAGTGTAAATTTAAGACATCTAAATGGAAAACAGCTTGTTACAACAGAAGAAATGTCACAAAAAATTAAGGCTATCAAAGAGGTAGCCCCATCCTTAATTGTTGTAGCAAGAACGAAAGCTAAGGCTGTAGAAGGGATAGAAGCAGCCTATGAAAGAGTGCAAGCATATATTGATGCCGGTGCGGATGCAATTTCCCCTGAAGCATTACAAAATGAAGAAGAATTTCGCTTGTTTGCAAATAATATAAAAGTTCCTTTACTTGCGAATATGACGGAATTTGGTAAGACTCCGTTTATAACAGCAGATGCCTTTCAAGATATGGGATTCATTATGGTCATTTATCCCGTAACTTCGCTTCGAGTAGCTGCGAAAGCTTATGAGCGTATTTTTAGTTTAATTAAAGAGCAGGGAACTCTAGTATGTGAACACTAAATCAAACAATTTTTTTAAGGGCCATGTTTCGGCATGTTACAGACTTAAGTAACCAAGAGTGCCGTGCGTTCGGATATTATTTTGTACCAATTGACATAATCAAAAAGTTCAAGGGATAGCTGTTCAAAGGTGTCAAAGTACATATCATTTATTAATTCGGTTTTTAGTATCTTATAATGTCGTTTCGGACACCGCATTATCATAAGGGTTTCTTTTTTCGCTTAGAGAGCGTTCAATGTTATGTTCACTTAATAGTTCATCGATTCCAACATTCTTAAATTCAGAACCGCGATCTGTATGAAATACGTTCACCGCTTCTAATGGTTGTTTTACCGTTGCGAAGGCACGTTGAACTTAAGCTGCGTCCTTATGCTTTCCTACTCTGACATACGTAAATCACTAACTAACACAGACATCGCTTCATCGACGTTAAATTCCCGATCTAACAGGTTTTCAACTGCTTCTTCGTTTGGTCGAGTTGTCATTGTTTTATAGGATGGCTGTGCATATTTTGATTGAATCCCAAGTTCACTCATAAGTCTACCTATGCGCCGTATGGAAATCGTGTAACCCTCTTTTGAAAGGGAATCTTTAATTTTACGCGTCCCATATACTTTGCGGTTTTTGTTGAAATGACTAGTATCTTTTCTTTTAATTTTTGTTCTCCCGCAATTTTTTCTTGTTCTTTTTGTACTGCTATTTCTGTTTCATAGTAAAAAGTACTTCGAGCTAATTGCAGGACTTCGCACATTGCTAATACCGAATAGTTGTGACGATTTTTTTCAATCACTTCTATTTTAGTCTCATGATCAGCGCGGCTTGCTTTAAAATATCAACTTCCATTTCTAACTGCTTATTTCTATTTCTTAACTTAATCAATTCTTGTTCTTCAGGGCTTCGATTGTCTTTCTCTTTAAAAGACCCAGACTGCTGAAATTGCTTAATCCATCTGTCTAAAGCAGATGGTGTTAATTCGTATTCACTGACAATATCTTGGCGGCTTTTACCATTCTCATATAATGCAACCACTTGCTTTTTAAATTCTGTTGTAAACTTCTTCTTTTACTGGACAAAATAGATTCTCCTCACTAGCTATCTATTATTCTACTTGCCCTTTTTTTTTTTTCAACAAAGTGTAACCTATCCAATGTCGTCATATATAACTGGAGAAACATCGTATAAGAAGTAAGGGAATTATGTCATTCTTTTAAGCCTGGTGATCGGGTAGTAGCTTTGGTAATTGGAGGTGGTGGGTATGCAGAATATATATCCGTTAGCGAAGTAAAAAACACTCTAATACCTAATGAAATTACATTTGAAGAAGCAGCTGCAACCCCTTTGCAGGGACTCACAGCTATTTTATGTTACAAGAAATGGCTCGAATGAAAAATGGGGAAACAGTCCGTATTCATGCATCTGCTAGTGGAGTTGGCACTATTTCCGTTCAACTTGCCAAAACTTTTGGTGCTAAGCATGTGATTGCAACAGCAAGTACCATAATAAACTAGAATTAGCGCAATCCCTTGGTGCGGATTTATTAGTAAATTAAACCGATGATAACTGGGGAAAATCAGTTTATGAATTTACAGATGGTAAAGGAGTAGACATTATTCTAGAAATGGTTGGTAATGATATTTTCTATAAAAGTCTAAAATGTATGTCTTCTTTTGGAAGAATGATTGTATACGGTCGTTCTAGTAGAACAGAGACGTTATTCGACCCACGTCAATTAATGAAAAAAATCAGACGGTATCAGGTTTCTTTTTGGGGGATTGGAAAGATTATAAGGAAAATAACAAAGTTATACAACAATTGTTTAACTATATAAAGAAAAAGCAGTTAATAGTCAACATTGGTGGTGCTTATCCATTGGAATGATCAGCAAAGGTTCATGACCTGATGGAGGGAAGAAAAACGAAAGGGAAAATTATTCTAAAACCATAATATATGAATTCAATTTATGTACAATGTGTAATTAAATAATATTAGAGCGAGTTCAAAAAGCCACTAAAGTTTTAAAGAAATTATTCATCCAATTTGTTATTGCTTGTATTGCTACTACAAACAATAGAAGAGTTAATAATTACAAACACCGTTGCTTTTCTATCTTCGCAAAAGAGCTTGGAGAACTGTCACAATGCCTTTGTGAAATAGTGACTTGAGCTTTTTGGATTAATAGGTAAAGATTAATAAAATTTTTATATAGTCCTGCTGGTGTTTTTTTCTAGTAGGGCTTTTTTGATAGTTAAAAATACAATAAATCCTAAAAATAATTTTTGGCTCTTCGCCATATAGTGTTGAAAAAACAGTTTACTAGTACGTAGTTGAATCTATCATTCCTTGTTTGCAAGCAAACGAAGGAACAACTCTAGTCAGTGTTCAACGATTAAATCCAGCTTGTTAACCGTCGCATAGATCATGGCAATGAAGTTGTCCGTAGAACGGTATCCACGAGCTTTTCTTTTGGCAGCCTGAACTAAGCTATTTATACCCTCAAGCAAACCGTTGGTCATTTTAGTGACAAACCATCTTAAGATACCGTCTTTATGCTTTTTTAATGACTTCGCGAGCTTGATCATAGGCCCTAGTTGAGAGCGTATTGCCCAGTCATACCATGCGTCAAAATACATCTCGGAAATAAAAGGTGACCTTGTCCACATATTTTGCAGGGATAATTTCAGGCGATAGGCACGACCTGTTGCTAAGTCCATGTCCTTTAATTTGGTAAAGTTAATTTCTTGCTTTTCTGTTAAGTTTTCTTGATTTTTAAGCCACATGTAGCGTGACTTTTTTAGTAATGGTTCTGTGGCCTGTTCTTGTCTCCTTACTTGATCCAGCGCTTCATTAACCAATTTCATTACATGAAATTTATCAAAGGTGATGGACGCATCCGGGAAGTTTTCTTCAATTCCAGAAATAAATGACGGGGACATATCAGAACATATTTCTTTGATTTGAGAGGGTGAGCCCCCTTTACTATCAAGGAACTGACAAAAATCCTATAATACTTCTGAACCTTTACCTAACGTGGCAAACAATAATCGTTTAGTATCTGAATCAACAAATAATGTCACGTATTTATGCCCTTTTCTACGAGACGTTTCATCCATGGCGATACGTGAAACATTTGATATATCAATGTTTTCCATCGCTTTATAGACATAATATTTAAATACGCGCCAAAGGCGAGTATCATGTTCACCAACTTTGCGAGCCACTGCATTAACTGGCATTTCAACCATTAGCGACATAACATGGTGTTCAAAAAATAGGGAAAGCCCTGCACCTGGCCGTGCCCAGTCAATTTCGACGGTGAGTATTTTACCGCACGATTCACATTTAACTCGAGGCATTCTTGCATGAAGAATCGTTCGATATTGCCAAAAGTCAAGGTGTCTCCACGTACGATCTTGATCGAGAATATCATGAACTTTACAACTAGTGTTTCCACAATTAGGACATGAAAATACAGCGCCTGATCTGTATTCAATATAGATGTGCAATGTCTCTTCTTTAGCTAATTCATGATGAAACACATACCATGGTTCAGGTATATCCAGAGCAGATTGGAATACATTATACTTCTCTTGAAAGTCTTTCATAAGGCATACGCTCCTAAGTAATTTAATAGTTTTTACCTAGTATCGACAGCTTTATGAAACCTTAAACTAAATATTAAATAGCGAAGAAGCAAAATAATTCATAAAACTGTTTAACTCTATTGATTACTAAAAATAATATTTTAATATAATCCCATTTATCTATTTTCGCATTATTTAAAATTTAAATAAATATTTGACAATGCAAAACATTCCGTTATAATATTTTATATAAACATTGGTCCGTATAACATGTTGTTATGTTTAGTTTTAAACTAAAACTTACGAGGTGGTGAAAATATGTTAGATGAATATAGTGTTATTCCTCTTTATCATCAACTTAAAGAAATTATAAGGGAAAAAATAAAAGGAGGATATTGGAAAGAGCAGTATAAAGTGCCACCTGAAAGAGAGCTAATGGAAACGTATAATGTAAGTCGTTCTACTATTAGAAAAGCATTAGATGAATTGATTACAGAGGGACTAATTTACAGAAAGCAAGGTGTTGGAACTTTTGTTTCTAAATCAAAAATTGTTCATGATTTAATCGGGGAAATTAGTTTTAATCAGCAAGTTATGAAGAAAGGGCTAACACCAAGTTCTAAAGTGATTTATGCAGATGTAGACAGAACTTCTTCTAAACGTATTAGGGAAATTTTCCAACTAATAGATTCTGAGGAAATATACAAAATCATTCGTGTTCGTTTAGTTAACGACAATCCATTTATTCTAGAAACGATTCATATCCCATATAAATATGCACCAAAGATATTAGAACAAAACTTAGCAAGTATAGCATTTTTTGATTATCTTGAAAGAGAACTTAAATTTAACTTCACCCATTCTACCTTAGATATAGAACCTATAGCTATTAATGAATTTGAATCAAATTATTTAGAAGTAGAAATAAGGAACCCTGCATTATCTTTAGAAAGAGTTATTTACTCTGGTGAAAGCGCCATCACAATCCAAAGAAGAATAATGAGAGGAGATAAAGGAAAGTTCTCTTTTACTTTAGGTGAAAATGCTGAAGATAGGGGGAATTATATATCAGGTTTAGAATTTAATTAGTAAACAATATTTTTTCTCAAATATGTATCGTTACATCAAACAGAAGGATGATTTGATGAAGATAAAAACGAATACTCTACGGAAATTATTCTTTGTATTTTTTAAAATAAGTCCGATTACATTTGGTATAGGAAAGGAGAGTTCTAAACATAAGCTAATTTAGTGTGAATTATATAAATATACACGGCTGTTTGTAGAGGTGTGGCAATGCTTTTATTTTGCTTATTTTGGAACTTTATTATAATAGGTAGTCTCTCATTTGGTGGTGGATATGCAGCTTTACCACTTATAGATAGCCGGGTAACAAGCCAAGGTTGGATGACAACTGAACAACTAACAGATGCTATTTCAATTTCTGGTATGCTACCTGGATCAATAGGTATGAACGCTGCGATATTTGTTGGATATAAAACCGCAGGATTTGTGGGGATAATAGTTGCAACAATAGGAATGATACTACCTTCATTTATTATAATTTGATTTGACGAACAGGAGTCGATTGCGTTCAACACACCTATGGTACTGTAGGCTATCATCCGATGGTTTATTTCTATGATGGGTTTAGTTTCGATTCATTTATCTGGGCTGCACATCTTGAACTATGCAAGCTGAGGATATGGGTAACTATATTACTGAAGCAGTGCTTAGAGGTAAGGAAGCTGTTATGCCTATTACAACAATGGGCGGATGTTATGCGAAGGTCGTTTGCATGGTATTGGACATTTATATGAATCTGCATTACAGCTACGAGGTCAAGCAGAAAAATGCCAATTACCAGATGTCAACAATGGTGTTATTGCGGTTGGAGGATATAATAGTAAAGGCTTATTTGCATTACAAAACTTAGAAAATATAAAGGTTTAATATATTTAATTGTCACTTTAGTATTTAAACCGATGGAGGATGATGAAAATCAGCACAAGTATATCTGAAGAACTAGTTAATAGATTGAAAAGCATGGTTGAAACGGAACTCTACAAAATTGAAGGATATCCATTAGAAAGGGGTAAAATTCGTGAGTTTGCTAGAGCAATCAAAGAGGATAATCCTATTTTTTATGAAGAAGAAGCTGCGAGGAAATTGGGTTTTCGTTCTGCCTCTTCTTACCTATAGTCAAACTCACACTTTGATGCATATACCGGATTCTATATAGGTGGCTAACTTAATATTGCAATACACGAAATATATTCATTACTAAGAATAGAAGTAAATTAAAAGAATACTACGCTATATATTAGCGGAAAATATTTTAATGAAAAAAGGGGATGTAGAGATGTATTTTGAACACACAGACAAAGTCAAAGAATTAGAAGAGAAATTAAATGAATTTATGGAGGAGGAAATCTATCCAAATGAAAAAACTTACAAAGAACAACTAAACGAAGGGGGAAATCGTTGGAAAGCACCTCAAATCATGGAAGAATTGAAGACAAAAGCTAAAAAACAAGGACTATGGAATTTATTCCTACCAAATAGTGAATATGGTGCAGGTTTAACCAACCTAGAATATGCACCACTTGCTGAAATTATGGGGAGATCATCCATTGCATCAGAGGTTTTTAACTGTAGTGCTCCTGATACAGGAAATATGGAAGTTCTCGTTCGCTTTGGAAGTGAAGATCAGAGGAAGAAATGGTTAATTCCTTTATTAAATGGAGAAATTCGATCTGTATACTCTATGACAGAACCAGAAGTTGGTTCATCAGATGCTACTAATATAAGTACAACAATAGTAAGAGAAGGCGATGAGTACGTTATTAATGGAAGAAAGTGGTTTTCATCTGGTGCCAATGACCCGAGATGTAAAATTGCAATAGTTATGGGTAAATCGAACTTTGAAGGTTCGAAACATAAACAACATAGTCAAATTCTTGTACCACTAGATACCACTGGAGTGAATGTTAAACGCTATATACCTGTTTTAGGTTATGACGATGCACCACATGGCCATGCGGAAATTGAATATAATAACGTTCGCGTTCCTGCTTCAAATTTATTATTAGGAGAAGGTAGAGGTTTTGAAATTTCTCAAGGGCGCCTTGGACCAGGTAGAATTCACCATTGCATGAGAACAATTGGAATGGCTGAAAGGGCACTTGATTTAATGATTGAACGTGTTAAAAATAGAGTTACATTTGGAAAACTATTAGTTGATCAAGGCGTCATTAGACAATGGATTGCTGATTCAAGGATGGAAATTGAACAAGCACGGCTACTAACCTTAAAAACTGCTTATATGATAGATAAAGTTGGTGGTAAGAATGCTAGAAAAGAAATATCTATGATAAAAGTAATTGGTTCTCAAATGGTAAGTAAAGTTGTTGATAGAGCAATTCAATCATTTGGAGCTGCTGGTGTTAGTGACGATACACCTTTGGCATATATGTATGCACGAGCACGCGCACTGAGACTTGGAGATGGACCAGATGAAGTACATTGTGAAGTAGTTGCAAGATTGGAGTTAAAGGGGAAGTAGTTTTGGGTTGAAAAATAGTCTCACAGAGGATACTCCTAGAGTGTGAATCCTTATAAAATACCTGATAAGTTCCATATAATGAAATTGGTAAATGGAGTGTAGTTCAGGTAAAAAAATGCGCAGTTGGCACAACAAATTTTAAAGTAGTCAAGCTAAATGTTGCTTGAAAACCAAACAGGAAGTGCGTATCGTATAAAATTATCTCTGCAAAAGATGTGCGCCATGACTACGTTACCAGGTAGAGCCTATAATTTACAATAGCTGAATAACTAAAAAAAATTGTAAGATAGTTTGTCACCGAAAGACGAAGGCATCGCAGACAGGTTCAAGCTGTAAAAAGAAAAGCCCGTGGACATCGTACAACTGATAAATATCTTGCCATCCCTTATCCCTTAAATGCTAAAGGTTGTCAAATGCTCTCCTTGACTATCTATAAAGCACCTAAGAGAATACTGCTGGCAAATAAGGTGTGATAATTTCAACCATGGGTTATTTGTTTCTTAAACATTAAATAGCAAGCAGTCATTAAAACCTTATAAATGTTAGCGCTTGCATACCAGAGGCGGATTGTAAGACTAAGAAATTTTAAGAAGAGAGGGGGGCTTATGAGTTTGAATATTCACAATCGCAATCAATGAGGATTTCAAAATCAATACAAATAGTAATGAGAACAATAGCGGTAAAGTTTATCTATGAAAATCAAATAAGAAGAGGTGGTTTGATAATATGAAAAATAAACTTATTTTATTTATATCTATATCTATAATGATTTGGGCTCTTATAGGGTGCTCTCAATCAAAGGGTTCAGAATCAGTAGCTGACTCAGAAGAAAACTCCGGTACGGAAGAACAAGAACAAAATGCGAGTAGTGATTACCCTAACAAACCAATAGAGGTAATTATTCCTTTTCAAGCTGGTGGATCCACAGATTTAGTTGGACGAGTTATTGCAAAACATGCAAGTAAATATTTACCAAATGAGCAAACGATAGCAATTATTAATAAGCCAGGTGCTACAGGTACAGTAGGAATGACCGAGGTTCAAAATGCAGACCCTGATGGATATACTATTGGGTTAGCTACTATAGGTGCCTTGTCAATGGAACCTGCGATGGGAAATACTGTTTATTCTCATGAAGATTTTAGTCCAATAATGAGTTTAACTGCAGCTTCTCCTATCTTGCTGGTTAAAGCTGATGCGCCATGGGAAACATATCAGGAATGGTTAGAATACGTAAAAGAAAATCCAGGAGAATTTAAATATGGATGGGGTGGACTTGTTGAAAGAATTCCTATGGAAGTTATAAATCAACAAGAAGGCTTAGAAACTACACCTGTTGTCTATGATGGTAGTGGTGAATCTACCACAGCTGTTTTAGGTGGACAGATTGATGGAGCAATAATAGGGGATTCGTCCTTTGCAAAATCTTTTATTGATTCTGGCGAGATGCGTGGATTATTAATACTTAATAATCAGAAACCTGAGTCATATAGTGATATTGATATACCAATAATTACAGATATAGAAATCGAACTTAATTTGAATCCTTATGTTGGTTTCGTAGGACCAAAAGATATACCAGAAGACTATATAAATATTCTCCATGACGCTCTTCAGAAAACTCTAGATGATCCAGAAGTTACTGAGGAGTTACAGAAACTAGGGGTTGAAATCAATTACGGTGACCCTGAACAGTTCGGTGAAAACATTAATAGTTCTTATGAAACTACAAAACAAATTCTAGAAGATATCGGCATGATTGAATAATTAGCTCTTATATTCAATGAAAATATCACGTATTACTTTAAGGTGTTTTATGGGATATAAAATGGCTCGCTAATTGGTGTGTCGGATAAAGAAAAACAATAGAAACATAGTCGGTTTTACATGGAGCCAGGGTGGCATGACGAGTTTTATGGCCGATATGAAGAGGAACTGGCTCACGCAGAGAAATTCTATCATGCCAGATACTCCATGTAAAACCTCTTATTTTAACAGCCACTCTACCTATAGCAAGGGGCTATAAAATTTATGTTAGAAGGTTGGTGCAATAAATGAATATAAGATTAGCAAACTATCTATTTACACTTTCCTTAATCCTTATAACGATTGGATATTATTTAATATCAATAAATATTAAGGAAGGATTTGATCCTTCACCAATTGGACCTAGTTATTTTCCAAACTTACTATCTGTTATATTAATTATCTTTTGTCTAATAAGCTTATTCCAAACATATCGAAAAAAGGATAAAGAAAAAATTAGTTTGCCTAATAGTAAATACGTGATAACTACATTTATAATAACTGTTTTTTTTGTATTGAGTTGGGTCTACCTAGGTGTTTTCTATCTCAACTTGATCATTTTTCTGTTTGCTCTAATGATGCTTTATACAAAAAAATATGGGAGGAAAAAAAATATTGTAATAAATGCATTGATTGCTTTATTTTTAACGATAATGGTTTATCTCATATTCGGGAAAATATTAATGATTACTTTTTGATAACTTTTGGTCACGCATGTCTAGTTAAATAATTCTTAGAAAGAAGGGTGAGAATTGGATATTTTTGGGTTTGATATACTTACTCTCTTTACTTTAACTAATTTGATTGCTATTTTATTAGGAACATTTGTAGGTATCTTATTTGGTTCAGTACCTGGTCTTGGAATAGCGCTAACTCTAGTCTTATTATTACCCATCACTTATAATATGGAACCTGTAGCGGGAATTTTATTACTGCTAGCAGCTTTTCAGGGAGCTGAATATGGTGGATCCATCTCAGCAATTATGCTTAATATTCCTGGAACAGGTGCTGCGATAGTGACAACATTTGACGGACATCCTCTAGCAAAAAAGAGTTCTCCTGGGAAAGCTTTAGGATATTCCTTGGTGGCGTCAACCATAGGTGGACTAATTGGTGGGATAGCTTTAATCTTTTTATCAGTGCCTTTCGGAAAATTCGCACTACTCATATACGATCCTGAGTATTTTCTGCTTGCTCTTCTGGGTCTTATAGGTGTAATTTTTATGGGAACAGAAAAAGATAGGGTGAAAACTGTAATATCTGTTGTATTGGGATTAATGGCGGCGACAGTAGGTATGGATCTATTCACAGGTGCATCCAGATTTACGTTGGGTCAACCAGCTTTATTTGAGGGTATTAATGTTATTGCATTAATAATAGGAATGTTTGCGATTTCAGAGGTTATCGTACTAATTAGTGAAGAATTGCATAAGAAATTTAAAGCAAAAGATAAAAAAGGATTAAGCACAAGGATGTCTTTTAAAGATATAAAAAGTGTTGGTAAACCAACAGCTATAGGCTCAATTATAGGTGTTCTTATTGGAATATTCCCAGGTATGGGATCAGGTACTAGTTCGGTATTCTCTTATTCGATAGCAAAGAAAATATCTAAAAGCCCCGAAACATTTGGAAAAGGGAATCCTGAAGGTATAGCTGCAGCAGAGTCAGCAAATAATGCTACAGTTGGTGGAGCTCTAATACCTCTATTTACTTTAGGCATTCCTGGTTCGGTTGGGGTTGCAATTGTAATGGGTGGTTTTATTATCCATGGAATTCGACCTGGCCCAGGATTACTTCAGGATGATTCTAATTTAGTTTATGCAATCTTTTTTGGGTTTCTTTTAACAACTTTAGCAATGTATCTAATAGGAAGATTGATAACACCACTATTCGCGAGGATTGTAACTATACCGAATAGTATACTAATACCTGCTGTATTATGTGTTTCTCTCATTGGTGTCTATGTATCAACAAGATTGCATTTTTACTTATGGTTTGCGCTAGGTTTTGGATTGTTTAGTTATGTTTTTCGTAAATTGGGCTATTCCATGGTTGGTTTTATTATGGCTTTTATTCTTTGTCCAATAATCGAGAAGAGTTTGCGTAGAACTTTGGTATTAACGGATGGGAGTTATTCTATTTTTGTTACAAGAGGTTATTCACTTGCTATAGTTTTAGTTATTCTAGGTGTTATTGTATTCTTCATTATTCAATGGAGAAAGGATAGAAAAAATAAAAGTGGAGAAATAATTGAAAGTGAGAAGGTAATTTAGCATCCAATTAAATCTAAATAAAGTATTTTTATGAATCAATTGACGTAAAGGGTAGAGGATGTATATCGATTATACAGGGTGAATATAGAATGAAAAATGAAATGGTAACTCTATTACAATTATTTTTGACATTTCTTAAAATAAGTCCAATCACTTTTGGGGGGGGATACGCTACACTCACTTTAATTGAAAAAGAAGTAGTTCAAAAGCATAAGTGGTTTACTTCTTCAGAAATTATAAACATGTTAGCTATTGCTCAAACAGCACCAGGAGCTGTTTTAGTTAATTCGGCAATAATTATTGGCTACCGTGTAGCTGGAATTAAAGGATTGATTTCTGCGCTGTTGGGGAGCATTCTTCCCACTTCAATTATAGTAATCATGATATATACTTCGTTTAAAGTTTGGGGTGATAACCCGATTGTTAAATCAGCATTTCATGGGATCTCCGCAACAGTAATTGCAATGATATTGTACGCTGGTTATACTGTTGCGAAAAAGGTTTTTCATAATACAACATCAATATTGATTAGTGTAATTAGTTTTTTTGTATTACTAATCTTTAATATCAATCCGATAATTGTAATTCTATTTGGTATAACGTGTGGAACTACGATTGGAATAGTAATTACAAAGAGAAATGCTAAAGACAAAAAAGAGAGTGAGACCTAAAGTTTAGAGGGATAAAAGTGATTTATATTCAATTGTTTTGGACCTTTTTTATTATTGGTTGTTTTTCCTTTGGAGGTGGATATGCTATGTTACCTCTAATTGGGAAGGAAGTTATTGATGAAGGTTGGTTAACCTCTTTACAAGTTAATGAGGCATTTGCTCTTACGGGGATGTTACCTGGTTCAATAGCAATTAATAGTGCATCTTTGATAGGGTATCAAAAAGTGGGTTTATTAGGAGTTATCCTAACAACTTTTGGTATAGTGTTACCCTCCCTAATTATATTAATATTAATTGCAAAACATTATAAACGCTTTCAAGAACTTCGCTATGTTTCAGATGCAATTAATGGAATAAAGCCAGTCGTAGTATCACTTATATTCTATTCAGCAATTAAATTTGCTATTAATATGAACATTTTTACAACTGAAATCTCTTGGAATAACTTATTTTTTCTATTATTATTATGTGTGTCTTTTATCTTAATGCAGACTGAGAGAATTCATCCAATAGTAGTTATATTTATATCGGCGATAGGAGGGATAATTGTATTTTGAAAAGATTGAATATTCAATAATGAGGTTAATTTATTGATAAATGAATTCCGCACCATGTGCTGCATCCAGAAGGATTTTATCGAACTGCGTAATGGTATACAGAGGCATATGCTAGAGAAAAGGATGGATCAAGAAATCACTAACTCGGTAAATGCCGAGATTCTATATTAATTATTAGGGAGAAATAATGTTTCAAAAGTGGTTTGAGGTTTATCAACAGAATATGCTACTCCCTGTCCCTAGATAAAATATAATAAACTATAAAAATGATGCATTGATTTGCAGTTAGAGGGATTATTTTGAATTATATAGATTACCAATTAGTAGATAGAGTAGCGGTTATCACTCTAAATCGTCCACAGGCATTAAACGCACTTAGTGATGATTTAAAAAAGGAATTATTTTCAACGATTAATCAATCCTTAAAAGATGAAACAGTACGAGTTATAGTTTTAACTGGTGAAGGAAAAGGCTTTTGTGCTGGTGGAGATATAAAAGCCCAAGCAACCAGAGACAATAATGCTATTGAAAGAAGATCTATATTTAAAGAAATGAACAATATGATTAGAGCTGTCTATCAATCTCCAAAACCAATTATTTGTGCTGTTAATGGTTTTGCAATAGGTGCTGGATTAGGACTTGCTTTGATGGGGGATTTAATTGTGTCTTCTTCCAAAGCTAAGTTTTCAGCCCCATTTATAAAATTAGGATTAGTATCTGATGCAGGAGTTTCCTATATGATGTCAAGAAGAATTGGATTAGGGAAGACAAAACGCCTTTTGCTTACAGGTGAAAGCATTAATGGTGAACTCGCTGAAAAGTGGGGATTAGTTGATTGGTTGGTTGAACCTGAAGAGTTAATGACCACTACGTTAAAAATAGCGCGAGATTTAGCAAACTCATCAGAGATTGCGGTTGATATCATAAAATCCATATCAAATAATATCCAAGATGTATCTTTTGATGTTGCGCTTGACCAAGAAATGTCAAATCAAATTATGTGTTTACATTCATCAGAACATAAAGAGAGAGTTAAAGCTTTTGTAGAAAGTATAAAGAAATAACGAAAAATATAATAGAGTTGAGAGGTGGAAAAATTTCAACTATGGCACGCTACTTTGTCGATGGAAAGATTTGTTTATTCAGAAGAAAATGTAGTTGTAATCCAAGAAAGGATTATGAGAGGTGCCAAAGTGAAGTTCCCTCTAATGTTAGGTAGTCAAATAGAGAACATAAAATATTTAAGTTGAAATTTTTTATATGAATATCTAAAGAGGGACGGAATCCTCTCGCAATAATAAAGTAGCAGATATATTCGGAGGGATAAAATCATGATTGAAATAGATAGGGTAAATAGTATAAATACAATAAACAATATTTTCAATGCGAAGTCGATAGCAATAATAGGAGCGTCAAAAGACTTAACAAAAGTAGGTGGACGTCCTATTCATTTTTTGCTGAAACAAGGATATAAAGGAGAGGTTTATCCAATAAATCCTAAATATGATAAAATCGGTGGCCTAAAAGCCTACGGAAGTATATTAGATGTACCTAGTTCAGTAGAAGTAGCAATTTTAGCACTTTCTGGAGCTAGAATTATAAAGGGAATCGAAGAATGTGCTAAAAAGGGAGTTAAGACAGCAGTTATCTTTGCGGGCGGATTTGCGGAAGCTGGAGAAGAAGGAAATAGAATTCAGAATGAACTATTAAATATAGCAAAACAAAGCAAAATGCATATAGTGGGTCCTAATTGTTTAGGTGTTGCTAATCTTACTAATGGTACGATACTTAGTTTTGCTGAAGTTTTTGGTAGTTCCATAAAAGTAACGGGGTCAATTGGTTTCGTTAGCCAGAGTGGTGGAATTGGATTTAATATATTAGATCACGCTCAATATGAAAAAGTTGGATTTAATTACTGGGCAACTACAGGAAATGAGGCTGACCTTGGATTCTTAGACTTTCTAGAATATATGGTAGAACTACCAGAAGTTAAAGCTGTTGGTGGTTATATTGAATCCTTGAAAGATGGAAAAAGGTTTAGAGCAATTGCTAATCGAGCACGGAATCTCGAGAAACCTATTGTAATGTTAAAAGTAGGTACTACCGAGACTGGTCAAAAAGCAGTTACTTCACATACAGGAGCTCTAGCTGGTGAAGACTCATTATATAGTACTGCTTTTAAACAAGACGGTGTTATTAGAGTGAAAGACAGAACAGAGTTGTTAGATACATTGAAACTTTCTGTAAGTAATAAAAAACCAAAAGGAAACAGAATTGGAATACTAACTGGTTCTGGCGGAAATGGAATTATGATGGCAGATGCTGCAACAGAATATGGATTGGAAGTAGTGCCTACTTCAGATGAAATAAAAGAAAAATTAAAGAATAAATTACCATCATTTGGATCTGCTCAGAACCCTATAGATGTTACTGCTCAAGTGATGAATGATCCAAGAATTTTCAAAGAATGTTTTGAACTGTTATTACAAGAAGAACGCTTTGATTCAATTGTTGTGGTCTTAGGTGGATTAGAAGGATTTATCGAGGACTTAAAAGATGTTATACTCCAGTCCGATAAATTTGTATGCTTTGTATCACCTGTTAAGTCACAAGCTGCATTTGACGTAGCTACAAGTTATAATATTCCTTACTATGAGGATATAACAAGATGTGTAAAGGCCTTATCAAAAGTTACAGAAATTGGTCTGAACTTTCAATCTCGTATTAAAATAGATGAGGATAATTTAGAAGATTTAACTCAAATTGATTCCCGACTATCAAATTTTAATGGTGCTGTAAGTGAATGGGATACTAAACAACTATTAACAAAGTTTATTACTACACCAAATGGAGGGATTTCCTATAATGAAGGTGAAGTAGTAAATGTAGCTAGAAAAATAGGTTATCCAGTTGTTATGAAAACTAATTCTAATAAAATATCGCACAAGAGTGATGTTGGTGCAGTGAAAATCAATATAAAAAACGATGAAGAGGCTAAAGTTGCATTCACTGAAATAAAGAATAGTGTTCAAAGGTATCTAAACAGTGTTGACTTTGAGGGGGTGTTAATAGAAAGTTTTGTATCAAAAGAGGGAATTGAAGTAGTAGTTGGATTTAATAAAGACCCTGTTTTTGGTCACTCCATTACATTCGGCCTAGGTGGAATATTTGTCGAACTATTGAAAGATGTTACTACGAGGGTGCTTCCAATAGATAAGAAAGAAATCAAGACATTATTAAGAGAAGTTAAAGGGTGGCCTTTGTTGGAAGGGTATCGAGGGGATAGTACTTACGATATTGATGCTCTTTCTGATACCATTTTCAGAGTATCAAAATTTGTGGAACAAAATTCTAGTGAAATTCAAGAATTAGAGTTTAATCCAATTAAAGTTTTACCTAAGGGCGAAGGAGTAATCGCTTTAGATGCATTATTAAGAGTGAATCAAGAATAAAAATGGTTATAAAAAAAGACATAAGGAGAGAATGATATTGAATACAAGAGAAAATTTATACAGTGAAACGATACCAGTAAGAAAAGGTGCAGAAGTTGATATAAGTAAATTAGAAGGATTTTTAAAAGAAAAGATACCTAGTTTACCGAATGAACCTCTAGTTGTAGAACAGTTTGCTACAGGTAATTCTAACCTAACTTATTTGGTTCGGATTGGAGAATGGGAAGCGGTTTTGCGCAGAGCCCCAGCAGGACCCGTAAACCCAAAAGCACATAATATGGAAAGGGAATTTAACATCATTAAAGAGGTAAATCCGGTTTTTCCTATGGCGCCAAAACCGTATTTATTTTATGATGATAATTCCATAGTCGGTGCACCTTTTTATGTTATGGAACGTAGAAATGGGTTTTTGTTAGAGAAAGTAATAAAAGAAAGTGATGATAAGCCACAGTTATTTCAGTCTATATCTCAGAATATGGTAGAGACTATGGCATCTTTACATCAAATAAATTATAAAGATACAGGATTAGTAAATATGACACGTCCTGAAGGGTTCTTAGAAAGACAAGTTACAAATTGGATTAAAAGATATGATGACGTAAAAACCGAAGATTATTCAGGTGTTGAACAATTAAAAGCATGGTTAATTAAACATTTACCAACTTCACCATCTCCGTCAATTATCCATTATGATTTTCATTTCAAAAATGTAATGTTTAATAAGGAAGATAATAGCAAAATTGTTGGAGTATTTGATTGGGAATTATCGACTGTAGGGGATCCTCTTGCTGATTTAGCAACTGCTATTATCTTTTGGTTAGAGGAAAATGATCCAATAGAATTAAAAGAAATTAGTGGAAACCCCATTACTATAAAACCCGGTTTTTACTCAAGAAATCAATTTATCGAAGAATATGCTAAAAAAAGTGGCCGTGATGTTTCTAATATGAACTATTATTTAACTTTTGCCTACTTTAAAAATTCAGTTATCGCACAACAAATATATTATCGCTATAAGAGGGGATACACTCAAGACGATCGTTTTATAAATCACCACAGACGAGTAAGGGCATTACTAGAAATGGCAATGAAACAAATATAATTTTATATACCATAGCACTAGCGTTGCATTAATTAAAACCAAATATTAAAAATACCCAAAATCTTCACTAATTTAGTGTTTTGTAAAGAAAAAGTCCTTTATAATGGATATAGTCAGGTGGTAACCCGTCCAAATCCAAAAATAAAAGGACCAAACTCATGGACAAGATTACACCAAAAACTTCATTTGGACAATGGTTTTCATCAATAAATCTTCAATTATTTGAAGACAGTGTGAAAACCATGAAATTAGATTACTATACGAAAAAATTAACATAGACGATTTATGAATTTGTATATATTCTAAAACATTCCTGAAATTGCATAAATAGGGGTGCAGTTAGGAATGTAAACTAAACTGTGAAAGTAAGAGAGCGTATGACTCTTACTTCATAGTTTAGTTTTTTATCTATTGACTAAGTCAAAGCGAGATAAGAAATCAGCTAAATAATTAGCAAAACAGATTCTAGTAAGCTAGCAACCAAAGACCGTAGAAGACAGAAAGGACACAGAGTTATTTGTGGATCTATGTTTGAAGCTGTGCTATAGGGTGAAATGAATAATCATTTAGAGACGTTTCTGCGATGAATAAAGTGATTTCAATGTATGCACGTGGGATGTCTGAGAGAGATTTTTCTTCAGCCATAGAGGGAATCTTTTCTTTAGCTCATGAAATGGTTTTGGATATTACCCAGGTTCTTCCTTAGTCGGAGGATGGTTAAATGAGACAGAAAGCAAGAACGAATGGATACATAGAATTTAAATTAAAGTATTAGAAGTCAGCCGAAGCCATAGTAGTGATGAACATCATGAAAATAAATTACCTAAAATGGTTGCAGCTAGCGCACTTTTACTTGGAATGCGCTTGATAATCTCCATGGGTCTAATGTCAGGAGAGCCTCGTCTTTTGATTTGTGCCCCAGAACAGTATCAATTTCTCAATGACCAAATTCTTCCTTGTCTCGATAGATTCTGGACATTCCTCAATACTCGTTCCAAGCACCTTTTTGTTCTTACAAGATTTGGAAGTCTTTGTAGAACGGTGAAGTTTCAATGGCAAATCCATATTAATTACCGATAAAATCCCTTCATCTATCCAGTTATACAATGTCTTTGTGGAAGGGATATATTCGATGGTGTATCCTAAAAAACGGCATATTTCTTTGTTTCATATTGAATGCGAATGGTTGTATACATACAATCTGCAAATACAAACGCATAACAGTTACTTAATGAACGAGTCTGCCTTTCAGGAAGAAGCTGCTCGATAATATCGGATTCCATTTCATGAGAAACAGAAAAATCATAAATGTTGTCAATCCTTGAAGAAATATCTCGTTATGACATCCCACGTGCATACATGGAGATCACTTTACTCTCAAACGCAAAGACGTCTTTTTTCGTTTCGGTATTAGTTCAGGATTAAAGGAACCGTCGTGATCTCGTGGCACATCCACTTCACCTTAACTCGCTTTGATGGTTTTCTTTCTATACCATTCCGTCTGTTTTCTGTCTCTTTCTCCTCTTTATCGAATCAGAGCCTACCGTCCGATCTCCTGTTTAATGCATAATAAAAGTACAGAGTATTGCAACCAAAATGTTAGAAGGTTGAACAAATAAAAAA